>NZ_JBYCLI010000003.1:0-104174 GCF_058545285.1 Vibrio sp. KMM 9700 | reverse complement strand
GAACGTATGAAAATCGTTTGGCTACAGATTATATCCAAGCTTATATCCGTAATATATCTAGTATTCGCGATATCAATGTTGAACGCTCAGAAGGGGTTGAGTATTACCCTACACCTTATGGCGATGAAGAAACGGAATATTATCAATATCGTGTAACAGCAAGTACCGATCATACCTCGTGGTTCAGTAGTAGTATTATCCCTAGTTTCTCTCCAAAAGAAACCGTTGCTAACCGCGCATTGGCTCGTACATACCCTATTTATTTTGGGGAAAATGGTATTGATATTGTCTTTGTTGCTGATTTTTCAGGTTCAATGCTGGAGGGGGGGAGAATTCAAGCACTCCAATCCGCCATACAAATTATTGTTGATAAGATCTTAGTACCGCCAGAGGGAAAAGATGAAGTGGTTAACCGTATTGCATTTGTGCCTTACAACATGCGAGTGCAGGAACAACGAAATAATACGTTATGGTGTATGACTCAATTAGATTATCGTCCGAATTTTCAAGGTAGTAATTACTCATCTTATGAAGACATTGATTGGTCGACTTGGTCTTCATGGTCCATAGGTGAAGTAGAAGGTTGTAGTAATGGCGAGTATGGTTGTACAGATAAAAAACGCCAGCGTGATGCACGTACTATAGTTAAGGTATTAAAAACATCAGCTTCAGAAATGGTAGAACCACTGCTTGAGGGGTATTACCCTGATCCGTATGCTTATATTGATTTTCAAAGTACAGTCGCTAACATTTTTACTGAGAAAGCTAATAACCTGCATTTTCCATCGATGAATCAACGATTATACAGTGGGGGGGTTTGTCAAGAGGGTAGTAATTTTTGGACTATCCCGCTTACGTCAGAGAAAATGGATTTATCACCCGTTTACAGTATGTCGCCTAAGGGATCTACTTCGGTTTATCAAGGTTTGATACGAGGGGCTCAAATTTTAGAACAAGGGCGCCCTACTTCATCTTCACCGAAAGAAGTAAGAGATTATAAATCACGCGTTAAAATGATTTTGATTTTAAGTGACGGAGAAGAGATGCCTTATCCTAACACCTTCAATCAGCTGGTGAACCAAGGGTTATGTGATGCCATTAGAGAAAAATTTGATGACAGTGAACAACCTTTGTATTTAGGGGGTATTGGCATCCAATTTAATGTTCTTGGGGAAGCAAGCTTCAAAAAATGTGTAGGGCAAGAAAATATGATCAAAGTCGAGGAATTGGACTATTTGCTTAGAGAAATGGTAAGGATGATCAAAGAAGGTTCAAAAAAAGACGGCATCAGCAAATTATATTACCGCCACTTAGAGAGTTAATTATTATGACAAAACAATGTATTTTTTCTTATTTATCATTCAGTGCTCTATTGCTTAGTTCAGCGAATATCTACGCGATGACACCAGATAGTCAAGATATTATGAGATTATGTTCCACTAATGCACAAACAATCACTCATATTACACAAATTGATGAGGTAGTTGGGATTGCTCATCATCGCAATGGCTATTTACAGATCCATGAAGCTACAGATGATCCTCTGATAACAGGCGACTTACTCGCTCTAGCGACTAAAACCGGTATTGATTCGCAGTGTTGGGAGTATTTGAATACTGCTGGCTTGATGAACACAGTAGAAGGTCAAGGAGGCGAACTCATTGCTCGTGTGTATTTTGACTTTGATAGTCAACATTTAACTCCTGAGTCTCAAACGGTACTAAAAGCTATCGCTCAAAAATTAACGGATACTCAACACATTATCAATTTAGAAGGGCATACCGATAATGCCGGCTCTGAAGAGTATAACTATTCTCTTGGCTTACAGCGTGCAGAGTCCTCGATGCAATACTTAATTGACCATGAGGTGAAAGAGACTAGCTTGAATAGCAAAAGTTACGGTGAAGCTCTACCTATCGAGAGTAATGCAACGGCCCAAGGTCGAGCAATGAACCGTCGAGTCGATATTGTCATGTAAAGGTCAAAACTAGGCATGCATATAATAACGTGATTTATGCTTGCAATACTTTAAAGCTAGAATATCGTATTTTCATATGTTGAGAGTGTCGGAGGATACTAATACTGCAGCGGAAGTTAACTTGGTGTGTGCCGACAAATAGGGATCTCCCACTGTAATTTGGTGGGAGATAAGGTTAAGTATTGGTGGATATATGAAAGCATTCATTTTTATCTCAATTTTAGCAATGGTTTCTGTAATGGGCTGCTCTGAAAATATTACAACGGAATATTTAACCTATGAGGAGGCTAAAAAAGACAATTTATTCGGAAAAGGATGGTTACCCAATATTCTTCCTGAATCAACGATCAATATTAAGGTAACTAATAGCCTTGATCTGAATTCTTCTGCAGGGGAGTTTTTTCTTGAGAGCTCATCTTTAGACGTTTTTTTAAGTAAAGTTGAACAAACAAAAGATGTAAATACATACAGTTTTATTGAAGGTGACAGTCAATGGAACTTTACTGTAACTCGAGGTGGTCTTGTTACGTATAGACTTAATCACATCAATATAAACCATCCTTAATTAGCTGCTCGGTCGCTTTCTATCATGATTGAATAATTCTTATTTTGTTCGACATGAGGTCAAGTGACAGGGGAAGAGTCTAAGAGGATATGCATATTTTTCTCAGGTATTCCTTTCGTTAAAGAGTCAATAGAAGTAAGACAAATGAGCTGTAGCTTTAAGTGATATTACTGCAGGTTTTGAATACCTTTCATTTCTAATCGGTTATAAGAATATGTTGTATGAGGTGACTATCAATTTGATAAATCAAAGGGAAAATATTAGTGGGACTGCTGTGTTGCCGCCTATATTGTCGATGCATCATACAACTGCCTACAAAGTAGTTACGAGTTAAAAGTATATTTTTACTTCAATTAACACGATCAATAATGCTGCTGATTTAAGCATCTTGGGTACAAGTTTGACATACAATCTTGGTTATCAATCAGGAGGTATACTCACTTATACCTATCCCCCATGTGCTTGGTGGGGCGTCTATTTTTTCCGGGTTCTCCTTCTCTCGGTATTTTTTAGTTGCCCTGCTAAGCATTACTTCAGGCTTTAAAATATGTCCACTACAAATTTAAATAACATATTCAATCTAACAAATATTGGAATTACAACTATTTCTCCCTATGGGATCCCCTGGTTGCCATTGGCTGAATATACTCAATCAGCCATACCTTCAGCCGTTATATACTGTGAAGGGAACTTTGGTAAAGTTAACGGTAAAACAGCAAATGGCTTAGTAAGACATTCTTTAAGTTATCGCATTGTGTCAGTTATCGATAGTGAGTTAGCTAATTTAGATTCTGGTGCAATACTGGATAAAAAGTTTAATGGGATCCCTATTGTCGCTAATATCATCGAATCAATAATGATAGAAGGAGTTATCCCTGATTACTTTATTTTGGGGGTAGCTCCATCAAGTGGGTTATTATCTGATACAGATAAGGCCGTTATTTTAAATGCTATGTCGTTAGGAATGAGTATTGTAAATGGATTACACGAGTTTCTAAATGAGGACCCATTATTTTTAAAAGCAAGCCTTGAGTACAAGGTTCAAATTATCGATACGCGTAAGCCAAAGTGTAAAAGTGAACTCAAAATGTTTACTGGTAAAATACACAGTGTTAATTGTCCTCGCATTGCTGTGATGGGAACGGATTGTGCGCTAGGGAAACGAACTACGGCAACAATTCTGAAGAATGAATTGATTAAAAAAGGCTTAAATGTAGTTTTGATAGCTACAGGTCAAACTGGGATTATTCAAGGAGCTAAGTACTGTGTGGCGCTTGATGCTGTACCTTCTCAATTTTGTGCTGGAGAGTTGGAGGCCGTTATTCTACAAGCTTATGAGGCAGAAAATCCTGATATTATCATTATTGAAGGGCAAGGAGCCTTAAGCCATCCGGCATTCTGTACCAGTGCTTTTATTTTACGTGGGAGTTGTCCAACTGGTGTGATATTGCAGCATGCTCCTAAGCGTTTATATCGTACTGACTTTCCTGGTTACAAGGTATCTCCATTATCCATTGAAATAGATCTTATCGAAACATTTTCTGATACTAATGTTATTGGAATAACACTTAACCACGAAGGTATGTCGATAGATGATACTCTTAACATGATAGAGAAATATAAAATTGAGTTTGGTATACCTGTTACTGATGCCTTGTTACAACCGGTTGAACAACTTATTGAAATAATACAGTCAGCTTCACCTTTGATCGCAAGTAAACTAGGCGTAAAGGTTTGAGTTACCCCAGGTTAGATGTTGATTGCCTGAAAATATATCACAACGCTAAATTCCTCATTGAGCAACTTTCTTTGAAAAATATTTCTGTGACACCTGTTACAAAAGTTTTTTTGGGGCATCCTGTCATATCACAAGTGCTTCTTGATGCTGGGGCAACAATGTTGGCAGACTCAAGAATTGAGAACCTCCAGAAGATGGTAGAGTTCGGTATTACTTCCCCTAAAATGCTAATTAGAACTCCCATGTTAAGCCAAATTTCTAGCGTTATAAAGTATTGTGACATAAGTTTAAATTCTGAAATTACAGTCATTAGGCAGCTTTCAAGTGTCGCTGAACAACAAGGTCGACAGCATGAGATAATTGTTATGGTTGAACTTGGTGATCTGAGGGAAGGTATAATGCCAAATCATGTTCTTGCGTTCATCTCTGAAATTGCTTTTTTACCGAATATCACTTTGAAAGGAATTGGTTCGAATTTGGCCTGCCGCTATGGTGTTGAGCCTGATAGTCAAAATATGGGAGTTCTTTCTGATCTTGTCGATAAAGTTGAGGCATTATTTGGGATTAATCTAGAAATCATCTCAGGAGGCAATTCAGCATCAATTAACTGGGCGCTTACCAATACAAGTAAAAACAGGATAAATAACCTACGGATTGGTGAAGCAATTTTTTTGGGGTGTGAAACCTTAAAAGGGGGAAATATTACGGGATTACATATAGATACGGTTTATTTAACAGCAGAAGTGATCGAATCAAAAGTTAAACCAACGTTACCTTGGGGTGAACGAGGGGCCAATGCTTTTGGAGAGAAAGCAAACCCTGAGGATAGAGGTGTGATTTCACAATCTATCCTTGCATTAGGGCGTCAAGATGTGTGTGTTACTGGTCTTAAAGCACCAAAAGGAATAAAAATAGTATCTTCTACAAGCGATCACTTAATTATTGAAAGTTCAGATAAACCGTTATTGGTCGGAGATAAAGTTAGGTTCAATCTAAATTATAGTGCACTTTTATTTTGTATGACGTCATGTCATGTACATAAATATTTCAATAATCACTTGATGCACAAAAGGTAATAGATAAGTCTGATTTCTCCCCGCCCTTATCGGGCGAGGGTTCTCATATCGCTACGAGAACAAATCCCTGTTTCATCACGCTTTCACTAAGTTGTATTACTCTAATCTCCGACCAAGTCGCTCCTTAAGCTAACCCCGGCAGTCCGACGGTTTTTATATTCTGTGCTACGTTAATATCGCGACCGTTGGTACGCCCGCAATAATGACTTATATCACCGCCCGAATTGGGCGATGCTTTACGCCAAGAACGGTAAAATTTCGGAAATAGAGCATACACAATGGGGAAAATTCTGGGTATCTGTCTTATATGTGTATTCATAGGTAAAATAATTTAATTGAAAATATTATTTGTGCGTGCGTTTTTCCCTTTATTTTCAATTGCTTGTGTTGGTTTGAATGTTTATTTATAGAAATACTAAATTAATAATATTAATGATACTTGTTATCAATTGAGTTTTCTTTGAGATGATATATATTAGATGAAAAATTCATAAGCAATGTTGTCTTTTTTATTGACAAGGGGGGTAAATGAAATTATTAGAACCATGTAAAAATGATAGGCCAAATACGTTAACAGGTATCATTCGTCAAGAGATTGAAGCGCTTCATCAAAGTACTCAGACCTTACATCTTGCAAGTCTAGATTCTTCTGGTAAGCCGAATGCAAGTTATACTCCCTATATTTTTGAAAATGGGAAATACTTCATTTTAATTAGTGGTATTGCACGCCATACTCAAAACCTAGCGTTAAACTCTAATGCTGCAATGATGATTATTGAAGATGAATCGAAATGCTATGATGTGTTTGCCCGTCGGCGTTTAAGTTTTGATATTAATGCTAGCGAAATATTTCGCAATTCTAAAGCATGGAATAATATACTTATAAAAATGAATCGGAAATTTGGAGATATAATTTCAACTTTAAGTAATATGCAAGATTTTCACTTATTTTGTCTAACTCCGTTATCAGGGAGATTTATGAAAGATTTTGGACAATCATTCCACATTAGTCCATGTCAACTAGATGGTATAGAGGCTCCAACGGAATATTTGAAGGAAGAGTATACACACCTTAATAATAGTGAAAGCACTTTGGTTCAAGCCAATTTATAATTTCGACCTTAAACCTCATCTCATAAATATTTGGAATAGGATCTTTTCATTATGATTAATCGTCTTTATTCATTATTTCCAAGCCTTATCGCTACAAGTTTTGTTGTTATACCTATTTTTTCTGCAGCTAATAATATTGAGGAAATAGCAGTTTATAACTCATATATCAGTAAAAATGAGTTTGATAACTCACAGTCTAAATTTTTATCTGGTGAACTTACAAGTAATCAATTTGTAAATATTAGTGGCTTACAGGGTACTAAAACTGAAAAAACAAGGCAGCAGTCTGTGTTTTATCACCCTGATAATATTATTGGATCAGATCTATTTAATGATCTGAAAACGTCCAAGGGGACAAGCATTTTTTATGATAATGACATAATGGGAGAAGTTATTTTTCCACAGACGTTATCAGCTAATGATAGGTTATCAGAGTATGAATTGAATGAATCAGATAAGAATAGAAGGGGGATTTGGAACACAACTGAGGGTTCTTCATCCAAAAGAAATGCCTTAAATTGGAGGGTGGCAAAAGAATACATGGAAGACCCTGAAAATATAAATGGGAACGATAAATTCAATTATGATGACATATTTAATTCAAGATCTTTTAATAATTTAGCTAAAAAAGCAGAAACCTTTAAACACATGTCAGCGGATGAAATAAGTGATTTTAATCCAAACTATTGGAGAAATCGAGAATTCTTGTATCTCGCAGATAATGATGAGTTTTTAAAAAATATCCCCTCAAATAATAGTATTAATGAGAATAAAGACTTTCAACCATCACTTTTAAATGAGATTCACAACGAGAGATTATCAAACCTTAGGTTAATGTCAGATATAAATCGATCAAGAGCAACGGGTAAACGAGTTCATGTTACAAGAACTATAATGAAAAATAAAAATTACATTTCATTATAAAATTTTAAGGATTTTTATCAATTCGGTTTATGTTTATATATGAGTCATATATTATTATATCAATAGCATGAACAATACTTTTTACTAGTATGTTTTATCCTTTTAATTTTGATACCTATCAAAAACATAAATCAACTTTACATAGCTAATAGATATTTTCATCAAAATCAGTTGAGGGTTTTACTCCCCGTACATTAATGAAAAATATATCTCCAGGAAGGAATATTTATGAGTCAAGGCATAGTTAGTTTTATTTATTGATGAATTAGCGTGATATTTAGAGGTTTGATTAACTATAAATAAGAGGAATATGTTATGAGATTAACTCAAAATAAGATAGATGCTTTGAAATCATATTTAGAGATTATGCCAGATAGTACCCTAGAGGCGGTCGCTGAGCAGTTTAAAGTTCGTGTACTTGATGTACTCCTTTATTCAAATAATGTGACATTGGTTTCAGGAAAATATTTTGATTATATTTGGGATGATATATGCGATTGGGGTAAAGTTTCTCTTATCATAAATACACCTGATATGATCAGTGAGTTTTATGGAAACCTGCCTTCTGGTACTTGTCGTCATGGATATTTCAATTTACGCTGTAAAGTCAGTGGGTTTAATTGCCATATTAAAGCTATTAACTGTAAACATGTTGCATTTGTTGAGCGTTATTTTCGAGGAACCTTAACTGCATCTGTCATTTTTTTGAATCAATTTGGGATGCCTATGTTTAAAATATTTATTGGTCGTGATAGTCATCGTAATCTAGAACCTGAACAAATGAATAGAGCTCATATGTTGGTTCGAAGTTTAACTAATGATGAAATTTAATAAGGCGTCACATTTGAGATGAATTCTTATGCTTTTACTATTATATAATATCACTTTATAGGGTTGCTTATGTCTAAATTAGCTATAATCACTGGCGCCAGTCGCGGGATCGGTAAAACAATTTCTTGTTACTTTGCTCGGGAAGGATACACTCTGGTATTGCTTGCTTTAAATCGAGAAAACCTGAGAAAAATTAAAGAAGAGTTACAGTCAGAATACCCATTATGTTTTGTTGATACAATATCCGTTGACTTTAATGACCCATCTGAAGTGGAATCTGTTATTGCATCTATTATTCAAAAATATGAAAATATTGATGTTATGGTTAACAGTGCTGGTATTTTGGTAGCCGGTAGCACTAATATTTCGTTAAATAAACTTTCTGAATTAGTGAATGTTAACTTAGTATCCACTATTATAGCTTGCAATTTAGTTGCAGATAGAATGAAGCTGCAAGGTTACGGAGAGATATACAACCTTGGTTCAACTGCTGGTTTAGAGCCTCTTCCTAAAATTGCGGCGTATTCAGCTACAAAATCTGCAATTGTTAGTTATAGTCAATCGCTATACCAAGAACTACTTCCTTTTGGAGTCAAAGTTTGTTGTTTATGCCCTAGCGTTGTAGATACTGATATGACAAATGATGGGCGTATAGATAATAAATCAAAGATTCAAACACAAGATTTAGTGAAAGCACTGAGCTTTATTCGGAGTCTATCCCTTGGTGCTAAGGTAAGTAAACTTTCTATCCGCTGTAGTATCATAGATTTAGATGTTTCAATGTAAACCCCGCTCGGTTGGTTAGAGCGGGGAGCTCATTTATATCAATAATGTGTTATTTTTGCTTAGTAAATTATGAGCATAAATAACGGATTCTCTTTTCTCATCACTTCTGATCACAGCATATACATCAATGCAAATATGCTTAGCTTCACTCTCTATTAATTCCCGATAGCATAAACCTTGCTGATAAAAAGTAGATTTTGATCTAGGCATAAGAGCAATACCTTTACCGCGGGCAATGTGAGATAACATAGTTAATGAATCTTCAGGCTCCCGTAGCTTTTGAATTGGAATATCTAGCTTAGAAAATACCTTTTCACACTTATCATAAAATGAGGGATTTGCACTTCTGGAAAACCAAAAAAGCGGTAAATCAGATACTTCATTTAATGATACTTTATTCTTCAGGCTAGCTGGGTGTGATGAAGGTAGAGCTATAAGTATAGGTTCATGACATACAAAGTTATACAGGAATGAGCTGTCTTGATCCGTTGTTTTTTCTCCGATTAAAATTAAATCAAGGGAATGTTTAGTTAGGCATTGTAATAATTGTGCTGATGTTAAGTAAGGGGTGTTTATTTCATCTTCTTTTTCTAGTTGGCTTAGTAGGGAATTCACACCATCCATTGTTTCAAAGTTCAGTGTGTAAGTAAGTCCTATACGTAGATTATTCTCTTTGTCAGGAGATTGTACCTTTAATTCAAAAATATCATTAATTATCTTCTCGACTTTTATTACTAGAGATCTTCCATCTTTTGTTAAATTTACACTATGAGTGTTTCTATCAAATAAATCTTGACCCATTACATTTTCTAAACATTGTATTTGACGAGTAAGTGGCGGCTGGGTCATTCTAAGCCTTTCTGCTGCTTTTCGAAAACTGAGTTCATAAGCTACAGCAAGAAAACATTGAAGTTGCTTAATTGTTGGGATTTTGTTACTAACTAGATAATTTTCTTTTTTCATATGCTAACTCTTTATTGATTGGTAGTGGATCAGTAAGTATAGGGTGAAGAGATTGTGATTACTTTTGGGAAAGCTTCAATATATACTTTGTTAAAAAGATATTCGTCTTACGGTCATTTAAATTAATGTGATTTATTATCAAATACTTATGAATCAACTCCTTTCATGCCTTCTTCTGAGTAACGATTACCTTTAACTTTAAAATGTTTTTTTGTATTATTAAGGAACTCAACATCGTCCATATCTAAATCTATCTTGGATGCTTCTGTATTTTCAATAAGGTAGTTGATATGCTTAGTTCCGGGAATGGGGACTAGTTTGTCATACTGTGTAAGAAGCCACGCTAAAGATATTTGCCCGATAGTTGCTTCGTACTTATTTGCTATAGGTTTTACAATATCCAGTAATGTTACATTGTGAGCAATGTTTTGTGTAAAAAAGCGCTCATTGCTTTTACGGAAATCATTTTCAGAAAAATTATCATGACTTAAGTATTTTCCTGTTAAGAAGCCCCTACCTAGAGGTGAATAAGCGACAAGGCCAATGTCAAGTTTTTTAATGAGTGGTAGTAGATCATTTTCTATGTCTCGGCTCCACAGCGAATATTCTGTTTGAACAACAGAAACAGGGTGAACATTATGAGCTTTAAGTAGTGTAGATGTTGATACTTCACAAAGACCAATATGCTGAATCTTACCTTCTTTCACTAACTCACTTAAACACTCCATACTTTCTTCTATAGGATTTAAGGGACTTATTCTATGAAGATAAAATAAATCAATACGCTCTAATCCCAGACGAATAAGAGATTCATTACAGCATTTAGTAATATAATCACGGGAGTTGTTAATCGTTCGGTTATAAGATGAATCAAGGGATCTCTCTATCCCACACTTAGTTGCTATTTTAAATTGGTTGCGAATAGACCCACTCTGACTAGCCAGGAAATGCCCAAGTATACGTTCATTATGACCTCTTCCGTAAACATCTGCTGTATCAATAAAGTTAACACCGGTTTCAATGAGTTTTCCTAATAGTGCGAATGAAGATTTATCATCAGTCTTACCATAAAACTCACTTAACCCCATTGCTCCGTAACCAATTGAACTAACGCTTAAACTTTTAGATAAATTTCTAGATTTCATATTATCGCCTTATGTATATTAAATGGTAGTTTAAAGCTTATTATCTCACTAGCTATACTGCTTATGAATTCTATTTTTGGTAATACAGAAAGAGCATGGATGGTATGTATCATACTTTGGGGATAAATATACAATTTAAGTTGATTAATTTTCATTATGGTAATCCTAATCAAAATTGTTAGAGCTTTTTGTTTTTTGATGAGTTAGATGTATTTAAATTGTTTGTTTTTATAACAAAAACTAGATATAAAAATAATTCATGGTAAAATATAACAGTATGAATTTTCGTACAAATATCATAACTAATTTATATATCTGGACTATTTAACTTATAATTAATTAAAAATTAATTAAAGGTTATAGTTTTTAATTTTAGCTAATTATAAATAATTCAAATAAATGATAAATAATATGAATATACAACTTGAAAGTGTAAAATCGTTTATTACGGCAGCCGAAAAAGGTTCCTTCAGTGCAGCCGCCAGGGAATTAAAAAAAACACAAGCCGCCATTAGCTTGTCTATTCAAAACCTTGAAATAGATTTAGGTTTTTTATTATTTGATCGTACAAATCAATATCCTAGGTTAACCCAAAAAGGAGAGCAGCTTTTACGTAATGCAAAGTTAATGATGTCGCATTACAATAGCTTTATTGAAAGTTCGAAAACAATCTACACTATAAATGAAAGCAAAATTCATGTTGGGGTCGATCCTTTAGTATGTGGCCCGGATGTTATTCAAGTTATTCGTGATTTTTCAGATGCTTTCCCTAATGTTGAACTATTCTTAATGCAACAAAGTAGTGCTGTACTGGCAAAAGAAGTTGAAGCAAGACGCCTTGATCTTGCATTAGGTGTTTTTCCATCTGAAGATAGTATGAAATTTGAATTTACAACGGCTTTTCATATGAAGAGTTCATGGGTGGCCTCCCCAAAATATATTAATGACCATTCAAAAACAATAAGTTATGATGAATTTTGCCAACTCCGATTATTAGTTCCTGGTAATATTGATGATTTGGGGTTAATTGACATAAAATCTGGATCTCAATTATGGCATGTAGAAGATATCCACACAATTCTTTCTTTATGTCGAACTGGGATGGGGGTAAGTTGCTTACCTGACTGCTTTCTTAAACAAGATCTTGAATTACAGCGTTTACGAAAGATCTCATTTTCATTTAATAAATTCAAAAATAATTACTGGAAGGCTTCACTTATTTGGCCTAATAATAATTCACTAACTCCAGCTCTGACATGGTTGAAAAATGGTGTTACAGATATTGATATTTTTTGATTGAAAGTTTTTTTTAGTATCTAAAGATTTTTTATAGATGTTAGAGTTAGATGGTTGAGATTTTAAATCTCAACCAAAATTTGGAATCAATAGACCAAGTATTGAAATAAATAAGAGGTGTAAACTTGAACGTTAACAAAATTTATCATTTATATGATGTGTTATGATAAATTTATAATATTCCAGTATATACATCTAATCTATTATTAATGACTATTTTTTTATTGGAAGGGAGAGAGTCGCATGGTTTATGATCAAATTTTTTCAATAAAATAATATGTGTTTTAATTAAATACTTTTCAATTACAGCTTTGTAACATAATGTTTTTGTTTTTGTATGATAAATGTCATAAACTATACCATTTCTTTCTAAGGTATACTCTTTATTGTTTATAATATAGTTTTTTTTACAATCGATTGCGTAACCAATCAACAATGGTAGTATCAAGATAGTAAATATTATTATAGATAGGTATAGATGAGTATTTTTATACATAGTTATGCCAATTCAATACTTATGTAAATTGCAATAATTAAAGAAATATTAATTGCTAAAAGTAAATTAGTTATAGATGATTTATTATCTTCATCTAAGGCGGAAGCTGATGTTAATACTTCACTTTTAGTTTCAATTGTTGTAGGTGAGAGTAACTGGTCCTCCTCAACTAGCTGTATATTATTGGATAGTTTGTAACCAACCCCACGAATTGTTTCGACTGATTCACTAATACCTAAGCTTAATAGAACTCTTCTAAGTTTATTTATAGCAACATTTAATGAGTTGTAGGTGACAATCTTTTCAGGCCATGCAAAACTAATTAACTCCTCCCTTGTACAAACATCATTTTTCTCTAATAGAAATTTCAAGATCAATAACTCAGCATTAGATAAAACAGTATGAGCTGATAAGTTGTTGTCTTCTCTTATCAATATACCATTAACAGATTTTACTAATATCATATAAAAACACCATTATAAATTTTATTTTAGTTAATAGAATAATACATCATTTTTATCATTATCAAAGAGTAATGTAGATAAATTTTTGGATAAATCAACATTACTATCAATTGACAAAAAATTGACAAAACGAACATCCAACACGTTTGGATGTTCGTTGTTCGATTAGACTGTTATGCTGTGATATTGCGTATGAATTGATGTTATATAAAAACATAATTCGGCTCTACAATTCTTAATACAATTATAGATCACATCACTAGCTATAGGGATTATATTAATAATATTAACATTAAGTCAAGTATAAATAAATACCATTCTAAAAATTATCAAGGTTAATTATTAAGCAATAATAATTATGTAATTTTATCCATATAAGTTAATCTTCCCTCGGTTGTTAGGTTATTGATTTTGAATTGATTTTCTAATGTCTAAATTTATCAAAAAATCGATTATAACCGTTGGCTATAATCAGTTAAGTTAAAAGGTAATAAATAATGAAAAAGTTTGTATCGGGTTTATCTCTATCATCATTAATGATTGTTTTTGTTTCATCTTCAGTTACAGCTGCAACAGGAGTGAATCAAGGCTCAGGTATTGTAAATTTTAAAGGAGAAGTAATTAATGCAGCGTGCAATATTTCTCCTGATTCTGTAGATCAAACGGTAGACTTTGGGCAAATTTCTAAAAGTTACTTAAACCAAGATGGTGCAGAGTCTACACATGTTGATTTCCAAATCAGTTTAACTAATTGTGACGTTGAAACGGCTAAGAGTGCTCAACTTACTTTTAGTGGTCAAACTCCTGAAGGGTCAACTCCTAATGAGTTAGGTACAACTGGTAGTACTGGCACTGTTATAAAGGTAAGTGATGCTGCTGGTAAACTTGTAAAGTTCGATGGTTCTGAAGCTGCAACAGCTCAAACAATCCAAAATGGAAATAATTCGTTATTGTTTTCTTCTTGGGTAGAGAAGGCTTCAGGTGGAGCAGCTGTTAAAGAAGGGGCATTTACTGCTGTAACAAACTTCACAATGTCATATATCTAATGCTTAGATGATGTAGTTCATGCGTTGATTATTTAATTAACGTATGAACGGCTTAAAAATTTAGTATAATGATTTATAAACTATATATATCAAACCTTAAAGGTACTATTAAATTTAAAAATGATATTCTTATACGATCTATCATTTGTAATGTACCAATATAGATTAAGTGATTTAAAAAATTATAATGCATACAATATAAATAATGTTGATAGTAAAAATACAATAATTATACGTAAAGTGAATATTGATTTTTAATACGAATTTACCCTATTTCCTATCTAATTAAGAAAAGGATAAAGATAAAATATTCATCTTTATATATGGCTGATTCATTATATTCTTAATAAGAATAATTGATAGTTGTTATCATGATTTTTAACCATATAAGTATAAGTATTCGATTTGAAGTTGAGTGTAAAAGATTTAATTTAAGATTGGGGTTAATTTTGAAAACTTTACTTAAGGATATGTATACATATCTATTGGTAATAAGCGTGTTTTTTTTATCACTTGGTAAAGTAAATGCAACACAATTTAATATTGATTTTTTGGACTTGAATGATAGACAAAATATAGATTTCTCACGTTTTGAAAAATCAGGTTACATCATGCCTGCTGAATACCAAATGCAGATATTAATTAATGGTAGGGTTATAACGCCTTATGCAGAAAAAATTAAATTTATTGACATTGGCGGTGAGCATACAATTGCGTGCCTTAACTCATCTATGATAGATAAAATGGCATTAAAAGATGATGTGAGTAGTTTGATTAAACCAATTACTGGTCATGATGAATGTATGAATATATCAAATTTGAGAGGTGTAGAAATAAAGCCAGATATTTCAATAGGAAATGTAAATATTACTATACCTAAAGTATTGTTAGAATACTCCGATGATTCGTGGTTACCATATTCACAATGGGAAAATGGTGTTAATGGTATGTTCGTAGATTACAATATTAATACATCATTCAGATATATTGAAGAATCGAAAGATATAAATAAAAATCTAGTTATAAATGGTACGATTGGTGCAAACTTAGATGCTTGGAGATTTAGAGTTGATTATCAAGGTAGTAGTCAAATAAATGAGAATACAGTTAAAAATGATTATAATTTTAATCGTTTTTATGCTTATCGTGCTTTACCTAAAATAGCATCTCGGTTAACTTTAGGTGAAAATGATATTAACTCTGATATTTTTGAGTCATGGTTATACACGGGGATTACACTAGAATCTCAAGAAAATATGTTAGCACCTAACCAGCGCGGATATGCGCCACAAATTATTGGAGTTGCAGATACTAATGCTGAAGTTATTGTAAGTCAGCAAGGACGAATAATATATAATACAACCGTTCCTGCTGGAAATTTCGTCATCGATGATTTAGATAGCTATATACAAGGAAAACTTGATGTAGAAGTTATTGAGCAAGATGGTAGAAGAAAAACATTCCAAGTCGATTCGTCTTATATCCCTAATCTTACACGAGCAGGAAAAAAGACTTACAAGATCACACTTGGTAATGCACGTAAAAATGATCACCATTTAGAAGGGAATATTTTTATATCCACAGAAGGCTCCTATGGTTATAACAACAATTGGTCACTCTATGGGGGGGTAACAGTAACAGATTATTTCGGATCTTTTGCTGTTGGTGTTGGGCATGATTTACATGAACTTGGCTCTATTTCTGCAGATATTACACAGTCATTAGCAGGTATTGATGATGCTAAGAGCGGTCAAGCGATTAAAATTAGCTATTTTAAGGTATTTGAAGACTATAATATTGATTTGAATTTTTCTGGTTATCATTTTGCATCTAAAGATTATATGACAATGCAAGATTTTTTGAATGAAAGTTATAACGATACAGAATCAAAAGAAGGGAAAAATAGATATAGCTTATCTTTAAATAAATCTATTGAGTCCATCAACTCATCAATAGGTGTTCAATATAATTATCAATCATATTGGGAAAATAGCAATTCATCTTCATATACTTTTTCATGGTATACAAACTTTGATTTTTTTGATTTTAAAAATATCTCTTTAGGGTTGACTGCGTCAAAATATGATTATTCATATGACTCATTAACTAAAGTAAACACAAATAATGAAAGTTCTTATTTTGCGACTATAACAATCCCTTATAGTACAGGTAATATTACTTATACAGGAAATATAAACAACGGAAGATACTCCCAATGGTTGGGCTATAATGATACATCAGAAGATGGATTAAGTAATTATAGCCTGAGAACAGAATTAACATCTAATGATGATAATTATCCCGGAGTAAGTGGATATTATACCAGAGATACACAATATGCAAAATTAACAGGGAATATATATCATATGAGTAATGCATACTCATTATTAGGTTTATCTGCTACGGGTGGATTCACTCTTACAAGTAAAGGTTCTGCTCTGCATTCAGGTACGAGTAATGGCGGAACAAGGGTAGTTGTTAAAACAGACAAAGTTCCAGGAGTCCCGATTAATAATGGTAAATCTATTACTAATAACTCTGGTGTTGCAGTTGTGACTAATATTAATAACTATTACAGAAATACAATTTCGGTTGATTTAAATAAATTACCAAAAGATATTGAATCCAGATATCCTGTCACAGAAGGTGTTTTTACTGAAGGAGCGATTGGTTATAGAGAATTTGATGTATTAAAAGGGAAGAAGGCCTTTGTAACAATAAAATTAATTAAATCAGAAAATATTCATCCCCCTTTTGGAGCAATAGCAATTAATAGTAAAAACATTGAATTAGGTATTGTTTCAGATGACGGAGTTGCTTGGCTTTCTGGGATAAAAGAATCAGAAGTGATTACTATTAAATGGGGTAATGAATCATGCGTGACTAAATTACCTGATAGAATTGAACCGAACGAATTAATTTCATTATCATGTGCTTTTAAATATGAGGATTAAATGTGAACAAGAAAAATATTTTTAGTTTATGGTTTTCTATGTGTTGTGTATCTATTAGCTTAACGACTCATGCTGCTATATCTCTTGATAGAACGAGAGTTATATTTAATGGTGGTAGTGATAGTATGGTTATTAATATAGAAAATAATAATAAAGTATTACCTTATTTAGCTCAATCTTGGTTAGAAGATTCAAAATCAAAAAAATTAATAACAGGTGCTCTAAGTGTTACACCACCTGTACAGCGCATTGAAGCTGGCAATAAAAGCCGTATACTTGTTACTAAAACACATTTAGCAGATCAATTACCCCAAGATAGAGAATCTCTATTCTTTTTTAATGTACGTGAAGTTCCACCAAAATCAGACAAATCTAATGTGTTACAGATAGCACTTCAAACAAGAGTTAAACTATTTTATAGACCAGAAAGTATTAAATCGAAACCAAATGAAGTTTGGCAAGATAGATTAGTTTTCACTGAATTACCGACAGGTTATGAAGTTAAAAACCCAACACCATACTTTATTACAGTAGTTGGTTTATCTAACAATAAATCAACAACATTTGATAGTGATGTTGAGCCTTTTATGATATCGCCAAAAACAACGATGAATATCAAATCTAAGCATTCAAAAAAATTCTTTTTAGCATATGTTAATGATTATGGAGGTAGACCTATACTTGAGTTTGATTGTTCTAAAAAAGTATGCATTGCAAATAATAAGACATAGTTTATATACGACCTTACTCTTCTTGTATATATGCGAGTAATTTATAATTAATTTTTATATGGTAGCTATAAAATATATCATACACTATATGAAAATTTGACAAATAAAATTTGGTAATTATAACTCTAGAGACTCGCATTCTCCTTTTAAAGGATAAGTTATGAAAAATATTATATGTTTAATGATGATGCTTTTTTCTTACTCATCATACTCTATAAATATTAAAGCTACAGGTGAGCTGGTTGAAAATATTTGTACTCTTGCACCTAGTTCTGGAGAGCAGAGTGTGTATTTTGATGTGATGTCTACCAAATATTTTAACTATCAATCAGGTGTTTCACATAAACATCCATTTACACTTGAATTTAGTGAATGTACGTTGGGTGCGTTTAAAACATTGAGGTTAACATTTGTTGGTGAGAGTGAAACAAGTATGGGAGAATATGCTGATCACTTTTTTAAAGTGACTGGTGTAAATCAAGGTAAATTAGGTGTTAGTATTATAGATTCAAATGAAGTACCTATAAAGATTGGTGTAATGTACAATGCCTATCAAGATGACATATTTGTTAATGAGAATTCTTTATCTTTAAAATTTTACGCAGTTGTGAAATCAACTAATGATGCAATTATAAATAAGTCAGTAGTAGCAGGTAATTACTCGGCTGCTACTACTTTTTTGATCTATTACGAGTGAATTTATGATTAGATATATTATAAATATAAATATTAATATTTTGACTTTTTTTTTATATTTAAGTGTTGTAAGTAATGCTTGGGCTGTTGTGGTTAATATTAATGTTTCGGGTGAAATCATTATTCCTCCCTGCTTGATTAATAATGATAATGACCTTGTTATTGATTTTGGGAAAATTGCAACAAGTAGAGTGGATGGTAATAATTATGCTATTATACAAACATTGACTCTTGATTGTGAAAGCTTTCAAGGTGATGCCTATATTAAAATTGGCGGAGAAAAACTGTTAAATGCCCCTGATAATGTTATATATGCCTCTTCGAATGAAAACAATAATAATAAGCTTGGCATCGCTCTATATCAAGGTAGTGGTATCAATTATGATAGTCCTTTAAATGTGGGTTCTGGAAGCTCAGGTTATGGATATCTTATAAAAAAAGGGTTGTCTTATAGTTCTAATAAAAGTTATTTTACATTTACAGCTGTTCCTTACAAACAGGGTATAGCTGATTTAACAGCTAGTCCATTTAACTCTATTATTACAATGAATATATTTTACCTTTAATGGCTTTATTTTATGAAAATAATTTTTTTTACCACATTGTTAGCACTGTTCTCAGCGAGCTCTTTTGCTGCAAATAAATACTTATGGACGAGCTTGTCTAATACATTATCGGTAGATCCTTTGAGTGAGGTAGATGTCACTTATCCAAATATGTCAATAACCGGTAGCTTTAATCTTATCCCTACATCAGGACCGGGTAAAGTTATTCGCTCTGCAGACTGTGCTGTTACAACGGAAAATACAATAGGTGCTAAAAACACAGTAATTGCTTTACCTGTTACTATAGGACCTTTTATTATGAATGATAAGTTGGTCGGTTGGGTTGCTGGACCTCAAAAAGTTCTTGGTAATGATGGTAACTATTATAATATTTTTTATGAAAGAAATTATGTCTATTACGGTCAGACAAGCGTATGTCATGCCAATGGCAGTATACATGGTGTTACATTTCCTGGTGGTGTAGGAACATTTATTGCCAAATTAAATGATCAAGATTTAGCACCCGGCTCCTATCATTATAGCTACAGCATTGTTAATGCGTTGTATGAAGATAAAACTGTACGGTATTCAACACCACCAGATGAATGGTTAAGGGCTGTAGTTACTTCTGGGAATTATGTCACAGGTCATTTGGATTTTAGTATTTCTAGTGAATGTACTATATCTCCAACTACAATTAATCTTTCCCATGGTGTTCTCACTCCAGTAAATGCTAATGGTAATAAAAGTTCATCATCGAGTGTGCAAATTATTTGTGAGCATGATATGGATTTAGATTTTTCTATTCAAGCTGCAGATCCTGTTGTGGGAAAATCAAGCAATTATACTGATTGTGAAAAAGGTTACTGTGAAATAACCTATACAGTTTCTGGTGCTGATAATTATACTTCAAATGGAAAATCAGAAGCTGGAGAGTATAAAGGTACAATTAGTTCTGACGACAATGTGACACTCAATATCCAATCTACATTTCATCCTAATAATAATCTTTCTGAAGGTGCATTTTCAGGTAGTGCAATTATTAGATTAGACATTTGGTAAGATAATTTAACAATGTATTGAACATGGATGTCCTTTAAGTTGACCATTAGATAATGGGATGAGTGATAGTAGTCGATTATGTAAAAAGTGATTTTGATAAATAACTTAGATTTGGAACGATTTATTACCATTTCTATGCATTAGTATATATTTTAAATTAATAGTAGGTTTTGTTTATGATTACTCATATTATTGAGGGTAATGTTATTCCATGTCAATTTAACTCTATGCATGACTTTGTGGATGACATAAAAGATAGCATTAAGAATGATAATTTTCATGTTGTATATCAACCCCTAGTTAGTCCTAAAAATGGCATTGTTTATGGTGTGGAATCGCTCATTCGATGGAATAAACAAGGCGAATATAATATATCTCCTGATGTATTTATTCCTATTGCGGAAAAATTCAAACTTGTAGATGATATTACCGATTTAGTCATACAAAAAACTTTGTTCGATTGGTCTAATAATAGACTACCATTCCCACTACACATAAGTATTAATGTACCAACTTCATATCTAAGAAAGCAGGACTGTATTAAAACTTTTAGTTATTGGAAAGAGAAGTACTTAGAAAAAAATTTAAAATTAGGAATTGAGATCACTGAAAGAAATATAATTTGTAGTGAAGTTATTTCAAACATAATTAAAATAAGAAACATTGGTGTGAATGTATCAATTGATGATTTTGGGACAGGATATAATAATCTTTCTATTATTCAAAACATGTGTGTTGATTATATTAAAATTGATCGTTGTTTTGTTAATGCTATAGATAATAAATCCTTGAGTTTCCCGGTATTGGACTCTATTATTGAACTTGCTCATAAGCTTAATTTAAAGATTGTTGCAGAAGGTGTTGAGAATGAATTTCAAAAAGATTATTTGTCTAGTATGAATGTAGATTTACTACAAGGGTATCATTTATATCGTCCAATGGAGTATAAAGAGATAATGAAAATATTAGAATAATTTATCTCTCATTCATGTAAGTGTAAAGTTAACCATCCTAGATTGGCTAGGGTACTTTCTGCGAAAGAGCAGGGAGGGGAATAGCCAAGATGCGAAGCATCTTAGCTTGGTCTATCCTGTTGCTGAATGTATTGCCAACTTGGTGGCAATCGAGTGAAGTTACCGAGTAAACTAGGTTGGATTAAGTTTCGTAAATCCCAAGATGGACAAGGGGTAATCAAAAATTGCACAGTGAGCTTTAAGGCTGGCCACTGGTACATATCCTTTCAGGTTGAGCAAGAAACTGCCGAGCCAAAGCATTGTTCAACATCTGCCGTAGGCGTGGACGCTGGCATTACTAAATTTGTGACGCTATCAGACGGTTCGCACTTAAAGCCGCTTAGCGCCTTTCGCAAGCATGAAAAACACCTAGCAAAAGCGCAACGCAAATTAGGTAAAATTTTCTGCTAACTTGCACAAGCAAAAAGAAAAAATTCAAAAGTTACACGCCCGTATTGCTAATTGCCGCAAGGGCTACCTACACAAATCATCTTCCAAGGTCAGCAAGAACCACGCGATGATAGCGATAGAAGATTTACGGGTATCAAATATGTCCAAGTCACCAAAAGGCAACGCAGAAAAACACGGCAAAAATGTCAAGGCAAAATCAGGACTTAATAAGTCAATTTTGGATCAGGGGTGGTATGAGTTCCGCCGACAACTTGAATATAAACAGCTTTGGAGTGGCGGTATCATTATTGCAGTTCCTGCACACTACACCAGCCAAACATTCCCTTGCTGTGGATTCGTCTCGAAAGATAACCGTCAAATTCAAGCGTACTTTAAGTGCGGTTATGCCAATAACGCCGATATTGTTGGCGCATTAAATATATTAGAGCGGGGACACCGCTTTTTAGCCTGTGAAGTGAGTTGTGCAACAATGCCGCCAGCAGCAGGAACCAGTCACTAAAGTAATTTTGTGATACCCATACCCAGTAATGGAAATCCACCTTCGGGGCTAGGCAACGCGCCTTTACCATCTCTGAGGTAAATACTGCGTGAAATACAAAGGCATCACGATATTGGTTTGTTCTAACGCTGAAGAGCCTTGTATACCCGTTAACTTAAAGGTTTTACTTGGAGTACATTTTTCAACGTAGGATGCCAACGATTTTGCTCTTGTACGTTTACCACTTTTGACTTCAACAGGGATGATATCGCCTTCATCGGTCGCCAAAATAAATTCGATTTCCGCGCGGGCGTCATTCCATGAATAGCTTGGGTCAACGCCAATAGCTGTGAGCTCTTGTTGCACAAAGTTTTCAGCCACATAGCCTTTGTATTCATAGTTTTGTTGCTTAATCTCTTTATAACTGCTGCCCAGCATATGATTGAGCAGGCCCACATCAAACAGAAATAGTTTAACCATATTGTTTTTTTTATAGGCCGCCAACGGAGATCTCGGTAATCCTTCAATAGGGTAGTTTGGCAAAGCTAAGCGGCAGCAGTTAAGCCAATGGATCGCGGTTTCAAAATCGCTATAACGAGATTTACGCTCATGCACATGCTTAAATTTAAAGCGTTTAACCGACTCATCGCTGACAAGTGATAGCTGGGCTGGAATGCTATTAAACACCGATTCAATCAGTGTGGCATCGACCTTGCCCGCGTACTTACCGAAATCGCGGCGATAACCTTCAACTAAATCGGCATGAATTTTTGTGACTTTTTCAACACGCTCTAGAATGCTTGAATCCTTAAACTGATACCAAGCAGAAACGGCTTCCGGCATACCACCGGTAAAAAAATAGTCGGTTAGTTTATCCATCAATTTAGTGTGCACCGCCGGTGTGCTTGCTTGACTATCAAATGCTTTGATCAGTGCTTGCTCGTTGGATGCGTAAATAAATTCTTGGAAGGTCAGTGGTCGTAAATTGTATTGTTCTACCTTGCCTACAGGGAAGGTATTGAGCAAACCAATGTTCGAACCGCTGGCTGCGACAAAATAGGACGGTGCTTTTTCGGCAAAATACTTCAGCGAAGTTACGGCTCGTTCACATTCGCCAATTTCATCTAATATCAACAAGTCGGTTTCTGGATTGAACGCTTGGTTGGTTAACAACTCAATGTTCATTACTAGCTCGTCAGGTGACAACGAGCCATCGAACGCTTCTTTGTAAGCTGGGTTTTCAAGGAAGTCGATACGAAGGATGTTGGTAAAGGTATTCCCAAACAACTCTTGCAGTAGATAGGTTTTACCTGTTTGTCTTGCGCCATCGATCAATAATGGCTTGCGCACAGGTTGATTTTTCCATGCTATTAGGGCGTTGAGTAAGTTGCGCTGCATTGTCATTTCCCGCCAATTAAGACTGTTAACTGCCTGTAGTATAACTTAGTCTACATTTTTTGGCGCATAAAAGTGCGTAATTTTACATTTTTATGCGCATAAAAGTGTTATAGTGTTCTAATTGAGCAAGACTTTCCCTTTTTGAGAAAGCTTTTGGCACTCATCCCTGGCTTTTGGGGCAGTTTGGGCAAAGCCTTAATTCACGCTACTTAGCAACACACTAACCCTGCCCACAGGGCATTTATCACCTGGGGCAGCCAGCTACTTGTACCCTCAGAAAGCTGCGCGATCTGAGCATTTATCTGCCTACTGTGTCCGTTTAGTACTGGCAAACTCCTAACTGAACTTAACAGATCAGTGAGGAAGCAAATGATGAACCCAACCACAAACTCAGTGCACCAAGCTCGTCAGCAGCGGATTTTGCGCTTGCCCGAGGTAAAAGCCAAAACGGGCTTTGGCCGCAGTACCATTTGAAGTGACCCCTTAAAGTTGGACGCTTTAATTATATTGTATACAAGGCCTGATTTCGGTATTCTATTGGAGTCAGGCCTTTTAGTTTTACTTTGATTCTTTTATGATTGTAATACTTAATATATTGATTAATCTTTTCAATTAGATCATCTGCACTTTCAAACGTTTGACCATGATACATTTCTGTTTTTAAAAGTGCGAAAAAATTTTCCGCAACTGCATTATCTAAGCAATTTCCTTTACGTGACATGCTTTGTATCATTCCCTTTTTTTCAATAGCTTCTGGAAACTTTCATTTTGATATTGCCAACCTTGATCACTATGAAAAATAACAGATTCACCACTTAGAAGCCTACGGGCTGCTTTCTTTACCATATCTGTCACTAAGGTTAATTTTGGCGATTTTGCAATTGTATAACTGATAACCTCTTGATTAAAAAGATCAAGAATAGGTAATAAATAGACTTTAGTCTCATTTACTTTAAATTCCGTGACATCCGTCACCCACTTTTCATTCGGGCTAAAAGCTTTAAAATCCCTTTCCAATAAGTTGTCAGCTATTCTCCCAACTCTACCTTTTTTAGGCCTTACCATCGATTTTAATCCTAGTTTTTTCATCAGACGCTGAACTGTTTTATGGTTTAAAAATATGCCTTCTTTCCTTAGAGCAAGGTGTACTCTTCGGTAACCATAACGACCTTTATGTTGATGAAATATACGTTCAATGCATGTCATTTCAAACGCATACGGCTCTGTTTTAGATAGTGACTGCCTTTGATAATAATAAACACTTTTAGGTAACTCCGCTGCTTACAATAGGTATTTGAGTGGATGCTGTTCCTTTAGAACTAAGATCGTTTCGGTCTTTTCTTTACTGCTTGACGCTTCAAGCGATCCAGCTCCTCCAACTTTTTTAAGACGGCATTCTCCGCTCTGAGATAAGCTAACTCTTCTTTGAGTTCCGCAAGTGTTTTTTCATCGTCTGGTTTATTTAGTTGTAGTTTAGCTTTCATGTTCGTTCTACCTTTAGGTCTTGAATGTAAACCATTCATACCATGTTTTTCGTAGGAGGCTCACCAAGAACTAATGGTGCCGGATGAGGAAAAGTTATACACGGCGCTGATATAGTTCACAGACCAATTATTCAGTCTCATTTCCGTGATAATTTTCAGCTTAAATTCAGCTGTATTCTCGTATGTGAGTGGTAAAAAAGATTGAGAACCATGAATTCTATAAGCCGAAGCCCAATAACGGATTTGTCTAGATGGAATCAAATATCTTTTAGATAATGAACAAGATGACTCCCCCATATCACATCTTTTTGCTATAGATAGCTTTAATTCTCTACTGTATTTTGACATAAAAAGACCCCAATGTTGTTGTCCAACTATTGGGGGTCATTTCAAAGCAAATAACAGGGCTTTTAAGACATTCTTGGACGGGTAAAAAACTATTCGATGTTTTGGATCTGCTCATTGAGCAGCGGCCTAGACCCTAACAAACTCAATGATTTACCGAAAAGAAACCGTTCAAAAATGCCTGTTTGCCCACCAAACTGCCCACCACTTGCTTATGGCTTTTACTAAATCTTAGTGGTGCTTCTTGGCTAAAACTACGGAAAAACAGTGCCGTTTTTATGCTGCTGTTAGAGCTAAAACATAGCAGTTTTGAAGGGCTTTATCGAGTGATTTTTCAACACCTCAACCATAAATGGATACAATAATATCCATTTTTTGTTTTATTTTGCTATAATAGATATAACTGTGTCCATTTGGTCTTTGCGGATGAATTTTACCTTACTTGATGATACCGATGTAAGCCAAGCCTATGCGGCTTATTTGCGGGAGTTACGAAAGCAGGCAAAGCTGTCACGAGCGGCGCTTGCTGAGCGCAGCTGTGTGCCTGCGGCCACCATTAAGAAGTTTGAGTTAACTGGGCAAATTTCATTTCGCCAATTGCTGTTGCTATGGCAGACCCTTGATTCGCTAGATAGGTTTTATCAGCTTACGCAACCTAGCAAAGAACGCGCTGCTATACCCACGAGTATTGATGAGGTGCTAAAAGATGAGTTTTAAACCCATTCAGAAACTTAATGTTACTCGAACGCTAAGCTCAGGTGAGCAGGTTGCTGTAGGGATCTTGGCGCAGAATCGGCAAGGCGTTTTTTTTCAATATGCAGACAGCTATTTGCAGCAGTTTGGCAATTTATCTCCTTTTACCTTGCAGTCGAGCACACAAGTTCAAGTCGCACCTAAGCAGCCACACCAAGGTGTACATGGCGTATTTGGAGATTGTTTGCCCGATGGCTGGGGCATGCTGTTACAAGATCGTATTTTCCGGCAAAAGGGCATCCTGCCTAATCAATTAACGGCGATGGATAGACTGGCCTTTGTTGGTGATAAAGGCATGGGAGCATTGTCTTTTTCTCCGGTGTCTGAGTTTTCAGCCACCATGCACGCGGATATTGATTTAGCGACGTTAGGCTTAGAAGCACAAACGCTGTTCGATTCTTCGATGTCAGATTATATGGATGATAATCACGATGAGTTAGATGGGCATACTCAACAGGTGTTGGCCGCATTAGTCGCCGGAGGTAGTTCGGGTGGGGCAAGGCCTAAGGCACAAATTTATATGCCTGCTGGGGAAACTCAGTATTGTCGAACCTTCGCTCAGCCTGGAGATGAGGCTTGGCTGGTTAAGTTTACCTCGAAAAATCTCGCGCTCGGCCATGAAGAAGGTTTGTGTGAGGCGGTTTATTTACAAATGGCAGAAGTTGCTAAGTGTCAACCGCCGCAATGGAAACTCATTGAAGCACCACCTACAAGCGGTGCGTCTGCTTGGTTGGCGCTTAAGCGTTTTGATTATGTCACTGAACAAGCCGACTTAGGCAGAAAGCGCAGTGCAGGTCGCCTGCATATGCACAGCGCTTGCGGGCTACTGGATGCAGACTTTCGAACGCCAAGTTTAGATTACATTGATTTGATTAAAGCCAGCCGTCAGTTGTGTAAATCACCAGCCGCCGGGCAGCTGCAATTTCGCCGCGTCGTTTTTAACCTGCTGTCGTCTAATCAAGACGACCACAGTAAAAACTGGGCGTTTTTGCAAGCGGATGACGGTCAATGGGATCCTGCCCCTTTTTACGATGTTACCTACAGCCCACATCCATTCAACGAACACGCCACTGCGTTCGGAGGTTATGGTAAAGCGCCACCGCTTAAGGTGATGCAAAAACTTGCTACCAGTGCTGGCTTTGCGAATTGGCATGATGCAAGGCAAGTCATTGAAGAAGTCGCAGAAGCCATCAGCCAATTTACATATCTGGCACAGCAGCAAGGGATCAGTAAAACAACAATGTCTGCGATTGCTAAGACATTGGATCAGCGCAAACAGGAAAATGCAGCGCTTTTTCAATGAAAGTAAAACAAACTTTTCAATTCACAATAAATACAAGGTCTACAGATTGTTACCCATAAAGTCTCTTTGTGTAGACCTCCAACCTCTGCATTCCCCCGTTCGGTAAAATGCATAGAGGACTCAACTTGCATTGCACACTTTTGCGCGCAGAAAAGTGAGGAATTTTACATTTTTATGCGCATAAAAGTGTAAGCTAGTTCTGGCTGAGTATAAATCAGCCCCTTAATAGCTATCTTTCTTCTTTGAAGCTGGCATTGTTTGCCAAGTTTTAGCGATGTGGACATGAGCAAATGCTATAAGAATATGACGCCCTTATTTTTTATTTAGCAATTGGATGTCTTGCAGCTTTCTTCCCAGCTCGTCATCACGGGCGATCTTGGTTAGGTCTTCTAACAAGCCGAGGACTGCTAAAACCTTAACGTAGTGACCAAGTGAAACGGAAGGATCACCTTTTGATATTTTACGCAGTGTTGGCTTAGAGATACACTCGACATATCAACTCTTAATCCAAACGACTCACCAAAACCGAGTTTTGAGAAGGAAGCTTCAAAGTCGTAAGGAATCCCTTGGGCTTTTGGGGCAGTTTGGGCAACGCCTTAATTCACGCTACTTAGCAACACTCTAGCCCTGCCCACAGGGTATTTATGACTTGGGGCATTATGTAAATTCTGGGGCAGCTCGCTACCTGCACACTCAGAAAGCTGCACGATCTGGGCATTTATCTGCCTACTGCGTCCGTTTAGTACTGGCAAACTCCAAACTGAACTTAACAGATCAGTGAGGAAGCAAACGATGAACCCAACGACTGGTAAGGCCTGAGACAAGTAGACAAAGTTAGTTACAGTCTCGACTATCCAAATACTTTTAATCGCTTTTCAATAGGTTCAAATGTTTTTTCACCAGTGGGAGCATCAATACCACCAAAGACCATCTGAGCAATTAACTTCCAATTTTTATCTATGCTCCATTCATTTGCAACTTTTTCATCAATTACAGGGTTATAGTGTTGTAGGTTTGCCCCCACATTGATACTAGCTAGTGCAGTCCAAATTGAATATTGATGTATGCCACTGCTATGATCTGACCACTGTGGAAATTTATCAGCGTAAAGCGAACATTGTTCTTGTAGGTTCTTAATTACAGCTTCATCTTCATAAAATAAGATAGTACCAGCACCTGCTTTGAAGCCATCAATTTTTTGCTTGGTAGGGATAAATCTTTCATTATCATTTACGATACTACGAAGGACATCTTCGGTAATTTGCCAGAGTTTATCATGCTCTTCTCCAAATAATATAATGACACGAGATGATTGTGAATTAAAAGAAGAGGGCGTATGCAAAACAGCATGCTGTACAATTCCTTCAATTCCTTCAATTCCTTCTTTTGAGACGTATAGATTTTTATTTAAGCCGTAAATAGAGCGACGAGTTTCTGCTAATCTTTGAAGTGTATTTAGATTTGACATCATATTGCCTCCTTCGTTTATCAAGATTTGATTACATACATGTATCTTTAATTCATTGAGACCTATTTTAAAGCATTGTACTTGGTTGAAAATTAGTAAGATACGAATCAATAGTTCTTTTAAATAGAATGAAAGAGGTAGTATTAATACCGGTATAATATAAACTCCTAGTGGCTTGGCATTGATGCCGGGAGTGGCGTTAAGTCACTTGCAGAAGAAGATATCAGTTAATAGTTCTAATTTGATCAACAACGCCCTCTGTAATCACTCTCACATCTTAATTCAGACATAGAAGTGCTGCTACCTTGGAATTATGAACTCTCGGTGATCTGATCTTTCTGCCGTAGGATTGTGGAACGTTTATGTATATACTTGTTATGCAACTGAGAAGTCATTTCTTAGTTGATTATATGTTTAGGGGGGGACCTCTAATTTTTATGGATAAATCATTCAGGAGGATTTATGAATCCTATTTTTAAGAAAACACTCACTTTAGGAGCCGCTCTGACTTCTTTTAGTGCTTTCGCTGCTGATAAACCAAATATTTTGGTTATTTTTGGTGACGATATTGGTCAAACAAACGTTTCAGCTTACACCAAGGGACTTGTTGGTTACCAAACCCCTAATATTGATCAGATTGCTAAAGAAGGTGTTATTTTCACCGATTACTACGCAGAGCAAAGCTGTACTGCGGGTCGTTCAACATTTATCACAGGTCAAAGTTCACTACGTACAGGCCTTGCGAAAGTGGGTCTACCTGGCGCAGATGTAGGCCTTCAAGATCGTGATGTCACCACAGCGCAACTGCTTAAAGAGCTAGGCTACGCAACCGGCCAATTTGGTAAAAACCACTTGGGCGATCGTGATGAATTCTTGCCAACAAACCATGGTTTTGACGAATTTTTCGGCAACCTTTATCACTTGAATGCGGAAGAAGAGCCAGAGAACCGTAACTACCCACAAGATCCTGAGTTTAGAAAACAATATGGTCCACGTGGCGTTATCCACTCTTATGCTGATGGCAAAGTTGAAGATACCGGTCCACTAACGCGTAAGCGTATGGAAACGATTGATGAAGAAACTGTTTCTGCAGCGATGGATTTCATGGAGCGCCAAGTGAAAGCTGAGAAGCCTTTCTTCGTTTGGTGGAATGCAACGCGTATGCACTTCCGTACTCACGTAAAAGAAGAGCATCGTGATAAGCCGGGTCTAAATGCACGTACTGAATATGCTGATGGCATGATCGAGCATGATAACCAAGTAGGTCAAATCTTAACAAAACTTGATGATCTAGGCGTAAAAGACAATACAATCGTTCTTTATACGACTGATAACGGTCCACACAAAAACTCTTGGCCGGATGCGGGTCTAAGTCCGTTCCGTAGCGAAAAAGTAACCAACTGGGAAGGTGCTTACCGTGTCCCTGCAATGATTCGCTGGCCGGGTCATATCCAAGAAGGTACGGTTGCTAACGGTATCGTGAGTGGTCTTGACTGGTTACCTACGCTACTTGCAGCAGCAGGCGAGCCAACAGTGAAAGAAGACTTGCTAAAAGGTAAACAAGTTGGCGATAAAACTTTCAAAGTTCACTTAGATGGTTATAACCAACTTCCTTACCTAACAGGCGAAGTAAAAGAGTCGCCACGTAAAGAATTCTTCTACTTTAACGATGATGGTCAATTGGTTGCACTACGTTATGAAAGCTGGAAAGTTGTTTTCATGGAGCAACGTGCACAAGGTACGCTACAAGTATGGGCAGACCCATTCACACCGCTACGTACGCCTAAACTATTTAACCTACGTTCAGACCCATATGAGCAAGCTGATATCACATCAAACACGTATTGGGACTGGGTACTCGAACATGTTTATCTATATGTTCCAGCACAAGCGTATGTGGGCAAATTCCTTCAGTCATTTGAAGAATTCCCACCAAGCCAAACACCAGCATCATTTAACTTAGATACTGTGATGGAGAAACTGAAAGAAGTACCAAATAAATAAGAATATTTGAGTATAAACTTTAGTTAATCTATTTAAAGCCAACAATTGATGATTTGACTGTTGGCTTTTAAGCAAAAAGTACCGACTCTTTGCTTAATCTTTGTAAATGTGTATTTTGCTGTCTCAAAGTAACTATTCACCCATAACGCCTTGACAACAAAATTCAGTTCCTTCTCTATTTTGCCTGCCTTTTACGCATCCGTTAACTTTCATCTTAAATGAGCAAGGCAAACCACTTGAATTACATGCTCTAAGCAGTCATAAGCGGCATAAACAGTAACCACATTATATGTGCCCTTGACAATTTTTCGCTTTGGGACGGAAAACGTTTCGATTTATTTAAGTTGAGTTGCTCAATGAGTAATTGCATTTTGTTTTTTAACTCTGCAACTTCCTCGGCTTGAGTATCGACCGTCTTTTTTTGACAGCTAAAAAGGATCGTTCAAGTTTAATATTAAGATCACTATCACCGATCACACTTCCAGGTCATAAAAGGGATGATGAGCAAGGTATAATCCAGATAATAACCAACTCAGCTGCTGTTTGCTAATGTGTATTGCACCTTGTTTATCGGGCTTTGGCCATTTGAAATGCCCTTTTTCCAACCGTCGATAGTACAACTGAAATCCGTTGGTATCATTGTAGTGCATCAATCTACGCTTGAATTTGGGACTTGGATAGATTGCAGGGTAATTCAATACGTAGGCCATTTTGTAAAGTAATGGTAACGGATTGATGACGGGAGTCATCAATCACAATAGTTTGGGCTATTTGTTTTCAGAGGATGTTTCGTTGATCCGCTTTGACCAATAATAAAATGTTTGATAGTTGATGACAAAATCTTACCGCTAGAACTAGATGGGATTTAGTGCGCGTTTACTGGATCATTGAATAGAGTTATCCGTCGAGCCTTAAAAAACGTAAGGTTTTTCCAAACGATGATTCAGTACGTAAAATGATCTATTTAGCGATACAAGAAGCCAGTAAGAAGTGGACAATGCCGATTCGAAACTTGCGTCAAGCAATGAGCAGATTCAAATTGAATTTGAAGACCGCTTAGAAAAGCACCTTTAATACATGAGGTAGTTACACAGAATATGTTACAGCCTCGTCTTCAATTTTATTAAATTATCCTAAGTGACAGGTGACGTACCTTAAAGGTACGTCACCTGTCACTTAGTTAGATTATTTGAATTTATCCGCGAGCATATTGCCTGACTCAGTTAAAATTACATTGTCATTAGTACTATTTATGGTTCCAGTTTTATTAATCGAGATATGTTTTTTGTTTACCAACTGCTCTAGGATTCGAGAGCATTTTTTTGTAATGCTATTATTAGTTATACCACTAGTAAACTTAAAGCATGAGGCTCTAATTTCACCTCTGGTTAATTTTTGATGACTTGATTCAAAAACAGCCTTTAAAACTGCTAATTCATCATTAGTTAGATTGTTTGATGGATTAGAGTTTGTTGATGAAACCGTTAATGAGTTAATAGGCTCTCCTTGACTAAAGCCTAATTCAACACTTTCAAAGACGAAAGAAACATTAGGCATAGGCTCAGATTCTTTTTGTTTCGTTGTTTTTAACGTGGTGACGTCATCTTTAGTTGATACTTGAAATTCAAAGTCACATGCACCTATCAATGCAGTACTACCACGAGAGCCTTTACCTTCGTCTTTACCACAGTGATGTATACATAGAATTGTAGCACCAGTTTGTTCGCGTAAAATATCGCAGCCATGGATAAAGCTTCCCATATCACTAGAGCTGTTTTCATTACCATCAAAGTTCCTAGCTAAAGTATCAAGTACGATTAATTCTACTTTTAAATTCTTTTTTTCTTGTATCTCATTAATCGCATGGATTAGTTTATAACGCTCGTCAGAGTCTGACATAATTATACTTTGGCCAAGTACAAAAATATTATCAACAGTTTCATTATTTTTATTCTCCCAAGCTTTAATTCTTTGGTGAATACCAGTTTTACCTTCAGCTGCGATATAGACAACTGCACCTTGTTTAACTGAATGACCATGCCAGTTATTACCTGAAGCAATAGCACAACATATATCAATAGCTAAAAAGGATTTTCTAGCACCTGATTTTCCATACATTACTCCAAATGTTGAACTAGGAAAGAAATTTTTTATTAGCCATGGAGTGAAACTATCATAGCCATTAGAGCCACATGTAAATAATAATGAACCAAATTTTTCGTTAATTGTTTCTATATTTGTTTTCATGAAATCAAATTTATTTTTTAATTTTTTCTTACTTTTTAGTATGTTACTATCAATTTTATTGATTATTTCATTTAGCTCCCTTATAGAATACTGTAGTGAATACCTATCCAATGACTCGGATTTATGACGATGTTCGACAAGACACTCAATGTGCTCTCTTTGAACATTTAACTTTTTACATTTTATAGACTCGAATTTGTTATGTAATAGTTTTATGGATTGTGATTTATCAACATGATATTTATGTTTATAAATGTGAACGATGTCTCGTTTTAATTAGTTAACTCTTAGGTGGTAAGTATTCATCAGTGAACAAGAGTTCGAGAGAGTTTATGCCGAAAATTAGCACGAGCATTCGCATGATTGTTGCTCCCTTTTGCTTTGCTAGATAGTTGACGCTGTTTAGCTTTTGGGCTCTTCTTAGCACGTTTTACAACCCTCCAAACAAAGCTTATCGCACAAGTTTGCTACCATCTATACAGTTTTACCAACTCTTAACCGAAGCAGCGAATTATTATGCTAATTTGGTTAGAACGTAATTTGTTGCCCTATGTGACGGCTGTTGATCACGATCTCATTGAATAAAGCACTCTGGACATAGTCATGAACGAATATACAGAGTTAAAAATTAACAACCATTGGATCACTGAAGTTTGAAAACCACTTATCTTTTTTAAGTTCAGTTAATCGTATCGATACAGTGTTGTAGTTAATTTTTGTTTGCGCGTTATAGTCAGCATCGGAGCGCTAATGCAAGATAGAGTTGTAGATAAACCGCACAATCAAACAATTCGACTTGCTCGGTAAATACGATTTCTGTTAGCGCTCTTTTTCACCTTGATCGGTGAATGCTTTTTTGTGCAAGTAAATACTTAACCAATCGTAAGTGTTTCAATGCTTCGCATGGATTGCTTACCTCCTCGTCTTAAAGGACGCGGTTTCACGCAGAAATGATGAATAAAGTATTAATAGTGGAAGACAATAAGGAAGTTGCAGGGATTTTATTCGATTACTTTGAAAGCGTGGAGATTGATCTTGATTATGCTGACAATGGGGAGCTCGGTCTGAAACTCGCTTTAGAAGCAGAATTTGATGCTATCATCCTTGACCTGATGTTACCTCGCATGGATGGCCTCACGGTTTGCGAGAAACTTAGAGAAGCAGGGAAGGAAACGCCGATATTGATGTTAACCGCATTGGATAGTCGGGATGATATGCTAAATGGCTTCAATTATGGGGCTGATGATTACTTAACGAAACCTTTTGACCTTGATATTTTAGAAGCTCGTTTAAATGCATTGATAAAACGCTATAGACGAAACGTAACAAATACATCCTTGGAGTTTGGTAGCTTACGGATAGATCAAAAAACACATCAGGCTTATCGTGACGGGGTTAAACTCTTGTTAAACCCTACAACGTATTCAATTTTAGAACTACTTTGTCAACGCGCTCCTAACATTGTGACGCGTAATGAAATCATTAATATGCTTTGGCAAGGAGATGAACCGAGTAGCGACATATTGCGCAGCCATATCTATCATTTGCGTATCCAGTTAGATAAGCCATTTGTTTCAACTATGTTAATTACCGTACCCAAGGTTGGTTTTCGATTGGATAAAGCCTAATGAAACAATCAAATTTGACCAGCACCCGCTCTCTCACAAGCCAATTAGCGATATTTTTTACTATTTTATCGCTTGTTATGGGGTTAGTAAGCTACATGACTTTTTTGCTACCCTACAGTGGTATGAGGAGAAAGTAGGGAAACGCCGTATCGAAATAGATAAAAATGCAGCTATCCAGCGATTTCTTGATGGAGAAAATGGTGAAATATCTATAGACGTTCTTACACAGGCGTATAATGACATCAATTTAGTGCCATCAAAGTACCGTAAGCACTTTCAGGGAAAAGATACCTATGTAGGTGAAGTTGCGAACGGGTCGGAATCATTAATGCTTTACTTTGGATACTATACAAGCAATAAGGAAAGAAAGCCGATTGTATTGCTATCTGATATTAATCATATTGAATTTGGTCAATATGAGACAGTGTACGCTAGCTTTATGGTTATCTCTGGTATTGTCGTCTTATTACTGGTCTTCGCTCTATTTTTGAATCGTTTATCAAAACGCCTGATAACGCCTATTAACCATCTAATCGCGCAATTAACTGAGCATAGCGGCAATACTGCCCATGTATTTAATATCCCGTCAGGCGGAGCCAAGGAATTTCAGGTTCTAGCGGATCAGCTTAATCAATATCGTCACGATATCCATAGTTTGCTCAAGCGCGAACAAGCGTTTGCTCGCTATGCTAGCCATGAGCTGAGAACGCCTTTAACCATTATTAAAGGTGCCAGTAAATTGTTAGAACGAAAAGTGTGTGATGCCTTTCAACAGAGACAGGTTGTTCGTATAAATGAAGCTACTTTACAGATATCTACTATGGTTGATGCATTATTAGGACTTGTGCGCTATGAACGTAATGAAGATGAAACGATTGAAAGAAGGGTCAGCCAATACGAATTTGAGAACATTATTGAACTGAATAGCGCTCAAGCAAAAGACAAAAATATTGATATTGAACTGATTTTTATTCAGAGCCCATTGCTCAAAGCAACGCCACCAGTACTTAATATGGTGATAGGCAACTTATTGAGGAACGCAATTACTGCAAGCGAGGAGGGAAAAATAACCATAGAAGTATCAGCAGACTCATTAATCATACGAGATAACGGTTTGGGCTTGAGCCAAATTTCAAATCCGGATGGACATGGGTTAGGGTTATTAATCGTTGAAGATTTATGCCGTAGATATTATTGGAGATTCTCAATTAAGAACCGACCGACTGTTGGTTGTGAAGCTCGGATAAAACTCGCAAGATGAGACTTTAAGGGATAATGAATAGCCAAGATGTTTCGAATCTTGGCTTGGTCTACCCTGTTGTTGAATGTATTGTTTGAGTAGTGTTAGTGGTGCTCTGCCACATATCCCAGCAAAATCGCTTCGACTCCAAAGAATATTCTTACTAAATACCCCTGCTATATCATTAAAATCTCTGCGCATTCTGCGTGAGCTCGTTGTCTTAAGTGAATTAACTAGTTTAGCAACACTTGGGGTCTTGGGGGATGTTTCGATCAGCAGATGCACATGATCTGCCTCACCGTTGAACTCTGTTAGTTGCGCATCAAACCTTAAACATAACTACTTAAATGTGGCCAAATAATTTGACCACTACAGTCGTCGACAATTTTTTGACATAGTTATTGCGATACTACAGCCACCTAAGAATGATGAAGGTCGATTTTACGTTATTCACGCATTCTGAAATAAGCAAATTCCTATACCCATAAGAATATTACTAGGTGGATTATTGATAATGACAATAAAGGAGTTATCTGAACATCGTATTTCGATGCATATGACAACGCTCATTATATTGTGTGCCGTATATTTCGGTACGGTGATGAATTACCCCGTACTGAAATCCATCTTTACTTTGAGTTTGGACGTTCCCGATCCGATTTTCCCTTATACGGCCCCAATGTTACTCATTTGTGCATTCACTATTATTTTTTCAGGGTTTGCTTGGCCTTATATATTCAAGCCATTTATGATTTTTGTAACATTAACCTCGGCTGGCGTCTTGTACGCAGCGGTAAATTACCAAACAATGTTTGACTCCGCGATGATGGAGAGTGTGTTTGGAACAAATTCGTCTGAAATTTTATTTTACCTCAATTTTACGACAATCTTCTATTTATTCATTTTTGGTGTCTTGCCTTGTGCCTACATCGCTTTTGTTCGTATAAAACCGTATAGAAGTTGGCAGCATGCTGTTGTCTCTCGCGTAGGTATTGTATTGATAGCTACAGTGTGTCTTGGGGTTATAGTGATGACCTATTATAAGGATTATGTCTCTGTAGGACGAAACAATAGTTATTTGAAGAAAATGATTATTCCGGCGCATGTTTTCAATGGCGTAAAATATCTAAATAAAACCTATTTCGAAACTAAATTGGCTTATCAAACTTTAGGGACCGATGCAAAGGTGATTGACGTTGCAAATGGAAAACCAACATTGGTGGTCATCGTTTTGGGGGAGACAGCCCGAGCAATGAATCTCGCATATAACGGGTATGATCGAGAGACTAATCCATACACAAAGGACATGGGATTAATTTCTTTTCAGGACGTGTCATCATGCGGTACTTATACAGCTTTGTCTGTGCCATGTATGTTCTCCAATATGACGCGCAATGCTTATAGTAAAACCCGCTCAGCTGCTCAGGACAATGTACTCAATGTGCTTCAACATGCTGGCGTTGATGCCTTGTGGATTGATAATGACGGTGGCGATAAAGGGGTCGCGAAAAACCTCACATACATTTCCATCGATGCTTCGCTTAAAAATGACGACTGCAACGGCTCAACTTGTTTTGATATTGCAATGCTTCAAGACGCCAAGCAGTTTATCGATGATGGCTCACGTAATAAGCTGCTCATCCTACATACGATTGGTAGTCATGGTCCGACGTATTGGCAACGTTACCCAGATTCTCAAGCGCCATTCCAACCGGCTTGCAATCGCAGTGATATCGAGAATTGTGATGAAGAAGAAATAGTTAACGTTTACGATAATACGTTGGTATACACCGACTATGTGCTCGCACAAGTGATAAACGAACTAAAAGAAGTCTCGCATGATTATAACGTCATGATGACTTATATTTCTGATCATGGTGAGTCACTAGGTGAAGGTGGATTTTATCTGCATGGTACGCCTTATTCAATCGCACCGAAAGAACAAACACAAGTACCATGGCTAGCATGGATACCCGAAGAATATGCGGAACAAAAAAAGTTAGATATTCAATGTATTCAAGACAAGGCTCAAAACCACACTTTGTCACATGATAACTTTTTTCACAGCCTGATCGGCTTGTATGGTGTACAAACAGAAGTTCAAGATTTAGAGCTGGATATCACGCACACCTGCCGATTAAATTCATAATTAATTTATAGGGTACAAATAAGATGTATGAAGAAGTAATCATCAAGCGCAAAGGTATTAAACGTATTCTTTATACTTTTGTGCATAGTTTTAATGGGTTTAAATGGTTGTGTAAAAATGAAGCAGCCTTCCAGCAAGAATTAATTCTTTTTATTCCATTATCTATATTTACATTTTGTTTGGATTTACCTGCTATTGATACCTTGTTGATTATGTTAGGCATGATCTCGGTGCTAGTTGCAGAAATGGTCAATACAGCAATTGAAGCTGTGGTTGATCGAATAGGGTTCGAATATCACCCTCTATCTGCCGTTGCCAAAAATATCGGTTCTGCTTTAGTACTATTAAGCATAGGTTGTTCTTTGGCGATTTGGGGAACAATTTTACTGGATAATATAACTTTTATTAAGAGGATGAATTAGTGGTCCATAACATATGGAGCAATACTGTTATTTTGAATGAAATATAAGTGCTTAAATTTAATTACTTTTTGTAAATATCATCAAGAATATTTGTTGATATTGAAACTTTTATTTTTAACTCAGGAAATGTTTGATGAAAGTATTGAAAGCATCATTTATAGGGCTGGGATTGGCGGTGACTAGCGGCTGTTCACAGCTTTATCATGTGCAACTAGGCGAGATAGATCAGAGTCAAGGTGAATTAGTACCGATTAGTATTAAGGTAAATGAACTAGGCTTTGATGCATCAACGACCACACAGCTTGGTTCGAGTATGGTGACGAATGATAAAGTTTCGGACAAGATGGAAATAGTTGCCGTTATACTCGCTTTAGCCAATATGGGACCAAGAACCGGTAACCCAGTCTACGACGATGACTATGCGGATAAAATATTAAAGCAAGTTAATGCGTTATGTCCAAGTCATAAACTCACAGGCTTAACTTCTGTTCGTGAATCAACATCATTTGGAACGATTAGTGGTGAGGTAATTCGAGTGGATGGTTTTTGTATTCAATAGGGAATAATTCATGTTTAAGAAAAGTCTTTTATTTGTAGGTATAGCAACACTACTTTCTGGTTGTGTCGGACTGAATACCGTATCAATGACTTCTGTTCCAGCGGAAAGAGATAAGAAGATAACAGCGTCTTCTTCTGATTGGAATTTTATTGGTATCAATTTTGATAATGATATTGTTGATGAAGCTGTATTAAATCTTAAACAGCAATGCCCAGGCGGAAAAATAGAAGGAGTGATGACAAAATATCAAACAACCTCTTATATTTTGTTTTTTAACCGTGAAATAATTACCACTGGCTACTGTAATAAGGGCTAATGATGAAAAAGCTAATTATTTTACTATCGTTTCTTTTAACGGCCTGTACTAGTAGTGTACACATGTCTCAAGTTAATAACGATCCGAACGTGGCAATAAAAAGTAATAACATGATTAATATTAAAACGTCGAAAAAGATTATTATGGGATTTGCGTTTGATACTAATTATGTTGATGACGCTTACGCACAAGTCATGAAAAAATGTAAAAAAGGCACTTCGATGATGAAGGTCGAATATAGCACAGATCATGGTTTTCTTTACTGGACTAATAACATTCGGATACAAGCACTTTGTGCTAAGTAAATTGAGGAGGAAGTTAACAATTTTCCTTAGCTCCTCGCCCGGTAAGGACGGGGAGACATGAGTTATATAGTTAGTGACTATGTTACCGCCTCGTTGGGCTGGCACCAAATATATATCGTTTAAATCCGCTTTCCGTACAAATTGCACTCATTCAATCTAATGTAAATACTGTGGCCAAGTCGTTTTGCTTATTACTAAGAATATTCAATTAGCTAATCGCTTGATAGAGGCCTATTTAAAAATTGGACGTAGAGCTGATTCTCTAAATCTCACATGAGTGAGCTTATATTGAATAGCGCAAAAAATGATTTTTTACTCAAGGATGGTTGATATGAAAAGGTCTCTGATGACGGCTGCATTAACTAGTTTATTAGTCAGTCATAACTTGTATGCAGAAGAAAGTTATTTGGTCTATAACCATCAAAACATTCCTGTATTTGAAGTGCGTTTCTTTAATGTTGGCGACGGTTTTTTTATGCAAAATTGGCCAACAGATTTAGAGTCAACTTGGGATCTGGATTCGCAACAGAAAGACAAAATACTCGATGCCATGCGCTACTTGGCTAGAGTTATCACTCCCATATCAGGGCAATTGCCTGCCATTATCAATGTTGGTACGTTTGACTTGAATAATGCTGCGGGAGCCAGTGATTTTGTAAGCGATGGTGTTACTAGTCTGACACAACTGCAAGGAGTTTTAAACGGCATTGATGTGGGAGAGTTGACCTTCGGCTCTCATGCCCAGTTCATTATAGGAAAAATGGATTTTGACGAGGTTCCCTATGTGCCAGCGCAATTACCACGCACAGGGTGGACAGATCTGGTCACCGTCGCTGTCCATGAAATGGCCCATGGCCTAGGAATATTAAATATTGTTAACGATTTGGAAGGCATTGGCACATACACACCAGTTTTCGATACTGAGCCTTTTGGTTCCTGGGTAGGTCATCTGAGAGACGATCACGGTAATCCAGCTCGACCCGGGCAAGTCATATTGTGTAATGGATGCAATAACCAATGGGATCCGCAAGGCTTTGATGTCCGACTCGATAAAGGTTATTTTACCGGTAAGTACGTCGATGAAGTGCTTGCTGGTGCCATGCCAGGTGTGCCCGTGAAAATGTTGGGAGAAGACGGCTCGGTCGATGAGGGTTATATGAACCATATCGAACTTAAGAACAGCATGATGAGCCACCAGAACTACCGTAATTACACAACTTTTATGGAAGCAGAGCTGGCGTTGCTGCAAGACATGGGATATCAGATTGATCGACGTAATTTTTTCGGTTTTTCGTTATATGGTGATGGACAAACACTTAATAATAGTAATGGATATTTTCTGCGTAATGAACAGGGGAACGACTATCTCACAGGGCAATATAATACTGCAATGCTAGGGCTTGGCCTTCATGTGTATGGCAGCAATAACCATATCTTTCAGCAAGCGGACATATTGACAAAAGGCGATGGCGGTGCAGGTGTTCGCATTGATGGGGAAAGTAACATCCTGAGTATAGAGCCTGGAACACGGATTTACGCCGATGGTTTGAATGGTCGTGGAGTTATGTTTGCTTACGGTAAACAGCATAACCTTATTCAACGTGGAGACGTTCAGGCATTAGGAGATAATGGCGTCGCTATCACATTTGATTTTGGCAGTAATTTCCTGGGTAACGAAGTGGAGTTTCGTGGATCTTGGCTCCGCATCGCCGACGGATATTACAAAGTATTATTACCTGAATTGCAGGGATCTCTAGTAGATAATGCAGACATAAGCGGACGGGTTGCAGGTAAAGGTGCTGCGATTTATATTTCGTCAAATGCATTAGTCGGTAATATAAATATATTAAATGGAGCCAGGCTGGAAGGTGATATATATTCGGAATACGCTGAGTGGGATGATGATTACCAACGGCGCTTGACGCAGCTTACTTTCGGCCGTAAATCTAATTCGAATGGTCAGGCGACGGATGATGCTGATTCTGATTTCAGCTTTACTTACCTTGGAAACATTGAAGGTATCAATAATCTGGCACTGGACGCGCGCGGAGGGGAAACATCGCTTAATGGCGACTTTCAGATTTACAGTATGGCTATCTCCCCTGATGCCGTACTATCTGGCAACGGCAGCTATATCTTGAATGAGGAAGGACAGTTTGTAAATAATGGGATTCTCGCCCCGGGGAATTCACTTGGGGGAATCAATATAACAGGTGCTTATCAACAGGCGGATACCGGACAGCTGCTGTTGGGAGTCGACGGGCGCGGTGGACATGATACTCTACGAGTGAACGGCCATGCACGATTCAACGGGCAATTAACGTTTGCGCCGCAGCCGGATTGGTATGCGGCAAACTGGCAGTTGGATTCGCAAGATTTTTTAAAAGTAGATTCGTATAGCGGCGAATTCAGTGCAGTGAACAGCTTACTCAACTCTCCTACGTTAGAACTGCAGGCAACGCCTCAAGGAGAAAATAGTTGGCAGCTCTCGATGTTGCGTGCTTCTAACGCGTATAGCCGATATGCGTTAGGCTATAATGGACGGCAGGTAGGGCAGGCGCTAGATAATATTGTGGTGGAAGCTAATGCGGATATACAACCATTGTACCGTGCTCTGGACTTTTCAGCCACTAATGGCGTGGGTATCAGTGATGCCTTGCAGCAACTTTCTGCGGAAGCTTACAGTGCCATGCTCGCGAGTTCTCTTCATCGTGAACAGCAGATAGCTCGGATCATCGGCGGGCCTAACACTATTGTTGCACCGAAACAATTGACAGAAGGCAAGTGGCGTGTCTTTGGCATACCGTTTAGTGGTGGATCCTCGCAGCAGCGGCAGAGTGGTAGTGTAGGATACGATGCTAACAGTTATGGCATAGTGTTTGGTACTGAAAGACAAAGCGACCAGGATCGTAACTGGATTTATGGTTTTCATGGTGCTGTCAGTAGTCAATCGGTGACGGTGAAATCATTAGAAGATGCGAATGGAGAAACCACAGCGTTCGATCTAGGTATTCATGCTCGTTACGGTGCAGAAAGGTTTGAAGGGATGTATTTATTTGGCAGTGGTCGATTTGGCATTGAAGACAGTAGGTTGGATAGAGATATTCATGTAGATACTTACAGAGTAAATCACCAAGCTTCTTGGACTGGATTGTCAGGCTCTATTGCGGCCGGCGGGGGCTATCGTTGGCCGCTGAATGATAATATTAACGTCGGACCTCTAACGCTATTAAATTACACTACATTATATCGTCCTAGTGTGAAGGAAAGTGGAAATGGTGGTAGCCGACTGATGCTAGTCTCGGAGACCTTCGATAGTCTGCGGTCGAGTATCGGGGTGAATAGTAACTGGAATTTACCGCTCGCTTCAGGGGCATTGCTCGCTGCTGAGCTGCAGCTTACCTGGGATCATGAACTACTTGATAATAATGTCGAACAACAAGCCTCTTTTGTCAACTATCGTAGTGAAGGATTTAGTTCCACAAATAAAGTGACTGGCCGTGACACAATGTCGGTTAAGGCTGGAATGAACTATAAAATAAACCCTGATATCGAATTGGCCTTTGGGATTGAAAGCGAATTGTTTCGTTCTGGCTATGACTCAATTTCAAGTGAATTTTCTGCTACCTGGCGTTTTTGATATCAGAGTTTGAGAGCATATTAATGTAGGGTCGATTGAATTCCCACATTAGCTTTTAAGGTTAGCACAAAGCAGAACGTTTTATCTTATCTTGTTACGCTGTCACAGATGATTTATATTCTAAACCTATACATTAATCATAACGCACTATAACTAATTATCTCTAAGTCAATATAGTCAAGTTTTAAGATGAAGCTCAACCAAGAAATATCAGCAATATACTTTAATAACTTTTGTTTTTTAATATGTCAGCTAAAACATAGCCGATATTTGTTGTGCTGTTATACCGCCATTAAAAACCTGACCGGCTGCAAACATTGTAGGTGTCCCTGTTATGTTAAGTCGCGCTCCTAGAGAACGAGTACGTTCTAGGTGTTCAGTAGCTTGATCAAGGTATTTATTTATATCATCGCGACTCACACCCAGACTTGTAACTGTTTGATCAACAAACTCACGTGTTATATGTTGAGCATTCAACATCGGAGTATATAGTTAATATATTGCTCAGATGTAATTAATCCCATAAGACCCGAGTAGGCTGATGTTGGTTGGTAAAAGTAGGATACTCTTTAACAACTACCTTTGCTTTAGGGTCACTACGGACAAATTCTTTTAAAATTGGAGACATACGTTTACAGAATCCGCAGTTATAATCAGCAAATTTAATGACAACATGCTTTCCATTTGGGTTACCATAAAATGGATCATTATTATCACTATATAATGCCGCTTGATAAGATTGAATAGCCTCTTTTTCAGCCTGCTCTTGTTCAAATTGATATTATCAATATGTTCGGCAGAAGATGAATCTATTCTATTACCTAATGTTGACTGAATTTTTATTGATAAATCGGAAATTTTTCATTTATCTCTGAGCTTTTATGCAATGAATAAGCAATTAAAAATTTACATTGAATCATAAAATACATCGAATCTATGTAACCATTTTTAGTGTAGTATACCTTCAGGCGTTGTAAAAATAATTTTATCTTCTAGATCAAGATCTTGATCATCAAAAGGTGAATAATCATTCTGGTATTTTTTTGTATTAATATCCATAATAAAATGATCTAATATTCCATCTGATTTCATCATTTGTATGATATTTTTAAATGACTCAGTGGATTCATTTTCTTCTAGAGTATACGACACCAATGTATTTTTTTTCGCCAATGAGATACCAATATTAATGTTATCTTCCTCACATATTTTGAAGAGTTCGTTTAAAGCATTTTGAAGTTTTTCATTATTTTTGATCATATAATCACCTCGTTAGTACTGTATGTCATTTACTATATCATGTTTCAAATCATAACCATGACCATAGCGATGCGCTGTTTCGATATTGGTCCAACGGCCAAGCTTTAAGATCTCTTGGATACTGTAATCATTCTCCCAATAATACTGACAAGCCCCCACTCGTGGTGAGTGCGTGGTAAAACAGGCATCATTAGGATGATAGTCTTCACAAATGACAAAAAGCCGCTTATAAATGTCTATAACTGAATTATAGGCAAGTTTTCGATTTGTGCGCATTAGCTTATTATATTTAGTTGCTGGTCGAAACAAAAACGTGTCAATATTTGTTAAATTTATTTGTGCTAACTCAGTGTATTTTTTTATTTTTTCTAATGTAGAGTCATTGATTGGTGCGTATTCTGGTTTACCTGATTTATTTGTTTTACTTGACGGTATTTTTAGTCGTTTTGTCTTAAAATTGATATGTCCAATTTTAATTTTGTGCATTTCTGAATAACGTAATAAGCAGCAATATGTTAGATTAACAAGAGCCACGTCACGTGCATCAACCACTCTATCTGAGTATTTAAAATGTTGATTTATCAATCGTAAATCTTTTAATGTTAATGGCGTTGCCTGCTTAATTTCAATGCCTTTTTCAACTTCTTCATGTGCATGTTTTTTCAATAAAGCAGTAATGGTTATATCGGAACAAGGCTTCTGATACCCAGCATGATAATGAATAAAGTTAATCGCCCACACATAACCTTTCATTGAATTACGATGTAGTTTGCCACCTTTAAATCTTAAAAAATTTAAAATAGTTTCATGGTCAGTAGGCAAATAACTAACATTATTTTCATTACAATACTTCGCAAATATAAACCAGCGATTCATCAGTTTTTCCCAAGATGATTGCGATAACCCTCCTTGAGTTTCTTTCAGTTCAGCTAAGAACTTTTTTGCCAAATGCGCAGCGATATCTTGATCTGAATCCGAAAGCGGCAGTTTAGTGAGCTCTCGCAGCTGATGAGGACGCAATTTATTGATTTTATCGTCAAATGTATGAATTAAATTTGTCGCCATAATTTACCGCCAATTTTTATTTCAAGAAACAGTTACAGTGTCACATACATTGATTTATCTTCTAACAAGAATGGTAACACCCTTTTAGATTTTTAAAAATAACTCTCAACCGTATGGAAGTCTAATTCTCTACGGTTGAGAAATTATATCATAATATAGCTAATGCAGCGATTTATCGATGAATTGATCATAAGATATTTAGTTACAGTGTCACGTTAAAGATAAGCGAGTTGAAATTAACTTTGAATCATGTCCAATAGAGCGACAAAAATAGCGATGCATCTAATTACTTTACAATTATAATCAAAGGGTCCATATAAATATCGCGGATAACCTCACCAGGGTGAGGAGGGTTGTGCATGCTCATTAGTAATTTAAAATATTTTGAATGTTCAGGTTTGAATTTTGGCATAGTGGCATGTTTAGTTGAATAATCTAGATTAGATCATAACCAGTTAATGCGTTCAAGCGGCGGATATTGTGGTGAAATAAAGCACAAAAAGGCGATGGGAATATTCTACAGCCTCGTTATGGCGCAGGGCACGAATGTGCCAGATAGCGAATTAATCTTTAATATGTTAAAAGTTAACTTTCATGTAAGTTAATAGATTTTCTTCATATCACGGTAGAAGTTTTCATGAGATCCTATAGCCATTAACTCTAAGGTAACTGTACCGTCTTCATCGCTATAGCCTAATAATGTAAGCTGCTTTGCCATTTTGAACTTGTATACACGCAGAAATGATAAGTCACCTTTTTTTTGCTCACCTAAATAAGGATCTTCTAAAAGAATCCTAATCACGTTATCCAAATCATCCTTTTGATTTTTATTCATTTTATTAACCGTTTTTTTGAAACTCGGTGTTTGCAAAATATTTATGATTTTAGTCAAACGAATAGGCCTCTAATTTACCAGCTTCTTTCTCAGCTTTTGCAATGATTGCTTGCTTTACAAACTCGTAAGGTAGATCAGGGTTATCCTCCATCATTTCCCCTATTTTAGCCCAATGCTCAATTTGTTTTGGCGTGGTGCGATTTAATGCTTTCGCCATAATCGTGGCTTTATCAAATAAATCTTGATCAATACGTACGCTAGCAGTAGCCATGATTGTTCTCCTTAATAAAATAAAATTATTTTACACAATGTAGCGCATCACTACAATAGATGCAAGTTACATCATTACAAGACTCTCGTTCGGAGTCGCGCAATCGCATAGATGAGGGAGAGTATCAATACATTTGGAGCGGTTACTCCCTGAAAAATACGGAAATAGTATTCAATTATAGATTTACAGTTGATATAAATTGTTACATTAACAGAAAAATGAAAACCAACGTATGCTGTTAAACAACAATAATGCACCATTAAGTTAAATGCTTTAATTTTTTCTAAAATTAATATTAATTTGATTTATAAGTATACGAATTGGTATTCCAAAAAAAGAAACACTGTTTTATAGTTTTTGATAATGTGATGTAGATCACTCTAAAGATATAACTTTACACGTATTATGTCTCCTGTTTATAAATTATAAGTAAATCATATATCAATATGTATTTGTTTTTACAACTACTCATAAAACGATCCATCCAATATCTCCATTCAAGATAATAATGTTTATATTGGTGGTGGAGTTAGTTGAGCTCATGATGAAAATAATGCATTAGGTTTTAACGAAGATAGAGTAAGTGCCGATTACCTGTTAGTTAATAGACGGCAATTAATACTTTATAAGCTAATTTACTTTAAGGGGTACATTATATTATACCTATTTTGATTCTCCTTACTTTGAGAGTATCACTTTTTAATAAATTTACGAATTTTATAGGATACGTATAAAATGAGAAATATAATTCATTATACTAAGAATATTCTTTTCTTTAGTGCATGTGTACTTTTATTAACAGCTTGTGGTGAAGACAGTAATCACAATAATAAGGAGTTAGGGGGGAATTCAGGTCGTGCTAGCTCAAAATCAAACATTACGCTGACAGAATTAGTCGTAACTCCGAAAGCTGTAACTATTCCTGCTTCTATGACAGAGCAATTAATAGCGAACGGTGTATTTAGTGATGATTCTGTAAAGAATATAACACAGAATAATCAATTAATATGGTCTTCAGAAAATGAAGCTATAGCAACTGTTGATGAGAATGGTTTAGTTACGGGGGTTACGGATGGTGAAGTAGAAGTAACCGCATCCATCATGGAAGATGACGTTCTATATAAAGATTCAAGTATAGTCACAGTGTCCAAAGCAAGTTTAGAGACTTTCTCTATCTTACCTGAAACAAAAACAATACCTATGGGACTCACTGCAAACTTTACAGCGATCATAACACTATCCGATGGTACAGCGTTAAATGTGACAAGAGATCCACAAATCTCATGGCGTGTCGTTAATGAAAATATTGCAACGATATCGAATGATGGTGTGAATAAAGGACAATTAATAAGCCTTCAGCCTGGGAAAGTTGAAATAGAGGCTTCAGGTATTTATGACGGTAAACCATTTAGCGGTGTTGCGACTATAACGGTTACGGACTCAGTAATAACGTCATTGTCTATCACTCCGAGCGTTAAATCGATTCCACTTGGCTTAACATGGACTTTTATTGCCACTGCATCATTTAGTGACGGTAGCTTGTTCAATGTCACAAAAGAACCTACATTAACTTGGTCTATAAGTGACACTTCAGTAGCAAGTATTTCAAATGAGCAAATGCGAAAAGGTATGTTTAAAGGGATAAAAACACAAGTATCTCCTATTACCGTTACGGCTACTCATACATTCAATAACCAAAGTTTAAGCGCGACTGCAGAGATAACCATAACAGATGCAGCGATTGCTTCTTTAAATGTTACTCCTAAAGAAGCCAAAGTACCAGTAAATGGTAACTTAGGCTTTACTGCTTTGGCTACTATGACTGATGGTTCTATTGTCGATGTGACAAGAGAACCATTATTAAGTTGGCGATCCCATGACTCAGATATCGTTTCAGTTTCAAATGATATTGCGAACAAAGGACAAGTTACAGGTGTTCTAGAAGGTCCATCGGTAATTACTGCGACGGTTAACTTAAAGGGTAGCAGCATCAGTGACAATGTGAACTTAACAGGAGTCCCTAGTGATTTGATTGGTCCTGAAATTGTAACTTGGGGGGATCCTAGTTACGGAGGCGACTCTTCATCTGTTACAGGAGAATTAACGAACATCAAAGCGATATATGCTAATGCTAGGAGTTACGCTGCATTAAAAAATGATGGGACTGTAGTAACGTGGGGGAATTATTATGTAGGGGGCGATTCTTCTCCTGTAAAAGCACAGCTAACCAATGTGAAAGATATTTTTCATACTGAAGATGCATTTGCTGCATTGAAAGAAGATGGCACAATTGTGACTTGGGGGTTATCCGATTATGGTGGTGACTCTTCCTCTGTAAAAGGACAGTTAAAAAATGTGAAGACAGTATATTCAACATCATCATCTTTTGCAGCATTGAAAGAAGATGGAACTGTTGTCACTTGGGGGGCATTGAATGCTGGTGGTAACTCTTCATCTGTACAAGCACAATTAACCAATGTAAAGGCTATCTACCCAGCATCCAAATCATTTGCTGCGCTAAGAGAAGATGGAACTGTTGTCACTTGGGGGTTAGCCAATTGGGGAGGTGATTCTTCATCTGTTGAAGGGCTGTTAACGAATGTGAGAACAATATATTCAACTCTTAACGCATTTGCTGCATTAAAAGAAGATGGGACAGTGGTCACCTGGGGATTAGCCAATTGGGGGGGGGATTCTTCATCTGTTAAAGAACAATTAGCCAATGTGAAGACAATATATTCAACCATAGACTCATTTGTAGCCTTAAAAAAAGATGGAACTGTTGTCACTTGGGGTGGTGGCTATAATGCTAACCCTAATGAATATTATAATAGTTTCTTATCTGTTGTAGACAAATTAGTAAATGTTCGAACAATTGTAGCTGGAGATCTTGCTTTTGCCGCTATCATCGAAAACGGTCAAGTAGTTACTTGGGGGGAAGATCTTATTATATATGACGAATTTGGCATTAGTGAAAATGTTGGTGCTGATTCCTCACATGTTGCAAAACTGTTAACCAATGTGAAATCTGTTTATACTTCAGGTACATCTTTTGCTGCATTAAAAGAAGATGGGACTGTTGTAACTTGGGGATTTTCTGAGTTCGGAGGAGATTCATCATTAGTTTCGGGACAGCTAACCGGTATTCAAAATATTTATGCTACAAAAACTTCTTTTGCTGCATTGAGAGATGATGGTGCAGTCATGACTTGGGGTAACCATGACGCAGGAGGTGATCAAACCTACCCTGTTGATGTAAGAAATTACTTAACTAGCCGAGTTGTCAATATTTATTCTAATGGTTGGTCATTTACTGCACACAGGAAATAAAATGTTAAATCATTCACATTTCTTTAATAAGGTGCTATATTCTACATATCCGATTAGATTCCGGATATGCACTTTTAAAGAGATACCTCCTCATGGGTATCTCTTTTTTTTTAAAATTAACATAAATGGCATTATTTTAATGCGGGTTTAAGTCACTTGAATAATCTAGATTAGATCATAACCAGTTAATGCGTTCAAGTGGATAAAGAAAGGCTTTTTGGCCTCGATTGATTTATTAAAACAACGCATCCAAACGCCATGTAAATCTTTTAATTTTTGCTGTAAGTTATCCTGTAGGCTTCCTTGAGCCAAGCAAGTTCTTCTTATTTACTTTCTTACTCCTAACATTCAATGCAGTGCCGCCCTCCCTGGTTCCAAACAAACCGTGTATGACCACAAAGCACAGAAAGCCTAGCTACCTGTTAGGTATTAACATGACAAATAGATAAAAACAATTTTACGCGTATAAAAATGTTATAACTTGCATTTTATTGCTCATTTATTGTGTAATAAACAATCGGCCAGATAAGCACTTTAACTGAGGTGGCTAGATGAAACGAACACTGCTTGAAAAACTACTCACCTAGAAAAACAAGCCGACAAGGAAACCTTTGCTGATTGACGGTGCTAGACAGACTGGAAAAAGACTCCTATTACAGGAACTATTAGGAAGTACATTCGAAAATGTCATAAGAATCGATTTCCTAGAAAGCCCTGAGTTAATTGAAGATTTTTCAGGCTCTCTAGACCCTGATGACATCATCACCAACATTGAACTCTTAACAGGAGAAATCTTCGAACCATCGACAGATCTTCTTATTTAAAATGAAATTGCTGAATGTTCAAGAGCAGTCACCTCTCTTAAGTACTTTGCAGAAAATCCCCCCAAAGCTTATGTTGCTGCCAATTGTTCAAATATCGGATTGCTCACGTCCTTTCCCGTTGGAAAAGTTGAGCAGCACAATTTACGGCCACTATTGTGGGCATCTGGAGAAAAGGCACTGCAAAAAGCGTTTGACCAAAAGCTAAATTCTTCAGCGGCTCATACAAAATTAATCGAACTACTGACCGACTATTATTTTGTTGGCGGCATGCCTAAAGCCGTAAACTCATGGTTTGAAAACTCAAAACTCAGTATTATTGAACGCATTGAAGCCGTGCCTGAAGTCCATAGGAGCTTAATTGAGGGCTATATGCGTGATTTCGGGAAGTATTCTGGAAAAGTAGATGCACAGCTAATCGAATCTGTATTTCGAAGCATTACCGTTCAACTATCTTCGGTATTCGACGACTCCGTGAAACAGTTTAAATTCAAGGGAGTTCACGAACGCAAGTCTCGCTATGCTGAATATGAAAGTGCAATCACATTGCTTCACAAGTGTCGGCTTGCTTTAAAAAATCATCCTATTGAAGGACAGCCTCGTTCTCCTTTAGCTGCTTATCAGAAGGAAAATACAATTAAACTATTTCTCTTTGATTTAGGGCTATTGAACCATATGCTCGGCACTGGTTACCGTGAAATCAAACAGCAAGGCTATGAATACAAAGGATATGTCGCCGAGAACTATGTTCAACAGGAGATCGCAGCACTAGGTATAGAACCAAGCTTCTCTTGGGGAGATGCAAGAACAGAAATAGAGTTCATTATCGCTGATGACCTAGGTCCTATCGTACCTGTAGAAGTAAAAAGCGGGTAAGCGAACCCGTGCGAAATCATTGCAATCCTACATCGAGAAGTGCAACCCCCACAAGACAATCAAACTTACAGATACTCAAGGCTCTCTAGCAACAGAGAAATAGCATATCGTAATGCCACTTTACTACACAGAATACTTACTCGATCATCTGAATGATCTAGACAAAAATATAGTACGCGGGTGTTTAGTGTGATATTTGTATTTTTACGTATGAACGTGCTATTCGATCACGTAAGAAGATTGGAGTACAACCTTGGCTTGTACAAATCGAGTACGAGAAAGTTACGCGCATAGCTTGGTTTTATTCGCATAAAATGTCGAAATTGAGATTTGTTGACTTCGGCAGAATTTGTTAATGGCTAAGTCTGTTTTGACAGATATGAAGTTTTTTATTTATCTTTTTTATTTACATATATTTAGTTATAGTGCGATAGTTTATTACATTGACTAACCAGGCCTTATAAGCATAATGCTGGTTTAACTCCCAATGAATCAGAACGATTATATTAGATAAGAACTAAAACCGTGGCCAGTTTTCATTGACCACGACACCCTAAAAGATACAATACAAAAGCAAATCGCTTTAAGGTATATATGATAAGAGAATTATATAACTTTTCCACATTATATTATATTATAATAATATAATATATTTATGTATAAGATATGTTCCCAAATCACAAATATAATCGTTGCAAACAATAAGGTTAATTTCAGTCATGATGATTATATTACTTATAGGTAACATTATTATCAGCCATTAACTACATATCAAATATTTTTATTTATATAAACTGTAATTAGGAATAGAATAAACAATTTTCTTTGATATCATTTTAATTATTCCATATATTTGCTCTTCTTGTTTTTCTATCAGAGCATCTAAATTATGAATTGAAATATCTATCAATTCATTATCGGCAATATCATCTAATTTATAGGAATACAAACAATATGATATCACTCTTTTTACCCACAAATAAGTATTGGTTTTATTTCGGATATCACTTTCAGTAATAAATCCGGATTTAATTATTCTTTTTAAAATAATACTCTCTATTGGTGTGTTTTTAAACTCCTCAAATTTAGTTTCTATTATGAATCCATTTCTCATATTTTATTTAAAACATAAACATTTCAATAACACTAATCAACCTTATGCTTTTAAAGGGTAGTAAAGAAGGGTTTCCCTTCTTTACAGTATACAGCATCAAGCGAAGCAGTTGTCCTATCTGGAAACCCATTAAGTCATCAGAGTTTATATTAATTTATTTGAAAAAATATTTCATATATTTTAATATTAAATTAAAATATGATAAAAAATTGGACTGTAATAACTCAAACAGTAAAGTTTGGTAGCGATGGGGTCATAATGAGGGAGAGTTACCTAAAATCAAAGAGCCACTCCAACCATAAATATACAGAAAATATAGTTTCATTATTTGGTAATGAATTAACAACAAAACGTATAGCGCTATCTGGTGAGTTATTTAAAATAAATAAATGCCTTACTAGTAATAAAGGAGGAAGACCGCTATCAAGTTATGCGGTAGAGTATTGTCTAACATTACCAAAAGGATACAGACCAACTATAAACCAGTGGAAATTAATTGTTAATGATTGCTGCATATCTCTATCAAAACTATGCAAATTAAATAAAGACGAATTTTATATTTATAAAAAACAAATTCGAGCTGTATTACATCAACAGATGCAGAGCGATACTAAGGGGAGTGGTGATCATGTTCATATTGTGATTGGTAAAGTTGTAGGTAATCGAGTATTAAAGGAACTACAGCAAAAAAAGGCCACTCAGATATTAAAGCAAACATTTAATCATTCCGTATTAAATCACGTTGGTATTGATTACCGATTATATAAGCCTAATGAAATAAAAAAAGGCCGTAGGCTTAAATCTTGGCAATACGAATATAATAAGTATAAAGATACTCTTGAAGTAGAAAAACTTATTCATCAAATGCAGATACAAACAGATAAATGGTTAAAAGCGAATATTGAAGAGAATGAAAGACAAAAGAAACGCCAACAAAACCGTATCGACAAAACATATACACAGCTAGAACAGCAGCAACTTACACCTAAACAAGAGCATCAAATCACAAATATCAGAAAGCTTCTAAAGTAATAATACTTGTATGGAAAAAGGAGACTGTAACTAACTTTGTGTAATTACCGATAGCAGACTACCTTTTAATAAGGTCAAGGATAGGTATATGAATATGAACAAAAGAAGTTAGAAGCTTTCGCTAAAGAAGTAATAAAAGAGATTAAAACTCCTGAAGATTTAAATGAATTTAGCCAGTTTATTGACTTTAAATTTTGCCACATAATTCCTCACTAAGGTTAACCCTCCGGGATAGCCTTGGTTTTTTATTTCTTGAAAAAGAACACAAGCAGGTATCCAGTGAGGTTTCGCCGCTTCTATTCGTTGATGAAGGTAATGCTGATAAGGACCAAATTTACTCTTGGTCATTAGTCTTGTTTTATATTGAGGGATTGATGATGTATTTTTTGACGATACTCCGTGAAATATTCAACTCGTGAGCGATTGCTCGCATGCTTTTTCCTTGTCGATATAAAGTAATAATGTCCACAAAAATCTCCTTGGTTAACATAATCACCATCCAGTTTTATTCAAACTGGATCAGACCAAGTGGATCGTTTTTGCACTGTTGGTGACATTTTTGACAAGTTGAGGTTCAAATGATCACGAGGAGTATAAAGCTCAAAGGCTCATACAGAAGACTTGACTGTCTTCTTGGTTAAACCATTCTTGCGATTAGGTTGATCATCACGTTTAAGATAATGCGAAAGCTCAGCTTTTAAAGCAGCTTCGGTAATTTTTTTGATCAAAGGGGTCAAGAAGCCATCTTTGCCTCTTAAATCTTGTCCAGACTAAAGAGCTTTGATGGCTTGTTCTATAAAAAAATTGGTTACAAAGAATCGTCGTTTGATCCTTTAGTATTCACGGCACGGATCTGCGATATAAAAAAATCGTTGTCCGCAGAGTGAGATGACGACTCCCCTCTCACGCGAAAAGCCGTCAATATTATCAGGAGCCCAGTAAAACGGCGCTGGTTTCTGACTTGGTTTCGTGACACTTCAACCGTTTGACAAAGTTGGTGGTTGAATGGCAACCACGGTATTGAGAGAAAATGCAGCTACCGCAAGCAGCAAGTTAGATACGCTCTCAGGAACCGTTATCATCGGTTCTCTAATTGCGTGCCTTGCCATGATTTTAAAACACGTCGAACTTCACGGCAGATAGCTCCTGATAAATAAGTTAGGGATCGTCTTAGCTTTGGTAGGCAACATTCCAGCCCAGTAGATGGAGTGAAGAATAAAACCATCTGGGCGACCATCACGAAAGCGCCGATAGAGCTTGGTTATCACCAACCCCAACAGGCATAAAACTAAGGCATTACCGGTAATATTGAACGAGGATACCATAAACTAAGTCGCGAATTTACTCTAAGCGAACGGAAACTTACACGCAAACCTTAAGCTAGTTGAAAACTGTCGCTAGTTCTATTAGAGTACTCTCCCAATGTTTTTGTTTTTAACTCAAGTGCGCGAGCTTATAACGAGTGCTCCTCCCCCCGGCTTCACTTTTTACCAAGCAACCAATCTCGACCAAGACCGCTAAATGACGAGAAGCGGTTGGCTTACTCACTTTCGCCACCTTATGGTATTGCGACGTATTAATGCCTTGGTCAAAATCTCCATCAAGCATTCGATTGAGTACTTTTACTTGTTCTGAGGACAGTTGCGTTTGATCGACATTTCGCCAGAAGTTTGTTTTAAAAATCGTTTGGTCGATTTCTTCGAGCACATTGGTGAGTGTTTCACCTAAGGTATTTAAAAACCAAATTAGCCACGCAGTAATATCGAGCTCACCTTTCTGGGATTGCTCTAATATTTCGTAGTAGCTCTTACGGTTCGCTAAAATCGCCACTGACATCGCATAGAAACGGACTGATTGACGCTCAGCCTGTGCCAGTGCCAAATCAGTGAGTAAGCGGGTGATCCTGCCATTGCCGTCATCCAAAGGATGGAGAGTCACAAACCAAAGATGTGTTATCGCAGCTCTAAGCAATGGGTCTAAAGCTGGGTCCTCACGAGAGTCATTAAACCAGCGAATAAACACGTCTAGTTCAGGCTCAAGCACATTTCGACACGGTGCTTCAAAATGTACCGTGGGCTTATCAATCCTACCCGACACAACCTGCATAGGCTCATCTCCGCGTAACTGCCCCCCTATAAAAGGGTTGAACAATGTATAGCCCTCAGGAAATAGTCGTTTATGCCATTGTAATATTCTCTCAAGTGATAGCGCCGAGTCTAAATTCTCCACCGCATCTAACATTATCTCTGCGAGGCCATCAGTGCGTTCAGTGGTTGGAAATGGTTTTTCTTCAGAAAGACCAAGTTTATTAGCCAACGACGAGCGAACAGAAAAAGCGTTGAGCCTCTCACCTTCAATGGCACTCGAATGAATAATATTCGCTAATAGCGTGTCTAACATACTTTGCTTTTGGTCTTTAGGTTGGCTCGACATTTTGCCCAACAACATCCCTTGGTTAAAGCGAATGTCTCGTAACTTGGGCTCAATGACTTTTTCATCCCAGATAAAGTTTGGCCAGTTAGCTTGTTGCCATATCCACATTTTGTCGCCTTTTGATTTAAATAACAGCAAGTTCAAATCATAACATGATTCGAATAAAAGCTATAATCAAATCTAATAATGATGCGAATAATGTAGATATTCATATCATACTTCGATGTTACCATCCTATCCTGTTGCTGAATGTATTGTTTGAGTACGGTTAGTGGTGCTCCACCACATGTTTCTGCAAAATAATTTCGACTCCAAAGAATATTCTTACTAAATACCCCTGCTATATCATTAAAATCTCTACGTATTCTGCGTGAACTAGTCGTCTCAAGTGAATTAACTAGTTTAGCAACACTTGATGTCTTGGGGGATGTTGCGATCAGCAGATGCACATGATCTGCCTCATTGTTGAACTTTGTTAGTTACGCTTCAAACCCTAAACACAACTCATTAAATATAGCTTCCAAACATCTTCTTCTACTCAGGCCAGCATGGCTGCAAGGGTTGTCGTCATTATCCGGGCTTTAATTACTTGTTGAAGGCATTTTGTCGTCGTATGACCACTGACATAAAGGTGAATCCCTGTTAAAACATTGGCGGCAGTCCAAGTCAGTGCCTCAATGGCATGGTCATCTAACGTGAACGTATCCGTTAAATAGTCCGCGAAGCAATGCAATGCACTGAAGCCAAGGCATGAGGCTAGTCGGTTTCAGGCTTCCTTGAACTGAGGGTTATGTTGCTGCCACTGAGCGAGCATTTCTTTACTAGTAAGTGTTGTCAGACAGATGCCTTATGCAGCCTGTGTAAAGCTAAATGCGGCCTTTGTTGAGCAGTTGAATGAAGGGATCGTTTACGACTTCCGCCGCCTCATCGATAAAGATATTTACGGGGCGATTTTCAACACCATAGTTATAGCGGTCACCGGCCACTGCGGTGAGGTCGGATAAAAGCAACGAACCAATGACGCTACCCACCATGGCGTCGGTCAATGAATCAAACCTGATATAGACCACTTGGGCATTGTTGATAATACGGCCAGAATCCGTAATTAACCGGCTGTCATCCACATCGTTTGCAACCGGTGATAGCAATGGACCTAGTTCACTTGATGTGAGCATATTGAGCACCGGCATCAATGAGGCCACCATCTTTGAATACTGGGTTCTGTCATGCTCAAACATACTCAATAGCCCCTCTAAATCAGTATTGGCGGCAACGGGCTGAATGCGTTCGTAGTAGAAAAGCAGCATCGCCATGGCTTGTTTAGCCAAGGTGTTGGCCTTTTCGGTAAAGCGCTTGATCTCCACACTAAAGTTCGGATACACCTGCCCCCCAGGCCGTGACGGCTTTTACTACCAAGCCTTCTGGGCCACCTTCCAAGAATCGCCTCAGTGTCTTCAGATCAGGACGTTGTGACGTAAGCAACAGACTTTACACTAGGTTATTCAGTGCCATTTGGCCAAAGGCTTTAAGTGGATCAGCACCGGTTTCGGATGGGATTAAGGCCGCAATTCGGCTAGCAATTTCAGTACCCCCGGTTAAAGTTTCTCAGGGGATTAAGGCGTACTGAATGCTCAGGAAAGCTCGGATGAAAATACACAAAGCGCTCAGGACTACCGGCGGCAATACAGGCTCGCTGCGCATTACCCTTAAGTTCCTTGTCTCCCTTAGGGTCAATAATAATCACGGCTTCATTGCGCAAAATGGCCTGAGTGGCTCCAACCAGCCAACCGGCTGCTGTCATGGCTTCATAGTTCTTGCGCCAGGGCATCTCATATGCGTTTTCTTTCATTCATGCTCCGCAAAATAACCGTTTGCAATCCGCTAAACTTCAAATGGATTAACGTTCAGCGTGAGCGGTAAACAGAACCGTTTCCCCCTCATCAAACTGGCATTGGTCACTGGCCGAGATCCCCCGAAGCAGCTGTCCGGCTGGGTTAACCAGGCGAGCAACTCAGGTGTCATCACCCGGTTTAAAACCAGAATTGAAAATTACTCGTGCCGCTTGCATCGTCCGTCGCGCCAGCGAATGAAATAGTGTTCTATGCTGTTAGTAGTACACTGGGGTAGTGTTTCTAAAAAAGGGTTCCACTGATAGCGTCCATCTTCGTCTATAATGGACAGGTCTGAAACAGACTTACCAATAATGGAACAAACCGCCTAATGCCACGGCAACACGCCACCTTGGTTCCAGCTCTTCTTTTCAACCGGTGCGCCACTGGCAACAAAGATGATCCCTTCAGCCGCTTGTGCAGCCCAGAAAGCAACTTCCAACGAATGACGCAATAAACCACCAGCACCACTATGGTGGTGATGCTCAGAAGCTGGCAGCAAGTGAACATAGGCCGCCAAATGGTCAATGCAAGGCTGAATCAACCCGTTGGAAATCACTCTGGTTAAAGCCAAGTACCTGGCGAATTTTGGCAATTAGCTCGTCTTGTGTGAACTGCAAATCTTCAGGTGACGCAGCTGGCAACCCCTTCAGGAATGGCGGGTAGCGTGGAATTTCTGTATCCAGTTGCGATGAAAGCTCTGGTAGTGCTTTGGTTTGAAAAAATAGGTTTTTGAACATAGTGAGCCTCCGACACGATAGTGTGAAGGTTCTTTAGCACTGAAGGTGTTAGATAGCCGAAAGAAATAAGCATTTACCTGGAGTGGTGCACTTATTATTTGAATTCGGACTTGAAAAGAAATAAATCTGACGCTTTTGACAATCGCTTTGACTGCGCAGCCTATGTATCACTTCTCACCTCTACTTCCTCAGCAAAAAGGTTGGCGGCAGAAGCGAATTGCTTGCACAAAAGCTCAAATTCCTCGCAATAGTTTTGCTTATCGGAACTAGTAGAAAGCACTTTATGATCTGCTTCGACACGATATTTTGCGATGTTTTTAATTACTTCAGACAGGCGACTTATAAGTTTCATCTCGCACTCTACTAATTCAAGCAATTGTAATGCACTCAGGGATCTCCCACTGCTATGAATAAAATCGCTCTCAGTTTTCCCAAACTTAGCTTGTAGGAGTCCCTTCAAGGGTTGCGGCTTCAATGAATCAGAACCTATGATTTTGTATAATTCGCTACAGCTATCCGCTAACGCCTTGTTAGTGTTCTCTACTGGCATCCTTAGATGTTCATTCTCAAGGCGTCCAAAGAGAGTAAGTGGACCGAATTTTGAATTTAAGATGCGAATAGAATCTTGAACTGCCTTTAAGGGGGTGGGGAACTCGACCCAGGCACCATCATAGGTTCGGGCTGCAAAAAGTCTCAGGTTTTCATCTTTTGGATCAAGGTTCGGTTTGGCAATTTCATGAGCATGCCAGTGCCTCTGCTCAGAATCAGAAAAACAATAAAGATCTTTGTATATAGCTGTAACAAATGTACTAGAATCCAGTGTTCTTCCCTTCCCAAATCTAACATCGATAAATCTATCAGAAGGAGTCTGTGATTTTGTCCTAATATGGCCACCTGCCGAAGAATCGTCTATTTCGTACCAATCCATATGGCTAAAGTATCTAGCCAATACTTCTACTGAAAAGTAGCACAAAGCAAGTTGGTGTTCTCCGCACATTAAACGCCTCTTAAACTCAGGGGGTTCCATGCGAGCATTTCCGGAGCTATAAAAATACTCAGTCAACTCGACTCGACTCGACTAGGGAAAAAAATGTGAGTATTAATTGGTGTGAATGAAAACTTTTTGCTGCTACCAGAACTGGGAAAACTAATAAGGCTAAGTTCAACGTTTGCGTTCATCAATCCCCTGCCAGCTTGCACCCAAGACTCCACAATTCCCATAGCATTCTCATGCGAAATATTAGCCTTCTCAGCAAGATCTATTGCGCTCACACCACCAAACGACGCTCCCCAGGCCTTAATCGCTTCGGTAAAGAGTAGGTCTTCTATATCTTCCTTTGAGGACACGATGCTTTCCTTATCACATAATGTTTGTCGGAATGCGGAACTTTTTAGTGCAAAAAAGGCCGCAATCAAAAAGGTCTCGCCGAGCCAGTGAATGTTTATCCTTCACTGGAGTTGGCTATGAAACCAATTTAATGAAAAATTCAATAATAAATAAACTGTGGTCATACTTAATGTTGTTATCAGCATTAATCAGTGTAATTTCGCCATATCCTAGATCCTGCGCATTGCAATAATTTTCTATAATGTAGGGTAAGACAGCTTTTCATTGTAAGACTGGGCATCATCTTCCCAAACTAGCCGAACAACATGCTTTCGTTTCGTTTGCATATGAACAGCGGCTATTAGCTCAACGGCTTGATACTTTTCGAGGCTTTCCATCGGAAATTTGTCAGTTACTTCTGATTCAATAACTAAATCGTTACCTTCGGGAAACTCAATTCTGACGTTTCTTGCAGTAGCAGCTCCTTTATTCCAAATCTTAAGCCGATACTTACTGCTGCCAAGTTTTATAATTGATGCACCAAGGTCAGCTTGCTTTCCTTTCAGAGCATCTTCATTTTCTTTTTCCAAGAGAATTGTGTTTAGCTTTTCTTGGCTTTCGACAAGTGACTTCTGCCTCTTATTAAAGCTGACCGTTTGCCATGTTGCGTAGCCAGATAAAAGGAAAGCTAATCCAGCTATCACATCACCTGCATCAATAGTTACTGGCATTACTTAATCCTTATATTCTTGCTACCAGAAAAAGCCTTTTTCAATGATTTACGTAGTTCGTCTTGAACGTCTTTTAAAACTTCTTCCTTGATTTCAGAAAGGTGCTCGTCAATATTTTCACTATTCTCCCGAATAAGCTCATCTTTATTGAACTCTCGGTCACAAGATGCACAAGTCATTACTTGTATTGTTTCATCGCAACCGTCTTCGTAGGAAAAGTCTGAACAGCCACAAGTCGGGCAATGCAAGCTTATACTTCTATTGTATTTTTCAGGATTCATGCTATTTCTCCGTCATGTCAACAACCATACTTAAAATATAACCGCATGAGTGAGCGACATTTAGACTCAATCTGCTGACTCAATTTTCCAATTATTGTTATGAAACTAAAAGTGAGCTGTCAGCCAGATAAACTGACAGCCCGATATAAAAACGGAAACAACTAACCGCTTACGACTTCCATCAATTTCGAGTAACTCGTTACAACATCATATTTGACGTTTTCACTCGTAATCTCTGCATTAATTTTTTCAAAGAATTTTCTAGCACATTCAATCTTGCGATCTTCTATTCCACGCAATTCAAGCGAAGACATCGTTCCTTTAGTCTCAGCAATAAAGTAAATGTGTTTAACACTTCCTTCTTTGAAAGAAATAGCCCAATCAGGGTTATAGTCGCCAACAGGCGTCGGTATCAGAAAACCACGAGGCAGTTTTGCATAAACCACGACTTCTTTGCTTGTATCGAGTTCGGTAACAAAGTCCCGCTCAATGCCTTGTGAATCAACAACAACATAATCATAAATATGCTTATTAACGCCACGAACGGCTTTTGTCATATCAGTGATTTTTTGCTCTGCCGTGAAAATATCAACATCATAGGATTCGTTCGTTGGATCATATGATAGCTTCTCGATAATCACAGATGCTTTTTGCTCTTTCACAAGGCGTGAGGCCTCGGCGAGAAAATGCTCAGGGTTCTGCTTAAATTGTGCAAATACTGCAGGTTCTATACCCATCAGTATTTCGGCAACTGTTTTGCGAGTCAGCACACAATTTTCAGCCAACTTACCAACCAAGTCATAACGAACAGCAGAATGAATGCTCGATTGATGAGTTTCAGTCTCAGTGTTTTTCACCTTGAAACTTTGTCCAGCTTTGAGTTGTTCGTCGGTAATGCCATCCAATTGAACACCATCTTGAATCGTGTACTGAAGAGGCGTTACCTTAAGCTCTTTATTGAGTACCCGAATACAATTTTTAATCAACTCAGACGAATCAAAATCAACCTTATAAACCGCTTTGCGATTGATTTTGTGCCAAAGCTCCTGAAACTCTTTCTTATCAAAATTAGCATTCAACGGATTGTTTTTAGGTTTACGATCATCACCAACACCTGGCAATTGCGCTTCACTATAAACACCGTCTATCAGCGTCAATATTTGCTCTCGGTAAGGCTCTAACTCAAGAGGCATTGGCGCTAACTGTCCACTAGCCTTAGCCTGGTGGAATGATGGCGCGATTGAATCGTCAGCTTCATTGGTATAATCATTTTTAAGCAAATACTTATAAATTTGCTTGGCCATGACAGGTGTTACTTCTACAGGTCCATCAGCCGTTGTAATTGTCTTACCCGTAAAATAAGCTTCATCTGCTTTTCTAGGTCTCGCTGAGAGAGACTCGCTGATTTCTTTTTGCAGATTCGTGACAAAGTCTTTATAGCTTTCACTTGCAATCACCGACAAAACATTAATTTCATGCACAGTTGCCGGATGGTCTTGTCTGTCACCATGTTTATTGACGGCCAGACGTAAACCACGCCCAACTTCTTGACGACGAGAGATAGTGTTGTCGCTGTGTTTTAACATACACATGACAAATACGTTTGGATTATCCCACCCCTCGCGCAAAGCCGAGTGCGAAAAGATAAATCGAGTAGGCTCTTCAAACGAGAGTAACTTTTCCTTATCTTTTAAAATCAAATCATAGGCATCTACATCGTCTGATAGACCGGCATCTTCACCACGGACTTTAAAGCCGGGGTTCTGAAGACGATTTGATTTCTTATCAATTGAGAAGTAACCATTATGCGTTCTAGAGCCTTCAATGGCCGATAGATAGGCTTTATAGGCATCAGTCTGCTCACTTGGCAAAAGGGACAACTCATCAAGATACTCCTGTACAAGCAAGGAATACTCTTCTTCAAAGACGCGAGCATAATCACCTTTTTCATCTGCTTGAGAGTAGTCTCTATACTTTGCGACTTCGTCAATAAAAAAGAGAGAGAGAACCTTTATACCTTGGTTAAAAAGTGTTTTTTCTTTTTCAAGGTGCGCTTTAATTGTCTCGCGGATCTGTATTCGGCGAATGGTCTCTTCGGTCACGTCTCCCGTGGCATCGCCCGCGGTTAAAACATGGCCATTTTTGAATTCAACAGTGTCGTTAATCGCGTTGACATCAGTAACCACAAAGTCACGGTACTGGTCCAGACCATTGCTAAGATCAAAAAGATTATCGCCCTTAGTAACCTTCTTGGGTATGCGTTTGATGCCATTTTGTTGTTTAACTTCGATCTCTATACGAGCCACTGGCATTTTTTTCGAGATCTCGATGGATTCCAGATATAGATAGGCTGTAGTGCCCGCTAGGCCCTTTACTGAGATACCACGAACTGCAATTTTCTTAACCAGCTTATTGTTATAAGCGTCAAGCGCATCCAAGCGGTGCACCTTATTATGTGTTGTCTTATGCGTGGCCGAATATCGAAGTACCATCAGTGGTTTGAATTTGGCTAGGGCATCTAATGTCTTTTTACCTTCCATCTTCTGCGGCTCATCCAAAATCAGGATTGGACGGTTTGCACTAATAACATCAATAGGACGTCTAGACTGAAAGTCATCCAACTCTTCATAAATACGTCGATTGTCTTTTCCTGAGGCATTAAAGGCTTGAATATTAATGACCATCACATTGATGCCACTGTCAGAAGAAAAACTCTCTAACTGGTGCAATTGTTTCGAGTTATAGATAAAGAACCGTGCCTTTTTACCGTCGTAGTTTTGGGCAAAATGCTCACCTGTGATTTGCAGCGACTTGTAAACACCTTCACGAATGGCGATGCTAGGTACTACGATAATAAATTTGCTCCAGCCATAGCGCTTATTCATCTCAAAGATGGTTTTGATGTAGCAATAGGTCTTACCTGTACCGGTTTCCATTTCAACATCGAGGTTTATCTTTGAGCTAGCATTGCTGACTAACGCTTCTGAAACAGGCAGGTTCTGTCTATTTTGAACACCATGAATATTTTGCAATAACTGCGATTCATTGATCGCGAGTTCAGCATTTTTAAAACCATCCTGGTCGCTCATATCCCAGCCAGCATTGCCAAATTTATCTTTGGCAACACCTGGATCGATTCGGTAGGTAACTCCCGAGGTATTAGGTTGCCCCGCAAAGCAGTCAACAACCGACTCTACGGCAACAGTTTGATAAGGTTGGACTTTGAACTTTAACTTCATGATCCCTCCTTATATCGCTTTAACTTCAGTATGTGGCGACACTTGCTTGAAAATCTGCTCAGCATTTATTTTTACTGCATCAGACTCAAAGCCGTCATCACGGAACACTACGCGAAGTGGTTCTTTTATGGCTAACTCTTTAATCAAAGCTTCATTTATACGCAGATCAAAACAGGCCACCAGTGCGTCGTCATCAACAAAGAAAACCGGCTTACCTTGAATCGTTTCTTTTTTAATTGGTAAGCTTAAATCGACGCCCCAATCCAGTAGTACTTGAAAGAGTAAATCTTCATCAGTGCGGTCTGATTTAATATTATCCACCAATAAATCTAATGAACCCTGAGTAACTTGATCTGGAGAGTAGTAAACATCCGCCATGTTGGATGAATCGACTTTTAAGAAACGAAAACCACCATGAGCATTTTTCCTTATAACTCGACGAACTCTTTCTGCACTTAGTTGACTTATAGTTTTATAGCCTTCATTAAAGGCTAAAGATTTTTTATTAATTTCTTGAGGTATTTGAACTAAAATAAATTTGTTATTGCACTTATTCTCTCTATTATATTCTAACAAAGCATGAGCAGTGGTACCTGAACCTGCAAAAAAATCCAGTACTATCTCCTCATTTTCTAAAATTTGAGACATCAGTAACTTGATAAGTGATAAAGGTTTGGGATAATCGAACAATTTTTTATTTTCAAAGAGCCCATTAGCGACCTTTGTGCCTTCAGTGTTGTAGCCTAGATTGAATCCCTCCTTTTGTAACCAAGAGCTAATTGGCTTAGAATCACTTTTTAATTCAGAGAAAAATTTCTTTAACATCGGTTTCGTTTTTCCTTCAGGATGAAAGATAATTTTTCTCTCTTTTATTAATTTATTCATACTATCAGGAGCAAACGCCCAAACTCTATTTGGATTTGCTTCGTATGAAATGCCAGTATCAGGATCTATTAACGTATAGAAACAGTTAGGTCTTTCTTGCGCTGTCGATCCTACATCTAAAGGATGTTTTGCCCAAATACCTCTAGGATCATTATCTGGATTCTTATAGCTTGAAGCATCTCGTTCTACTCCTTTTAATTTCACATTTTCCGTTTTTGAAAACACAACAACATATTCATGTTCTATAGAAGTATTAGAATAGGCCACTTGCTTACCACTTGCTTGTCTAGTTTTCCAAACAAATGTACAAACTAAGTTATTCTCACCAAAAATCTCTTCCATAAGTTTGATTAAATTTGAATATTCTGATTCGTCTATAGAAACAAATATAACCCCATCTTCTCTGAGCAAGTTTTTGGACAACTTAAGTCTAGGGTAAATCATACTTAACCAATCAGAATGAAATCGTCCGTTGCTTACAGTGTTAGCTACTAATTTGTTGCCTTCTTCATCCTTTTGATTTGATCTGAGCAAATAATTGTCTGTATCTTCAGCAAAATCATCTTCATAGATGAAGTCATTACCCGTGTTATAAGGCGGATCGATATAGATCATCTTAACCTTGCCCAAATATGTTTCTTGCAACATCTTTAGTGCATCAAGGTTATCACCTTCAATAAAGAGGTTTTCAGTGGTGTCAAAATTGACACTTTCTTCTCGACATGGTCTTAAGGTCTTGGCAATAGGTGCATTCGCTGTTAGTAGTGCTTCTCGCTTACCGGGCCAGTTCAGCTGATAGCGCTCTTGCGGGCCTTCAACGATTGAATTTGATAGCTCTTGTTTAAGTTGGTCAAAGTCAATGGCTAGCTTTAGTTCTCCGTTAGCCCCTTTTGATTCCGTCACGCAATTCGGAAACAACGCCTGAATTTTCTCTATGTTTTGCTGCGTCATGTCGGGGCTGTGCATCTTTAATTTATCCATGTGTTTTTCCTTTTGCGTGATGCCTTACAACTATCGCCGTCATATTTGTCGCGGTAGCGTTGTTGACTACGTTCATTCACCCCAATCACATAGAAAAGCTATGCTCAGGGGTTCACTCACTTGTCGCCTAGCTACCACGTCAACTATTTAGGCCATAATAGAAAGCGGGCACTATTTATCTGATTAAAATTTTTTATATGTGTATTTATACAAGCAGTTTTTCAAGCTCGCACATTAAATTCTTTAACTGCTTATTGAGCTCAACCTTGCGGTTAAACTGTTTCTCAGCATGAACCTTCTTCTTATATTGCGAGATTTGCTTTTCCAATGCCTGAATTGCCATCAAGCGTTCAACGACCTCTTCAAAACTCTCAGCGGTTCGTTTGAGTATGGGTAACAAGCGAGCAAGAAGCTTTTGATACAGCTCTTCCATATCGATTGCAGTTGGCAAACCCAATACTTCAGAAGTTACTGTTGATGCATTACCTAAATAGAACGTTTCTGAGAACAAATAACGGCTACAAACCCATTTGGCCTGATCATTCTCTGCCTTACGCTTATAGCAAGCGGCGTAATGGCCTTGCTCACCACTAGCACCCCATACCTCAAATAGAATGGGAAAAGGTATGGCCAAATCAATCGCTTTAAGTACGCTGTCGTCTATCGAGTCACCTTTAAGCTTCACACTGAAAACCTGTATTTCACTGACCTCACTGGTTTGAGGAATATTCAGCGTGTTGGGCGATAGCTTGTAAGCCCAAAGAATTTGATCTACTTGCTCTACAAAAAGTGACTTCAACCCAGTGGTTGCCGCGCTGTGCTCATATATTTTGTTCTTAGGCACGACTCGACCGAACTTTGCTTTGTCAGGAAATATCCAAGGTGAGTTCATAGACTAGATAACCTCATCCTGAGCACTGTGTTCTATCAGCTGCTTTTGCTGGATCACAATAAATGCTAGCAATTCAAAGTCATCAAGCCCTGCAAATGTATTCACTAAAGCTGAGGTAGCGCCACCACTGAACAAACTATCAATATCTTTTTCTTCCTTAACTTCAACCATGCTTTTTATGGCATCTGTTAGAAGGTGAGAGTAACGCTGCATATCTCGACCGTCTTGTGTTAGGCGATTAAATAACGCACAAATCTCACTGAGCGGCTCTGTTTGCCCTTTACAGCTACTGCGGATTAAATCTAATAGTCTCTTTACCTCAAAATGATTAGCGACGATGTGCCCCTCATTCGATACATAGACAAGGTAATAAGGGTGGAGCCTGTTTTGCAGATCTCTATCGATACTGTTATTGACGTTTTTCAGCGCAAACACCACGCCAGGCAATAACCCTAATTCAGGCTTAGCTTCAACCACCGCATGCATGCCACTTGGTGCATTTCTTGGTTCGCCGTAGAGTTTCATTAAATTAAGTAGGTCCATCCGAAATTCGTTTAGACCTAGATCGGTGATAGAAACCCCCGTTTTTAAATCTTCAAGCTCAATGACTTCTTCTTGTAGTTTCTTTAACTGCTCTTTACGGTAAGACACATCGTTAGCTTGACTACTTAAGACGTTATCATCACCGGTTGCTGTCACATCAACAATCGTCATACGACTTTCAACACGTTCTTTTAAGTTGATGTACTCATCAAGCGATATATCAGGCCAGTAGTTAACTAACTGAATACATTTATTCGGCGAGCCAATACGGTCAACTCGCCCAAAGCGCTGAACAATCCGAACTGGATTCCAGTGAATATCAAAGTTAATTAAGTAATCGCAGTCCTGTAAGTTCTGCCCTTCAGAGATACAGTCTGTAGCAATCAACAAATCGATTTCAGCGGGTTCATCAGGTAATACACTGGCTTTCGATTTGGAAACTGGAGAAAACAAGGTGAGCACTTCTTGGGTGTCGTAACCTTTTCGTCCGGTTTTTAAGGTGGTCTTAGGTAAACTGGCACCACCAGTGATCATCGCAGTATGGATTCTATGTTCACTTAACATCACAGGTGACAACTGCTCGTACAGATATTGAGCGGTGTCAGCAAACGCAGTGAACACGATAATTTTCCTGTTTCCAGGATTTATCGGATTATTTATTTTTGCAGCAATATGTGATTTTAGATGCTGCAACTTAGCATCTTCTTCTGGCTTAATTTTGCTAACAGAATCTAGTAACCCTTTGATCAGCTCCAAATCGCCATCTAAATCCTGCTGCCATGATGGAAGATCCATATCCATTAGCTTAATTTTGATTTTGTTACCGATTTCCATATCGTGATAAGAAGGCATATCGTCTTCATCTGCTTCAATAGACTCTAGCGCTTCAACGAGACTGCTAACTTCGGTTTGCCCGTCTCGCTTATAGAATTCGTCGATAATACCTAGAACACGAACATGGTTATCATGTAGAGATTGCAAGGTGCTTCTGAACGAGTATACAGAACTCTCAAGACGCTTCAGCAGATTCGTTGTCATCAATGCAACCAAGCTTTTTTCACGGTCGCTTTGTTTTAACTTACCTTTTCCGCCTTCAACTTGCGTATCATACATCTCTTCGTATTTTTTCAATCTACTCGGTAGGATATAACTCACTGGCGCATAGACAGATAGCTTGAGTAGCTTAAGCTGCTCAAAGATCTCATTCAGGCTTACTACATCCGAACGAGTAGTAAGCGGACAATGAAACGAGATTGGCTTGTTACGTTCAGGGAAATGGCCAATATCTGTTGTGTCGTAGAAAGTTGTGATGTGCTTTCGTGAGCGAGCGATAGTGACGCTATCAAGCAGTTCAAAAAAGTCAAAATCCAAGGCATCGAGAATGGCTTTAGCTGTTCGGGTCTCTGGGTCTAGTTTGGACCAAGCGTTAAATGCGGATTGTGCTTGGTTGAATATCTGTTCTACGCTTTTTGTAGTTTTAAGATGCTTTGTGAGATTGCTCGACTCGCCTTCATAAGCTAACGCGAGCTGGTTTCTCAGGTCAGTAAATCTATTATTAACTGGTGTCGCTGATAGCATCAGAACTTTAGTTTTCACGCCAGCCCGAATAACTTTATTCATCAGTTTCTGATATCGAGTTTCTCGATCTTTCACTGCATCGTTATTTCTAAAGTTATGCGACTCATCAATGACAACCAAGTCATAGTTACCCCAGTTTATTCTATTCAACGGAGTACCGAAGGATTCGCCAGAGGTTCGACTCAAATCTGTGTGACACAAAACATCGTAACTAAAACGGTCTTTAGAAAAGATATTTGTTTTTAGGTTTCGATTAAAGTTGAGCCAGTTATCCGCTAACTTTTTCGGACATAGAAGCAGCACAGATTTGTTTCTGAGCTCGTAATACTTGATGACGGCTAACGCTGTAAATGTTTTACCAAGACCAACACTATCAGCCAGAATGCAGCCGTTATAGGTCTCTAACTTATTGATAATCCCAGTCGCGGCATCTTTTTGGTAGTTAAATAACTTGTCCCAAATCAAGGTGTCCTGATAGCCGGTTCGATCATTTGGTAATACATCCTCTGTAATATCATCAAGAAATTCATTAAAAATGTTATACAAAATAATGAAATAGACTTTTTCGGGCGAGTTTTCTTGGTAGACAGATTCTATATGCTCGCAAATGGTTTTAGTAACATCTTGAAGCTTCGCAGGATCTGTCCAAATTTGGTCGAATAACTGTAAGTACTGGGCTGTGAAATTTGGTTCATCAATTTTTTGCACAAAATTCGAAATAGCGTTGCCTCGTTGATACCCCAAATCAACCGCCGTAAAACCGCTAACCGGAGCAAAAACTGCACTCATGGCTTCTGTTTGCTGCCTAGATGCTTCAGTCACAACAAACGACTGCATTGGAGAATCAGTTTTGTTTGATTTGAATGTCGCTTTCTTTCTGATCCAGTTTGCACACTCTTTAGCGATCGCTTTTTGAGTGAGCTTATTCTTTAGCTGTATTTCAAAGTCAGTTCCGTAAAGGCTGCGTTCACGCCCAGCTTTGGGGATAAAGAACTCCCGTTTTTCTTTTTTGAATTTATCGGTAACTTCATCTGCGACAAAAGTAGGTGATGTGAAGATGAACTCAAGTGAGTCTATCTTCGCTAACTCCTTTTTGAGAGCCTCATACGCATAAATAGAAAAGCAAGACGCAGCAATCTTTAACTTTGTGTTCGGTGTCAGCGTCTGTTGAAGCTCGTCACCTAATAGGTTGTTAAGGTTATCGATTATTTTCATCAAAATTTATACCCTGCGCCAAGTTCGTTTTTGTGCATTAGTTACCAAATTCTTTTTCAATCCCTGGAGCTAGCATGATGTTTTTAACTCCATAAAGTGTTACTCTGTTCTTTAAATGCAATTGAGCTCCACCATCTTTGAGTGTGGCATTGGTAGAACAATCCACATTCCATTGTCTGAGTAAGTAGCCAGCCGATGCCGCTCTAATCTCAACCTTTAGAACGCCACTCGTCATGCCATAGTCCAGCTCTATCGCTTCGCTGTGCTCAATACGTGGATGCGGCACTAACTCAAGCTCTACAAAGCGATTCCATTGCCGATCTTGGGTTTCGAGCTCCGTTTCAGACAACGTAGAGTCTTCAAGCACGACCGTTGCTTTAATTCGGGTCAGCACAAAGTCACGGAACTCATTGTGTTTGCGATCAAAACCACGAATGTGCCAACGCAGGCCATTATCCACCAGCGTATGCGGCACAATTTCACGCGTTGTTTCACCACTCGATAACGATACATAGGTGATACGCAAGGCTTTGCCTTTGTGTATGGCTTCGGTGACTTTCGCCACTATCGATAGATTCGGTTTGTTAAGGTGATAAGGCGCTTCACAAGCCAGCGGTGGTTTTACCTTTCCAGTAAAGCCATCGCCGTAACCTTGGCTAATCGTCGCCAGTGTTCGAACAACGTCATAGTCAAACAAAGGTTCAAATGCTTCACCACGCTTATGCAACTTGAGTTTTTGGTCATACTCAATGTTGCCTGGTGCAAGCTCTCGGTACATTGTGAAGTCTTTAGTTGCTTGTGTTGGCGCTATACTGAAACGCTCAACCAAATCAGCGCGTACCGCTTCTCCCTTGAATAATAGGGTAAAGTCGATATGCGCAATACGATCACGGCTAGCTTGGGGTAGCTCTTCTAAAAGCGTTCTAGGCTTACTTCCAGACAGATCATGTTTATTCAACTTCATGCAACCTTCATCTATTCAACATCTAAGCATTGTGGAGACTTGAGCTTTCTGAGATAAGCCGCCGGAACATGCAAGCCCTGGCTGTCGGTCCCTAGTCCAAGCTTCTTTAATAACGCACTTTTGAGATCTCGACTATGCTCGCCAAAACAAGGGGCATTAGTTGTTTCGTCAATTTCTCGCAGCAAAGCCAATACACCCGAATACGCAAGATACTTTTCTGTTTTGGTTGCATTTTCATTGCTAACAACTTGAATCAGCTCTTCTAAAATAGTGAGCTTAGATAAAAGCTCCTTTGATGTATTCATATGGCACTCCCCAGAAACAAACTCCACCTTGTGTGGTTGCTCACAGCAAGAAAACAATTTGAGCTACACAACCTAACTAAATTTATTAGGTGTCATCCTATCACAAATTATTTTGTAGGGAAGATTAAGCGGCAATTTTTTGATCTGGATTGCAATTGCCGCTCAGGTATGGGCGTGAAGACCTTGTTTTGTGCCAATGCTGATAGCCGCTATCAATGCGCCACCCGCACCAGTGGCACTACGATGTTACTGCTTTGAGACTTCTCTTTTTCCGAGTCTGTAGACATCAGGGCTCGTTGCTCACTCTCTCGAACACGCCTGGCAACTTCTGCCTGGGCTGGTAGCAATGGCAGCATCCCTTCAGCAATCGCGTCTGGGGCAGACTCTTGGCCACAGGACATCAAGTGCTTCCACGGATCTTTAAGAAAGCGCTCGAACGTGATGTCAAATTCAATGATGCGGGCAGAGACGAAGATTTCGTCCCAGTATTCAATGTAGGTGTATTGGTACATGGAAAGATTCCTCTTATTGGTTAAACCATGAGTTCACTTTTCATTTTCCAGAGGTTTTCAAATATGCAAGGCTTACCTTGTAGAGAGCTACAAAGCTTTAAATCGATTGCGGGCATCTTTGTAGTCATAGTGGGCATGTTCTGAGCCACGATGGTACAAATCATCCAGGTAAGTTTGTTCCTGCGGCAACTCGTCTTCGCTGATTTCGCGCCACCAATGTTTGTTGGCACCTTTAACACCGTCATGCCAGCGGTAACCACGCTCTTTTAAATAGTCCTTTACGTCAAACGGCGCACCAAACGAACTAACACAGTTCGCCTGTCTGCTTCAGACAACAAGTTTGCAACGGACTCGGGCAACAAATGAAGTAACCAGGCCACCGCCAAACAATCGGTTGCAGCTCGGTGTCCTTCATAAAACCAACCTAAGCGAAGCAGCAGGTACTCAAACTTTCGACTTTCAAAGCCCAGCGCCTTCCAATCTATGCCACTGGCTGAACAGGCCCAAGATAGATGGCCTAATGTGACAAACCGCTTTTCAAAGAAAGGCGATCAAACTGAGCATTGTCTGCAACCACCAGCGGATCATCGGATAACCAACTCGCTACCAGTTCATCATCAATGCACTGGCCTTGCACCATCTCATCAGTGATACCGGTTAACTCGATAATCAGCTCGGAGATTGGCTTGCCGAGATCTCCATACAAACTAATCACATCAACAATCGACACAATCCGCTTAGCTGAGAGCAGTAAAGCACCTTAATCATACCAAGCTCAATAATGGACTCATCTCGTCGGCAGACAGTCCGGTTGTCTCTGTATCGAGTAGCACCATTGGCTGTTCATTACCGACCACAGGAGAGAGTTCAAGTGGTCAGAACTGCTGCGCAAGCATTCGAGCTTTCGTACGATTGGCACTGCCTTTTACCTTGCGTGACAGTTGACGCTGTTTACGCTTGAGGTTCTTCTCAACACGTTTTACAAATCTTGGGTTGGCGGTTTTTCTACCATTTGATTCAATCGCAAAGTGAGACAAACCTAGATCGATACCTGTTACCTTTTTCATTATGTGAAGTGGAATAGGAGCTTCTACGCCATCATCAACAAGGACAGATGCGTAGAACTTGCCTGTTTTTCTCAGGCTTAAATTGAGTGTGTTTGATAATGTTCAACTACATGGCTATCTTAAGAAAAGACATAGTGTTAGTAAATTGGTAGTGCATTTAGTGTTTACAACGAAATACAGACGCAAGTTGTTTACTGGAATGATAATCGAACAATTAAGAGAAGCTTTTGAATCGGCTTGTCTGAAATTTGAATGTGAGTTGATAGAGATGGATGGCGAACAAGATCACGTTCACGTTCATTTACTGATAGCGTACCCACCAAAATTGTCAGTGAGCGTAATGGTTAACAACCTTAAATCAGTTTCATCAGTGCAGAATACGCATCTTACAAACCAAAGTAAAACTACGGCTTTATGATCACGTTCTTACTTCGCTTGCACAGCAGGAGGGGCAACAATCGAAACGCTCAAGGCATATGTCGAAAGTCAATCAACCCTAGATTAAGCCGCTTTGCGTCTTACACCTTATATCTCCGCCCAATTAGGCGAGGTTTTCGGCGCAATGGGTAATGTTTTCTTATTCATACACCCATATTGCCCCCCAAAAAAAGCTCACTCAAGTAGGATCAAGTGAACTTAGCCGCATAATTTTGCTGTCAAGGACTCCTAGGTGAATAATTAAATGATAGACCAATTATTTTTCTCAGCATAAAGTGAAAGTGTACTATTTTCTCCCACGCATACAGGGTGACCTGTTATTTCGAGCATTGGGATATCGGATATATCATCACCATATGCATAGGATTTTTTGAGGTCTATATTTCTTTTAATACAAAAGTCAAGCACCGCGATTTTTTTCCCTCTCCCTATTGTTTGCGGCGTGCCTATCTCTCCTGTTAGAATACCATTTTTCTTTATTTCTAATGGTGTACATAGAATATCTTTAATGCCTAGATGATTAGCTATTGGCCAAAGAATTGGCATCATAGATCCTGACACTAAAATAATATTATAGTTTTGAGCTTGATGTTTTTTTAGTGCTGAGATTGCGCTGCTAATAAAAATATTTTTATTTATCACTTCCTTAAACCATTTTTTTCCAGCCTCAACTAATACTGAATATTTGACGTCTTTAAACTGACGATAATATTGACGATTTAACTCTTCTCTTGCAGTTCCCTTTGTCACGCTATCAACAAACCCTGATATATATAACTCAAGTTTATCTATTTCTTTTTTTTCTCTGTACCAGAAGTTTAAAAAATCATACATACTTTTCATATTTATCAGAGTTTCATCAACATCAAAGAAAGCGGCTGATTTTTTCATATTATTCCTTATACTCTGTGCGACGGCTTTCAGTCTGAAATTCTTTATTGCTACCTAAAATACCTGCATCAGACCAATGCGATGGATGTACTTCGTTTACTACAATCGAGATTTTATCTAGAGGAATCCCCGTTGTTTTATGTACAACATAAGTAATTTTCTCGTGTAGACTAATCATTTGATCTTCTTTAATTGGCCAAGTTGTTATATGTATAAATGGCATAATTACCTCAATTTATTGTGATGAATTTTTCAAGTTCCTATGAACTCATATCGAGAACAGCGACAGATGTTGTATTATCCTACGGAGGTTTGTCCTGAAAAATTGATATCCTACTATTGTGTTTTAAAGTGAGACTTGATAAGTCAAATAAGGTGATATTCATTAGTCAAAACCTGATAATGTGAAATAGATTCCCTGAATCCTAATGAGGCTAGTTCACTAATCCACCTATTATTAATTTCCAAAGGGAGAAAGCAAATATCGCTTCCCGAAATATGCATGATTTCTGATACCCTTTTCAGTGATTCCTGAGCTGTAATAGATGGACACTTAGACGGTTTTGTCAAATTAAGCATAATTCACCTGTAGTATTTTTCTTCTTATCATTTAAAAGCATTTTGGTTACAGCTAACTCAGCGAGTGAGTCTTCTTTTTTACAAATTATCTCGGAAGGATATATAGTGAATGAAACATCGATAATGGCGCAAATAATCTTGTTTTGAACAGCCTGAATAACACCTTTAAATTTCCCTCTACGTTCATTCACATTTTTTTCTATAAATTTAAAAGTAATAGTGGCAGGTAATGGGAACATAAAGTTAGGGAAATCAATACTCATATTATTAATTACGTAGTAAAGACCTATTTCTTCTTTGTATATCCATTTTTCTGTTACAGCAATAAATGCTTGACGAGCCGCCTCAACAAGTATCATCCCTGAAATATGCTGGCCTGTTTGATGATCAGTCATCAGATCACAGCGTTCATCAATGACTAAAGGCATTTCATACAATATATTATCTTCCCCTACTGGCTTTGAAGGACCAATAAGGATATTTTTAGCATACCTTTTATGGCTATGAGCATTTTTACAACTGTTCAAAAAACGTTCTAATGAATTTGTATTTAGTTTTCGCTTGTTCTCGATATTATTTACTTCACTAGTAAATATTTCCTTCAAGACATCACTGCGGATCCCTTGCCCTAAAATAATCTCGATAGCTTCATTTGATTTTTCAGACTGAACTTGAGTAAGTAACTTCAGTTCAGATATCGTAATCACATCTTTCCCATTAGTGAAATCATGAAACTTATCCCCAACAACAACTATTTTCTTTGTATCCATGGAGCAACTCCTCAATTTATAAATGAACGATAAATACGGGTATTAAGCCCATTCACACCACCCGTAATATATTTTTCGCCAGCCTCTTGAACGATTTTCTCATATTGTGAATTAGTAAAAATATTACTATAAATATCTTTATCAACATTAAATGAAGATATAAACATAACGCCCGGCTGACCACTAATTAATGAGTGGAAGGCATCGAATCTTTTAATTTTATCTTTGTTATCTCGAACAATATTGAAAATAGTTTTATCTCGCCATTTTTTATATTTTGAATAATTTTGAGCGGAAACCTCAACATGGCGAAGTTGTATGTATTTTGAATCAGTTATATCTAATGCACTCTCAAGTGGTGATTCAATATAAGTAAGTAGATCTCTGCGTACATCACCAGATAGAATATTTGATAATCGATGAAATATTGAATTAAGCTCATCCTCAATGAATGTAATTTGTTCAAAGTTATTAATTGGACGTAATTCAATGAATTCATTTATATCTTTTTCTTCACAGAAATAATATTTTTTGGTGCTTGTACTTTCCAGCCCAGAGATATTATGTGACGAGATACCTCTTTTAACTGGAAAGTATGATATTAACATATACTTGGGTGGCATGCGTTTTCCTTGTTACAAATGATAATGATTTATATTTTGATATCTAACCTATCAAAATTAAAAATCAATGGAATTGTTAATTATATAATTCACTTTTTGTATCAAAGAAGAGGGATTATGTACTTGTATGCTATAGCAAGCCTGATATTAATCATTTTTGTGTGACACTTCATACTTTATTAACAAGAAATTTTTTAGTTATTTCGCCGTAACCCCTCATCCAACGGCCGGAGATATAATGCACACTCAAAAGCATTACTTTAAGCTTGGGTAATCGCTTCGATATTGATTGAGAACGGTCAAGAGCCCCTAAACCAATTTAGCATATAGATAAAACTATTGGGGTTGATTAGGGTCTGTATCACTGTGCAATTCTTTCCAATAAAAGAAAAATACAATCATTACGGTTACAAAGTTGAGGAAATCCCCCTACAGATTCGTTCTTGGAATTACTCAAGCTTGCAATAAAAGGGGAGCGACAAAGATATAAATGCATCCCGAAATTTGCAAGATAAGGATACTTGAAATTTAAAAGCGGTTGGAGTAACAGTTTCTGCTTGCATAAATCTTGTCATGAACATGAAGCAAAGAAATTAGAAGCATCGCTCCTCAGGCCGGTGATAAGTCACACCGTAGAGACGTAAGCTCGATATTGATAAACTGTATAGTATCATTAATAATATCTGATATCATCAGTGATACCATATTGACGACAAGAATCATCTTGCTTTAGATTGGTGATTTGCAACCTTAAACTTCCAGTGTATGTAAGATACATATTCCGTTACTATATAAGAACTAAAAACATAATCTATTCATGAGCAAAAAACTTACTATTCTCGATATCGCAAAACTCTCTGGTGTAGGTAAATCTACCGTATCTCGAGTACTTACCAATGATCCAAAAGTAAAGCCAGAAACTCGAGAGAAGGTAGAAAAAATCATTCAAGAATCCGGTTTCATCCCTTCTAAATCAGCACAATTAATGCGAGGCGGAAGTCAAAAAGTCATAGGGATAATCATTTCACGTCTTGATTCCCCATCGGAAAACAAAGCAATTAGTGGCATCCTCGATGTAAGCTATGCCAATGGTTACGATGCGGTTATAATGGAAAGCCAATTCAGTCGTGATAAAACCAATGACCATTTGGCTATTCTTGAACGTCGCAATGTTGATGGCGTCATTGTCTTTGGCTTTAGTGACTGTGATCTTGAGCCAATTAAAAAGTGGAACAATCGTGCTGTAGTTATTTCCATAGATACAAAAGAGATCTCATCAATTAACTATGATAATTCTGAAGTAATTAATCAAGCAATTGAGTCTATAACAAAACAAAACTTAAAGGAAATTGCTTACGTAGGAGTTGACCCAAAAGATCAGACAACAGGGTTTTTACGCTTAAATGCATACTTAAATTGGTGTAAGCAAACAGGAATAAAACCTAACTATTACACTGGAGAACTTAGTCATGAAAGTGCATACAAAGGAGCCTTCAAGGTCATAAACCAAAAGACTCAAGCGGTTGTTTGTGCCACTGATACACTGGCACTGGGTGTCATTAAATGCCTTCAAGAGTTAGGGAGAGAAGATGTCATAGTGACTAGCGTTGGTGGTCATGAACTCTTATCTTTTTTATTTCCAAAAACCATCAGTATTGATCCCGGTTATAAGCAAGCGGGGCAAAAAGCTGCGCAGGTTTTAATAGACCAACTTAACGGTTGCGATTCAAAAACTCATATAACTCAAAAACCCTTATTCGCCTCAACTAACAAGAAGAATATACTCTCAGCCTAATAGCTGGGAGTTTAACTACTCACCGTCCTGATCGGAGTACACATTATACACCCTCTAAATTACTGTATATAACTGATCGGGAGATACTTTTTATTTCGTTGGCCGTTGCTCAATAGTATCGAGACGAACACAGCTTCCATAAGCAGAGACGATCGTCCAACCACCTTTAATTATAGAATCTCTTTGTCATGGATATTAAGGCCGGCATTTAAGTCGCGGTCTATATCTGTAGTACCGCAAGATGGACAATCCCACTTGCGAACTGATAAGGGCAAGTTTTAGAGCTTGCATACCACAGTTCGAACTTCACTAGATGCTTACCTTGCGCTTTCAGTTTGTACTCCAACTTAACGACAAAGCGATGCCATGAGGCATCTGCTATGTGTTTCACCAGTTTTCGGTTTTCATCATATTGGCTGATTTCAATGTCTCGACTATCACTGCTTGATTTTCGTCAACAAGAGTTGGAGAGAGTTTGTATTAAAAATAAACGCGAGTATTCGCTACCTTTTCATGGCATTTAGCTACAAGCATTCGAGCTTTCGCATAATTGGCACTGCTATTTGACTTGCGTGATAACTGACGCTGTTTACCTCTGAGATTCGTCTCAGCATGTTTTACAAATCTCGGGTTGGCGGTTTTCTACCATTGGATTTAATCGCAAAGTGAGACAAGCCTAGATCGATACCCGTTACCTTTCTCACCGTGTGAAGTGGGGTGGGGCTTCTATGCCATCATCAACAAAGATAAACACGTAGAGCTTACTGTGATTTCTCTGTAAATATTCACCTTAACAGGCTTCATTTACGGCGAAATGGCTAACCAAGAGTCGTGCTACATAAATCTATACTCTCACTAGCATTTATTTTTCTCGCATCCTTTATTATTTAAATATATCCTTAAATAATAAAGATCCAGATAATTTACCTGCGTCATTAAACAAGGATATATGATGAACACATACTTACACAAATGTTTAAAGCCTCTACTTTCTGCGTCACTGATTGCTGCAAGTTTCTCAAGCCTCGCAGCCGATCCCCTACCTTCATGGAATGATGGTTCTACCAAAACTTCTATAATTGAATTTGTGGAAAAAACCACAGATAAAAATTCTTCAGACTTTATTCCAGTTCCAAGCCGTATAGCAACGTTTGATAACGATGGAACTCTTTGGGCGGAAAAACCAGTTTATTTCCAACTTCTTTTTGCAATAGACCAAATTAAGAAAAATGCCGATCAGCATCCTGAATGGAAAACGACTGAACCTTTTGCATCAATTTTAAAAGATGATATTAAAGGCGCCCTTTCAGGTGGTGAAGAATCTCTCTTTAAAATCATCTATGCAACCCATTCAGACATCAACCACGAAGATTTCCAACAAGAAGTAAAAGATTGGATTAAAACAGCTAAACATCCTAATACTGGCCGCTTATATTCTCAGATGATCTATCAACCTATGTTAGAGTTATTAGACTACCTACGTGACAATGACTATAAAACCTTCATTGTTTCCGGCGGTGGCATTGACTTTATGCGCGTTTTCACTGAAGAAGTTTATGGCATTCCTCCAGAACAAGTAGTCGGTAGCCGCATCCAGACCAGTATCATCGAAAAAGATGGGAAGTTAGTTATCAATCGTGATCCTAAAATTAGCTTTTTAGATGACAAAAATGAAAAAGTAAACGGCATTTATCAACATATTGGTCGTCGTCCTGTCGCAGCATTCGGTAATTCCGATGGCGATTTACAAATGATCCAATACACCACACAAGGTGATGGTGCACGCTTTGGTTTATATGTCCACCATACTGATGCTGAACGTGAATGGTCCTATGATGAAAATTCTGATGTCGGCTCATTAAAAGAAGGTCTAATTGAAGCGAAGAAAAATGGCTGGACTGTTGTCGATATGAAACAAGATTGGAAGGTGATTTACCCTCAATTAGAAAAGCTGAACACTAAGTAAGTTTTACATAAAAAGAACGTAAAGTTAATATTGTGATCCCACAGGGGATCACATATTTTCAGATCCTTATATCTCCGCCTTAGCATCGGTTGAAGGTTTACGGCGAAATAGCTAATTTTATTACATTGAGTTATTTTTTTTCAAAACGTTAGCGATAGCTTCATCTAACTCATCTTGCACTTTCTTAGGCAAACGTCCAAATTCATAAGAGAAATTACGTCCCTTAACTCGCTTACGAGCAAATACACCTTTTGTATCAAATTCGACTAAAGGTGTGACTTCTGCTTTTTCCAAGGCCTTCTGAGCTTCTGAAATTTTCAGCTCAGATTTAATAACCGTAACGATAGCCTCTTTTTGATCCGGAATAGAATATTCAGCCTGAATATTGACAAGTTCAGATTTAACCTTTGAAATAAAAGATGTCAATAAATCAGGTGTTGAGCAAACCTTCATTACTTTATCAAGAATAACGTAATCAGGATGAGAAAGGTCATCCGCTGTAGGAAACAGGGCTATTAACTTCGAATCAATCTTTGCTGCTTTAATAGCTTTACTTACTCCTGCCTGGCTTAATCCTAACTCTTTAGCTATTTCTGATTGCGTTATCGCTGAGTTAGTTGCTTTTAAAGCTAAGCATTGCATACCCATTTCACGTAAATTATGCTCTTTAGCTGTTTGAAGTTGCTTCGCTAACGCTTTCGCATCTGATATTGATAATGAATCTTTAGTGACTAAGATTTTAAAATGTTTAATACCACCATTTTCTGATAAAAACCTTGCACGACGCCGAGAGCCATCCAAAATGTCTATTTTACCGTTAACTTCATGCCCCACAGCTGGATAAAATTGTTGATATTTAATAGAGTCTAAGTCTTGAAGCGACTCTTTGGTTAACAGTGATTGGTCGCGTCCATTGACATCAAAGGTCACTAATGTCTCATTCTTGACTTGCTCAAAATTCAGTGTGACCTCGTGAAAAGTTGCTTCTTTTCCAGAAGCTAGTTTCCACACCATGCTTTTACCCACTGCATTAATGCCAAATTGCTGAGTTAAAAAATCATGAACGGTTTGACCTGAATTAGCTACCTCATATCTTAATTGACGTGTTAATGATTCAATATTCGATTGAGTTGCACTTTGTTGTGCCTGTGATGATCCAACTGCATTGCCTAATGGGCTAATATTTCCACGCTTTTTCGCCATTACTTAGACTCCTGTTCACGCCATACATTAAGAATGTCACGATGAATTTGACTTGCTACCTCGTAACTATTTTGTTGTGCTGTTTGAAAACTTGCTTTACTTTTAGGGTATTCACTTTTAGACATATCAAAGACAGTAGAAAGCAAAGATGATGATTGCCTAATTGCTTCACTATTTTTAAACTCTTTAGAATATAAATACGGAGCAAAGTGCTCATATAGGTTATTCATAAGCTCTGTTGTGGTAGAGCTATCTTTATGGTTGGTTAGTAAGATTTTCATAAAGTTATAACCCGGGTGATTTGCATTATTTAGCAATGCCCAAACTTGGGGAATATAACTAAAATAAGAACATGTTGCATCGATATCATTTTCGGTAATCGATAAAGGAAAAACCACACTTGTTGCAGCATAATAAGCATTATACGTTGCATATCCTAATGAAGGTGGCGTATCAATAATAATGATATCAAACTCATCTTTTACTGAATCAATAACTTGTTTTAATAGTGAGTAAGGCGAAGATAATTGATTACTAAAAACTTGTTCATGAAACCAACCTTCAATAGCTCTATCTGATTGTGAAGCAGGTAAAATACGTAAATTCGGTATAGTTGTAGGTAAAAAAGCTTCTGATACAGCTTGTTCAAAAGTTTCATTTTCTTCAAGCTCAAAATTATGCATCATTAAGTCACCAACAGATAGGCAACCCTCTTGAGCAGACTCTGGAGCATAGTACATCGATAGTGTTGCTTGACCGTCCATATCGATGAGCCCAATTCGGTATTCTTGATGGAATTCAGTAGCTAAACCGGATGCAATTGTTGCAGCAGAAACTGTTTTACCTACTCCACCTTTTTGGTTTTGTATAACAATTACTTGTGCTGTTTGCTTTAAGCTTCGATTAAAACGATTTTCTTTACGTAGAGCCTCTGGTAATAAATCACGTATACGATACATCTCTTCTATATCAATCGACCATTGAGAATCATCATGTCTGCGAGGATCTATTTCAGCATGAGCAACGTATTTATCTAAGGTTTTAGCGTCAATACTTAAGTAAGTAGAAGCCTCACTCCGAGTAAAATTTCTTAGTTCTTTACGATGGTTGGCTAATAGACGTAAATTGCGTCGTTTAATATATTGATCAGCACCATCTTTCAGTTGCTGAAATGTCTGTGTAGTTTGAGCAGTATCCATTTATACCTCCATGATGATTTAATATTAAGTATATACCTAATTTTTTAAGGTTGGAAGATAAAATCAACGGAATGTGTTTTTTTGAATGTAATTTTATGTGACCAATAATTGACTTATTGCAGTTATAGTAAGAATAACGATTAAAAACCACATAAAGAAGTCACTACGTACGGTACTCCCTACGAAAGAGCAGGGAATAGCCAAGATGCGAAGCATCTTAGCTTGGTCTATCCTGCTGCTAAATGTATTGTTTGATCACCGTTAATGGCGGATCGCCACATGTGCTTGCAAAATAACTTCGAATCCAAAGAATATTTTTTCTAAATGCACTCGCTATATCATCAAAATCTCTACGCATTCTGCGTGAGCTCGTTGCCTTAAGTGAATTGACTAACTTAGGGGATGTTGAGATCAAAAGATACACATGATCCGCCTTAATACTTTTCGCAAGCATGAAAAACACCTAGCGAAAGCGCAACACAAGTTAGCGAATAAGGCTAAATTTTTTGCTAACTGGCGTAAACAAAACGAAAAATTCAAAAGTTACACGTCCGTATTGCTAATTCCCGCAGGGATTATCTACACAAATCACCTTCCGAGATAGGCAAGAACCACTCCATGATAGAGATAGAAAATTTACGGGTTTCGAATATGTCCAAATAAGCAAAAGGCACCACAGAAAAACACGGCAAAAATGTTAAGGCAAAATCAGGACTGAATAAGTCAATTTTGGATCAGGAGTGGTATGAATTCAGCCGACAACTTGAATATAAGCAACTCTGGAGTGGCGGCATTGTGATTGCCGTCATTGAGCAATACACTAGCCAAATATGCCCTTTTTTGTGGATGTGTCTCGAAAGATAACCGCCAAACTCAAGCGCACTTTAATGCGTTAAGTATGGTTATACCAATAACTCCGATATTATTGGCGCATTAAATATATTAGAGCGAGGACACCGCTTTTTAGCCTATAAAGTGAGTGGTGCAAGAATTCCGCCAGCAGCAGGAACCAGCCATTAAAATGATTTAGTGACACTCAGTAATGGAAATCCAATCCCCCTTCAGAATAGCGCAAGAGTGTAGATGGGGGAGGATATCATGTTCGCGACAAACCTCAGGCACTGCCGTACCAACTTCATCTTGTTTTAGATTATGAGAAAATTCTACTTTTGCCAGTGATTATTTTTCGGAGGATTACCGTACAATAAAGCAATTATTCAGACTGAATATTGACAAATTTCATGTAATTGTTTTCAATTTAATTGAATATTTAGGGGGATTGAAACATTAGCACATATGGGGCTATAATAATCATATCAAAAATTTATAGAGTAAATCCGTGAAAAAAACTCTCCACAAGGAAAAACATACTTTTAATCCTTTGTATTTGAATATCATTTTAGTAACGAAATATCAAAAAAAGATATTTAATAAGCAGCATCTCGAAAGTCTAGAAGATGTTTTTAAAGAATTATGCATCGAATTTGATGCAAAGTTAACTAGATTCAACGGAGAACCTGATCTCGTTCACTTATCGATCATCACCTCACCAAAAACACCTGCTGTAACAAAATTAATTAGCTTATTTAAAGCTACTGGTTCTAAACGTTTATGCAGGGAGTTTAATGATAAAGATGAAATATTTAGACAAGGTATGCTTTGGAGTCGATCTTATTTTGCTGATACTTGCACGGATGTATCATTAGACTTAATTCGTCAGCATATAAAACAGCGTGATCGTTTACAATTTTGTATCAGTTAACTTTAACGAAATATGTTACTTCTCACCGCCCCAAGGTTTCTCATGCTACAACTTGTTCGTGACAAGATTTACACAAGCCTCCGCAAGCAGAAACAGTCAGTCCAACCGCTTTTAAATCAATTTCATCACGACTTTTGAGGCAGCAAAATACACATTTGCAAAGATTAAGTAAAAGGTCGGCACTTTGCTTCAAGCGCAGGTGGTGTGACAATTGAAAATTCAAAGCATATGTAGAATTTCAAAATACGAGATTTTGTGCATTATACCCCGCCCATTGGGCGGGTTTTACGGCACGTTTGCTAATACAAGTAAAAATAACAAAACATATACTTTGCCTATGCTTTTGTTTTTCTTGCAAGTTTCAAGCTTTCTAGCATTTCAATTGCATCCTTTTGTTTGTGTGCCTCAGCCAAAGCCTCAAGACGTCTAACTGTATTTGTCGGTAACTGCATAAAAGCTTCTCTAATAGATTTTAAATCATTCCCAGCGATAGCACGCATTCTAGGAAAATGCTTTATTGCATACGTTTCTCGCACTTCATGATTACGTGACTTAGGCAGTGGGTGAACTTTTAAGTATTCTTTAATGCTCTTAGTATGATTCACTGGCTCTGATTTATATTGCTCAACAAAATAATCAGTTTTTAACCCAACATTACAAGTAACATTTGTGAAAACACGTTGCCGCTTAAATGTTGTTTCTTCGAAAGAAATTAAGTTCTCACTTTGTAATTTTTTCATGGCTTTTGTCACAATTGAGCGTCTATTTTTATAAATGTTAGAACTCAATTTCAACTCATCTTCCGTAAGAGTTGGATAACAACGCTTCACTAAATCCATTATATGAAGAGAGTCCAACAGTTTTATTGGCTTATTAGATTCGATGGCAAAGTGATGTCGCAGACTAGAAATATAATTAAGTAGCGTTAACTCTATATTGGATTGGGGAACATTCATCAATTCACGATTAAGTCGTAATACGCGGTCATCACGAAATAACTGATATAGAGCAAAGGTTGGTCTAATTTTAATTTGGAATGTATCTGTATCAAAGTTCATGAAAGCAATTAATGGCTGTCCAGTAACTTTGTTTTTAGTTGGCGATGTCCAAGATAGACGTAAGGCCATGATCCGGCTCAAAGTTGATTGAAATTGTTCTAAAATTTCAGTACGACCATACCAATTTCTAGAATAGTGCTTACGATTTAAAGATAATAATGACTTATCTAATATTGACCAATAATCAATCGTTACAACCTCACCTTCATTAATCACTTCACCATCTTCACCATATTGTGCAAACGAAGTTATTGGTGTTTTCAATAACTCTTGGATTGCAGCTGTTAAAACAGGCATATCTGTTTTAGGGCAAAGAATCTCGCCACCTAGCTTAATATTATGTAGATTAAGGCCCACTTTTTTGGCTAACGCTTGAAATTGAGTTTGATCCATACCACTTAAAGATTCACCTACATTAGCCATTGACGCTATAGGTAATGCAAAAAGGGAAGAAGGTATAGCATTATGCTCACTAGGCTTTTTAGTTTCGTACAGAGCGGGTGCATCTAAGCCTAACTCAGAAATATATTGATCAAGATAATCTTGGACTTCAAGATAAGTCAAATTCACTAATTCATCATTAGAGCACTGTTGTGATAGATACAATGCAAACTTCATACTTTCTATACTTAGCATAGAGTATTGATCTAATTGTAATAATTCATCTATATAACTTAAAAAATACATTTATATAAACCTTCTATGAGTTATAACTCGTACTTTACCACAAAATACGAATTACGACACAATTCTTATGTTAGCAATTTTTTGTAATCCCTCGTCCAATAAAACCGGGAATAGAACGTCATAGCTGATTATGACTCACTTCTCTCTTTTTAAGATAGATAACCCAAAGTGCTCGTTATTACGATAGGCTATCACTCTCACTTTTATATCTAATGCGAGTGATAACTCATACTTCATGAGTCATGTGTCTCCTTTGAAGGTTTATGAGACAAATTGATCGCTTTCATCATGTGTAATCACTCTCATTTTCTATCTAATGCGAGTGACAACTCATACTTAATGAGTCATCTTTCGCTTTTGGGGGGGTTATAAGACAAATTGACCGCTTTCATCATGTGCGGTCACTCTTACTTTATATCTAATGCGAGTGACAACGCAAACTTCATGAGTCATCCTTCGCCTTTGAATGTTTGTCAAACAGATTGATTGCCTTTCAACATGAGCGATCGCACTCACTTTTATATCTAATACGAGTGACAACGCAAACTTCATGAGTCATCCTTCGGCTTTAAATGTGTATCAAACAGATTGATTGCCTTTCATCATGTGCGATCACTCTCACTTTTATATCTAATGCGAGTGACAACGCAAACTTCATGAGCCATCCTTCGGCTTTAAATGTGTATTAAACAGATTGATTACCTTTCATCATGTGCGATCACTCTCACTTTTATATCTAGTACGAGTGATGACACATACTTCACGAATCATCCCACCCCTTGGAATGTATGCCCAATAGATTTTTCTCATTTTCATATCTAATGCAAGTGACAGCTCGTTATTCATGAGTAATCTCTATTCATTTAATACTTATCAGACAGATTCATCGCTTTCACCTGTATATTAATCGTATTTTCATATCTAGTACGAGTTATGACTCGTCATTCCTGAGTCATAACTCGCATTGTTTATGCATACTTTTCCTCAAACTAAGACACCTAAAAATCTAATTTAAAAGATAAGCACCTTGTATTCATACGGCAAATCATATCTCAGACATAAAACAACACGTATATTAGGTTTTAAATAAACGTAATATTATAGTTTAAAGAATCAAAATCAAACATATCATTTATTAATCAACAACTTAAATACAAACAAGTTATCCACAATACCTGGAGTTGTCACTCGTAGTTTATAAGTTATAACCGTAAAAACATGAGCAATCACTCGTACTTTTAGTGTCAGCTTCTTAATTGCTTGCGTGATCCATCGCACTTTAAGCTTGATCACTTGCACTTCAACGGTAAAATCATTTGTATTTCAATATGTTACACACCGGATCTTTAGATCTTTTGATCTTAAATATCTAATTATCTTATGATCTTATGAACCAAAAATTGTTCGATCATAATTCCAATAAGCAACTTCCGTCTGTATTTCGTTGCAAACATTAAATGCACTACCAATTTACTAACACTGTATCTTTTCTTAAAATAACCAACTCGGGATTATATATATCAACACAAACAAAGTTATTATGTGATCTACATCAAACAATGGGAACATTCCCATTGTTACTTTTAACAAACTCCGGCAATATACAGCCGAAACAATGGGAATGTTCCCATTGAAATAATGAATTAAGCATAACTTGAAGCTAAGGCCAACCTCATGAGCAAAATTACAAAACAAGACGTCGCGCAAATAATTGAGCACGTTGGCGGTAGTAATAATATTGCAAATGTTAGCCATTGCCTCACTCGTCTACGCTTTGTACTACACGATACTGATAAAGGTAATACCAAAGCACTAGAACAACTACAAATAGTTAAAGGCTGCTTTACAAACGCGGGACAATTTCAAGTTGTTATAGGCACAAATGTTGATGAAGTCTATAAAATATTAATAGCACTGATAGGTAAAGAAGAAACATCAAAAGATGAGATTAAACTAGCAGCTCGAAAAAATATGAATATTATCGAGCGAGGAATTTCTCATCTTGCAGAGATTTTCATACCTCTTCTTCCCATGATAATTACTGGTGGTTTAATTCTCGGCTTCCGTAACTTGATTGGGGACATAAAAATATTTGATGACCAAACATTAACACAAACTAATTATGTTTGGGCGACTGTGTATTCATTTCTATGGTTGATTGCAGAAGCAATCTTCCATTTCTTACCAGTAGGTGTTTGTTGGTCTACCGTTAAAAAACTCGGTGGCACACCTATTCTAGGAATTACATTAGGTATTACACTGGTCTCTCCACAATTAATGAATGCTTGCCTAATTGGTAAAGAAGTCCCAGATGTATGGAATTTTGGGCTATTTGCCATTGAAAAGGTCGGTTATCAAGCACAAGTGATCCCCGCGATATTAGCAGGTGTCGCTCTAACATTTATAGAGAAAACGCTTAAGCGGATCACACCATCCTATCTATACCTTGTAATTGTCCCATTTGTTTCAATATTACTATCTGTGATCCTTGCTCACTCGATAATTGGACCATTTGGCCGAGCACTTGGAGATGGTGTTGCAACTGCAGCAAAAGCTGCAATGACTGGTGATTTCGCAATTATTGGTTCAATGATATTTGGTTTTGTATATGCACCATTAGTTATTACAGGTATTCACCACACTACTAATGCAGTTGATCTGCAATTAATGCAAGAATTAGGTGGTACACCAATTTGGCCTATTATCGCACTATCAAACATTGCACAAGCATCTGCAGTACTAGGTATTATTCTTATTAGTAAAAAGCATGGCGAGCGTGACATTTCTATTCCTGCCGCCATATCAGCTTATTTAGGTGTAACTGAGCCCGCAATGTACGGAATTAATCTGAAATATAAATTCCCAATGTTCAGTGCAATGATCGGCTCTGCAATTGCTTCAATGTTATCTGGGAGTGCCGGTGTAATGGCTAATGGTATAGGCGTCGGTGGTTTACCTAGCATTCTATCTATCCAGCCACAATACTGGACTGTCTACAGCCTTTCTATTCTCATTGCTATCATTATTCCAGCATTGCTAACAGTGATCTTCTATAAACAAGCACAAGCTAAAGGCAAATTGGAAAACACTTACACATAATCTTAATAGATTTATTTCAAAACAAGAGCTTTCAATCATTATTACTCTATTATTTTTCTCATTTTTTATTTTAAGTATAATTACCATGACCACATTAATGCCCCAATCAGTTGATAAATTCTGGTGGAAAAAAGCTTCTATCTATCAAATCTACCCAAAGAGTTTTTGCGATAGTGGAGCAAAAGGAACTGGTGACATTCGAGGTATTATATCTAAACTCGATTATCTCGATTATCTCGGCATTGATGCAATATGGCTGACGCCAATATACCATTCTCCAATGATAGATAATGGTTACGATATCTCAAACTACTACGCCATTAATCCTAGTTTTGGAACTATGGCTGATTTTGAAGAACTATTAACTGAAGCCGAAAGTAGAGGTATACGTATCATTATGGATATCGTTGTGAATCATACCTCAACTGAGCATGAGTGGTTTCAATCGGCTCTTGGGGATAAGAACAGTCCATATCGAGATTATTACATATGGAAAGATCCAATTGATGGAAAAATACCGAATAACTGGCAGTCTAAATTTGGTGGCAGTGCCTGGGAATTAGATGAATCTACTAATCAATATTATCTTCACCTATTCACTAAAGAACAGGCGGATCTTAACTGGGAAAATCCAAAAGTTCGTGAAGAAGTAAAAAGTATTATTAGTTTCTGGGCAGAAAAAGGAGTCGATGGTTTTCGCTTGGATGTAATCAATTTAATTTCTAAGCAGCAAGACTTTTCAAACGATAATGTTGGTGATGGTCGCCGTTTCTATACTGATGGGCCAAAAGTACATCAATACTTACAGGAAATTAGTGAAGATGTTTTTCAAAAGTATGGCTGCGTAACAGTTGGTGAAATGTCTTCAACTACTCTTGAACACTGCCAAAGATACTCATCTCTTGATAACAAAGAACTGTCGATGGTTTTTAACTTTCATCATTTAAAAGTAGATTATCCAAATGGTGAAAAGTGGACAAAAGCTCCTTTTAACTTTATTCAATTAAAGAAAATTTTCAATCATTGGCAAACAGGGTTAAACGGCAAAGGTTGGGGGGCCCTTTTTTGGTGCAACCATGATCAACCACGAGTTGTAAGCCGCTTTGGTAATGATAACGAATACCACAATGAATCAGCAAAAATGCTTGGTGCAACTATACACATGATGCAAGGTACTCCTTATATCTACCAAGGTGAAGAAATCGGTATGACGAATCCCGGTTACACTTCAATTGAGCAGTACCGTGATATTGAAAGCACCAACATGTATGAAATTATGGTGAAGAATGACAAATTGGTCACTCATGAATACATGATCGAAATTTTAGCACAAAAATCGCGGGATAACTCCCGCAGTCCAATGCAATGGAATGGTTCTAAATATTCTGGTTTTTCAAAGGCTAAACCTTGGTTAGAAGTAGGACAAAACTACACTAGATTAAACGTAGAATCAGCTATTATAGATACAAACTCAGTTTTTTATTTCTATAAACGACTAATTGAGTTACGTAAAGAAGTTGATGTTATTACAACAGGGGATTATGAAGATCTTTTCCCTTTGCACAGCACGGTCTTCGGGTATAAACGACAGAATGGACATCAAACCTTAATTTGTTTAAACAATTTCTATGAGGTTGATGTTAAATGTTCACTACCTAGCTATATTGACCTTACTCAAGCGAGAGTTCTCTTGAGTAATTACAATGAGCAATCTGAAACTATCACTCATGATCAAAATCTACGACCTTATGAAACCCGGATTATTTTGATAGAAGAAAATGGTCATTGCCTATTTAAATCAAACTAGATAATTTCGAATTGTCTTTTCTACGATGAAAGGGTTGTCATTATTCATGCTGAATATTGACAACTCTTTAATGATAATTAGTAATCAACATCTTGATTAAGCTCTTGTAATTGTTTGATTTTCATTAAAAATGACTTATCATTGCTTGTTGATTCTTCAACTTCCTCTAAACCATTTCTTTTTGCTATTGCTTCTTCCACTTTGTCCGCCAGTTCATCTTCTTCAATGACCCTGTAAGCAGCTGCTAGTCCAGTTAACTCTTCTACAGTAAGTGGTTCGTCACGTGTTAAGCGTCTCGTTTCAAGGCTAGTAATAATCTTTTTAGCATCTTCAAAATTAAGATTTTGCATTGATTTCTTAACATTTATCCATGTGTATAGAAATTCAATGGAATGGATATTTCGACCATGCTTATGAAGCTTAATCCCTAAACCATCATCAGATTTATGGAACAAAATTTCTTTTTTAGTTTTAGGATCTGTCGTCAATTCAGTAATACTATCTTTTACACAGCGAGCAATAAAAACACTATTGTTAGAAAATGATGATTTATTCTGCTTAATATGACCTTTTTCATCCAAAATTCCCATATATCCTTTCAAAGACTCGATATCCATAACATTTAATTTTATATCAGTACTTTTAAAACGGGACAAAATTTCATACAAACGCTTGGTATACTCACGTTTTAACCCTAAATAGCTTTTCGTATTAATTAATGAAAAACCTTTATTATATTCAACGTATTCCCTTGAAAGTTCATCATTAGGGATGAGGGTTAACACACGGTTTTTATAACGAGCTTTTTTAAATAGTGGAGTAAACTCAAACTCGGTATCGCCATTATGATCATTAATGATACCGATTTTTCTGGATGAGAGTCTTTCAACAACACTCGTCAATTGTGACCCTATCGCTCGATTATTCAAGCCTAGCCATTCTGACAACTGTGCTGCAGTAAATTGATATTCGGGTGTTTTGTTATCCCAATCTTCAGGTTTCATGTTTGCAATCATTAAACCAAACAAATTTGCTTCACGAACTGTCAGATCTTGCTGAGAAAATACTAATTGGTGACCTTTTTTTATATGTGTTGGCAAATTTTTTGATTTCACTACATGTACCTTACGGATTTATTTGCTTTAACAAACTTTTATGTGTTTATGTATGTATATAATCGCACAAAAATACATAAAAAGCAAACAAAGGTGTTTTATTTCATACATACAATACAAAAAAGTTTGCTCCAATGATTATTAAATCAATTAACACAATAAGACGAAACAAAGTACAAAAAAATTTGCATGAAATCGCAAAATTGTTCACAAAACTGGCCAAGTGTTCATTAATTAAACAAAAAAGCAACTAAAAGCAAACTTTTTAGTTGTGAATGGTGTTTTGCGTACAAAATCATTTGCTTTAAGGTGTATTTTCATACTTACAGTTATACTTAACATACATAGTTATCCACAAGGAAATATTATTAATTATATTAATCAACAACTTACATCTGGCGTCTAATTATTCTAAAAACAAAAAAGCAAACAAATACGTAGCATATTGAACAGAAATATGATCATTAGGCAAACTAAATAAACCACAAAACAAACTAAAATGATCATAAAGCAAATGAAAATGATCACTCTGCAAATGAATATGATCCTAAAGCAAATATTAATGTTTAACATTTTCTATTTTCCCCTTCATAATCAATCACATAGAGGCTCTATAGTTATTTAGTTTCTTTAGCTTCTTTAGTTTCTTTAGATCAATATAGTTCTTATAGGTATTGTTAATATGTTGATAAATATAGTGCTGTGAAAGAGAAGGGAGGGAAGTACCCAATATACGTAACACCTAAATCCGGTCTATCCTGTTTCTATGTATTTGATAACTGTTAATGACGTACTACCACACCTCCTTGCAACGTCATTAAAATCTTTACGTATTCTATATGAACTCGTTGCATTGAATAAATTGACCAACTTCACGACACTAGATGTCTTTGGTTATGTCAAAATTAAAAGATGAATATGATCTGACTCACCATTAAATTCGCTTAGCCTATTCTATTAATGCCGAACCACCACATGTATCTACAAATCCTTTCAGCTTTCATGTTGAGCAAGAAGTTGCTCAACATCTTCCGTAGGGAAGGGGCATTGGCATTGCTAAATTTATGACGTTATCTGATGAATCACACTTAAAGTCACTTAATTCTTTTTGCAAACATAAACAATACCAAAAGTTACACACTCGAATTGCCAACCGTCGCAGGGACTGAATAAGTCAATTTTGGAATCGCAGCATCGTTATTACCGTCCCTGCGCAATACATTAGCCAAACATTTCCTTGTTGTGGATGTCTCTCGAAAGATAACCGTCAAACTCAAGCGCATTTTAAGTGCGTTGAGTTTGGTTATACCAATAACGCCGATATTAAATATATTAGAGCAGGTACACCGCTTTTTAGCCTGTGGAGTGAGTGGTGTAACAATGCCGTAAGCAGCAGGAACTAGTCACAAAGTGATTTCTAGTAATGGGAACCCCCTTCGAAATCGCGCAGCGCGTAGATAGGGGAGAATGTCAATGAAACATTAAAAGATTATATGCAGTGTCAATTAGCCCCAAATGAAAACGCTATCGTGTTTCAGGCCTCATCCGATGAGCGGTTACGGCGAAAGTTCTAAAAATAATTCTTACAACAATATACGAACCCTGCCTATGACAGAGGAATGACTTAAGAGCGATACTTCTCTGAGCTATAACTAAGACTTATAGGTTCTAATTATCATTCATTCTTTTTATATCTTAATATTTCTCGGATGCTTATTTCAAGCAGATCATTAACCATAAATAAGGGTAATAAAATGAATAGGTTATATTTGAAAATTACGGATTTCTTACACCAGTATAAAAAAGATCAGCGTGGTGTCACTACGATTGAATACGGCTTAATTGGTGTTGCTATGGCTGTATTACTTGGTGTGGTATTTAGTACTGACGGTACTTTGATTAAAGCATTAACAGACGCCTTTGGTGTAATAGAAACCCAATTAACATCAATTAAACCTTCTAAGACTTAATAGATGCATCAATAATATGGCAACAGTTCTTCTGTTAAACATATTTTTAATGTTATGGGTTTGTTATTCCGACATACGGTATCGACGTATTTCAAATAACATATGTGCGACAGTGTTTTTACTGTCGCTCATCCTAGCATTTAATCAGCATCAACTGGTTGATGGGATAATCAGCTCAATCACCATATTTATAGTAAGCTTTTTATTGTTTTATTTTAATATTTTAGCTGCTGGTGATGGGAAACTCACGACTGCTTTCGCGTTGGCACTGTCACCGCAGCAGTTGATATCTGCTCTTTATTTTACGTTGCTTTTCGGTGGCGTGTTAGCAGTGATCTATCTCATCAAATATCAATTAATACAGCGAAGATATCCAGAAAAATCCCGTGGCTTACCTTATGGCGTAGCTATTAGCTGTGGGTTTTGTTTGCAGATCTTCGTCAGTTATTTATAAAAGATAATGATGAATTCAAAAATAATTTTTGTGCTCGCTTTTTTGGGAGTTCTTACCGGACTGTATGGTATGGCCAATACCTTATTTTCAACCACTGATACGGCCATGCACTCAATTACTAAAGAAAAAGAAATCAAATACATCACAGTGTGGCGTGCAGCTTCTGAGTTAGCGCGCGGACAAGCATTATCTCCGTCATCGCTTACACGAGAGCAACTTACCGAGGAAGAAGCCCTTTCATTAGGGGTAAATAGTGATGTGACATTGAATTTTGATCCAACAACATTAATGAATATGGATATAAAAAAAGGAAGTTTAGTCTTTCCTGAATTCCAAACATCACCTGGGCAGGCAGGTTATCTGGATTTAATAACTAGTGGTGACATGACTCTTTACCCTTTGACTGTTGCGTCTAAAAATCTGATTGATGATTACATTCAGCCAGGCGATTACATTGACATCATGGCAGTGAGTTCACCAAAAACAAACTTATTAAATACTACATCAACTTTAGAAAGTTTCGATGGAGTGCGAGCATTTTTACTCATGCAACGTGTTCGAGTCATGTCAGTCGAACCGTCAAACTCAATGGAAGAAAAAGTTGAACAACGATATACGTCAGCAATTCGCCCTAAAGTCAATATTTCGAATGAAAGTGAATCTACTATCGTGATCGAAGTAAACCCAAATGATTTAGCCAAGCTATCGTTAGCACAACGCACTATGTTTATCGAAGTTTATCGTAGCCAGCATTACAGTCAAAACCCTGATGTTGATGTCAGTGATATTATCAAAAACTATACAGGTATCGTTGAGTTGCGTGGCGCTAGCCGTAATCGTATTGGAGAAGTTTTCTAATGTTTAATCCTTTTCGTTCTATTTCATCTGTTATAAAAACGGCGATGCTTCTGTTGTTCGTTTGTTTCAGCTCACTAATTTTCGCTTCAGATAAATTTATCACTTTGAATGATGCCGATACTCTTGAATTTGAACAAGATATTGGGACTGTGTTTGTCAGCCAACCTGATATTCTTGATTACAAAGTCACAGATAATAATAAATTGGTTATTTTCTCAAATAAAGTTGGTCAAGCTAAAGTTATCGTTTACGGGCAAGATAATCAAGTTCTGTTATCACAGCTTTATCATATCGATATTGATTTGTCGCAAGTACGCCGACAAATCAAGCTCTATTACCCTGATTTAGATATCTCTGTCACTTCAGTCGGCGAACAAGTAGCTATTCGTGGCACTGTTCACAATGAAAAACAGCGAGATGATATCTATCGCATGGTGGCTACTTTATTAGGTAAAAAAGAAATCGAACGCTATAACGAAGTCGATTCCTTTGAATCTACGGAGTCTGGCTTTGAAGAAGCTAATTGGGTCAACTATAGCAAAAACTACACGTGGCAAGGAATCATTGAAGGTTTAGTTGTTGGTCAAGCACAGCAAGTTAACGTGAAAATATCTGTTGCACAAGTGACTAAAGAGTTTAATGAAGTCCTTGGAATCGATTGGTCAACAATGGGTGCCGGTATTGGTGAATTTTCATTTTTACAATTTAAGGCTGCCGATTTATCTACCATCATTAGTGCAATTGGTAATGACAATATTGCCGAAATATTAGCAGAGCCGAACCTGACTGTTTTATCTGGTGAATCCGCTAGTTTCTTAGTCGGCGGTGAAGTCCCTGTTATCGTGACTAATGATAACTCTACTAACATCAGCTTTAAAGAATTTGGTATCAAACTTGATCTATCCGCCAAGGTATTGAGTGACAAAAGCATCAAATTACAGCTCGCACCAGAAGTTAGTGCTGTGGATGGTTATGTGACAGCTGCTGGCATCGAGGTACCACAACTGTCTTCACGTCGTACCATGACTACTATTCAATTGGCTGACGGTGATAGCTTCATGCTCGGTGGTTTAATGAGCAGTAATGACATAGAAGAAATCAGCAAGATTCCTCTATTGGGTGATATCCCAATATTAGGTGCAGCATTCCGTAAAACTAATACGAGCCGTAAGAAAACCGAGCTGGTTATTGTAGCAACAGTGAATTTAGTCAAGCCAATTTCACCTATGGATGTACGTTTGCCGTATATGCGTAAAACTTCAACACTACGTCGCTTATTCAACATTGATCAAGCGGAAGAGTTGGCGGGATACAATCAAACTAATCAAACACATGCTGAAAAACTTGTCATTCAAATGCTGAACGAAGGAGGTTTCATTCAATGAAACGATTATTGACACTTTTTTTTACTGTAAACCTCTTGGCAGCTTGTGCTGATCATTCTGACGATATTCTAGGTAGTGAAGCCTTGGTGTTTCAGCAAGTCGATACCTTCACGATCAGCTTGAAACCTGATGCGAGCAAATATGATCAACAGCATTTGCTGGATTATTTGACTGCATTTGAAGCTGATGGGGCCAACGGTAAAGTCTATGTTCTTTACAGCACTCAGAAAGGTAAGTCTCAAGCGTTAAAAGTTAAGCAGCGTCTTCTTAACAACGGATTAAAGCCTAGTGATATTACTGTAGAACGTCAAAATACTGAACTGACAAACAGTACTATCGTTTCCGATTATGCGGTCACTATTTCAGCTTACAAAGTAAAAACAGAAACGTGTCCGAGCTTAACTTCGGGTGTTAAACAGCAACGCAAAGGCTGCTTTGTAGATAGTTTACGCCTAAAGCAAATCATTCATCCTGAACAATTAACTCGATAAGGGCAGATTAATCATGTTCGATCTCGCTAAAGCGATTAGTCAGACCACAGAAAAAAGTCATAAACACCAAGGACCGACAGGTTGTACCTTCTTCTACGAAACTGATGAATGTTTGCATTTAGTACAAGAAGTTTTTCGTTTTGAAGGGTGGCCTGACCCGGATTGTTTTAAAAATAAAAACAATAAATTCGATCACTCCACATTAAAAGAAATTATTATTCTTGAGTTAAGCAAGTCAAAAAATGTAGTCGAGGATGCCAAATTTTTTGCTAGTCGTGTACCAAACCACAAAGGCGTGATAGTCATTGGCAAGGAAAATGCTATCACTACCTTACATGGGTTAAAAGAAATTGGATTTTATTATTTATTTTGGCCTGCACATAAGCAAGATGTCGTCGAGTTGGTACGTCATGCTTACTCCAATCAACATAATTTTGTAGGTGTAAGCCAAAATCGCAAAGCTAAGCGAGTTGCTGTAGTAGGTAGTAAAGGCGGGATTGGTAATACTCTGATTAGTGCTGAAATTGCTTCTTGCTTAGCGCATTCTGGTACCGAAACGATATTAGTCGATCACCAATATAGCTTTAGTAATATTGATATTATGTTAGGTATTAAGCAGTTAAAAAAACAAGACGCTCATAACGTAGGATTGCAGTTGCATGATATGGATGAAGCAACAGCCAGTGATTACTTAATTAAAGTTTCTGATAACTTGCGCCTACTGGCAATTGAAGGGAATGAGCCAACTAATACCTTACAAAGTTATACCGATAGTATTAATGATTTATTAATTCGTCAGGCTAATTTTATCATTGAAGATTTTTCGGGGTCGGTTGACTTTCCATTGAATATTGGACAATTAGTTGAGCGCCATGATGTGATTATTATGGTTGTAGAACCGACAGTATCTTCAGTGCGCTCGGCTAGTTTATATATTGAACAAATTGAAGAAACTAGTTTAACTAGTAGCAAAGACATACGTGTATTGACCTTTATGAATGTTCATCGTCCTAACATGGCATTTCCTTTGACGGCTCAAGATGTTAATTCCTACTTGGAACGACCGGTTGATGTTACTTTGCAATATGACAAACAATTCGAATCGATATTGTTAGATGGGAAGCGTTTACATAAATTGCAAAAGAGTGCGGCAAGCTCTTTCAATGATATGTCTTTATTACTACATGGTAAAAGCTTGCGTAATAACCACTCATCAATTGCTAAATTGAAGGGGGTATTTAAACGATGAATACGAATAAAGAGCTCTACCTTACGTTTCGGAATCAAATTTTCGAAGTATTGGATGCCCAAGCTATTATCAAAATGTCGAAAGAAGAATTGGTCAAACAAATTCAGAATGCAGTAGAGGTATTGGCAAGTAATTATAGTCGTCCGGTCTCCACAGCTATGCGTAATTTGTTGGTCAAAAACTTGGTTGATGAATTGGTTGGTTTAGGTCCACTGCAACCATTGATTGAAGATGACTCGATTACGGACATTATGGTCAATGGAGCCAATAACATTTTCTTTGAACGCAACGGAAAAATGCAACATTCTGATGTGGTGTTCGTTAATGAGGAGCAATTATTAGATATAGCTCAACGGATTGCGTCACGCGTTGGTCGCCGTGTAGATGAATCATCTCCCATGGTTGATGCACGATTAGAAGATGGTAGCCGTGTCAATATCGTGATCAAGCCGATCGCTATCGATGGCACGACTATTTCTATTCGTAAATTTCGTGAACATACAATTGGTTTAGAACAGCTTGTGAACTTTGGCGCACTTTCACCTGACATGGCTCGCGTGTTAATGGTTGCTGCTAGGTGTCGTCTTAATATTTTAATCTCTGGTGGTACGGGTTCAGGGAAAACCACTCTACTGAATGCTTTGTCTAATTTCATCAACGAAGACGAACGTATTGTTACGATTGAAGATGCAGCCGAGCTGAAGTTACAACAGCCTCATGTCGTACGTTTGGAAACTCGCACCGCTAGTATTGAAAATACCGGTTTAATATCACAGCGTGAGTTGGTCATTAACGCATTACGTATGCGTCCAGATCGTATCATTTTAGGTGAGTGCCGGGGTGCTGAAGCCTTTGAAATGCTGCAATCTATGAATACAGGTCACGATGGGTCTATGTCGACCTTGCATGCTAATACTCCTCGAGATGCTATTTCTCGTGTGGAGTCTATGGTGATGATGGCCAGCTTAAATCAACCTTTGGATGCTATTCGCCGCACTATTGTTAGTGCTATTCATTTGGTCGTACAAGTGAATCGTCAACGGGATGGGTCACGTAAAATCACTAGCTTGTCTGAAGTAGTAGGATTAGAAGGTGAAAATGTAGTGATGGAAGAATTATTCCGTTTTCAACCATCCGACGGTAAAGCTAACGACAAGGTTTCAGGTGAGTTCGTTACTCAAGGCATTATGCAGCGTTCGATTCTGATGCAACGTGCGGCATATTATGGTCTGCAAGACGAATTAATAGCAGCTTTCAGAGGTAACCAATGAGTATTTACCTTTCTCTCTTATTGTTTAGTGTTGCGATATTACTACATATGCGGCGTCTCACTACATTGAAAAATTTTTTCTTTGCTGGTTCGTTAGACAACACTTGTGATGATATTCAAGCCGTAAATATAGAATCATTAAAAGACTTGACATGGTGGAATCTTCTGAGCGTTAACTTTGCGCCAGCGTTATCTATGTTGGGGGATAAAGCCTGGCTCAAGTTAACGATCTTTATGATATTGCTGACTGCGGTTGGAGTGTATATCAACAACTCTTTACTATTGTTGGACAGTTATTGGGTGCCATTTATTATGCCAACATTAGGATTCTTTTGGGGATGGACATTTCTGCTGAAAAAGCGACGTGATGAATTTGATCGAACTTTTCCTGATGCGCTTAATATCATGATGAGTGCTATCACCGCAGGTGAAAGTATTATGCAATCAATTAGTTATGTAGGATCTGTTCTCGACAATAAAGTCGGAGCTGTTTTCAAAGATATGGGGGAGCGTTTAAAGTTAGGCGAACCGCCTGAGCTAGTTTTTAAACGAGCCAGTAAACATTACCCCTATCGTACTTTTTTATTTTTCGTGGTTACCATTCGCGCCAATATGTCCCGTGGTGGTCATTTAAAGCCTGTTATGGCCCGTTTAATTCGGGTATTGGTTGATAGTCGTACTCTCGATAAGAAAAAGAATGCAATGACATCGGAAGCTCGTTTATCTGCGAAGATAGTTGGATCACTCCCTTTAATTTTTATGGTGATATTGAGTTTTATCAGCCCGCAAAACTTTAATTATGTACTAAGTGATCCTTCTGGACGATATATTTTGTATTACGTGATTGGTAGCGAAGCGTTAGGTATGTTCATTATTTGGTTGTTGATTCGAGGTGTCCGCTAATGGTTTTTATTTGGATTAGCATTTTTATTTTTAGTGCTTTATGTGCATTGAAGATCTCTCAATTGAATACGGAGCAGGCTAAGCAAGCTCAAGTAGAGAATTATCTGAGTGTTAAAAAAGATCGACGATTTATACAGATAAAAAGTTTCTTCATGGGGCTAGGTAAAAACCAACGAGTGGAAGTAACACAACAGTTTATTGAGGCCGGTATCTATAATACTCAGTTCGTTAAATACTATGTGCCCGTGAAAGTTATGTCGATTATTGGTACCTGTGCCATTGTGCTGATGTCTGATTTTTCTTTGATCCACAAAGCTGCAATTGGAGCTGTAGCGATGATATCGATTTTACTTATACCTGAGATGGTTCTGGCGATGCGTAAGAAAGCTCTTATTCTCAAAACTTCACGACAATTACCTTACATGCTCGATATGATGTCGGTGTGCGTACAAACAGGCATGACGATTGAGGCGGCGCTAACTTATTTGAGTATTGAATTGGAAGCTTTTGATAAGGATTTGTGCTTTCACATAAAAAAAACAGCTGACAGTGCTTCTGTCAGAGGTTTAGAGAAGGCTCTTACCGAGCTTAGTGAGCGTATTCCAACCCAAGATGTACGCAGCTTTACGCTGACATTAATTCAAAACCTGCAATATGGTACTTCTATCTCCGATACATTAAGCACTTTAGCGGAAGATATACGCCGAATGCAAATTCTCACAATAGAAGAAAAAATCGGTAAACTCGCTGCAAAAATGAGTGTGCCATTGATTCTCTTCATTATGTTCCCTATCGTTATTTTGATTGTAGCTCCGGGAATGATGCAACTAAAATTGGACATAGGTTTATGATACGACTAACTTTTTTATTCTCTCTTTTACTATTGCAAGTGGGTTGCGCAACATCACCAACTCAGAAGACGGTTACCGAATCTAATTTAAAAAGTGTTGGGAATTATGGGGGGTTAATTAATCATTACAAAGCGGCGTTAATGGAATCCCCTAATGACCCCGACATTATGTTGTCGCTGGCTAACGCTTACTATAGTAATAAAGATATTGAGTCTGCTCATTTTTATGTCGAGCAATTAGAAAAGCTCGATTACAAAGAGGCTGATTTCTCATTTCTCTCAGGTAATGTATATGCAGAATTAGATGATTATTCGCGGGCACTCTCAGCATATAAAGATGCTAAAGAGAAAGGTTATGCCGCATCAGACTTAGATCTAAAAATGGGAATTATTTACAGCTATACCGGCCAATATCTTTTGGCTAAAGAGGCTTTCGATGAAGCTCGCTTGAAAGGTCATGATGACTTAACGATCAAAAATAACCTCGCTGTTCTGGCCATTGCCCAAGCTAATTATCAACAAGCCGTCGATATTTTATTGCCTGCTTTTCAACACAACCCGGAAAACCAACAAGTGTTGTTCAATCTTGTTATAGCATTGATTCGAGTCGGTGATATTCAACAAGCGAAGCAAGTGTTAGGTGAACGAGTGACTGATGTTCAACTTGAAAATTTAGTCTACGCATTGCAAGTATCAGATAAGAGCGACGGTAAAGAGGTTCATGAAAGCTACGATGGAGGACAACATGAGCCGACATAAGCAACGGGGTGTCGTTACTATCGAATTTGCCATTAATGCCATTATTCTCTTTTTAGTAACATTCGCTATTTTTGAGACGAGTCGCTTTATCTACATCATTAATATAACTGAATCAGCTTTACGCGAATCTACTCGAGATACACGCGTATTTGAAGGGGAGCGCTATGGCATTACTTATGAAGAGCGCTTAAAGGATATGTTTGAAGGGAAAGGCCAAATTTGGGATTTTTTGGTAAAACCATCGCGATATAGTCTTTCTATCACTTATTACGATACTTACCTTAACCTGATTAATGACGTTCCACATGTTGGTGAGTGTCAACGTTGTGAGTTGGCATTATACAGTCTGCAATATGATTACTCACCTATTTTTATTACTAGTAATAATATTGTTGATTACACTATCAAGCGTGAGATATTGGCCAAACAGGAACATGAAGGGTTATTTCTATGAAGAATAAACAACGAGGTGTGTTTACTATGGAAATTGCTTTCGTACTCATTTTCTTATGTGCGGTATTTGTGTTTATTGGTGACATCGGTTACCAGCTATTGAATCGAGTCAATCTAGATCGTACTAGTTATTCTCTGGTCAATATTCTAAAAGAACGCACAAGTTTTTTTAGCACTCAAAATGCAGATGGTTCATTAAATGTGCGTTTTGCCGTTAGTCAGCATGATGCAGATGATATGGAAAAACTTGCTGCTCGGTTATTGGGCCGCTCTGATAAAAGTACATTTGGTTTGCGAGTTGAATCGCTAAGTTATGATAGCGGTTCGGAATCTTATGTTACTTATACTAAAAGTATGAAGAATGGCGCGGATTGTCGTCCTGATGATGCACTTACTTCGCGTCGTAGTCTGGTTCCTGTAACGCTAGAAGGCGAAACCGCGCCTTTGTATCAAATCACAGTGTGCTACCGTATCGACTCTTGGTTTAATTATTTTATGAACAATAACAATGAACAATCTTACCTACATTCATCATCAGCGATTGTGGGGCGTTAATATGAGTATTAAGAGAATTAACCATAAAGGGATCACTTTAAATAAAATATCTAGTCTAAAAAAACAACAAGGCGCCGTGGGTATCTATACCGCACTTCTCCTTATTCCTTTATTTGGAATGGTTTTCTTGGCATTAGAGGGCACTAGATATATTCAGAAGAAAAATCGATTAGCTGATGCTACGGAAGCTGCAACTTTAGCCCTAAACACCGCTAATCAAGATGATA
>NZ_CM178590.1:0-1007629 GCF_058545285.1 Vibrio sp. KMM 9700 | reverse complement strand
CTAAATTCTCATGAGTGGCATGAATTATATGAATCATTACCAGAATCTAAGACTTATGATGAGCTTCGGGTATTGATTGAAAGTATTGAATAAGAGCATTAAAAGTGATCACGCAGCACCTGAGTTTTTGTACACCTTACATTCACCAAATAAAGGCATTATCAGATGAAATTTAAAATTCCTTTTCTATTCGCTTTGTTCATTTTGTTTTCACATTCAAGCTATAGCGCTATAAAAATAGATGCGAAAGATGCGGCTTTTCATGAGGGAGAGGATGTGATCGCATGTGGCGTTTTAAAGCAAGTTGCGCAGTTTAAGCATGGCTTATATTTAAATTTAGATGCTCACTACCCGAATCAATCCTTAACCTTTGTCGTATGGGAAGATAATATTGCAGGGTTTAAAAAAGAGAATGGTTCCTTAACACAATTAGTGGATCACCAAATTTGTGGAAAGGGCACGATTACTGAATATCACGGACGACATCAAATTAGTTTATATAATGCTTATTCTTTAAAGGTCTTATAAATTTAAAATTAACGATTTTACGGTACACCACATTAAGCAGCTATCCGATAAAAAAATAAAATCATGTATAGAATTTTTTGAATTAACCAAAGAGAATTTTAACGAATCAATTCTTATCACACGGTTAACTATGTGGATAGACTCGATTAGCCTAAAGGACTGACACATAGATACAAACTTGTGCGCTAGACAATTTAGAACCACTTCGTATGTTTTATAAGGCAATTTTATGCTTCCTACACCCATTATATTCAGTGCAATCTATTTAATCATTGCCACGGCGGCAGTATTTTTATTCGATGGTGAGAAGCGCTTTATTGCCGCTTATGTCATCATGTCGCTGATCACTTATATCGCTTATGCCTTAGATAAAAATGCGGCTAAAAAGGGTAAATGGCGAACGCCTGAAAAGACGTTACATCTTCTATCTTTATTTGGTGGTTGGCCAGGCGCATTATGCGCGCAACACCAGTTTCGCCACAAAACTCAAAAACAGCCGTTTAAGTCGATTTTATGGTTAACCATAGTTCTTAATATTGCGGCTTTTATTTGGAGTTTTAGGCATAGCTTTCAAGTTTAGCTGTAGAGCAGCATAAAACGAAGACAGCAAACTATTACGATAGCAATCAAGCGATCGCCATCAAACCTATCACGCCCTGTTATCTATGCAGGGCGTTTTTTTTTATTAAAATTATCCCTCTTCCTGAACTTACATTTCTTACTTGTTTGAAAAATGATCAGTGTCGCAATTGTCGACAATCTTATGGTTAACTCAATAAATCATGTCTACTTTTATCAATATATTTAAATATTGTTGACAGTTTGTGCGTTTATACGCCTAGAGACTTGATGGGGAATATGTAGTGAACCAAGTATTAAATGAAAATTTAGCAGTACCAACCAAAGAAAATACAAAGTCTGAAAACTTAACTGAGTATCTCATTGAAGCGATAGTTAATGGTGCTATCACGCCAGGCAGTAAGATTTCTGAACCAGAGCTGGCAAAACGTTTTCATGTTAGTCGCGGTCCCTTGCGCGAGGCGATTATGCGGGTTGAAGGGCTGGGGTTAATTGAGCGTATTCCGCATGTTGGCGCACGCGTGACGAGCTTTTCGAAACAAAAGTTATTGGATTTATACGCAGTGCGTGAGGCGTTAGAAGGCATGGCTGCGCGGCTTGCAGCGCGTCTTATTACAGATGAAGAAATAGCCGCACTTGAAAAAGTTTTAAAGACCCACTCCCAACATATAGATCAATCTGAAGGTCAGTCTTATTTTCATCAACACGGTGATTTTGATTTTCATTACTGCATCATTAAAGCGAGCCGAAATCAACAGCTTATAAGCTTATTGTGTGATGAGTTATATCACTTATTGCGCATGTATCGCTATCAATCGCCACGAAGTCATTCACGCCCAATAGATGCATTAAATGAGCACTTATTTATATTCCAAGCAATTAAAAACCGCGATGAAGAATTGGCTGAAATGCTAATGCGTCGTCATATTTCACGCAGTCGCGAGCTTATTGAGAAAAAAATTCAGTTTGAACAAACAAGCTAAATGCATATTCAAAAGTTAGTTAAGGAGAACGGCATGTCACAGTCCTTGTCACAAGGTCAAAAATTTCGTCAAGCAGTTGCAGACAATGATCCGTTGCAAATTGTCGGCACCATCAATCCATATTGCGCCATGATGGCAAAAAACATTGGTCATCACGCCATTTACCTCTCTGGTGGTGGCGTTGCCAATGCATCTTATGGTTTGCCTGATCTGGGGATCACTACATTAAATGATGTGCTGGTGGATGTTGAGCGTATTACCAATGCGTGTGATTTACCTTTGTTGGTCGATATAGATACAGGCTTTGGTGGGGCATTTAATATTGCCAGAACAATAAAAACGATGGAAAAAGCAGGCGCTGCTGCGGTGCATATGGAAGATCAAGTCGCTCAAAAACGCTGTGGGCATCGTCCAAATAAAGCGATTGTGTCACAGGCTGAAATGCTTGATCGGATCAAAGCTGCGGTGGATGCTCGGGTGGATGAAAACTTTGTGCTGATGGCAAGAACCGATGCACTTGCTGTCGAAGGGATAGACAAAGCGATTGAACGCGCTGTTGCCTATGTCAATGCTGGGGCAGATATGATTTTTCCCGAAGCCATGAACCAACTTGAGCAATATGTACAATTTTCAACAGCTTTGAAGTCTGCAACAGGACGCCATATTCCGATTTTGGCCAACATCACTGAGTTTGGGCAAACTCCGCTTTTTCATGTTGAGCAATTAGCTCAATCGCAAGTGGATATGGTTTTGTACCCTTTAAGTGCTTTTCGTGCGATGAATCAAGCCGCAGAGATGGTGTATCAGCATCTTTTAAGCGAAGGCAATCAAGAAGCTTTACTCAATCAAATGCAAACCCGTGAACAACTGTATCAGCACTTTGGTTATCACGATTACGAAGATAAATTAGATCAACTATTTTCAAAGGGAGAGTGACATGACAGATGAACGAAACTCAGGCGCAGGGCTGCGCGGTCAAAGCGCGGGAACGACCGCATTGTGTACGGTTGGTAAAAGCGGTACAGGTTTAACGTATCGGGGATATGATATTACCGACCTTGCCTATCATGCCCAGTTTGAAGAGGTCGCACATTTGTTACTTGTCGGCCACTTGCCCTCGCAAGCAGAGCTTGATGCATATAAAACGCGATTAATAAGTTTACGCGGCTTACCTGATGAACTTAAAGCTGCATTAGAGCTTATTCCAGCCAGTGCTCACCCTATGGATGTGATGCGAACAGGCTGCTCAGTTCTAGGAAACCTTGAACAAGAAACAGACTTTTCGCAGCAACAAGCGGTAACTGAGCGTATGTTGGCGTTATTTCCTGCCATCATTTGTTATTGGTATCGCTTTAGTCATGATGGCGTGCGCGTGGATACTTTTGATCAAAGCGAAGACTCCATCGGTGGCTATTTCTTAAAACTACTCACAGACCAAACCCCAAGCGAGCTTTATCGCCAAGTGATGCATTGTTCTTTAATTTTATATGCAGAACATGAATTTAACGCCTCTACATTTACCGCTCGGGTCTGCGCCTCAACTTTATCCGATATCTATTCATGTATCACTGCCGCCATAGGCAGCTTACGTGGCCCTTTACACGGCGGTGCGAATGAAGCTGCAATGGCGATGATTCAAGACTGGCAAAGCCCGGATGAAGCAGAGCAGCAAATCTTACGCATGCTAGAAAATAAAGAAAAAATCATGGGTTTTGGGCATGCAGTCTATCGCGAGTATGATCCACGTAATGCCTTGATCAAAGCTTGGTCTGAAAAGCTCTCGCACGCCGTTGGTGATGATCATCTTTATGCGGTATCCGAGCGTGTTGAAGCCGTCATGCGACGTGAGAAAGGCTTATTTTGTAATGCGGATTTTTTCCATGCTTCTGCCTATCATTTTATGGGCATTCCAACCAAATTATTTACCCCAATTTTTGTGATGAGCCGTTTAACTGGTTGGGCTGCGCATGTTTATGAGCAACGTGAGAATAACCGTATCATACGTCCAAGCGCTGATTATATCGGGCCAGAGCACCAAACTTGGGTGCCAATTGATAAGCGTTAAATTTCAAAAGGAATGCGTATGAATAAAAAATATCGAAAAGTGTTGCATGGCACAGGGCTGGAATATTATGACGCAAAGGCTGCCGTTGACGACATTCAAGCAGGTGCTTATCAAACATTGCCCTATACAGCGCGTGTGTTAGCGGAAAATTTAGTGCGTCGTTGCGCACCTCGGCACTTGCAAGTGAGCTTAAATCAACTTATTGAAAGAAAACGTGATTTAGACTTTCCTTGGTATCCTGCGCGGGTTGTTTGCCATGATATTTTAGGTCAAACCGCTTTGGTAGATTTAGCAGGGCTGCGTGATGCGATTGCGGCGCAAGGGGGGGACCCGACCAAGGTGAACCCTGTTGTTGAAACCCAATTAATTGTCGATCATTCGCTTGCTGTTGAACATGCAGGCTTTGAGGACAATGCGTTTGAAAAAAATCGCGCGATTGAAGATCGCCGTAATGAAGACAGGTTTCATTTTATTGAGTGGTGCAAAACGGCATTTGAAAATATCAGTGTGATCCCAGCCGGCAATGGGATCATGCACCAGATCAACCTTGAAAAAATGTCGCCCGTCATTCAAGTACAAAAAGGGATTGCTTTTCCTGATACTTGCGTGGGGACAGATAGTCATACGCCACATGTGGATGCATTAGGGGTACTCGCGGTTGGTGTCGGTGGTCTTGAAGCCGAAACTGTCATGTTAGGGCGACCATCTATGATGCGGTTGCCAGATATAGTTGGCGTTGAATTAATCGGCAAACGTCAAGCTGGCATTACGGCAACCGATATAGTTTTAGCGATCACTGAGTTTTTACGTCAACACAAAGTCGTGTCAGCCTATCTGGAATTTTTTGGTGATGGTACGCGTGAGTTAACCATTGGCGATCGCGCGACGATTTCAAACATGACGCCTGAATACGGCGCTACCGCTGGATTATTTTATATAGATGAGCAAACCATCTCTTATTTAAAATTAACAGGACGTGATGCCGCGCAAGTTGCCTTGGTTGAGCAATATGCCAAACAAACAGGACTTTGGGCAGATGATCTCAAAGAGGTGCAATACGAGCGCGTTTTGCAATTTGATCTCTCAGCGGTGCAGCGTAATATGGCAGGGCCATCAAACCCTCATCGACGCTTACCAACAAATCAGCTTAGCGAGCGAGGCATCGCCAAAGCTTGGCAACACAAACAAGGCCAACTGCCTGATGGCGCTGTGATTATTGCTGCCATCACTTCATGTACCAATACCAGTAATCCGCATAACCTTGTCGCGGCAGCGCTGCTGGCTAAAAAAGCCAATACGCTTGGTTTAATGCGCAAGTCTTGGGTGAAAACCTCATTTGCCCCGGGCTCCAAAGTTGCCAAATTGTACTTAGAAGAAGCAGGGCTCTTGCCTGAGCTAGAAAAGCTAGGCTTTGGCATTGTGGGCTATGCTTGCACCACATGTAATGGCATGAGTGGCGCGCTTGATCCCAAGATACAGTCTGAGATTATTCAGCGCGAAGTGTACACCACGGCTGTATTATCAGGAAATCGTAATTTTGATGGCAGAATTCACCCTTATGTGAAGCAAGCATTTCTAGCCTCTCCGCCGTTAGTTGTGGCATATGCGCTAGCGGGCACCATTCGTTTTGATATTGAAAAAGACGCGTTAGGTATTGATGCGCAGGGGCAGCCAATCTATTTGCATGACTTGTGGCCTAGTGATGAAGAAATTGATGCTGTAGTGAGTAAGTACGTCAAACCGCAACAGTTCCAGCAAATATATGTTGAAATGTTTTCGGATAATACAAGTCAAAAATGCGCCAAGCCGCTTTATCCTTGGCGTGAACAAAGTACTTATATTCGACGCCCGCCATACTGGGAAGGCGCATTAGCCCGTGAGCGTACTTTATCTCACATGCGTCCATTGGCGATTTTAGGCGATAACATTACAACCGATCATTTATCCCCCTCGAATGCGATTTTAGCGACAAGCGCCGCAGGTGAATATCTTACTAAAATGGGTGTGCCAGAAGAAGATTTTAATTCCTATGCCACCCACAGAGGTGATCACTTAACGGCTCAGCGCGCCACATTTGCTAACCCTAAGCTTTTTAATGAAATGGTGAAGGAAAATGGCGAAGTGGTGCAGGGCTCTTTTACGCGAATCGAGCCTGAAGGAAAGGTTATGCGAATGTGGGAAGCCATTGAAACCTACATGCAGCGTGCGCAGCCACTAATCATTGTTGCTGGCGCAGATTACGGACAAGGATCATCGCGTGATTGGGCGGCAAAAGGTGTTCGCCTTGCGGGTGTCGAAGTCATTGTTGCAGAAGGGTTTGAGCGTATTCACCGTACGAATTTAGTTGGGATGGGCGTCTTGCCGCTCGAATTTAAATCGGGTGAAAATCGTCATAGTTTGCAATTAGATGGGACTGAGCTTTACAGCGTTGAAGGTCAAATTGAAGCGGGCGCAGAGTTAGTGTTAAAAGTGAGCCGAGTCAATGGCGAAACATTTGATGTGGCGGTGAGATGTCGCTTAGATACAGCAGATGAAGTGTCGGTTTATCAAGCTGGCGGCGTTTTGCAACGCTTTGCGCAAGATTTTCTAACCCAACAGATTGAAGTTTAGAGGTGAACATGGACAGTCAAGCGAAAAGCTCACAGATAAAAATTCCTGCCACCTATATGCGCGCAGGCACAAGTAAAGGGGTGTTTATTCACCTTGAAGATTTACCGCTTGCTGCGCAAAAACCAGGAAAGATACGAGATGCCATTTTAATGCGCATTGTTGGTAGCCCAGATCCTTATGCAAAGCATATTGATGGCATGGGCGGTGCAACCTCCAGCACGAGTAAAGTCGTTTTGCTTGCTAAAAGCCAGCATCCTGATTTTGATGTGGAATATCTATTTGGACAAGTGGCGATAGACCGCCCATTTATTGATTGGAGTGGCAATTGTGGCAACCTCTCATCAGGCGTCGGAGCATGCGCGATTCATATGGGCTTGATTGATGAAGATAAGATTCCCCATACAGGCCTGCTTGGAGTTCGTATTCATCAAGTTAATATTGATAAGACGATTATTACACATGTGCCAATCCAAGATGGCAATGTGATTGAAACTGGCGATTTTGCGCTTGATGGGGTTGCATTTCCTGCGGCTGAAATTCAAGTTGATTTCCTTGACCCAAGTGATGGTGAAGGCGATATGTTCCCAACGGGCAATTTAATCGACCGCCTAGAAGTGCCTGACGTAGGGGGATTTGAGGCAACCCTAATCAACTCTGGGATCCCAACCATCTTTATTGAGGCAAAATCCTTAGGCTATCAGGGCACAGAGCTGCAAGCTGATATCAATCAAGATGAAAACGCATTAGCAAGATTTGAAAAAATTCGTGCTTATGGCGCTGTCAAAATGGGCTTAATTAAACATGTTGATGAAGCGAAAACCCGCCAACATACACCCAAAATTGCTTTTGTCAGCCCCCCTCAAAGCTACCTTTCCTCAAGTGGACAGCAGATTGATTCAACACAACTTGATTTGCTTGTTCGCGCCTTGTCTATGGGGCAATTGCATCACGCCATGATGGGGACCGCAGCCGTTGCCATTGCTTCTGCTGCAAGTGTCCCTGGCACTTTAGTTAACTTAGCCGCTGGCGGTGGCGCGCGCGATGAAGTAACTTTTGGTCACCCGTCAGGAAGCTTAAAAGTTGGCGCAAAGGCGATACACACAGAACAAGGTTGGACCATCAACAAAGCGATGATGAGCCGTAGTGCAAGGATATTAATGGAAGGTCTGGTACGCGTTCCACGCGACTTAATTGAAGGCTGTGAATGAAAACAGGAGAGCAAGGATGTCAAATTATCAACAAGAGTATCAAACCGCGCAGCAGCAGCCTGAAGCATTTTGGAAAGCGCAAGCGCAGCAGATAGATTGGTTTGAGTTCCCTACTAAGATTTTAAGCAAGGACGAACATGGTATTGAACGCTGGTATAGCGATGGTGTGCTCAATACGTCTTGGCTGACCTTAGATGTACATTGTCAGCAGGGGCGCGGCGATAAACTCGCACTTATTTATGACTCGCCCGTCACTCAAACCAAAGCGCAATATACCTTTTCACAACTGCGCGATGAAGTTGCAAAAGTTGCTGGAATGTTAGCTCAGTATGGAGTTAAAAAAGGCGATACAGTGGTGATTTATATGCCAATGATCCCACAAGCTGTGATGGCGATGCTTGCGTGCGCGCGCTTAGGCGCAGTTCATTCGGTCGTTTTTGGTGGCTTTGCTGCCAATGAGCTAGCTGTTCGAATTGAAGATGCGCAGCCGAGAGTTATTTTAACTGCATCCTGTGGGATTGAAATTGAAAAAGTTATTGAATATAAACCCTTAGTGGATAAGGCCGTTCAACTAAGTACATGGAAGCCATCCGCTGTGGTGGTTTATCAGCGACCACAAATGTCCGCAAAACTCAATCAAGCCCATGATCATGATTGGCAAGCGCAAGTTGACCAAGCACAGCCTCATGATTGTGTCCCTGTTTTGGCAACCGATCCGCTTTATATTTTGTATACCTCAGGTACAACAGGTAAACCGAAAGGTGTTGTGCGTGATAATGGCGGACATGCGGTGGCGATGAAGTATTCCATGTCAGCGATTTACGACATGCCACAAGATGGTGTGTTTTGGGCAGCTTCCGATGTGGGCTGGGTGGTTGGTCACTCATATATTGTGTATGCCCCTTTAATTCATGGCTGTACAACGATTTTATATGAAGGGAAGCCAGTGCGAACGCCTGATGCAGGCGCATTTTGGCGAGTGTGCGATGAATATCAAGTCAATATTCTTTTTTCTGCGCCGACTGCATTTCGAGCAATCAAAAAAGAAGACCCCACAGGGCAATTATTGAAAGATTATCGTTTGTCTTCTGTAAATAGCATTTTTATGGCTGGTGAGCGGCTTGATCCTCCAACCTTGTCATGGGTTGGCGAACACACTAAAAAACAAGTGATTGATCACTGGTGGCAAACCGAAACCGGTTGGGCGATTTCGAGTAACTTTTTAGGCATTGAACCTATGCCTGTCAAGCGGGATCATCTACTGTGCCTACCCCTGGTTATCAAGTGGTGATCTTAAATGAAATGGGTGAAAAGCAAGGGCCAAATGAACAAGGCTTTGTCGCAATAAAACGTCCTTTACCACCAAGCTGTTTACCAACGATTTGGAACAATCATCAACGTTTTGAAGAAGGCTATTTAACGCAATTCCCTGGTTTTTATGTTTCAGGTGATGGCGGTTATATGGATGAAGATGGCTACCTATACATTATGGGGAGAATTGATGATGTCATTAATGTTGCCGGACACAGGTTATCTACAGGGGAGTTAGAAGAAGTCATTGGCAGTCATCCTGCGGTTGCTGAATGCGCCGTTGTTGGCATGCATGATGAGCTTAAAGGTCAACTGCCATTGGGTTTTGTTGTGCTTAAAAATGGCGTGCAGATAGATTATGACAGCTTAGAGGATGAGCTACTGCAAAAAGTTCGCAATGAAGTTGGTGCGGTCGCTTGTTTTCATCATACCGTGGTGGTTGAAAAATTACCTAAAACACGATCAGGTAAGATTTTACGTCGGGTTATTCGCCAAATTGCAGATGGTGAGGATTATATCGTACCATCGACAATTGATGATCCATCCAGCCTTAATGAGATTGAAGAGATGCTAAAAAACCAAGGTTAAATGAATATGAAGTTCTATAAACCTGACGAGTATCAGGCATCTTGTGAAGATTTATATCGAAAATACGAACGCGAGATAAAAGCTTTGCTCCCAGATGCCGTCATTGAGCATATTGGTGCTTCTTCCATTCCAAATGCTGTATCGAAGGGCGATCTCGACATACTTATCGGCGTTGATGCGAATCAATTAGAGGAAGCCGTCGTGTTGCTTTCTACTTTAGGTTTCCATGAGAAATCTGATACATTGAGAACTTCAAAACTTTGTATGCTAGAAAGCTCTTCTAAAGAGGAGGTTGCCTTCCAAGTTGTGGCGATAGGGCAAGAGTTTGATCTATTTGTGAGTTTTAGAAACAAACTGCGTGAAAGTCCTAAGTTAGCTCAAGAGTACAATGAACTAAAACTATGTTGTAAAGGTTGGCCTGAGGATGACTATCGGCGAAAAAAATTAGTTTTTATTCAGCGTGTTTTAGGGCTGACTTAATGACCTTCCTTAAAACTTGTTCAATAAGAATGTTTTCAGTTGTATATATCCAGATAATTTAGTTAGGTTTGATACTAATGAAGCAAAATAAATATGATGATCCGGTTTTTTTTGAATCTTATTCTAAAATGCCACGTTCAATCGATGGCTTAAAATCAGCTGGTGAATGGGAGGTATTTCGCTCACATTTGCCACCTTTGTCAGGAAAAAGGATTCTTGATTTAGGTTGTGGGTACGGCTGGCATTGTCAGTTTGCTGCTGAGCAAGGCGCAGAGTCTGTCGTTGGCATCGATCTGTCGGAAAAAATGTTAATCAAAGCGCGTGAGCTAACCAGTGCAAAAAATGTGCGCTTTGAACGCTGCGCCATCGAGGATTTTAAAGCAGATGATGAATCATTTGATGTCATATTCAGCTCCCTTGCTTTGCATTATGTTGAAAACCTCAATGCAACATTTCATAAAGCATCCAAGTTATTAAAATCTAAAGGCTATTTTTGTTATTCAGTTGAACATCCGATATTTACGTCAAACAGTTCACAAGATTGGCATTATCAAAATGGTGAGATTCAGCACTGGCCTTTGGATAACTACTTTCACGAAGGCTTAAGAAAAACTGAATTTTTAGGTAGTGAAGTCGTGAAATACCACCGCACACTCGAAACCCATATAAGCACTTTGTTAGCTCAATGCTTTGAAATACGCTCAGTGTCAGAGCCAAAACCATCAAATGAAATGATTGAGAAAATGGGCTGGCAGGATGAACTGAGAAGACCCATGATGTTAATTATTACAGCGATGAAAAAATAGAAATCGGTTGTTTAGCAATGTGCCGGCCAAAGAAAGGGATTAATATGGCGTTATTCAGAAGGTGATACAATGAACATGAAGGAATTTTCCATTAAAGTGGGTTTATCTGCCTACACACTTCGCTATTATGAACAAATTGGGCTGCTTAAACATGTTCAAAGAAATTGTAGTGGGCATCGCGTATATTCAGCAAAGGATTTAAGCTGGGTTCATTTTATTAAGCGCCTTAAAGATACGGGCATGCCCTTAGAGAACATCAAAGAATACGCACAACTAAGAGAACTTGGCTCGGCTACATTGCCGGAACGTCAAATCTTATTGGAAAACCATAAAAAGAACCTTATTGAGAGCATAAGAATACAAAATGAAGGCCTTCATGCCTTAGACGAAAAAATTAATTTATATAAAAGCGGAAAAGTGCGTTGACTTAGAGTGAACTCTAACTTGTAAGCTACTCCTAAATTAATCAAGGAGTACACAGATGGATAATTTCCGATTTAACCAAGGTTTAGAACAATTACTGAAGATTGATGGCGAGGCAGGCCAGAAGGTGATTGATAGCTTGCAATTTATTAGTCCTGATTTAGCAAGATACACAATTGAATACCCATTTGGTGATATATACTCGCGTCAAGGCATTGACTTGAAGCTAAGAGAGATTGCCACAGTTTCAGCTTTGACAGCCTTAGGTAATTGTCAGCCGCAATTAAAAGTACACCTCCATGCCGCCTTAAATGTCGGTTGCACAGAAGATGAACTCAAAGAAGTGATTATCCAAATGTCTGTTTATGCAGGATTTCCTGCTGCATTAAATGGCATGTTTGCATTGAAGGATGTTTTATCTGAGCGTGAGGTTTAAATACTGATAATAGTAGTGATTACAAATACTGCCCTTAAAAAATCTATCTATTCAAATATTAAAGCTGCCACACGGTGGCTTTTTTACCTGTAATATGACTGCAGAGTTAATCTATTGCAGATATTGAGTTGACGTAATAAATCAGCAAGATTAATAGCACTTATCATCTATGTTCTATATCGCAATTTTATAAATTTCAGAATCTTACATTAAAAAAATCTATTTTTATCCGAAAATAACGAAGATTACTACCTATAATCTAAGTGCCTTATTGTCATGTAAATATGAGGGTTATAGGTTTTGTTATCTTAACTATGGAATTAATTAGATTTAAATTGTGAGGAAGAAATGAATCTTTATATTATTCTAATTATGTCATTTATACTAACGGGATGCGTTGTTGCTCTACCTTCAGAAAATAAAGGAAGCGCTGAATATAATCAGTTATTACAGTTTAATCCAGTAAAGGGAAAAGCAGTCGTTTATATTTATAGAAGAGATTACTCTGATTTTAAAATGAACAGTACAACAGTTAATATAGGTGATTATGAACTATCTACTGCAGGAAACTGTGTTGTTAGACATATAATAGATAGTGGTGACTATAATGTTGAGCCGAATGGTATAGGACTGTTTGCTATTGAAAAAGAACTGGATGCATCATTTCCAATTGGAAGTGTTACTATCATAGAGTTGAAGCACTCTCATCGTATTGGAATACCAAATTTAAGTGAAGTTTTTTTACGTGATAAACAACAATTACTTAAAGATATCAGTCAAGATAATTTATGTGTGTTAGATGGGGGTAAATTATCAGAAGTAATTTAAAGGTTATTTATTCTTCTATCTGCTTAGAGTTAACCAGACTAAAGTTTAAACTAGATCCAAAATCCTTAAGCCAGCTTCACCTATTGTTGGCGAGAGACAGGTAAATATGTCTTATTGCTTTTATGTCATTGATTTATATAAAAATAGCCTAATCAAAAATAAGCCCTAGGACTTCAAACACCTAGGGCTCTTTATTTTTCAATTATTTATGTATGAATTACTCATAGCTTTCAATACTAGGGCAAGAGCAAATTAAATTACGGTCACCATATACATTATCCACACGGTTCACCGTCGGCCAGTACTTGCTCGCTTTAGTTTGCGCACTTGGGAAACAAGCAAGTTCACGTGAATACGGATGCGCCCATTCATCGGAAGATAAATCAGCTTGGGTATGCGGCGCGTTCACGAGCGGGTTATCATCCAATGGCCAGTCACCATTTTTCACCTTATCCATTTCTTCGCGAATCGCAATCATCGCATCACAGAAACGATCTAGCTCAGCTTTGTCTTCTGATTCTGTTGGTTCAATCATCAAAGTGCCCGCAACAGGGAAAGACATAGTCGGAGCGTGGAAGCCATAATCCATTAAACGTTTCGCAATGTCTTCTTCGCTAATGCCAGTCGCTTCTTTTAGCGGACGAATATCAATAATACATTCATGCGCCACGCGGCCGTTTTCACCGCGATAAAGCACAGGATAATGCTCACGCAGACGCTCCATCACATAGTTTGCATTTAAAATAGCAAGCTCGGTTGCTGAGCGTAAGCCTGCTTCACCCATCATGCTGATATATGCCCATGAGATTGGCAAAATTGAAGCGCTGCCTAGGTCTGCTGCCGCAAGTGCGTGATCTTTGCCTTCTACACCATTTTCAATGTGACCTGGCAAGAAAGGTGCAAGGTGAGATTTTACCCCAATTGGTCCCATACCTGGGCCGCCTCCGCCATGTGGAATGCAGAATGTTTTATGCAAGTTTAGGTGCGACACATCAGAGCCAATAAAGCCTGGCGATGTGAGAGCCACTTGCGCATTCATGTTGGCGCCATCAAGATAAACTTGACCGCCGGCTGCATGCACCATGTCACAAACTTCTTGCACATTTGACTCATACACACCGTGGGTTGATGGGTAGGTGATCATAATGCTCGCAAGGTTTTCTTGGTGTTTTTCAATTTTTGCAGCTAAATCTTCAAGGTCGATGTTGCCTTTGTCATCACATTTCACCACAACAACTTTTTGTGACAGCATAGACGCTGTGGCAGGGTTCGTGCCGTGCGCAGAGCTTGGGATAAGGCAGACATTACGATGGCCTTCACCGCGACTTTCGTGATAACGCAAAATCGCAGCCAAACCAGCATATTCACCGGATGCGCCAGAGTTAGGCTGAAGTGAAAATGCATCATAACCCGTAATTTCACACAGCTGCTTTTTAAGTGAATCTGCTAGCAGTTGATAGCCTTTGGCTTGCTTCGCTGGGGCAAAAGGGTGGATATGTGCAAACTCAGGCCAAGACACAGGGAGCATTTCTGCGACTGCGTTCAATTTCATGGTGCAGCTGCCCAGTGGGATCATCCCATGGGTTAATGAAAAATCTTTATTTTCAAGCGCTTTTAAATAACGCATGAGCTGTGTTTCACTATGATGGGTGTTAAACACAGGATGCGTTAAGAAGCTTGATTCACGTTTTAAACCGCCAAGTTGGCTGTATTCATCGGCTTCAATTTGCGCAGAAAGCTCAACTGCATCAGCAGAGATGTTAAAGATTTCGAAAAGATCGATAATATCTTGCAGCTCAGTCGTTTCATCAAGGCTAATGCCGAGTAAATCATCACGGCCGATACTGGTAAAGCGGCGTAAGTTAATGCCTTTGTCCGCAGCAGCTTGATAGAAAGCTTGCGTATCAGCGCCAGTTTCAAGGGTTAAAGTATCAAAGAAGGCGTTACCAATTCGTTTGATCCCAGCTGCTTGTAAACCTTTAGCTAAGATATGGGTAAAGTGATGCACGCGACGCGCAATTTTAGTTAACCCTTGTGGGCCATGATAGACAGCATAAAAACCTGCCATGTTGGCAAGTAGTGCCTGCGCAGTACAGATATTTGAAGTCGCTTTTTCACGGCGAATATGCTGCTCGCGGGTTTGCATTGCCATGCGTAGGGCTTGTTTGCCTTTGCTATCAATGGATACGCCAATGACGCGTCCTGGCATGGTGCGTTTGTGTTTCTCGCGGGTGGCCATAAACGCAGCGTGTGGGCCACCATAACCCATAGGGACTCCAAAGCGTTGCGCTGAGCCAATCACGACATCTGCGCCCATTTCACCTGCAGGTTTTAGTAGGACACTAGCCAATAAGTCAGTAGCAACCGTTACCAGTGTTTTGTTTGCCTGCGCCGCTGAAATAATTTCTGTTAAATCATGGGCTTCGCCATAAGTATTAGGGTATTGCAAGAGGGCGCCAAATACATCGTGCTCAGCAATCTTTTGCGGCGCATCAATGATTACATCAAAGCCGATGAATTTCGCGCGGCTTTTGACTACTTCAATCGTCTGTGGGTGTGCGTCATTGGCGATGAAGAAAGTGTTGCTTTTACTCTTACCTGCGCGTTGGCACAAGGTCATCGCTTCTGCTGCAGCGGTTGCTTCATCAAGCAGCGAGGCATTTGCAATCTCCATGCCGGTTAAATCCATCACCATTTGTTGATAGTTTAACAGCGACTCAAGACGGCCTTGTGAGATTTCAGGCTGATATGGTGTATAAGCCGTGTACCAACCTGGGTTTTCAAAGAGGTTACGTAAAATCACATTTGGCGTGAAAGTATTATAATAGCCTTGGCCAATCATGCTGCGCGCAACTGTGTTATGGTTAGCAAAGCTTTTGATCTTTTCAAGCATTTTCGCTTCACTCAGCGCATCGTCAAGTTGCAATGGCTTGGTCAAACGAATCGACTCTGGGATGGTTTGTGCGATCAACTCATTAAGCGAAGCAACGCCAATTTGTTGTAGCATTTGTGTTTGCTCTGAATCATCAGGGCCATTGTGACGTGACTGAAAGTCATTGCTGTCTGAAAGCTGAGAGAGTAATTTTGACATAATAAAATCTATATAAGAGAAATGAGAATATTTAGCATTTAAACATCAAAAAAAAGGCAAACTCGCTAAGAGCCTACCTTTTGAAATGTTTAGTCTTCTTCGATTGAATCTAAGTAATCTTGCGCAGGTTTTAAATTTTCAAGCTCGCTTGGGTCGCTTAGTTTAATTTTTACAATCCAGCCTTCTTCATATGATGACTCATTGATAAGCTCAGGGCTGTCTTCCAACTCTTCATTGATTTCAACAATCTCACCTGAAACAGGCGCATAAATATCAGATGCGGCTTTAACCGATTCCACCAAAGAGAATGAATCACCAGCTTCGATTTCATCACCCACATCTGGTAGGTCAACAAAAACCACATCGCCAAGCATTTCTTGTGCATGCTCAGAAATACCCATAGTGACTGTGCCATCGCCGTTGTCTAGCACCCACTCATGGCTGTCGGTAAATTTTAAATTCATATCCATTCGTCACTCTCCTTTTGGTGAGAAATTATTCTAAAAATTCATAGCAAACGTTTGCTGTGTGCAAATAAGTTACAACTTCTGTTGCCTAACATACGATTACAGCGTAGGATTTTCAACAAAAAGTTTCCAATAAGAAACAAATTTTCTAAAAGCATGGTTGAATTCAAATTTTTTGAATCTGTGACTTGCTTCATATTTGTGCCTAGGTTTACTCTAAAAATAACCACAAATGTGATGTGAAATGTAAAAAGAAAACCTAAGCATAATCAGTGTAGACCTTTTTGATGAAGGGAATATATCAAGCAAAGCGACTCGGTGAAGGAATCAAGATGGACGCAAAGCAAACGCCACAACAAACTAAAAATGATCCACATTTGCAGCCTTTAGATTTAGGTGAGCGAATCAAAAGCATTCGTACGCAAATGGGACTAACGCTTGAAGAGGCGAGTCAGCGTAGTGGATTAGCGCGTTCAACTTTGTCAAAAATAGAAAACTCTCAAATTTCCCCAACCTTCCAAGCGTTGCAAAAATTAGCTTCAGGTTTAGATATGGCGATCCCGCAAATCTTTGAACCGCCGCAGCAGACCCTTGCCTCTGGTCGCCGTGATATCACTTTAAAAAATAAAGGTAAACCTCACCCAACCCCAACGTATGAGCATGAGTTACTGGCAACAGAAATTTCCAATAAGAAAATGGTGCCGTTTAAAAGTAGAATTCGTGCGCGCCATTTTGATACCTATAAAGATTGGATCCGCCATGATGGCGAAGAGTTTTTATTGGTCTTAAGTGGGGAAGTGGATTTTTATAGCGAGTTTTATGAACCGGTGCACTTAGTTGAAGGCGATAGCGTTTATTATGATGCGCAAATGGGGCATGCCTTGATCTCAACTAGCGTAGAAGATGCACTGATTTTGTGGGTGACGGCGCCATAAAGTGCACTTGAATAGTGCGGAACCAAATAAAGCATCACCAAAATATCACAATTAGCACTAAAATAGTGCAATTAATAATTCATTAGTTAGCAACAATTTAGAATATGTCAAATATTCGGTTCAAAAAAGAGAGAGATGGCTTAAAAGTTAGACTTAAAAGTTGAAATAACGCCCAAAAACTTGGTTTTCAAAACAATTAATGCTAAGAGTATGTAAATAGAATGTGAATTTATATCTTTATCTAACATATTGAAAAGTTGGCAAGTTTCTTGCTTTAATTTCTGTGTTAGACATTTTATTTATACTTTTTGTTTTTAATGAATGGAAGCGAGGTAAACATGGAAACGTTAACCAATATTGTTGGTGCGATAAACAGCGTCGTCTGGGGCGTACCAATGCTGGTGATGATTTTAGGGGTAGGCCTTTTCTTGATGGTCAGCCTTAAATTTATGCCAGTTAAAAAATTAGGCATGGGCTTTAAGCTGTTATGGAAAGGGCGTGAAAAAACAGCGGAAGCGGGGGATATCTCACCTTTTAACGCACTTATGACCTCTCTTTCAGCAACGATCGGTACAGGTAACATTGCTGGGGTTGCAACGGCTATTGCACTGGGTGGCCCAGGCGCACTTTTTTGGATGTGGTGCACCGCGCTTGTCGGCATGGCGACGAAATATTCAGAAGCGGTATGCGCAGTAAAATTTCGTGAAAAAGATGAGCATGGCAACTATGTCGGCGGCCCGATGTATTACATCAAAAATGGTTTGTCGAGCAAGTGGGCATGGCTTGGCGGCCTGTTTGCATTGTTTGGCTCGGTTGCAGGCTTTGGTATTGGTAACGGCGTACAAGCAAACTCAGTTGCAGACGCACTTTCAACAAACTTCGGCGTACCAAGTTGGGTGACTGGCCTTGTATTGATGGTGCTTGTGGGCGCGGTATTACTTGGTGGTATCAAGCGCATTTCAGAAGTGGCAGGTAAACTTGTCCCACTGATGGCTGTTTTTTATATTGTTGCGGGCCTTTGGGTTGTGGCAACGAATATCACAGAAGTTCCAGCAGCATTTGCGCTGATTATTAAAAGTGCATTTACACCGGTTGCAGCGCAAGGTGGCTTTGCTGGCGCAGCAGTTTGGGCTGCAATTCGCTTTGGTGTGGCACGTGGCGTGTTCTCAAACGAGGCCGGCCTTGGTAGTGCGCCGATTGCTCACGCAGCAGCGAAAACAAAAGATCCTGTACGTCAGGGTTTAATTGCAATGCTTGGCACATTCATTGATACCATCATTGTATGTTCGATCACAGGTTTTGCAATTGTACTCTCTGGCGCATGGACAAGCGGTGAAACAGGCGCGGCCTTAACGTCAATGGCATTTGGCGCAAGTTTCTCATTTGGTAATATTATTGTGGCAATTGCACTGGCTGTGTTTGCCTTTACCACTATTTTAGGTTGGAGTTTCTACTGCGAAAAATGTGTGCAATATCTCTTTGGCGTAAAAGCCATTAAGGTGTTCCGCATTATCTGGGTACTTGCTATCCCAGTTGGCGCAATGAGCTCTCTAAGCTTTATCTGGCTACTTGCCGATACACTTAATGCGATGATGGCTGTGCCAAACTTAATCGCACTTGTTCTACTGAGCCCAGTAGTTGTGAGTTTGACCAAAGACTATTTCCAAGGAAAAGATGTCACGGTTAAAGACTAACAATTAATATTTTATTTCAAGGGCTTATCTTTCGAGGTAGGCCCTTTTTTTATGACTCATGGAGAGAAAAATGACAGAGCAAACATTAAAAACCCCGTTATATCAAACCCATTTGGATGCGGGCGCAAAAATGGTGCCTTTCGCAGGGTATGAGATGCCGGTGCAATATGGTCTTGGGGTGAAAAAAGAGCATTTGCATACGCGTGATGCTGCAGGTTTATTTGATGTTTCACACATGGGTCAATTGCGTTTAATTGGCGCAGATGCAGCCAAAGCCTTAGAAGCACTTGTGCCTGTAGATATTATTGATTTGCCGCAAGGTAAGCAGCGTTATGCTTTTTTTACCAATGAAGCAGGCGGCATTTTGGATGATTTGATGGTGGCAAACCTTGGTGATCATTTATTCGTGGTGGTAAACGCTGCATGTAAAGCGCAAGATATTGCTCATTTGCAAGCGCATTTACCAGAATCTGTCACCCTTGAAGTGATTGAAGACCGCGCATTGGTTGCCTTGCAAGGCCCAAAAGCTGTCGATGTGCTAGCTCGTTTTGCACCAGAAGTGAGCACTATGCACTTTATGGATGTTAAGCAATTAACGGTTGCAGGGATTGATTGCATCGTGAGCCGCTCTGGTTATACAGGTGAAGATGGTTTTGAAATTTCAATTCCTAACGTGCATGCTGCTGATCTTGCGCAAAAACTAACTGCTGAAGATGAAGTGCAGTGGATTGGTTTGGGCGCGCGTGATTCACTACGCCTTGAGTGCGGATTATGTTTATATGGTCATGATTTAGACACGACGACAACGCCAGTGGAAGCCAGTCTGCTTTGGGCGGTGAGCAAAAACCGTCGCTTTGGCGGCGAACGTGCGGGCGGCTTTATTGGTGATAAAGTCATTCTTGAGCAAATCGAAACTAAAGCAGTGAGCCGTAAACGTGTCGGCTTGGTGGGTCAAACCAAAGCGCCAGTACGTGAAGGCGTGAAACTTTATGATGCGGATGACAATGAAATTGGTGTTGTCACCAGTGGCACCGCAGGCCCAACAGCTGGTAAACCTGTGTCTATGGCGTATGTAAAAACTGAATTTGCAGCCCTTGAGACAGAAATTTTTGCCGATGTGCGTGGCAAGAAACTGCCAATGATAGTAACCAAAATGCCATTTGTGCCACAGCGTTATTATCGCGGTTAATCACTCTTAAAGCGATTTAGAGAATAAAAAGCGAGCCAGTTTCTCGATAAGAAAGAGAAACTATGGCTCGCTTTTTTGTATTGTGAAAGCTTATTTATTTCTTAATCGCCAGCACCAAGACGCCTGTGGCAATTAGTCCTATCCCAAACCATTCTTTCAGGTTTAAACGCTCGCCTAAGAAAATACAGGCAAAAATCGCAACTAAGACTAAGCTAAATTTATCAATGGGCGCAACTTTGGACGCTTCACCAATTTGCAGGGCGCGAAAGTAGCAGACCCAAGATGCGCCGGTCGCGATCCCAGATAAAATCAAGAAGGTCCAGGTTTTTTGTGGCAGTCCTGTAGGATTTTGCCATTGCTTGGTTAGATAAATATACGCACTTAATACCACAAGAATGACTAGGGTGCGTACCCAAGTTGCCATATCTGAATTAACATTTGCAATGCCAATTTTGGCAAAGATTGCTGTTAAGGCTGCAAAAACAGCAGAAAGCAATGCCCAATAAAACCACGCATAAGAGCCGTGCATGAAATTTCCTTTTTTAATTGAGTATATTGAATAGATTTATGCGAAATAGGCATTGATTTGGGTAAGCAAAGTGCTGATATGCTGGGCATTAATATCACGATGCGTTACCAAGCGAATAGGGTGATCACGGCCGATGCGGATCCCTTGCGCATTTAAAAACTCAGCAAGTGGCTGGATCTGAGTCGAATCATCAAGCTTGGCATAGACAATGTTAGTGTTTTGGGTGACGCTGTCACTTTTAATGCCTTTGATTGCCACTAAGCCTTGGGCAAGTGTTTCAGCGTTTTGATGATCGGTTTTAAGTTGCTCAACATGCTCAGTTAAAGCAAGCTTACCCGCTACTGCTAAAATCCCAGCTTGACGCATGCCACCACCTAGCATTTTGCGAATGCGGCGTGCTTTTTGGATATATACACGTGAGCCAAGTAATAGCGATCCAACGGGCGCGCCTAAGCCTTTGGATAGACAAATGGTCATGGAATCAAAATGCTTACTGATTTCAAGAATATCTACATTAAGCGCCACGGCAGCGTTATACACACGGGCGCCGTCAAGGTGGAGCATCAAACCATGTTCTTGCGTAAAAGCGCGGGCTTTGGCAAGGTAATCAAGCGGTAAGACTTTGCCGCCAATCGTGTTTTCAAGGCTTAATAATTTAGTGCGGGCAAAATGAAAATCATCTTCTTTGATTGCCGCTTTTAATTTATCAAAACAAAGGGTGCCATCTGGATTATTTTCAATCGGCTGAGGTTGAATCGAGCCTAACACTGCTGCGCCGCCTGCTTCATATTTATAGTTATGTGCTTGTTGCCCACATAGGTATTCATCGCCACGTTCACAATGCGCCATGATCCCGATTAAATTCGCTTGGGTGCCTGAGCTGACAAAAATTGCATCTTCAAAACCATGACGCTCAGCTGAGAAAGTTTGTAAATCATTTACGCTTGGATCATCCCCATATACATCATCGCCAACAGGGGCGCTTGCCATGAGTTGACGCATTTTATCGCTAGGAAGGGTGACAGTATCGGAACGAAAATCCATAATAAATCCTTGATAAGTTTTAAATTAAGTATCCTAAAAGTTTAGCTTTGCTGATGCAGGCAATGGTTTTGGCATCTGTAATAGCATCTTGGCAAATCATTTGCTCAATTTGCGCAAGGCTCATGCGCTCCACATAGATTACCTCATCGTCATCACAAGTATATTGATCGCAAGGGGTGATATCTTTGGCTAAAAATAGATATTGAATTTCATCACAAAAACCAGCCATTGGGGTGCATGCGCCCATTGCTTGCCAAGAACTTGCAGCAAAGCCGGACTCTTCTATTAGTTCACGCTTGGCGCAAGTAAGGGGATCTTCACCATGCTCCATGGTGCCAGCTGGTAATTCATAGAGCCATTTATCAATCGCTGGGCGAAACTGTTTGAGAATAATAATTTCCCCAGTATCGAGAACAGGCAAAATGACAGCAGCGCCAGGGTGCAGCAGTTGGGTATGAGTGATTGTCTTTTGATTTGGAAGCCTGATCTCTTTTTCGATCAGTTGTAAGGTTTTCCATTGATGGATAATACGCTGCGTCATAATAAATATCTAATAAAAAGAATTTGTTACTTTGAAAACTAACACCTTTCTTAAGGCTTGCAAATGCATCTAAAGCGTTTTATCTTGAAATAAATCAAAATTTACTCGAAAAAGGCACTTGCCATGGAAAACTCCCAAGTTTCATCTTCTCCCATTATGCGTGGCGACAAACTCGCGCAGCGTATAAAACTTCTCACTCAAGCTCTTTCTGATGGCGTTTATGAACGTGAAGATACGATGCGTTTATGTCTGCTTGCAGCGCTTTCTGGTGAAAGTGTATTTTTACTCGGCCCTCCTGGGATTGCAAAAAGCTTAATCGCCAAGCGTCTTATCCAAGCATTTGAAAGCCAGAGCTATTTTGAATATTTAATGACGCGCTTTTCAACCCCTGAAGAAGTCTTTGGCCCACTGAGCATACAAGAACTTAAAGATAACGGACGTTATTTACGTCTCATTGATGGCTATTTGCCAAGTGCGCAAGTGGTATTTTTGGATGAAATTTGGAAAGCAGGGCCAGCTATATTAAATACCTTACTGACGGTTATTAATGAGAAAACCTTTAAAAATGGGCAAGATATTTTAAAAGTGCCGATGCGTCTGCTCATTAGCGCATCAAATGAATTGCCAGACAAAGACTCGGGTCTTGAAGCTTTGTATGATCGCATGCTTATTCGTGTATTCGTTAATCGTATTCAAGATAAAAAGAACTTTCGCGCCATGCTGACTCATGGCACTAATCTTGAAGCCCAGATCCCGCCGGAACTTGCGGTGACAGATATTGAATATCAAACTTGGCTGCAAGAGTTGGATCAGATTGAACTGACTGAAACGATTTTTGAACAAATGTATTGGATTAAAGCTCAGCTTGAAGCCATTGCTGAGAAAGAAAGCCAAGATCCTGAATTTTTATATGTTTCAGATAGACGTTGGAAAAAAGCAGTTAAACTTCTAAAAGCCAGTGCTTATTTCAATGGTCGTAATCATATCAATAGTTTAGATATATTATTATTACAAGACTGCTTATGGAATAGTCCTCAAGAAAAAGACATCGTTTCAAAAGTGGTGACAGACTTTGCGACCCAAACTGCTTATCAGCAGCAAGAGATCGCTTCGAACATAGAAAAAGTGCTTGATCCGCTTAATGATATTTCAAACCATTTAGTCAATGACTTTGTACTCAAAGCGCAGGTGGATACCCAAGGGACGCTGCGTAAAAAAGATGTCTTTTCATTTGATCTCAGCAATGCCAAACGTTATCAAGTTGGGCCAAAACGGGATTTAGTTAAGCTGGTGATTTTACAGCAAAACCAATCTGTATCTGAGCATGAAACTGGCGATACGCGTTGGGTCTATGTGGAAGCTAATGCGCTCAATGAAGCGATTGCAGAAGGCGGGGGCGATGTGTATGGCTATGTGAACCGTAAAACGGATATACGCAAACTTAGCGTGAGCCTGAATATGGACAATCACCTGGTCATGAAAGATGTTGGGAATCGTAGCATTTTTGTGACGCTAGTACGTCAAAATATGCCAAGCATGCAAAACTTCCCAGAATGGCAAACTAAGGTGCAAAGCGCAGCGACTGAGGTTAAACGTCTGGTTAGCCAAGTACGTGTAGCGCAAGATAACTTCCACCAAGCATTGCCGCATAACTTTATTTCAACCAAGACGAGTCTTGCAATTGAAACCAGCTTGCAGTCATTAAATAGCAAAATAGATCAAGGGCAAACCTCTTGCACAGAGATGCTTGAGCGTCTAGAACGTCTGCAAGAAGCATTTGAGTAAGGTTTGACTAAATGTTAGGACTTGAAGAGCTTGATCTCGCATTATTACTTGCTGATGCTGAGTTGGTGGAAGCGGCTGTACATGACTTTTTAGGTCGCTCACAGTTGCAAGATTTGCTGAATGCGAATCAAAATATCAAAGATTTGCTCAAAGGCAAGATTGATAAATGGCGCGGCAAAGTGACCAAAGAAGTGGAAGCGCAATTTGCCCAAGCCTCGATGGCAGAAGAAGTGGCGCTGTATCAAAAGGTTGTGCATTACAACGAGCAAGAATTTATAGATAATATTGACGCGATTTGGGATGAGTTTGAGCCATCTTTTGTCTTTTATGAAACGGCAGAGCGCTTGCTGTTTCAAGACAACGCTCAGCAAAACCTGATGCTGCCGCATTATTTTTGCCAGCAATGGCACCAAGCCCTTGAAGAAAGGGTTAAAAGTTTGCAAGAAGACGTCGTCAAGGCGCAAACTCAGGGCGAAATTGCGGCGCTTGAACAGCAAATGCATACTTTACAACAAATGGCGCAGATTTCTGCCATTGATGATTCAAGCAAAATTCTTGGGCGCATTTGGGACATGGCTAGTGGTAGTTTGACCCAAGGTGATTTTGATAAAATGCGCACCTATGCGGAATTTTTAAAGAAGAATCCAAAACTTTTAGAGATTGCCAAGGAACTCGGGCGCCATGCAAGCCCAGAAGAAGAGGAAGACACGAGTCAAGCAGCAAGCCCTGAATATCAAGAAGCAGTGAGTGAATTTGCGCTCGATGATATAACCGGCACCACAGTGAGTGATGATTTAAACAAACTCTTACCCAATGAAACTTTGTTTTTAGCTTACCCTGAGCTTGAAGTTATTTTTTATCAGCACTTGGCCGAAAAACGCCTGCAAACATACCAAATGCAAGGTAAACATAGAAAACGTATGCCTGTTGCTGCGCACAAAAGCAGTGACGGTTCGCCACAAGTTGAGCAAGGGCCATTTGTGATTTGCTTGGATGCGTCGGGTTCGATGCGCGGCTTTGCTGAAGACAGTGCTAAAGCGCTGAGTTTTGCTTTAATGCAAATTGCGCTGGCGCAAGGGCGCGAATGCTTTGTGATTATGTTTTCAAAAAATCAGATTAGTTATGAACTCACCAAGCAAGATGGCCTGCGTGAAGTGTCAGACTTTTTATCTTATACCTTTCATGGCGGCACGGACTTGGAAGCTGCGCTACAAACTGCGCTTGAAACCATGGAAAAAGAAAAGTTTGCGCTGGCGGATTTGGTTGTGGTATCAGATTTTATCGCGCCCAAGCATTCTAAACCACTACGTGAGCAGGTCGCAAAAATGAAACGGCAAAAAAATGTCTTTCATGCGGTGAACCTTTCCCATTATGGTGACCCACAAGTGTTAGATATTTTTGATAAGGTTTGGGATTTTCAGGCTAACTTTAAACAAAAAATCTTTGGATCATAAAAGGGTAAATTGAAAAAATACAAACCTTATCATCTTGATAATTGGCATAAAAACGCGCAATACCTCACAAAATAAGTCCTTTTTTATACAAAGCGGATTAAAATTAATCAAACAGTAAAAAAGAGTGATATTTTTGTTTGACTCATTTTTCAAATCAGGTAAAGTATACCTCGTTCCCAAGCAAAGGCAGTCATTGCTTAGCTTAGGAAACCTAAGTTGAAATAGGTGTCAGCCTTAGTGCCCTGGTGGTGGAATTGGTAGACACAAGGGATTTAAAATCCCTCGGCGTTCGCGCTGTGCCGGTTCAAGTCCGGCCCGGGGCACCATTTCAATGTTGCAGCCAAGCTGCTTAGGTCATATTTGCGACATTAGCTCAGCTGGTAGAGCGCAACCTTGCCAAGGTTGAGGTCACGAGTTCGAACCTCGTATGTCGCTCCAAACAAAAAATGAAGTGAAATATAGAGCACAACCTGCCAAGCTTGAGGTCACGCCTTAGGTTTAGGAGATAGGGAACCTCGTATGTCGCTCCAAATTAAAATTTCACTTAGTGAATAAAGAATTAATGGTGTCATACCCATTTGCATAATTGCATGCCCTGGTGGTGGAATTGGTAGACACAAGGGATTTAAAATCCCTCGGCGTTCGCGCTGTGCCGGTTCAAGTCCGGCCCGGGGCACCATTATTAATCAAAGCCTTAGCTTATTTTAGCTAGGGCTTTTTTTATGCCTGAAGGGTTTATTATGCTATGCTAAGTCTTCTAGATTCCATTTTTAATTAAACGAATAATAACCTTATGGCCTCGATAAAAGATGTAGCAAAACTTGCTGGTGTCTCTTGGATGACGGTTTCGCGTGTGATCAATCAACCTGAAAAAGTCGGAGATAAGACGAAAGAGAAAGTTCAGCAAGCCATTCAAGCGCTGAATTATGTTCCTTTTGAATCAGCAAAGAAGATGCGCTCCCGCGGCGTGTCGAATCATCAAGAAAATACCATAGTTATTCTTGGCTTAGAGGTTGCCACGACCCCGTTCTCCGTCGAAATGATTGCTTCGATTGAAGAAACGCTACAGAAATTTGGTTGGCAGGCTGTCGTCATTAATACCTTTGAGCGTTATCCTTCAGATCAAACTATCGACAAGGTCCTTGCACAGCACCCAGCAGGGGTGATTTTCTGTACCATGGGGTTACGAGAAGTCGAACTTCCTGAACGTTTGCAAGATTTTGATTTAGTGCTTGCCAACTGTGTGGCGCTGAATATGCGACAAGCAAGTTATATTCCCAATGATATGCAAGGCCAATATGACTCGACGAAAGCTGTGTTAGCATCTGGTGCTAGGCGTTTACTTTATTTGACGCTGCCAAGTAATGTACCGGCAACGGCAAAGCGTCTACAGGGCTTTGAGAAGGCTATTTATGAGTTTGAACAAGCCAACCAAACCCAAATTCAGACCCATATCGCATCCTTAAACTCACCGGTAAACTATCGCCAAGGCATTGATATGATAAGGCAAGTGGAAGCAACAGGGTTTGAGTTTGAGGCAGTGGTGTGTGGCAATGACAGGTTAGCACTTGTAGTGCAGATGCATTTGCTAAATCAAGGCTATAAGATCCCTGAAAAAGTCTCAGTGGTTGGTTTTGATAATATGGTGGATACGGGGGAGCTTTTTGTTCCTGCATTATCTACAGTTGAATTACCGCATCGTCAAATTGGCGAACAAGCTGCGCTACATATTATTGAACAGCGTCAGCATCAAGATATTATCCAACTTGAGTGTCCATTCATTGCACGTGATAGTTTGTTAATCAAATGACACAAATAGAAAAAAGCCAGCCGGAGGAGAGAGGCTGGCAAGGCAAGTAACCCTTAAATGTACGAAACTATCGAGCAAAAGACGGCTTAAAAATTCTCAATTGAACTTTGTAGTTGATGAATTTGACAGCTTTGAACATGGGTTAAGCCACTTTCACTGACTAAACAAATACCTTGGCTGTCTGCTTGCGGGTAAATACGGCTTGTCATGGTATATTTGCCGTTATCGATAAATACTTCGACAGAGGAATTATCCACAAAAATTCGCAGTGTTAAAATATCATCAGCTAAGTCAAGTTTCGGGCTATAACGTATGCCGTTAACGCCTTCACCACTATGGTTGCGATCAATAAACACACGATCACTCATCATGTCATAACCAACGTAAGTATATTCATCAAATTTGCCTGATCTTGTTTGACCACAACGTAGCCACAACCCAGAACGTTCAGGTGCTGCAGCTTTACTCTTATTTGTTTGCGGTGTGGTTTGTCGTAAATCTAACGTGAGCTCTATTTCATATTGGCTGCTTTGGATCATACCGTTCGCATTCGATAATGGGTGGTAACCGCTATCAATTGCAATATTTTGAAGATCTAAATGCGTGCTTTGACGTAACTGCTTAAGCTCTTTAACCGGTGCTTGATAAATATGATCATCGATAAGCGTCAGCTCACGCGGTAAGGTGAGAGCGCCTGCACGGCCATAGTCTTGCTCTGGCATTTCACTTTCCCACATATCCATCCAGCCAATTGCGATTTGACGACCATCTGGCGCAGCAAAAGTCTGACAGGCGTAGAAATCATGACCATGGTCAAGTTGAGTAAAGCCACCACGCTCAAAATGCCCACTTTGGGTATCAAATTGCCCAACAAAATAACCATTTTGAAACAAGTTACGGTGCAAATAACCTTGTGGCGCCATGCCTTGAGGAGAACAAAGTAAAATATCTTTGCCAGCCAATGAGAATAAATCTGGGCATTCCCACATGTAACCTTCTTCTTCAATCCCACTGGACTCGGAAATGGTATTAATAAAGCGCCAAGACTTTAGGTCATCTGATTGATAATAGGCAACTTTTCCTTGTTCACCTTCTTTTACTCCAACCACCATGTGCCAGGTATCATCTTGCTGCCAGACTTTAGGATCGCGAAAATGAACGATATCTGCGCGATATGGGCTATCAATGACGACGCCTTGCTTTTCAAAATGTATCGCGTCTTTACTGGTCGCTAAGCATTGAACTTGCTTCATAAAGTCATCATTATGATCTTCTTTTAGCCAGCGATGGCCGGTATAAATTAATGCAAGTTCATCACCAAGGCTGACCGCAGAGCCTGAAAAGCAAGTGCCTTCCTCACCAGGGTAGAGCGCAATAGGATGATGTTCCCAATGGATCAAGTCGCTAGAGCTAACATGTCCCCAGTGCATTGGGCCCCATTTAGAAGAATCTGGGTGGTGCTGATAAAACACGTGGTAGCGACCTTGATGATAACAAAGACCATTTGGATCGTTCATCCAACCTTGTTGTGGCTGAATATGATATCCCAAGCGCCATGGGCTATTTTGCGGTGTTTTAGCTGCGCGAGCTGCTTGCAGCGTATCTGTACTTAAAGTCATAAAAAATCCTTTGGTAATTATGCGTTTTGTGAAAGTGGTCTATCCGTCACAAGATCATTTGATTGGGTATTGTTTGACGCGTCTAAATTCTCTGTTTGTTTATGTATTTTCGGATTTGAATTTTCTAGTGTGAATATTGAGACAAAGGCAAAGAATGCGACGCTACAACCTAGATAAATATATGTCTGACCAAAGCCAATTTGATCGTAAGCTTGTCCAACAATAGGTGATAAAAAGCTTGTAAATACTTGGCCGACAAAGTTAAAGCCAAATAGATATAAGGTTGCAGAGAGGCGATTATCAAAGTGCTCACTGAAGTATTTGAAGATAGAAATGAGTAATATTGGAAGTTCAACAGCATGTAGCAGTTTCATTAATGAAATCCCAACACTTGAATCAACCACACCCGATCCTATGATACGAAATGCCATCACACTCGCAGCAAAGATTAAACCTTTCTTTGGTCCAATTTTGTTGACGATAAATGGCGCGAGGAACATACCGCCGGCTTCTAGGAACACTTGTAATGAGTTTAAGTAACCATACATGCGGTTGCCTTCTGCTTCAGTAGCAAAGTGCTGCGCAAAATACACCGAAAACTGTTGATCATAGACACCGTAGACGCAGGCACAGCCGATGATATATAAGACAAAAGCATAGAATTTACGCATTTTTAGAAGCTCAAGCGCATCACTAAACGATAAACTTTGGGCTTGGCTATCTAATACACTTTTGGTGGTGCTGCTTGTGTTGTCATAACGCACTGCAAGCACGAATAAGAAACAACATATGCCAGATAAACTCGCAAGGTAAAAGTTATAATGTGGATTAATATTAATCAGTTGACCGGCAAAGAAGGTTGCAAATGCCCAACCAAGTGACCCCCACATTCTTGCTTGTCCAAATTCAAAGTTGCTAATGTGACTCACTTTTTCGATATATGTTTCGAGTGCACCTATCCCAGCAAAGAAAACACCACCAAGGTATAGGGCGCCAAGGACACCACCGAGGTAGATATTGGTACTTAGAAGGGGCCCGTAAACGAAGACAAAAAATGGACCAGAGAGAATTAACATCACGCTTATAAGGAGTACTAGGTGCTTTTTGAGTCCCAGTTTATCTTGGATATAACCGTAAAAGGGTTGAAAGCATAGTGCACCGATGGCATTGACTGAAAAAATGATCCCGGTTTCAGTGCCGTTTAGGCCTAAGTGCTGTTTTAACCAAATCGGAAACAAAGAAAACCAAAATGACCAAGTCACAAAGAAGAAGAATAAAGCACCACTAAGTAGGACATAGTTACGTTGAAATTTTTTCATGTTTAATGCTCTTTTTATTGTTAACGTTAACAAATTGAATTGTAAAATGTTAACGTTATATTTGTAGGGTTGTCTAAATTTAAGCAAAAAAAGTGTGTATGCCTAGCGTTTTTGATTAATTTAAATTGGATATCGTTCTTTTTGAGATCTTGATCTGAATTTTTAGAATATATAATGGAAAAATTAGATTAATTCTAACTGAAATAAATTAGAATGTTAACGTAAACATAAAATAATCATAGGAAGTATTATGCAGTCCAATCAAGCAAAGGTATGGCTCACTGGTGATGCAGTGGTAGATTTAATCCCAGATGGTGGAGCGCACTATCTAAAGTGTCCGGGTGGCGCTCCAGCGAATGTTGCTGTTGGCATTTCACGACTCGGTGGTGATGTTAGCTTTTTTGGGCGTGTTGGGCTTGACCCACTTGGCAAATTCATGCAGCAAGTTCTTAGAGAGGAAGGCGTTGATTGCGCGCATCTATATCTTGATCCTGAGCATCGTACTTCAACCGTATTAGTTGATTTGGATGACACTGGTGAACGTAGCTTTACGTTTATGGTTAAGCCAAGTGCAGATCAGTTTATGCAAGTGACAGACGTGCCTGTCTTTGAAAAAGGGCAGTGGTTACATTTATGTTCAATAGCACTTGCCAATCAACCTTCACGTGAGGCGAGTTTAAATGCGATGCAAGCTATGCGAGATGCACAAGGTTTTGTTTCTTTTGATCCAAACTTACGTGAAGAAGTGTGGGCCGATCAAAGTGAGATTATTCCTGTTGTATGTGAGGCGATTAAGCTTGCCAATGTAGTGAAATTTTCAGAAGAGGAGCTTTGTTTTCTAAGCGGCAAAGATACTTTGGAGACTGGCATTCACTGGTTAAATAAGAGCTTTGCTTTAGATTTAGTGCTGATCACACAAGGCGCGGCTGGAGCCTTGGTTATCTTAAAAGGTGACGCCTTTCAAGTGCCAACAGATAAAGTGAATGTTGTGGATACAACTGGCGCTGGTGATGCCTTTGTTGGTGGATTATTGGCAGCTTTATCTCGTTATGATAACTGGCAAGATAAACAAAATGTAATGCAAGCTGTGAAGCAAGCAAATCGTTGTGGCGGCCTTGCGACGACAGCAAAAGGTGCTATGACTGCGTTGCCGCGTCTTGCTGATCTAGCATTAGCTTGAATGCTCTATTCAAGACTTTCGTCAAGTTAGCTGTTTATGTGGCTTAAACGACTGAAATAAAAAATCCCCATTTGATTTCATGCTGAGCATGAAGCCTTGTGGGGATTTTTTATCGAGCTTATATCGCTGCTCGTTATGTGAGTGATTTATTTATTTTGCAGTCACATCTTTTGGCACTTTCGCATACAAAGGACGTTCTGAATTTAGTCCAAGAACTAAGCTCACACACATGATAAGTAACACAAACGTAAAGGGTAGACCTGTTGTTACAACGCCAGATTGAAGGGCTTGCAGGGCTTCAGAGCCACCAACATAAAGCATCGCACCCGCAATAGCGCCGCCAATACTTGCCCAGAAAATACGTTGTGGTACAGGTGCATCCATCTTACCACCCGCGGTAATACTATCGATAACCAATGAACCTGAATCTGATGAGGTCACAAAGAAGATCATCACCAAGACAATCGACAGAATAGATAACACGCTACTAAATGGAATCGCATCATAAACATTAAACAAAGTTAATGAAATATCAGTTAGACCCTTGGCACCAAGTTCACCGACATTATTTGCGATTTGATCAATCGCGATGCCGCCAAAGGTACCCATCCAAATCATAGTTAAAAGTGTTGGAAGGAAAATAACACAGCCTAAGAACTGACGTACTGTACGGCCCTTAGAAACGCGTGCGATAAACATACCGACGAATGGACACCATGAAATCCACCACGCCCAATAGAATACAGTCCAAGCATGCATCCAAGTGCTATCTTCACGGCCATGTGGGTTACTAAAGGCAATGATATTTTCAGCGTAAGCTTTGAACATTTCAGGAACTGCTGAGGTTGCGACATCAAAACCAACATATAAAATGAATAAAAGCAGCGCAAATGCAAAGGCCATGTTGATGTTACTTAATAGTTTTACACCACCATCAAGACCACGGACAACCGACATAATCGCAAGACCGGTCACAAATGCAATAACGCCAAGCTGCATGCCAATGCCACCATCTGTGCCAAACACATGGTTAATCCCGCTGGTTGCTTGCTGCGCGCCAAGCCCAAGTGAGGTAGCTAGACCAAATAGGGTTGCAAGCACTGCCATGATATCAATCACATGACCAAACCAACCCCAAGCTCTATCGCCTAAAATTGGGTAGAAGATTGAACGCATTGACAGTGGCAAACCTTTATTATAGGTAAAAAATGCCAATGACAAGGCAACCAAAGCATAAATTGACCAACCGTGGATACCCCAGTGGAAAGCTGTTGCGCCAAGCGCAAGTGAACGAGCTTCTGGTGTGTTTGGCTCTACATTAAATGGCGTGCCATACCAATCGGTATAATACGCAGCAGGCTCAGCAACGCCCCAGAAAAGTAGACCGATCCCCATACCGGCAGCAAATAGCATTGCAAGCCAAGAAGGGATTGAAAAGTCAGGGGTTGCATCTTTACCACCTAGGCGAATTTTACCCAGTGGTGAGATGATTAAAATAAGTGAGAAAATTAAAAAGAAGTTCACAGACCACATAAAGAGGCTGTCGAAGGTTTCAAAGATGGAGTTTTTTACTAAATCTAAACTTTGTTTTGCTGTGGCTGGATCAACGATTAGTACAGCGGCGAGGAAGGCAAAAATCAAAAATGCGCTAGTTCCGAAAACTGGGTTATGAATATCAAAGCCCCATTTTTGAATATTGTCTTGACCAATTTGATAATCGGTCGTGTTTATACTGTAATCATCGGTTCCTACCGAATGCACAGTTTGGTTATTTTTTTCTTTATCCATAAGTCCTACTTGAGGTTTCCAATATAAGAGCCAATACCGAGAAAGTATCTATATAGCAGTCCTTGCTAATAAATGCTTTGATGTCGAAGTATTGAATTCAACATTACATTAACAAATAGGCGGGTATTTGTCTAGTTTTTGAGAGTTATGTCAAGATTTAACTTGAATTACTTAGATATTGTCAGTGTATTTGTAATGTATACGAAAGAATACTTGCAACGTTTGTGTGAGAAATATCAAGGGAAGCTTCATTTGCGCAATAAAAAAGCCAAGCCTTACATTTCTTTTATCAAGAAGTGTAGCGGACTTGGCTTTCAGTTATGTTACGGATGAATTATTTTGGCTGAGTCAGTTTCTCTTTTGCCATTTTTAATACATCTTGTGCGCTCGGCGCAGATTTTGCAGTCGTTGCTTGCGCTTGGTTGGCAGCCGTTGTATCTGCGCTATTTGCAGCCGGTGCATTGGCTGGCACATTTGTTTTTGGTCGCGCGGTGGCTTTAGCTGGCGTTTGACCTGAACGTAATGTACGTAAGATTTCATCACGTGGGCCATCAGCAATAATGCGACCTTGCTCCATCACGATTAAACGATCGACTAAATCTAGCATTCCCATTTTATGCGTAATTAAGATCAGGCTCTCGTTTTCATCAAGGGCTTTTAATTGACGCTTGATGTACATTTCAGAGCGGTTATCCATGCTACTGGTTGGTTCATCCATAATTAATACAGATGGATTACCTAAGAAAGCACGCGCAATCGCCACAGACTGACGTTGACCACCAGAAAGGGCTGCGCCACCTTCAGCGACTTGCTTTTCAAGCCCTGCGCTGTCTTGCTGGGTGAAGTTTGTCACGCCAGCACGTTGCGCGGCAATCATGATTTCTTGATCCGTTGCAAGTGGGCGGCCCAGTGCGATGTTGTCACGGATAGAGCCAAAGAATAAATGGATATCCTGCGGTACACAGCCAAAGTTACGACGAATATCAACGTGATGAAGCTGATTAATATCCGTATCATCAATCAAGATACTGCCTGATGTTGGGCGATAAAGACCCATAATGAGGCGCTCCAGTGTGGTTTTACCAGAGCCAATTCGGCCAATAATCGCAACTTTTTCACCCGGTTCAATGGTCAGATTAATATCTTTAAGTGACGGGGTTTCAGCATTTGGGTATGCAAAGCTTACATTATCAAACTGAATTTTACCTTTGATTAGTGGGCGGTGAATATAGCGTTTGCCTTCTTCTTGCTCACTTGGCATTTGCATCAACTGATCAATGATTTGCATCGAAGATTTAGCTTGGTTATAACGAGTAGAAAGCATCGCAACTTGGATCATAGGACCGACAGCGCGGCCACTTAGCATTGTTGATGCAATCAAACCACCCATAGTGAGATCGCCTGCGCCAATTAAATAAACACCGGCAACGATCATCGCAACGTTTAAAAACTGCTGCACAAAACCTGCGGCATTTTGCAATGAGTCCGTTAAGCGGCGAGATTTGAGGCTCCAGTTTGACATATGCGCCACAGCTTCTTCCCAACGATATTGGTAAGTGCTTTGCGCGCCAAACATTTTAAGCGTTTCAAGGCCGACTAAGCTTTCGACTAAGTTGGCATTTTTTTGTGACGCTAAGCGAGAGCCTTCTTCAATACTGCGTTTTAGTGGACGCTGTACAATAAAGCTATAAATGATTAAGAAGATGACGCCTACAAGCGGTACTAATGCAAGTGGGCCGGCAATCATGAAAATCACAAACAAGAAAAGAAATGCGAATGGCAGATCAATTAGCGCTGTGATACTTGCAGAGGTAAAGAAATCACGAATGGATTCAAACTCCTGCATATGTTTTGCAAACGCGCCAACAGAAGCAGGGCGCGCTTCTAGGCGAATCCCCATCACATGGCTAAAGATTTTCGATGAAATCAATACATCGGATTTTTTACCTGCCACATCAATGAAGTAGCTGCGCATCATTTTTAATGCAAAATCAAATCCAAAGATTAAGAACACACCAGCAGTAAGTACCCAGAGTGAATCATACGCAAGGTTTGGAACGATTTTGTCATAGACCAAACGAGAGAAAAGCGGCGCACTAATCGCAAAAATATTGATTAAGATCGAAGCAATAAAGACGTCGCGATAAATGCTACGTGATTCCCAAAGCGTGCTCCAAAACCAGTGTCCTTCGCGGCTTTTTAACAGGTCAGGTGAGCGTTCATCATAACGAAAACGCTTTTTGATCATGAACATGCAGCCAAGGTATTGGCTTTTAAGCTCGTCAAGATCAACCCATTCTTGCTGACCATCACTTTGTGACAGGATCACTTCGGCTTCTTTCTTTTCATGATCGATAGATAAAATAACTACCGCATCATCATTTTTCAAAAGCGCCACAACAGGGAAAACAAGCGGTTGAATATCTTCAAGACTTTCTTCTACCAGTTTCGCATTTAAGCCTGCTGTTTCTGCTGCACGCGGGAAAAGATAAGTCGTTAATAGACCATCTTGCAGTGGTAAACCCGCGGTCAAAGCGTCAGGCGAGTTTGATTGCCCGTAATAACGGCTAATGTAAGTCAATGCTTTTAGCAAAGGATCTTTGCGGCTACTACTCATAAACTAGGATCCTCTTGTGTTTCTGAAGTTGCGATTTCTGCGGTCACAAAACCTTGGAAACCACCGACGTTGAGTTCAGCAAGCTTCTCTTTTTGGGCTAAGGTTTCAACGCGTGAAGCAATCGTTGCCACAGAAAGGTTATTTGCTGTACGTGTAATAGATGAAAGCACATCGGCTTTGGCTTGATCATCAATTTGCGCAGTATAGGCAAAATCTAGTTTCACGTAAGCAGGGCGATAGGTGTTAAGATAACCGATTGAGCCAAAGTTATGACCAAAATTATCAATACCAAACTGGAAGCCATGATCTGTGATGATGTTACATAATAAGCTCACATCATCGGCATTTTTGATAAAGCAGATCTCAGGTAACTCAAAGTAAATGAAGCCTTTTAGCTCAGGGTAAGCCGCCATTTTGTTGCCTAACCAACGCATAAAGCCCGTATCAGTGACACTGTTTTGGGTTATGTTGATTGCAATTGGCGTGCTTGGACGTGTTTCTTTTGATTGCTTGAATAGGCTGTCGATAATATGCATATCAAACGAAATGCCTTCACCAAGTTGCTCAATGGCAAATAAGAACTGGCCGGCAGAATAACGTACGCCATCCTTTTCAATTGAGGCAAACACTTCTTGGTGCATGATGTTGTGGTTAACATCAATCGCTTTTTGCATGCTAAAGGTAAAGCGTTTATTACCAATGGCTTCATCCACCAATGCTTTCCACTGCTGCTTACCAAAGGATGCTTGCGTACTTGGCGCACCTTGGAAAATAGCCATTGGCTCATCAACATTTTGACGCGCCTTAACTAAGGTGTTATCAGCTTGCGATAAAATGCTTGAGGTGGTGTCTTCAGGGTGACGCATCACCAGTGCAACTGCTGCTTGCAGCGGCGCCACATCAAGAGGGTCGCTTTGCAGCGCAGCGGTCATGTTTAGCATAGAACGGCCAAGAGTGGTCAGTTCCTTGCTTGTAATGCCCGGCGCAATCAGCATAAACTCAGCTTGGTTTAAACGTGCAATCGTATAATGTTCATCACTGATTTTCTCAAGATGAGTGGCAAGCATTTGAGTCAGGCTATCACCTTGGCTATACCCTTGCTTTTCATAAACATCTTCAATTAAATCAACATGCAGCAGGGCCACACCACCATCTTGATTGCCTTCAAGCCATGAGTTTAGCTGAGTCATTAGGTAGCTGCGATTTGCAAGACCTGACACAGGATCTTGGTAAGCGCGGATACGCAGTTTGTCGGCTTCTTCTGCTTGTTGGTCAAAGTGAGTGCGAAGTTGCGCGCTCATTTGGTTAAACGCACGTACCACATCCGCAAGCTCTTGTGTTTTAGGCTCTTCTAGCGGCTGAGTGAAGTGGTTATTTGACACTTCTTTCGCATTAATTTGAATTTCTTTTAACGGTTTTAAGATACGCTGAATTAAGAAGACTAAACTTACCGCAAACAAAATACTTGCAAGTAGGAAACTTAGCACCATTTGTTTCGTCGTGATCCACAGCTGCTGATAAATGCCCGCAGTACTAGCTGTCACTTCAAAGTCAGCCAGTTGCATCCAGCCAGAGCTAAGGCGTGATTTTTGCGTGTAAGGCTCAATCGAAATCAAGTTTACAAACCAGTTTGGCACACCATCGAGATTGGTGTCATATTCACGATCAATGGAGACGTCACTTTCTAGCATTTTCAGGTGCACGTTTTGATATAAGCTACTATCAAACATGGCATTGATTAAAGACTCGGAAGAAACCATGTCTTTTTCTTGTAGATATGGGGACAAGGCCAAACCAACAGCTTGTACCACATTGTTCACTTCTACAGATTGTTGTTCAACCAAAAAGCTGCGTGCATTATTAAATTGCAATGTAAACAAGATACTTGCCATGGCGAAAAAGACCACGAGTAAGCGAAGTAATAATTGTCTATATAGTGTCATAGAATCACTCGTTATAATTGATTTTTGGACGTTTAAAATTAGTATTGCGCGTCCGGTTTCTTAATTCATTCCATGAACTAAGGCGTGAGGCACTGCCAGCAACTTTCGCGCCGTTAGATTGCTTCATCAGCCATAAGTTCTTCCCGTTAAAACTATAGATAGGGAGTAAATCCGAGCGTTGACTCGCAGGTTTAATCTCACTATCTAGGTTATCGAGCAGTACAGGGACTGCAGAAGGGGTCGCATAATAAGCTAAAACCATGTGAAACTGATTGAGCGACAAGGCTTTAACATAGATTAAGCGTAATTTGCTGTCTGCAACCCCTAATTTACGTAAAGTTAAATATTTGGCAATAGTGAAATCTTCACAGTCACCTGCGCCTGCGCCGACAAATTCATTAGGCGTTGCCCAATAATCCTTTTTACCCCAAAGGTCGATATCGTCGACAAAACGCATCATGTTATAAAAGTCATTGACCTTTTTTAATTTTTCTTGCTCAGTTGCATAATAAAGGCCAGCAACTAATTCATTGAGCGCCTTAGCACGTTTCCCCGACTGCCCACCATAAAAGCTTTGAATCGCTGATGTGGCAAGCATTGGGTGTTTGGCTGCGTAGCTTAATATTGGGTAAAGTAAGGCGACGCAAGCCAAACAGACTAAGTACCAAGGCTTGGTGATGCTTGAATATAAACGTATAAAATTACAAGGCATCTAAACTTATTCACGCAAGGCATTTTGCGTCGCGCGTAATACAGGTTTAAACAAGTACTCAAGTACACTGCGTTTACCTGTAATAATATCTGCGCTCGCTGTCATCCCTGGAATGATAGGTAAAGGTTCTCCATCTACACCTTTAAGTTGATTATCACCGGTACGAATACGTACTTGGTAATAACTATTGCCTTCTTCATCTTGAATCGTATCCGCACTAATGGTTTCAAGTGTGCCTTCTAGGCCGCCATAGCTTGAAAAATCGTAAGCTGTGAACTTGATAAGTGCAGGCAGGCCAGGGTGCAAGAAGCCGATATCTTGTGGCGCAATTTTTGCCTCGATCAGTAAGGTATCCTCGGTTGGAACAATCTCGATTAAATCCATACCTGGTTGAATGACGCCGCCAATCGTATTGATATAGATTTTTTGAATCGTACCTGTGACAGGGGAAACAACCGTCGTACGCGCGACTCGATCTTGCAGACCAAGTTGTGACTCGCTTTGGCTCGCTAATTGCGCACTGATTTTGTTCATTTCAGTTTGGTTGTCACTACGAAACTTCAATGCAATATCAATATACTTATAAATCGCTTCATTAAGCGCAGATTCAGCAACTGGGATTTGCAATTTGGTCGAGGTAAGGTCACGACGCGTATCTGTTAGCTGGCGACGAAGTTTTAAAAGCTCAATTTCCGGCACAACACCTTCTTTTGCCAGCGGCTCTGTGATTTTATACTCTTGATTCGCAATGCTATAGCTACTTTGTAAGTTACTATAACGGCTTCGATTTTCACTTAGCTCACGTTGCTTTTGATTGATCTGAGAGCGTGCCACAGAAAGTTGGTTTTCAAGGTTGGATATCTTGCTTTGAAAGTCATTGATTTGACGCTCGACAAGTTTTTCGTGCTTCGCTGTAAATTCAGGATCAAATTCAGGAACCAAGGATTCATTAATCAAAACTTGGTTTTGCCAGTCTTTGGTATCCTTGCTGCGTTTGACCGTGACGGCATCTAGTAGCGCGCGCAGACGAGTTTGATCAGCTTGTAGGCTTGCAATATCTTGTGCTCGGCCTTTAAAGTCTGATTGTGCTTGGGTATCGTCAATTAAAAGTAAGGTTTGACCTTTTTTAACCGATTGACCTTCACGTACCATGACCTCTTTGACGATACCGCCTTCAAGGTTTTGTACAACTTGCATTTGTGAAGATGGAATGACTTTGCCTGAACCGCTAGTGACCTTATCTAATTTGGCAAAGGATGCCCAAACTATCGCAATCACAAAGAAAAGGACAATCAACCACATCATAGAGCGAGTTGATCGCGCTGTATTGAGCATTAATGCGGAAGATTTGTCATCGACAAAATCAAGCTGCTCAGAGGAAATTTTTTTGTGTTTACTCATTTATCTACCTAAGAAGAGCGTTATATCGTTGATATTGGCTTGTTGAATGAATTGTATATAAATATAACGGAAGATTATCTTATTTATATTACTTAATATAATAGCCGAAACCACACGCTTTTTATAGGTAAAAACGAAGTGATCATGAAGTTAATTTTTTGAATTCGCTGAATAACCCTTTTATTTCATTATATTTAATCAAAAAAAAGCTCGAATCTTGTATTTGATTCGAGCTTCAAACGTGATTTTACTTGTGCTTGACTAGATTAACTTTCTATTAATTATCATTAGTAAGCATTATTTCATCAATGCTTAAATCTTGTTGATAATCAATACCATCTAAACCAAAGCCATTAAGTTTCAAGAAAACGTCTTTAAAATCTTGATAATTCGTAATATTTTTAAAGTTGTCAGCATTCATTTGAGCAACTAGTGCTTTCACTTGCGCTTGGATCTCTGGTTTCATTTCCCAGTCATCCATACGAATCAAACGTTCACTATCAACCGGTACTTTATCTTGCGCAAAAAATTTATCACGGAACAAGCGTTGCATCTGATGAATGGCTTCTTCATGCAGTCCATGCTCTTTCATCACTTTAATTAATGCCAACATGTAAGGCGTAAAGTTTGGAATAAAAACACTTGCTTTGGTCACCAATGCTTTACACACACATGCGTACGCTGCGCCACCAAAGTTAGCTAGTTTTAAGTTCAATGAGTGACTGGCTTGGTGTAAGTCTACTTTTGCCCAGCCTAAAGTGCCGTCACGATAAATCGGATGCGTTAACTCTGAGCCAATATAAGAAAAGGCAAGGGTGCGACAACCAGGTGCAACGGATTCCACATTGATTAAAGTATCTACCCATGCTTCCCAATCTGAACCACCCATGACGTGAATGGTGTCTTTTATTTCTTGATCGGTCGCAGCATTCAGTTTGATGTCATGCCATGTGTCTGTTTCAAGGTCAATCGAAGCACCCGTTAAATTTTGACCGATAGGTTTAATACTTGAGCGGTAAAATTTATCATTTGCGTCTGTGCGTTGTGCTTCTGGTTTTGGACGCATGCCGGCAGCAATACTATAAATGATGAGATCAACTTCACCTTCAAAGTAAGTTTCAATGGCTTCAATGACTTGCTCTTTGGTTTGCGTGCTAAAGGCATCGCCTGTGATATTCACAGCAACGCGGCCAGCTTCGTGTGCACGTTTTGCAAAGTGATGATTATTATACCAGCCAGCAGTGGCTGTCTTCTCTTCACTAGGGCCTTTTTCAAACGAAACACCAATAGTATCGGCTTGAGCGCCACCAAACGTGAGGGCAATGCGAGAGGCAAGGCCAAAGCCTGAGGATGCACCTAATATAAGGACGCGTTTGGGTGCGTTTTGGATTGGTGCTTCATGTTTTACGAATTCAATTTGCTCGTCTATCGCGGCAAGACAGCCTTGTGGATGCGCTGAGCGAGCAACCACGCCTTGAATAATAGGTTCAATGATCATTGTCGATCCCATTAGTTTGTACAAAGGAAAATAGTTAACCAGTTTGAATGACTGAGATATAAGTTATCTATTAACCATCAGTGAGTTATTACATAGAGATACCTACTTTACCTGAAATATTTAGAAAAACTTTGCGCTAAACAGGGTAAAACATAGATTTGTGCTCTAATTTTGTCAGATTTGTGTTAAATATAATTGAAACTTAATTTTTCATTTTCTAATTAGCGATTGATATCACAAATTAATTTTACTTTTTGTTCACTGTAATCAATGGATTCAACGCTTCAAACATAAAATCTCGGATCCAAGGTTGGGCTTCTTCGTTTGGATGTAGGCCATCTTGCTTCATCCATTCAGGCTTAATGATCACTTGCTCTAAAAAGAAGGGGATTAATGGCACATCTTGCGCATTGGCAACCTTTGGATACACCGCAGCGAATGCATCGGTATAACGTTTACCATAGTTTGGCGGCATTCTAATCTGCATTAAGATAGGGGTGACGCCTTTGGATTTGGCTAATTGAATCATTTGCGTGAGGTTGGTTTCGATTTCATTCGGTGAAAAGCCGCGCAGTCCATCGTTCGCACCAAGCTCAATTAAAAGGTAATCTGGCTGATGTAATTTCAACAAGTTTTCAAGACGTGCGGCGCCATTCCCACTGGTGTCACCTGAAATGCTCGCATTAATCACTTCAATAGCTTGGCTCTCATCGCCAACTTGTTCAAACTTTTGCTTGAGAAGAAACGCCCAACTGTCTTCAACTGCCATTTGATAGCCGGCGCTAAGGCTATCGCCTAAAATGAGTATTTTTTGACTGTCTTGCTCAGAAAGTCTTTCATTTTGTTGCACTTTTGTATCTGATATTTGTGCATTAGAGGCACTTGCATGTGCTAAGCTAATACTCATTAATAGCGAGAAAATCAGTAAGGGAATTCGTTTTATCATGCCTATTACACCTCATATAGAATCAGACTCATCGGAATCGAACAGTGCAGCTCAATTGAATCACGTGATTCAAGCTTCATCCGTAAAACATACAGTTTTCACTAATCTTGAAGAATTAACAATACTTGAAGATGTAAACTTATGTATAAAAGCTGGCGAAAGCATTGCGATCGTGGGCACCTCTGGCGCAGGTAAATCCACATTAATGACCTTATTGGCCGGCCTTGAAACCCCAACGTCTGGATCAATTTCTTTGCTTGGACAAGATATAACCAAACTTGATGATGAACAAAGAGCCGCCATTCGCAGTAAAGATATAGGGTTTGTCTTTCAAAGCTTCTTGCTTATTCCAACCCTGACTGCGCTTGAAAATGTCACTTTACCTTGCTTATTACAGGGCAAAGATGAAGATGTTGCGCGTGCGACGCACCTCCTTAGTCAAGTCGGACTTGAGAAACGTTTAACCCATACGCCAGCGCAATTATCTGGCGGTGAGCAGCAACGAGTTGCGCTCGCGCGTGCATTTATGACGCGTCCAAAAATTCTATTTGCTGATGAGCCAACCGGTAACTTAGATGAAAAAACCGCAGAGCGCGTGATCCAAGAATTATTCCAAATGAACCAAGAACATGGCACGACCTTGGTATTGGTGACTCACGATATGAAACTGGCACGTCGTTGCCAACGTGTCTATCGCATGCAGGCAGGGAAACTCGCGCAAGAGACGAGCCAACCTGTGCCAGATAAGGCTGAACAAGCGGAGGTCATGGATGAGTCTACACTCTGAGGTTGAACTTATGCCGACTCAAAAAGGCTTAAGCCATCAATTCGCTTTATTGCGCTGGAGCATGCGCGAAATCATTCAAGGTCAGCTTTGGCCGGTGGTGATGGCGCTGACTTTAATTATTGCGTGTGTGTTTGGTCTTAGCGCGTTGGGCGATCGCATGGATGATGTGATTGAGGCGCAAAGTCGTAATAGCTTAACCGCGGATTTAATTTTCCGCAGTGCTAACCCACCAACGGATATGTTGCTTGAGAATACGAAAGATCTGCCTTCAAGTCAGATGGTGAATTTTTCGAGCATGGCATTTAGTGATAAACAAATGAAGCTTATTCAAGTGCGCGCAGTCGATGATAAGTATCCGCTTCAAGGGGACTTAGTCCTAAAAGGAAACTCTGGCAGCCAATCTCATGTTGCGCCGAATCAGCTTTGGATTGAACCGCGCTTAATGACAGATTTAAACGTCAAGATTGGTGATACGGTCAGTGTTGGCGATGCTGATTTTGTCGTCTCTGGAGTGATAGAGTCTGAGCCTGGGCTTAGCTTTAACCCATTTAATCAAGTGCCGCGTGCTTATATTCATGCCAGTGATTTGGAAAAAACTGGCGCATTAATGCAGGGTAGTCGCGTTCGCTACTCCTTATATCTAAACGCTGAGGATGACACCGCGCAAGCCTTAAAAGATAAGATAGAGCTTTCACCAAGTGATCGCTGGGTTGAGCGTGATGGGCAAAGTCGCAGCGCCAGAATCTTTGAGCGCACTGAGCAATACTTGTCACTCACGGTTGCGATTGTGATTTTAATGGCTGCATTTACCTTAGTCTTAACCTGTCAGCATTATGTCCAAAGTCGTAAAAGCACAGTTGCCATGCTCAAAAGCTTAGGCGCGAGTAAAACATGGCTGCGCAATTGGCAGTTTACGCAAGTCGGTTTGTTATTTGGTATAAGCGTGGTGCTAGGTAGCGCGATTGGCATGCTGATTGAATACGGCTTACGCTTTCCTTTAAAAGATCTCTTGCCTGATCCATTGCCAAGTTATGGTTTGATGCCATTTTTTGCCGGTGTTATCACCTGTATCGCGATAGCCATTCCTGCGCTTGGCGTGCCTTTGTTTAATCTTTTAAACACGCCAGCAAGTCGCGTTGTCGGCCAAGAGAGCGCCGCTCAATATAAACAATATGCCTGGCTACTGGTTTTCCCGCTTGGACTGATGCTGCTGAGCTTTGGCTTAAATGTCTTTGTATGGCTAATTTTTGCAGGGCTTATCTTTGCTATTGCGCTACTTGGTTTAGTCTCGCTGGTGATTTTAAAATTAGTGAAAAAAGTAAGCCAAGGCGCTGCGTTAAAACTTGCTTTAAGCCGCATCTTGCGTACGCCGTTTGCCAGTGGCTTGCAGTTTGGCGTATTAGGCTTGTCTCTTATGCTGCTTGCAACCATTTGGCTCGTGCGTTCGGACTTATTGGTGGATTGGCAACAAACTATTCCTGAAGATGCGCCGAATGTCTTTGCAATGAATATTGCGCCAAATGAGTTGGATGGCTACTTGGCTGAACTCGATAAGCAAAACCTGTCGCGCAGTGAAGCTTATCCGATTATTCGTGGCCGTTTAACCCAAATTAATGGTGAGGATGCCAAAGCGCATGCAGATAATCCAGAAGAAGTCGGCGCGCTGCGTCGTGAAATTAACTTCACTTTTACGGATACCTTGCCAGAGCATAATAAACAGCTTGATGGCTCATGGGGCGCACCTAAGAGTGTTTCCGTCGAGTCTGAAATTGCTAGCGAGATGAATATTGAGCTTGGCGATAAGATTAGTTTTGTGATTAACTCGCAAACGTTACAAGCGACAGTGACGTCGATTCGTGAAGTGGAGTGGCGTGATTTAAAGCCTAATTTCTTCTTTATTTTTAGCCCGGATGTACTCGAAAATCTGCCAAGCACTTACTTGATGAGTTTTCGTGTCGATGATGAGGCGCAATACTTAGGGGACTTATCACGCACTTACCCAACCGTGAGTGTGATTGATTTGCGCAGTATGACGGCAAAAGTGCAGCAACTCTTAGTCCAAGTAGTGAGTGCGATTAGTTTACTCGCCTCACTTGCTGCGCTGGCTGGTGTTTTGCTTATCTTTACACTATTAAGGTTAAGCCTTGCCGAGCGTCAGCAAGAAATTCAGCTTTATCGCACACTGGGCGCAAGTAAAAAGAGTGTGACCAAAACCTTGTGGTTTGAATATGGCGTCATGGCTTTGATTGCGGGTTTGGTGGCTTGCTTAGGCGCCGAGGCATGTGTCGCAGCCTTGATGCATTTTGGATTTGAGTTAGATCCAAGATTACACCTTGGACTGTGGATCACTCTGCCATCTTTGGCGCTGTTGATGTTGGCACTAGTTGTACGCATTTTGCAACCTAAGTTGCTCGCACCACTTTCGCAAGGAAGAATAGGGGTTTAGGACACAATTTTATGTTTTTGTGACCTTGCTTTTCATAAAAAACAGCCGAGTTATCCACAAATTCGGTGGATAAAAATTTGGATAACTCGGCAATTTTTTTTGCGCAACATCACAATCAAGATATTCTCGATTACATCAAGTGAGTAGTCATTAACATACGAAAATTGACTTATTCACTATATCCTTGTCAAGCAGACTTTTTGATCAAATTTTCATCCCTACACTTGACTTTTTAAACCTTTAATTCACTCCATCTTTATTTGATCCAGATCAAGACCTCAGGCGTAAGGATCTAGATAATAAGCACAATATATAGTGCTGCTGTCGTATAAATCACCACATATAGTGGGTTTGCACTCTTCTTTCTTCAATTCTAGGTATATAAATTATGGCTATGCTTGTGATTAAGCGTGATGGATCACGCGTCAAATTTGATCGTCAACGTATTGTTCTGGCAATTCAAGGTGCACAAAATTTAACCCAAAACGATCCTAACTACGACGAATTCGTGGATTATTCACAAGCGGTAGCGAATAAAGTTGAAACGACGCTGCGCACTCAAGCGTTGCAAGAAGTTGAGATCAATACCATTCAAACCTTAGTTGAAGATGAGTTGATGGAAGGCCCGTATCATGGCCTAGCGCGCGCATATATCGAATACCGTCACGACCGTGACATTGCACGTGAGAAAAACAGCGCACTAAACCAAGAAATCCAAGGCTTGATTGATCAAAGTAACCTAGATGTGATCAATGAAAACGCCAACAAAGATGGCAAGGTTATCCCAACGCAACGTGATTTACTCGCTGGGATTGTTGCCAAGCATTATGCCAAACAGCATTTACTCCCGCGTGATATTGTAAAAGCCCATGAAGAAGGTGATATTCATTATCACGATCTTGATTATGCTCCGTTTTTTCCTATGTTTAACTGCATGCTGATTGACCTTGGCGGCATGTTGACGCGCGGCTTTAAAATGGGTAACGCTGAGATTGATACGCCAAAATCGATTGCCACCGCAACAGCAGTCACAGCGCAAATCATTGCCCAAGTCGCGAGCCATATTTATGGCGGCACCACGATTAACCGTATTGATGAAATTTTAGAACCGTACGTTCTCGCAAGTTTTGAGAAGAACTTAAGCCTTGCTAAAGAGTGGGAAATATATGATCCCCAAGCATTTGCGAAATCTCGCACAGAAAAAGAGTGTTATGACGCTTTTCAATCGCTTGAATATGAAGTCAACACGCTGCACACGGCAAATGGTCAAACGCCTTTTGTGACCTTTGGCTTTGGCTTAGGCACATCTTGGGCATCACGACTGATCCAAGAATCGATTTTGAAAAACCGTATTGCTGGTCTGGGTAAAAATCGCAAAACCGCTGTTTTCCCAAAACTTGTGTTTGCAATCAAAAATGGTCACAACCATAAGCCAAGCGATCCAAATTACGACATTAAGCAGCTAGCTCTAAAATGTGCTTCTGAGCGCATGTACCCAGATATTTTGAACTACGATAAAGTTGTTGAAGTCACGGGCTCATTTAAAACACCTATGGGTTGTCGCAGTTTCCTCGCGCCATATGAAGAAGATGGTAAACAAATTCATGATGGTCGCAACAACTTAGGCGTTGTGAGCTTGAACTTGCCACGTATTGCGTTACATGCTGGTGGCGATCTGGATACATTTTATTGCCTGCTTGATGAAAAGCTTAAACTTTCACGTCGCGCATTAGAAACACGTATTGCCCGTCTTGAAAATGTGAAAGCTCGCGTCGCGCCAATTTTATACATGGAAGGGGCTTGTGGCGTGCGTCTAAAAGCCGATGATCCTATTTCAGAAGTGTTTAAAAATGGCCGCGCATCTATTTCGCTTGGTTATATCGGACTGCATGAAACAGCGAATGCGTTATTTGGTAATGGCGAAGAAATTGATTTATTTGACTCGCCAGATTTACAACGCAAAATGCAAATGATTGTGAGCTACCTTAAAGAGGCTACCGAACGTTGGAGTAAAGAAACTGGTTATGCATTTAGCTTGTATGCAACGCCAAGTGAAAACTTATGTAATCGCTTTTGCAACCTAGATAACAAAACCTTTGGCGTAGTCAAAGGCGTGACAGATAAAGGGTATTACACCAATAGTTTCCATTTGGACGTTCAAAAGCAAGTGACGCCATATGATAAAATTGATTTTGAAATGCCATATCCAGAGCTTTCAAGTGGCGGCTTTATTTGTTATGGCGAATTCCCGAATATGCAACACAATATCGAAGCGCTTGAAAACGTTTGGGATTATAGCTATTCACGCGTGCCGTATTATGGCACTAATACGCCAATTGATGAGTGCTATGATTGCGGTTATCAAGGCGAGTTTGAATGTACTAGTAAAGGTTTTGTGTGTCCGAAATGTGGCAACCATGAACCAAGTCGTGTCTCTGTGACCCGTCGCGTATGTGGTTATTTAGGCAGTCCTGATGCACGTCCGTTTAACGCAGGTAAACAAGAAGAAGTGATCCGCCGCGTCAAACATATGTAATGCGTCCAAAATTAGAAAAGAGTTACAACAAGAAAAGGCAGTGTGATGAACTACCATAAATATATCCCACTTGATGTGATCAATGGTCAGGGCACACGCTGCACCTTGTTTGTTTCAGGATGCGAGCACAATTGTCGAGGTTGTTACAACAAGTCGACCTTAAATCCAAACTCAGGGCATGCGTTTACCCAAGCGTTAAGCGATCAAATTATTCGTGATCTCAAAGATACGCGTATTTTTCGCCGTGGCCTGTCACTCTCTGGCGGCGATCCTTTGCATCCTAGTAATGTTCACACAGTGCTTGAGTTGGTGAAGCGAGTTAAAACAGAATGCCCAGATAAAGACATTTGGCTGTGGACGGGGTATGTTTTGCAAAATCTAACCCCTGCGCAGCGCGAAGTCCTAACCTATATCGATACTCTTATTGATGGTCCATTTGAAGAAGATAAGGCGGACCCAAGTTTGCGTTGGCGCGGCAGCAGCAACCAAGTGGTGTATGACAAGCAAATGCTGGCGGCGTATCTGCAAGCCAACAAACTCTGAAATAAACACTGTTTTTAACTGACTTACGCTTTCCTCATTTCTATTCTTGCACTTCAATTGTGATAGTTATATATTCGAAAGATACTTATAATTATCACAAGGTTGTGAACATGCTTTCAGATATTCAATCCCCACCAATCGATCCAATTTTATCCCTCTCTGCTGCTTTTCGCGAAGATAATCGCGCTGAAAAAGTTGATCTTGGGATTGGCGTTTACAAGGATGAAAACGGTCAAACGCCGATTATGTCCGCAGTGAAAAAAGCCCATCAATTGCAACTCACTGAGCAGCAAACCAAAGCTTATGTTGGTCTTGCTGGGAATGAAGTTTTTAATCAATCTATTGTCGATTTACTGCTACAAGATACTTCAGCGCATTCTCGCGTGAGCGCAGTACAAACGCCAGGCGCTAGTGGTGCATTGCGCATGCTGGGGGATTTAATTAAACACGCAACGCCAAATGCAAAAGTCTGGCTGAGTAACCCAAGTTATATTAATCATGAACCTGTGATGCGCGCCGCAGGTCTTGATGTAGGTTTTTACCACTACTTTAATCGCGAAACATATCAAGTGGATGGCGCAGCAATGCTTGCTGATCTTGCCAAAGCTAAAGCAGGCGATATTGTCTTGCTCCATGGCTGTTGTCATAACCCAACTGGCGCAGACATGTCATTTGAACTGTGGCAAGAAGTCACAGCATTGGCGCAAAAAGTGGGTTTCATCCCATTTGTTGACATTGCTTATCAAGGCTTTGGTGAAGGCTTAGCTGAAGATGCACTTGGCCTTAGATATATGGCTGAAAACCTAGAAGAAATGTTGATTGCACAATCATGCTCGAAAAACTTTGGCTTGTATCGTGAGCGTACTGGCGCTGCGATTGTGATTGGTAAAACGCTTGAGCAAAGCCAAAAAGCGCGTCAGAAACTGCTTCACCTAGGACGCGCAACCTATACCATGCCGCCTGATCACGGCGCAGATTTGGTTGCACGGATTTTACAAGACAAAGCTTTAACCCAAGACTGGCAAGCAGAACTGTCGCATATGCAGCAACGTTTAATGCAAACTCGTCTGGATTTATGTCAAGCGCTAAATGCGAAGCAAACCAATAACTTTGATTATATTCAAACCCACAAAGGGATGTTTAGCTTATTAAAATTTACCCCTGCGCAAATGCGTTTGCTGCGTAGTGAATATGCAATTTATGCAGTGGAAGATGGACGCATTAATTTAGCCGGGCTTCAAGCCAAAGATATTGAATATGTGGCCAATGCAATTGCCAAAATAGAGCATGTTTAAAATTTATCTTATTGATATATAAGTTAATTGCATTTTATCTTGAATAAAAAGCATTCATTTAAACTGATTTTTGTATTTTTATCACAAATTTTCATCGATTTTTGATACACTTAAGTCAATATTTATTTGAATGCTCAATCCATTTTTTCAAAGGTGATTCATGAAACCTCGTTCACTTCTTATTCCTGCGCTGATGCTTTCAGTTTTATCTGGATGTACCACCTTGACAGGTGAGCAAACTAGCCCAGCGCCAACTGATACTAGTACACAACCGACTGAACCTGTGACGCCAACGCCAACAGTGCCTGAAACGCCAGTTGTGACACCTTCAGAGCCAGCAAAAGTTGAGCCGCCTAAAGCGACAGAAACAAAACCTGCGCCAAAGCCGGTGGCAAAACCTGCGCCAGCACCAAAGCCAAAACCTGCGACCAAAACACCTGAAGGCAAGCTAATCTTAGGCTCACAAGAGTGGGTGTATTTATCTGATTTAGATGTGAATAGCGTAGCACGTATTGATACCGGCGCGACCACATCTTCGATTAGTGCAATCGATGTGGTGAACTTTGAGCGTGATGGTAAAGATTGGGTGAAGTTTAAGCTTTCGCATGATCAAGGCACATCAAAAGAGATCTCATTGCCTGTGACGAGTAAGAAACGTATCCGTCAATCAAATACGGAAGAGCTGGTGACGCGTTACTCTGTTGAAGGTTGGATTCAAGTTGGTGACCTGAAAGTGAAGACACCATTTACCTTAACGGATCGCACGCATATGGACTTTGCCGTATTGCTTGGTCGTACTTTCTTTAGAGATGTTGCAATTGTTGATGTGAGTCGTAAATTTGTTCAACCTAAAGTTACATCTAGCACAGCTAAATAAATAATAAAAATAAGGACCGATAGTAAGTATACTTGTACCTGCTATCGGTTTTTTTGATCGTAAAAGAAAACTCCCCACCTTGGTCAACGTCTAATTTGGAAATAACGATGAAACAAAATAATATAAAAAAAATTAGCGTATTAATTAGCGCTGCTGTGGCAACTTTTAGCTTTTCTACACTAAGTTTTGCGGAGCAAACAGTACATATTTATGCGGCATCTTCAATGACCAATGTGATTGATACCTTAGCTGCGGATTATGAAGCAAAACATGATGTTGATGTGGTGCCAGTATATGGCGGTTCGTCAACTCTTGCGCGTCAAATCGAACAAGGAGCACCGGCGGATATTTTTATTTCGGCAAACGTAAAATGGGCGCAGTACCTGCAAAATAAAGCAATTATTAAACCGGATGCGGTTCAAAATGTGCTGCGTAATGATTTGGTTTTAGTTGAAAATATCGCTACAGAGCAAGCATTAAGCGGCGCAACGGATTTAGATAAAATTAAACACATGGCGGCAAACTTAGATACAGACCGTCTCGCGGTGGCGATGACAGATAGTGTGCCGGCTGGCATTTATGCCAAGCAAGCCTTTGAAACATTAAACCTTTGGGATGCGCTTGCTGATAAACTTGCGCCAAGTGCCAATGTTCGTACCACCCTTGCTTTTGTCGAGCGCGGCGAATCACCATATGGCGTGGTGTATCGCACCGATGCGATGATGAGCAAAAAAGTCAACGTTGCAGCAAGTTTTCCTGATGATAGCCACGATCCTATTATTTATCCTTTTGCCCGCATAAACGATACGGCGTCGACACAAGCTTTTTATCAGTATCTTTTATCGGATGAAGCGATCAAGATTTATCGAGAATATGGTTTTACGCCAAATAACTAAATATTGCTTACAGCTTTTCATTACCAACGCCAATTTTAAACAAACAGGCTGAACCCATGCTACAAGAGTTTATTCTTTCAGATTTTGAAATCCAAGCGCTAATGCTTAGCCTTAAAGTTGCGAGTGTCGCGGTGATTTTTTTGATCCCTTTGGCTACTTTTTTAGCTTGGGTCTTGGTCAAAAAAGACTTTTATGGCAAGGGCGTGTTAGATAGCTTGATTCATCTGCCTATGGTTTTACCCCCGGTTGTTATCGGATATTTATTACTAGTCAGCATGGGTAAACAGGGGGTGATAGGGAAATTTTTAGCCCAATTTGGCATAAGTTTTAGTTTTAGTTGGAAAGGTGCAGCGCTTGCATCTGCTGTGGTGGCACTGCCACTGATGGTGCGAGCCATCCGCTTAAGCTTTAGCGCAGTGGACCCTAAACTTGAATACGCAGCGCGCACCCTTGGCGCATCGAGTTGGCGTGTGTTTTATACCATTACCTTGCCTTTAACTTTGCCCGGCATTATTACTGGCAGTTTACTTGCATTTGCGCGAAGTTTGGGAGAGTTTGGCGCCACCATGAGCTTTGTTTCGAATATCCCTGGCCAAACGCAAACAATTCCGCTTGCGATGTATAGTTTCATTCAAACCCCTGGCAGTGAAATGGCAGCTGCGCGTTTATGTATTTTATCAATAGTGATAGCGCTTTGCTCTTTATATATCTCAGAGCGATTGACTCGTTATAGCACTCAAAAACTAGGCTTGGAAAGAGAAGCAAACCAATGATTCATATAGATATCCAAAAACAATTTGCTGACTTTGTACTCGACATTCAAGCCAATTTACCAAGCCATGGGATCACGGCTATATTTGGTCGTTCAGGCGCAGGTAAAACAAGCTTGATCAATGCTGTGAGTGGGATTTTAACCCCAGATATTGGGCGAATTGCTATCGATGATTTAGTCCTTTTTGATGCAAAAGCAAAGCGCAACCTTGCAATTGATAAACGCCAAATTGGCTATGTTTTTCAAGAAGCACGCCTTTTTCCGCATTATAAAGTAGAGGCCAACTTACTTTATGGCAGTCAACTCAGCGCAAACAGTGACACATTTTTAGAAATTGTCCGCTTATTGGATTTAGATCATTTACTTAAACGTATGCCACTTGAGTTATCCGGTGGCGAAAAGCAGCGCTGCGCTATTGCCAGAGCGCTGTTGTCTGAACCTAAAATGCTATTGATGGACGAGCCGTTAGCATCACTTGATTTACCGCGCAAACAAGAGATTATGCCATACCTAGAAACCCTCGCGCGTCGTATTAAATGCCCAATTCTTTATGTCAGCCATAGCTTAGATGAAATTATGCACCTCGCTGATAACCTGTTACTGATTGAGCAAGGTAAGGTTCAAGCCCTTGATACATTAGAGAATATTTGGCAAAGTGGGCAACTCTCGGCGTGGCAAAGTAGTGCTGAGAAAAGCAGCTTATTTGTGGCTGAGCTTACCCAACATCACCCTCAGTATGCTCTATCGCGGTTAGCGTTAACGCCAGATATACATATTTGGATGTCCAAACTTGCTCAGCCGCTGCATAAGCAGGTTCGTTTACGTGTGTTTGCCAGTGATGTGTCGATTAGTCTTTCACATGCATCCGATACGTCTATTCGTAATATTTTACCGGCAACTGTTGAGCGTTTTGATATACATCCTGATAATCCGCAAGGGCAGGTCTGTGTCTGTTTAAATCTCGCAGCAACGAATGTCCCCAAGGTGTTATTGACAGCACAAATTACGCGTTGGGCATTTGATGATCTTGATTTGACCGTAGGTAAAGCTGTTTATGCTCAGATAAAGAGTGTGACCTTAACGAATGACGATACGGCTTAGTTTATCCTTGATTGCGCACGCAATAATTAAAAAACAATGATATAACTTTATCTTTGTTGTCCCCAGTTTTACCTTTTTTATATCCTCATTGTATAAAGTAACACCATAACGCACTATAACTAAATTTCTTTGTGTATAAAATAAACATAAAAAAAGCACAGTGCCAATAGAAACACTGTGCCTTACTAAGCTATGGATAAGTAACTAATAAACATCAAAATGATGTCTTATAGAAAGCTTATTTTGATTACTTTTGAAATACTTGGCGAAAATCTTTTTTCAAGATAGGGTCACGACGTGCTTTTTTCAATTGCTTGACCATATCTTTCACACTTGTGTATAAAATCTTGTCTAGCAACTCATTACGATATGCGTCACGTTGTTCATCTGACATATTTTGTACGCCATCAAGTTTGTCAAAAGTCTGCATAAAGTCAATCGCAGCAAAGGTTTGACCGACAGATACTAAGGCATGGAACTGCTCAAAGTTGTCTAATACGTTTTGAGCACTTGCTGGCATTTCGTCAAAAATTTCACGAATGCTTTCTTCAGCAGCTTCGTGAATGGAAACCAACATAGGAAGGGCTTCGTCTACCACCTCTTCAAATTCAATCACTTGCTTTAGTTCAGGTGAGATTTGATCTAAATTCACTTCAGGAAGTGTAATTTCTTCAGGTTGTGGGGATTGCTCTGTTGTCATAAAAGCCTACCTATGGCATGAGTATAAATAAAAACTGATTATGACGAACTTATTTCAATAGAGCAAGGGTAAGATTTTATTTAAAATTAAGGGTATGATGTGCCTCATAATGTTCACAAAAATAGGAGTTGTGTATGGGCTTTTTAAGTCGTTTATTTGGAAAGAAAGAAGATAATCAAACGTCTTCAGCGCCAGAAGTTGAACCACTTGAATATAAAGGGTATTTGATTTATCCCGAAAGCATTTCAGAGCAAGGACAATATCGTATTGCTGGTCGGATTTGTAAAGAGGTAGATAATGATTTAAAAACCCATCGGTTCATCCGTAGTGATCTGCTCGCAAGCTTGGACAGCGCGAACGAGTTGATGATTACCAAGTCAAAAATGTGTATTGATCAACAAGGCGATGGCTTGTTTCAAGATTAACCCCAAAGTGCTGTGATCCTTATCTCACTTGGTTTTATCTTATGATAAAAAATTGTAATTTTGGGATCGATTCAAAATCTCAATTTTTAAAACATAAATTGTTTAAGTAAATTTACTACAAAACAAGATAAGTACTTGAATCTTAGTGCTAGCCGCTCTAGTATCAATGGTCACATAAAGTTTTTTATCACAGCCAACATGTATAAGGAAAAATAATGCAGATTGGTATTCCTAAAGAGCTCGTCGGAGAAACGCGAGTTGCTGCCACGCCGAAAACGGTTGAGCAGTTGCTGAAACTTGGATTTGAAGTTTCAGTTGAAAAGAGTGCAGGGGCCTTAGCAAGCTTTGATGATGCTGCTTATGAAGCCGCTGGCGCAAGTATCACCACCAAAGCAAAAGTTTGGCAATCACCAATTATCTTTAAGGTAAATGCGCCAAACGATGCAGAGATCGAAAAGCTGCAAGAAGGTGCAACCTTAATTAGCTTCATTTGGCCTGCGCAAAATCCAGAGCTACTTGAAAAACTATCAGCGAAGAACATTAATGTTCTAGCAATGGATAGTGTTCCACGTATCTCTCGCGCGCAGTCTTTGGATGCTTTAAGTTCAATGGCAAACATTGCCGGTTATCGCGCAGTGGTTGAAGCGGCGCATGAATTCGGTCGTTTTTTCACTGGCCAAATTACTGCAGCCGGTAAAGTGCCGCCAGCGAAAGTTCTGGTTGCAGGTGCCGGTGTTGCAGGTCTTGCTGCAATCGGCGCAGCAGGTAGCCTTGGCGCTATCGTGCGTGCGTTTGACGTTCGCCCTGAAGTAAAAGAGCAAGTCCAATCAATGGGCGCAGAGTTTTTAGAAGTTGATTTTAAAACTGAAGCGTCAAGCGATGGCTATGCGAAAGAAATGTCTGAAGAGTTCAACAAAAAGGCAGAAGAGCTTTATGCTGCGCAAGCCAAAGATGTTGATATCATCATCACAACTGCTCTGATCCCAGGACGCCCAGCGCCGAAGCTTATCACCAAAGAAATGGTTGATAGCATGAAGTCTGGTAGTGTGATTGTGGATCTTGCTGCTGCCAATGGCGGTAACTGTGAATACACAGTCGCTGACAAGGTGATCACCACTGAAAACGGCGTGAAAATTGTCGGTTACACGGACATGGTTGGTCGTCTGCCAACACAATCTTCACAGCTTTATGGCACAAACCTTGTGAACCTAATGAAGCTGCTTGCCAAAGAAAAAGATGGCAACATCAACATTGATTTTGACGACGTTGTGCTTCGCGGCGTAACAGTTGTCAAAGAAGGTGAAGTGACTTGGCCTGCGCCACCGATTCAAGTTTCAGCCCAACCTCAAGCGAAAGCGCCTGAAGTTGAAGCCAAACCTGAGCCTGTGGTCGAAGCGCCAAAATCTAAAACCAAAAAATATGTTGGTTTAGCAATCGGTGTAGCACTCTTTGGATGGTTATCATCCGTTGCGCCAGCTGAGTTCTTATCACACTTCACTGTGTTTGCACTTGCATGTGTGGTCGGTTACTACGTGGTATGGAATGTGTCACATTCACTGCATACACCACTTATGTCTGTGACCAATGCTATCTCAGGTATCATTGTTGTCGGCGCAGTTCTGCAAATAGGTCAAGGCAATACCTTGGTCTCAGTGCTGTCATTTATCGCAGTCCTCATTGCAAGCATTAATATATTTGGTGGCTTTACCGTAACCAAACGTATGCTTGAAATGTTCCGTAAGAAATAAGGGGTAGCAGATGTCTGCAGGATTAGTACAGGCAGCATATATTGTTGCTGCAATTTTATTTATCATGAGCCTTGCTGGGTTATCTAAGCAAGAATCTGCACGCTCAGGCAATATCTACGGCATCATCGGGATGACGATTGCCTTATTGGCAACTATCTTTGGCCCAGAAACCAATGCTCTGACTTGGATTATCCTTGCGATGGCAATTGGTGGTTCAATTGGTATTTACTATGCAAAACGTGTAGAAATGACCCAAATGCCAGAGCTTGTTGCGATTTTGCATAGCTTTGTTGGTCTTGCTGCCGTGTTAGTTGGTTATAACAGCTATCTTGAGCATGGTGAACTAACAGGTGCATTGCTAACCATTCACCAAGTGGAAGTTTTCCTAGGTGTATTCATTGGTGCGGTAACTTTCACAGGTTCTATCGTTGCCTTTGCAAAACTACGTGGTCTGATTTCATCTAGCCCGCTAAATATCCCAGGCAAACACGGTTGGAACTTAACTGCGCTTATTATGAGCTTCTTGTTACTTGGTATTTTCCTAGGTGGTCAAGGCAGTACATTTGCACTATTAGCGATGACTGTGATTGCACTTATCTTCGGTTATCACTTAGTGGCTTCAATCGGTGGCGCAGATATGCCAGTGGTTGTGTCGATGCTGAACTCATATTCAGGTTGGGCAGCTGCAGCAGCAGGTTTCATGCTTGCAAACGATCTTCTGATTGTAACCGGCGCATTGGTTGGTTCTTCAGGTGCGATTCTTTCTTACATCATGTGTAAGGCGATGAACCGTTCATTTATCAGTGTTATCGCTGGCGGTTTCGGTACTGAAGTTGAAATCAGTACTGACGCAGTTGAAGGTGAGCACCGTGAAATCCAAGCGGAAGAAGTAGCTGAGATGCTAAAAGACTCTAAGTCTGTGATTATCACTCCAGGGTATGGTATGGCTGTGGCGCAAGCTCAGTATCCAGTCTATGAAATCACTGAGAAACTTCGCGCGCAAGGCATTGATGTTCGCTTTGGTATCCACCCAGTTGCGGGTCGTCTACCGGGTCACATGAATGTATTATTAGCAGAAGCAAAAGTACCTTATGATATCGTTCTGGAAATGGATGAAATCAATGATGACTTTGCTGAAACTGACACAGTGCTTGTAATTGGCGCGAACGATACAGTGAACCCAGCCGCGCAAGAAGATCCGAAGAGCCCAATCGCTGGCATGCCAGTGCTTGAAGTGTGGAACGCGAAAAATGTTATCGTATTCAAACGTTCGATGAATACAGGTTATGCCGGCGTGCAAAACCCATTATTCTTCAAAGAAAACACACAAATGCTATTTGGTGATGCAAAAGCAAGCGTTGATGCGATTTCAAAAGCGCTATAATATTGAAATCTAAATAAATATATTTTTCTTAGGTTTCTCTAAAAGTAGAACCGTCTTCTTATCTAAGAGGGCGGTTTTTTTATGCTCATTTATTAAACAAGACTATGATTTTCAATTACAATTATTCATGTAACAGGAAATTACATTCCCAAAACTGATAAGTCAGATCTATGTCATTTATCTTAAGCTTTATAGTTTTTTTGTCGTTTAACTGTTAAATTAAAGTATTCAGCTATACTGCGTTTGATCTTGATGCCAATTTAGCTGCACCTGTTATTCAAATTTGTAATGTGATGTTAATATATAATGACATCCATTCAGGCAAGAGACCGAAGTGAAGCATCACATATTATTTTTTATCTTATTTTGTATGACTAGCTTCCATGCACGTGCTGCTGGCTTGCCTGAAGCCATTCAAGCATTTCAAAGCTCATTTGAGATCGAGAATGCTATCGCACGTTATACGATAGATGAAATTGAAACAACATATCCACCGAATCTCTTATATAGCCGAACCTTGCTGCCGCAAACAGGTAAGTACCCGATAAAAGAACTGCAAATCCTGTATCGCTACAGCCAAAGTTGCCAACACAAATTGCCCTTAAATCCACTTTTAACTGAACCTTTATCATTTACTCGGGCATTGTGTGAAAAGCGAAAGCTTCCTTTGAAATGGTTTGTCAATTCCACCTTGATACACCCAGGTGGGGGGAGCTATGCGCTACGTTATGCGCAGCATTATCCAGAAGAGTATGAAACTATGCTGCCGTTTATGAATATCCATGAGCGACCAGTATCCGGTCCAGAAACTTTACTTGGCCGTTTGCAGCGCATGCCACAAAGTGCAATTAAAGCTGTGATTGATAATGACTTAGCTATATTGAGTGGCACTGAGCTTTGGATAAAAAAGGGTGATGAGTATTTAATTTTTACCCAAGATTTATGGCGCATGCATTTAGAAGATAGCAATTTAACCATGCATGTTGCGTTAAAGGAAGATCATTGCTATATGCAAACAGGCAATATTTGTTGGGCACAAAAGCCAAACTCAAATGGCTTGTTCTATAGTTTAATTGCGCTAATTGTATTTAATATTGTTATATTATTTCTTTGGGCATATTCACGCTGGAAGAATCGTCGTGAGGATTTAGCCCAACGTATGTTAGTGTTGCAGATCCTTACCCATGAATTGCGTACCCCGATTGCCAGTTTATCATTAACAGTGGAGGGGTTTCGCCGCGAATTTGAGCACTTACCTGAATCCGTTTATGACGAGTTTAGACGATTATGCGAAGATTCAAGGCGTTTGCGCATGCTTGCCGATGCAAGTAAAGATTATTTGCAATCCGATCACCAAACCATTACCACAGATTGGTTGCCTTCGGTTGCAGAATGGCTTGAGTTTAGATTTGAAGAGTACCAAGATCAGATCCAAATTGAACTTAACACTGATGCGCAAATCAAGGTGAATACCTATTGGCTCAGTGCATGTATCGAAAATCTGATTAAAAACGCATGTAAATATGGCGTTCCACCCGTGCTTTTAAAGGTTGAAGTATTAGAAGCACAAATCAATTTTGAAGTGATCGATCAAGGAAAACTCACAGCAAAAGACTGGTCACATATACGCAAAGCCTTTGTCACCCAAAGTGGCTTAGGACTAGGCTTAACAATTGTTGAATCTATGGTCGTTCGAATGGGAGGAAAAATAAAACTATTTGGGCCACCAACAACTTTTAAATTGGAGATACCTTGTGAAACCGACATTACTACTCGTTGAAGATGATAAAAATTTAGCCGATGGCTTACTAGTTAGCTTAGAGCAAGCGGGTTACCAATGTTTACATGCTGAAACTATCGCTCAAACCGATACGTTATGGCACAAAGCTGATTTGGTTATATTGGATCGTCAATTGCCAGATGGTGACTCTGTAGGTCATATTTCACGCTGGCGTGGCATAAAAAATGTGCCAATCATTTTGCTTACAGCGCTTGTGACAGTGAAAGACAAGGTGACAGGTTTAGACGCTGGCGCGGCAGATTATTTAACCAAACCATTTGCCGAAGCTGAACTTTTAGCCCGCATTCGCACTCAGTTACGTCAACCTGATGCACAAGCACAAGATGAAGTTTGTGTGGGCAATATTCGCATTAATAAACAAACACGTGAAGTATTTATGGGCGAAGAAAGCGTTACCTTAACTCGTACTGAGTTTGACTTGTTAATTTTCTTAGCGACAAATTTAGGTCGTGTTTTCACCCGCGACGAGCTTTTAGACCATGTTTGGGGCTACAATCATTTCCCAACAACACGTACAGTCGATACGCATATTTTGCAACTGCGTCAAAAATTACCACAAGTTAATATCGAAACGCTACGCGGTGTCGGTTATAAAATGAAAGCCTAAGTGAAGAGCTATTTGATACGCGAACTATGAAGTTAACTCAAACGAATAAATCCATTCTATTAAGCATTTGTTTGCTTACATCTTCAAATCTCTTTGCTAGTGAGCAAGGGAAACCTGCGATCAAATGGTTCACAGAGCAAACGCCACTTACCCATGCCCACCAAGCATTACTTGAAAATAGACTTCAGGATGCTTTTGGAAACATGGTGGAAGTGGCGCAAAATATGCCAAGCGATGATCAAAGAGAGAGCTTAGATGATATTTTAAGCCAGGTCATTGATATCGATTGTGGTCAGAGCTTTCAACAAAAAGCATTGCCCGATACAATTCGCTTTTTACGCTTAAGTACCCAAAGGACATACACTTTTGGGCGCTTAAACTTGGGCTTGGTTGTTGAAGTTGAAAGTAAAGATGAAATTCGAAATTTTAAGCTTGTCGAGTGGCCCGATGATACAATCATCTCTTCTAAAACACCTAAGTTAAGAGATATTCGTCATCATCAAGAAGAAGATGAACACCTTTATCAATATCGCTTAGAAACGAATATCAAAGCGCCGCCGGAACCTGGATTATATCAACTTTCACTTTCGTTCAAACATGGTGGGAGTTGGAACACAGATATTTTAATTGGTAGTTATCGTTTTAGCCGCAGTTTAGTTTGGTTGCCGAATGAAACCTGGCAAATCCAACATTTAGCCTTGAAAAAAGACCTTTGTCCAAGCCCAACACTGAATATTCGTGTCTTTGCAGACGAAAAGCGAACGGAGCCACCGGTGTGGGGAAAAGAATACGTCAATAATTATCCGAATCAAGTTCCGGATACTAAATTACCTGCCGGGCACTATTGGTTAGAGCTCTCTTTGGTCAATACACGTTATCAAGGTGGAATAAGGCTTGACCAGACACAAAAAGTCATTAAGAATTACGTGATCAATCCAGTCAAAAAAAGTGAGATTCAAAAAATGTTTGATGACAATATGCCAAATCTAACCCATGAAGAGCAACAAAAAGCCGTTGAGAAAATTCAGGCTTTAATGGCGCAAGGCATTGGTAGTGCGGATGCAATTAAGCAAGTTGCAGACGAAATCAAAAAGCAAGCAGAGCAAGACGCGCAAAACAAATAAATTTGCTTGAAAGGGTGAATCAAAAAGCGCAGCAGTTAAATTAACGTGCTGCGCTTTAAATATTTAGGACGTTCTAAACTGTCTTGATAAGCAAACGCTGATCAGCAGGATATAAAGTTTGAAAATTAGTCGTTATATTCTTCGCTATAATAATCAAACTCCTTTTGATGTCTTGGTCGATGCTGTTTACGCTTAGGTTTACGGCGTTCAACAATTTCCTCATTGTCATCAAAATGGTGACGTGCTTTACGTGTGTTTTGTTTCTGTGTTGGGCTATCTAGCCACTTATCCCACTGACTCATCTTTCTTATCCAAATGATAAAAATAATACATAAGAAGTTTGTGCTACTGCATCAAATCTTTACCTTTTAGCCTCGACTTACGTTGATGGCTTAGACTGAGTTTAGTCTAAAGAGTAATGAAAAGACTTGATTGCAACCACAAATTCAGAATATGCAATATATTATCTTTTGTACAATGAATCATTTTTGACACTTTGATGAAAGTTATTCATCATAAGCTTGCCGTTCTGAGGACAAAGTCTGTTTCCAGAATATCTTGGATATGGCTTTGCTTTTCATTATCTTCTAGCCAACACAAATATAACGATTGCTCCATCATAGGTGCGTCTTTGACTAAAAATAACTCGTTATTATCAAGATGTTTTGAAATGACCGGCTCAGGCAAATATGCCACGCTGTCATTTTCTAATAAATACTCTAAAATCAAGCGACTCGATTGCGCATGCAAGCAAGGTGAAACCTGAAAGTTGGCAACACGAGCATGTTCTATCGAGTAACGCATTCCCCAGTCTAAATACGCCATAGACATATTATCTAAATTGTCCACGGCCAAGTCAGGACAGCGCGAAACCAATTGAAATGAAAAGTGATCTAAAGCTTTTATCTTCAATCCTTCAACTTTTGGCGGCTCACCTAAAATTGCCATATCTATGTTACGCTCTAGCAGATGACGAACTAAATCTGTACGTGAAATGTTCTCTAAACGCAGTGCTAGATAGGGGAAGGATGTATAAAGTTGATTCATCCAACGTGATACGCCACCAAGCTCCCAGACACTCGGTGAGGCGCCCATAGAGACTTGCTCGACAGACTGATCAGACAAAATGACATCTTGCTTTGCACGGCCTAACGTTTGTAAAATCGACTCAGCATAAGGGACTAAACGTTCACCGGCAGTGGTCAGGTGAATATTGCCACGCTGACGAGAAAAAAGCCCCGTGCCTAAACTTGCCTCCAGTTGACGAATACGAAAACTCACTGCGGATTGAGTCAGATATAGACTTTCTGCGGCGCGGCCAAAATGACGGGTTTTGCTTACTTCTAAAAAAGTTTTCAGTAACTCGGTATCCAAAGCATCCTCTCTTTTTATATACCTTGTATCAAGCCTTTAAGACTTTGTTTATTATTTATAAGTTTATTTAATAAAGGCTAATTTGTGGGTGCTAAGGTTATTAGACTCACAATTTCTTGTTTCCAAAAATGAATCGATTGATTGCTAAATTTAAGAAAGCAAGCAAACATCAACATGATATGCCTATGATAAAATATTTTTATCGTAAATCCTAAAAATTTTTGTTTTACAGATAAAGAAAATATTTCTATTTTCCTCAATATGATCCATATACGTCAGTAGAGTGAATATGAGAAACCTAGGTAAGTATTTTGATAATAAGCATTTTCCACGTGGATTTAGCCGCAGTGGAGAGTTCACAATCAAAGAAGCACAGATTCTAGAAGCTTATGGTCGAACCATGCAAGGCTTGATGGAGCAGACTATTTCGCCAGAAGATGAAGAAGAAAAACTTTTCTTACAAGCATTAGCGAATGAGGATGACAAGTCGAGTGTTTATGCCAACTGTTGGCGCAAGTATATGAAAAAAACGCAGCCAAGACGTTCATATACCTTGTGTGGAACCAATAAGTCATCATCCAGTTATGATGAAGATGATGACAGCATCGACATCGATAGTGATGCCTTGTCAATTGACGATTAAGCTTTGTTTTATGGCTTAGTTTAAATATAAATAGTGACAGCGTCACATTTAAGTTATTGCAACTTTAAGGTGACGCTGTACATTATATTTAAACTTTAATTATTTTAGCTTGTTAATTGCATCTAAAAGGGCAGCTTCATCTGCGCCATTAATCACAAAGGTGTTGCTTGCATCTGCGCCAGTTGAAGGCATCACGATTAAGCCTGGCGTGCCACGAAACCCTAAGCCAGCAAAAAGTTGTAAGTTTTGCATATACGTCTCATCGGCTTTAAAATCTTTCGGATTTAAGTTAGCTTTCATTACAATCGCATCAACATCTTGCGTTGTCAGCTTACCTTCATTTTTACCTGTCGCATACACGCCGTTGTGATAAGTTTCATAGGCCTCAGAACCACCTTGATCAAAGACCCAAAGCCCCATTTGCGCTGCATATTTAGACGGCTCCCAGCGCGTACCAAAAATTGGCGTCTCTTTAAAGATAAATCGAATATCTGAGTTTTCTGCTTGTATTTTTTCAATCGTTTGTGAGATCTTGTAGCAATAGATACATTGATAATCAAAGAATTCAATGACATTGATTTTTGCATCTTTGTTGCCTACATAAGGTGTTTTAGGATCATTTAATAAAGCATCTTTATTTTCAATCACAGCGTTAATTTGCGCACTGGCTTGCTCTTGCATCTGCTTTTCTTGCAGCTTTTCACTGACCTGGACCAAAATCTCTGGGTTATCCATTAAATATTGCGCGGCAATCTGGCCGATTTCTTCTTTAGTGTAATCTTGTGCCATGGCTGGCATAGCAAGGGTTGCGCCAAGCGCAAGTGGCAGTAATTTTTTTAACATGCTAATCCTTAAGGGTGTATATCACGATTGAATATGTCATTATAAAAGAATTAGTACTGAATCTATAGCTCCTAGATGTTATTTCTTTTATAAGCTAATTCTTAGCCGAATGAATATAAACCTGCCAATATACCACTTCGCATTATGTATATTATGTTAAATTAGCATTGAGTAGTAGCAGAGCATCAACCGACCTTCACTTTATTAAATCTATAATTAAATCTTAAAATAGAATTATCTATTGAAATCTATTCTCAACTGTAGAGAATTATCATTCCATACAATTGAAGATCCTATGTTATACTTTGATCTTTCATCGATCCAAATCAAGATCTTACTTGCAACTGCAACCTAGTGACCCTGTAACACTTTAATGAAGTAAAAATATCAAGCACATTATGGATAAAAACTTAATCAATACACAGCACACTAAAATCAATCAATTGCGTCCTCATCAATTGCGTGAACTGACCAAGTTGCCACTTTCAGATACGGATAGTGAAATTGCGCAGCAATTATCAAAAAAGTTTTTAGCTGAACTCGAAGAAACTCGAGGTGGTCTATCAGACTCCTCATGGCGTAAGTTGACAAACCGTTGGTTTATCTTTGTTAAGTACTGCACTGAAAACAATTTAGAATATTTGCCTACTGACTTTGAAACCGTCTTAGGTTTTTTAAAGTTCCGCGGCGGGTGTCTGCATCGAAACTCAATGAAAGGTGATGTCTGGGCGATTAACTTCATCCATTTTCATGCCGGTTACCCAAAACCCTGCGCAGATATAAGCATCAGCGCCCTGTTAAAAAAGCATGCATTAGAGGAGGTTGAAAATGGAATTGAAATTAAGCAAGCGACGCCGCTAACACTGCAAGACTTAAGAGAGATTAATCAGCACTTTAAAGCGACCCAAAGCGTGATTGAGGCAAGAAATGTGGCAATAGTGAACCTCACATATTGCTGTTTATTACGCTTTTCTGAAATGCATAAAGTGAAAGTTGAGCATATAGATTTTCGCCGTAAGCGCTTGAAAATTCCGTCGAGTAAAACGAATAAATCAGGTAAGCCCGAGTTCGCACCATTAAATAATTCAGTCATAGAAAAGATCCAATCCTATATGCAATTAGCAGGAATGAATATCCATCAAGCAGATACTTACCTATTTAAACCTGGTACTAAGTACAATAAGTTAATGAAAGGAAACCGAGCGCTTTCGTACAATTCTGGACTGAATATATATAAAGCTATGTTTGATATTTGCAAGCATAACCACCCTTTTGATCCTTGCTTTACCACGCACTCGCCGCGTGTTGGCGCCTGTCAATATTATTGGGAAAATGGCTTTTCAGTGCAGGATATTTTAAAGATTGGTCGTTGGTCCAATATCGAAACGGCGCATCGCTATGGGCATGGGTATGAGCTTAATGGGGATATAGTTGATGATATTATGTATTAATAAATGAGTTAAAATGAAAAATATAGCTGTATAAACTATCGCTATACAGCCTTATCTTAATTACTTCAGTCCACCTAGCTCAAGCAAAATCTCTTCAAGTTGATCCCAAGGCATAAGTTGACTATCAATTACCTCAAAGCGGGATTCAAAGCCTTCAAGCGTCATTTGATTGACAGACACAACCCCTTGATTGACATTAAAGGCATAACAGCCTTGGGTTGTATTCACCACAGCTTTAACACGCTCAGCGGTTAAGGCTGAAAGCATGGAAAAAAGCTTTTCAAAATCAAAGCTAAACTCGGCGCCAAAGATCCAACCACAGCTATAAAAGCCCTGGCCTTTATTTTCCTTACGCACATAGGTTTGACCGGGTTCTAAACCAAATTGAGGCTCAAGCGCAGCATGTTCATGATGGTGGCCATGCTCATCATCTTGCGCACTAGCTTTATCTTCACGCTCAATATCAAGCCACTCAAGTTCAAGCTTGCCTTGATCAACCTGATACAAGAGCTTTTGATGTACAGGCAATTGATTGAGCTTAGCTGTTGTCTCATAGTCAGCTTTCATATCTTCAAACCAAATCGCAAGCTCAACTAAATCTTGCATATCAGCGCCATCAAGCTTATTCGCAATGATAATCTGGCTCGACTCAATTTGACCTTTAAATATCGGATGCTCGGTATATTTTGGGTCTTGCACATGTTTAGGGTCGATTAATGCAATACTTGCTTTTAAATCAATATACTTAGAAAACTGTGGCGCTTGTAATTTTGCAATAATTTCTTGCGGATGCCCTAAACCAGTAGGCTCGATTAACAGGCGATCAGGAGATGTGCGTAGCAAGGCATTGATCCCAACAGACATAGGTACGCCTGCTGTGCAGCACATACAGCCGCCAGAGATTTCTTTGATCATTGCGCCATGTTCTGACATGATCGCCCCATCGATGCCAATTTCACCAAACTCGTTCACTAGCACCGCCCAGTTTTCATTTTCGGGCTTGTTTTTAAGCAGATGTAAAATAGCTGTGGTTTTACCTGTACCTAAAAAACCTGTGATAATGTTGGTTGGGACAGGTTGGTGAATCGCTTTATCTTGGCTATGCTCTGCCATTTTAACCACCTGCCAGTTTAACTGTGTAGTTTTTCTTCTCAAGGTGCGCTTTAATCTTTTCTCGGTTATCGCCTTGAATTTCGATCACGCCATCTTTTAATGCGCCACCACAACCACATACTTTTTTAAGTTCAGCAGCAATTAGCTTTAGTTCTGCATCGGTGCCATCAATACCAGTGATAAGACAAACGCCTTTCCCCTTACGCCCTTTGGTTTGGCGAGAAATGCGCACGATGCCATCACCCTTTTCACGAGTAACTTGTGGTTTTTCTTGTTTAATTCGGCCAGTTTCAGTGGAGTAGACAAGCGACATAAAAAATCCTTTATAAAAGCTGTATTCATAATGACTTTAGTGTATGGTTTTGGCCTGTGAAATCAAGTGGAATGCGATATTTGTTGTTTGGCTGTTATTTTATTCTACATATATTTAGTTATAGTGCGTTAATGTTTGATTATGTTATGCTAATGATATAGAGAAAGAACATAGCGAACTTGATATCCAAGTCAATTTATAATCCATTGTGGCAAACAAATAAAGGATTAAAAATGACATCAATAAGGAGCGTTAATGCGTAAAATTTTACCAGAGTTTACTGATGAACAATCCAAACTAGTGAGCGCGGGTTTATTTAACCATGAAATCGATGTGGAACAAATCGACGCCTTAACGGGCATGCAATATGCAAAAAATTCCGTTTTATCGATGAAAAATGATTGGAACCGATTTGTAAGATTTTGCCAACTTAAACAAAGCAGTAGCCTACCTTGTGAGCACGATATTTTACGTCAGTTCATTGAAAAAGAAGCACAAGATCGAAAATTTGCCAGCGTACGTCGCTGCGTTTTAACCATAGCGCTTATCCACAAGGCACATCAGTTCCCAGATCCGACATCTGATAGACAAGTATTACATACCCTATCTCAGCTTCAGCTCACCAAGCACGGGGATGCCAAACAAGCGACCGCACTGACGCAAGCCCATTTAGACGCACTCAATCGACTTTTAAAACCATCCAAGGCATTAAAAGATATTCGAGACTTGGCTATTTATTATTTGATGTACGAGGCTTTACTGAAACGAAGCCATTTAAAACGTTTGCAGGTGCAAGATATTATTGAAGATATGCACTATCCTTTTCTCAAATTAAGCTTTGAAGACCATATCTATCCACTCTCGCAAGATGCAACGAATGCATTGAACGCTTGGCTCATGCATCGTAGCAAACACGATGAATTTCTATTTTGTGGCATGGACCGACATCAAAATTTAAATCAAAACCCTTTAGATGACTCTTCAATCTATCGAATTTTACGCCGTGCAAGTGACTTATTGGGTTTGCGTGTCCAATTTTCAGGGCAATCCACCCGTGTTGGTCGCGCTCAAGCATTATATCAAGAAGGGATGAAGGTGCGAGATGTGCAGCATATGGGCCGCTGGTTAAGCCCAGCTATGCCGGCGCAATATGTCGGCCAATTGGGCCTCGCGAAAAAAGAAATGCTCAAGTTCAAGACATTTAAGCCATTAACTTGAGCATTTCATTGGTTCATTTTGACTTCGTTTAGAGACTAGTATTAACTCTATCTGCTAAATAATCAGCAAATTTAACCCCATGATTTTCCATCAATTTAGGGAACATGGAAATCGGTGTCATACCAGGGAAGGTATTGATTTCATTTAGATAGATTTCACCGTCTGGCGTCATAAAAAAGTCGATACGCGATAAATCTTTGAGTTTCATTTGCTTAAACGCAAGTGCAGCGTAGTCCATAAGCTGTTGCTTCTGTGTATCACTAATATCCGGCACATCTAAAAACGTTGTCGAGTGGCTATCCGCACTGTACTTTTCTTCATATGAATAAAAAGCACCTTCAGGTGCACGAACTTCACCTGGTGGTGTGATATACAACTTGCCTTGATATTCAAATGCAGCCAACTCAAGCTCACGCGGTTTGAGTGCTTTTTCAATTAAAACTTGGTCTGAAAATTCAAACGCTTGCTTAATACTTGTGGTTAAATCTTCTTCTTTTTCAATACAATAACACCCGACAGAGGAGCCTTGGCTTGCTGCTTTGACAAATACTTTGCCCCACGTTGCAAATGCTTGTTGCGCAGCTTGGAATGCAGAATCACTTTGATCGGATAAGAAAAGATACGGCGTATTGGGAATATTTAACGCATCATACCAAAGCTTAGAGCTAATCTTATTAAAAGATAAGACGCTTGCTTGCGGCGAACAGCCCATATACGGGATTTTAGCCAGTTCAAATAAAGATTGGATATCACCGGTTTCACCAGGAAAACCGTGAATACAAGGAATAGCGTAATCAATCTTAATCTCACCTAAGCTTTCTTCTTTAATGCTTTGATGAAAAACATCGAGTTCAACTCGTCGCGCTGCATCATTAGTTTGATATACCCAAGCACCTTGCTTATCAATTTCAACACGTAATACGTTAAATTCTGGATTAAGCTCAAGTTGTGCTTGAAGGAAATTTGCTGAAACGAGTGACACTTCATGCTCTTGAGAGCCGCCGCCACATAAAAGTAATATATTTTTCATCTGCGCAATACGATTTAGTTAAGTTGAGTTGATTCTAGACTGCTCATTGCCACTGGGAAAGGTTTATTTGCCCGAATTTCCGCTGGTAATGTTGAAATGGCTGCAAGTGCTGCTTCACGTGTCGCATATTGACCATAAAGCAGTGTATAAATGCGAATGCCGTTGAGTACCTTGGTGTACTGCCACGTTGGTTGACCAATATCTAATTTACCGACGGCTTTGCTTAGCACGTCTGTCGATTCACCGGCAACTACTTGCAGTGTATACGTGCCAGCTTGGATAGAAGAAGACGACGAACTTGATGATGTTGGCGTGCTTGTCTGGGTAGATGTTGGCGTTGTATTGCTTGGAGTTGAACTTGTTGACGTATTTGAAAGATCTGTCTCATTAAAACTGGTATTGCTCTCAACACCCGATGTTTGGGTCGTGTTATAATCTTCTTTGTATGTATCTGTGCTCACTTGCACATCACTTGTTGAAGAACAAGCACTGAGTACTAAAATGCTGCTTAACGTTAATAATTTTTTCATAATAAACTCAAATAAAGTGATATTTTTTACTTAGTTAATGATGCCTTGCAAAAGCGACAATAGCAAGGTGCGAACGTAAGTTTAGTGTGAGGTAACCTATGCGCTTAGCCACAAATGCCCTGCTCTACAGCCAGAGTATTGCCTGTATTCATGCCTCAAAACTTGAGTCAGAAATAGGCTCAGCTGTGATCACTCAATTACAAACTGCGCAATATGAAGGGATGATTTTACCTGTCACCAAAAAGGCAAAACAGGTGAAAGGTATTTATGCATATACTGATATTGCTGCGCTCCCTGCTACTCCGCAACTTGCTATCTTTTGCGATCCTAAGCAAAACTGCATCCAAGAAGTTCAACATTTAGCCGATATCGGATGCCAAGCAATTTTATTTCTAGGTTCCCATTTTGCCGAAACTGGACAAGAAAAACAATGGCTTGCAGTCAAACAAATTTGTGACCGACACGACATATTAGTCTTTGGCCCGAATGAATTTGGGTTTATTTTTCCTTGGCATCATTTGCATGCATCATTATCCCCCTTACACGTTCAACCCGGATCGGTTGCATTTATTTCACAATCACAAAGCATGTGCCAACAAGTGCTCGATTGGGCTTATGCAAAGCAAACAGGTTTAAGCGCGTGTATTTGCTTAAACCCTCATCAAGAAAAAGATTTAGCCTTGTGGCTGGATACTTTGAGTCTTGACCCTAAAACCAATGCGATTGTGCTCTATTTTGATAAAATAAAAGAAGCGCGCAGGTTTATGTCCGCTGCGCGAAGTGCGGCAAGTTTGAAGAAAATTTTAGTGATGTCACCGCATCATGAACATGCCTTACCAAGGTCTCAATATTTGGTCCATCAAAGTGCGATTGCACGTGCTGGGATGCTTCAAGTGCATACCACACATGAACTTTTTGCTGCGCTAGGGACGTTGAATCATACGCAATCATTAAAAAATGCCCAGGGCTTAGTCCTTTTATCCAACACCCAAGCCTTAACCAATATGGCGCTAGCGGCCCTGTCGCATTCCGATACACAGTTAAATCCTTTTCATCAATTGGCCCAACTAGATACCCAGCAGTTGGTCAATGATTATCCTGACCTGATTGAATCCAGCGCACATAGCGGTGTGATTAGTTTAAAAAATCACGTTACAGCCAAGACAATTGAATCGATCGTTAGTTATTTGCACCAGCAAAAAAATGTGCATGCAATTTTAGTGTTACATAGTCCAAGCTTAGAATGTGCAAGCATTGATGTGTTAGCTGCGCTCAATAATGCGCAAAATACCTTGCCAAAAGCTGCGCGGTTAAGCAAAGCAAAAATATTAACTCACTTTGCAGGTGAGTATTCAGCTCATTCAGCCAGACAGCAAGCAAATAAGCTCCAAATTCCGACATATCGCACCCCTGAGGGCGCTGTCTGTGCTTATATGCATTTAATTAAATATCGTGATAATCAAATTAAACTCAAGCAAATGCCAACCTCGCTCTTATCAGCCGATGAATCTCATATTTCACACGTAAAAGATTGGTTGAATGCCCAGATTTTAGAAGGTAAGCGTGACTTTAATCATAATGAATTAGTCGATTTTTTAAATGCTTATCAAATTAAAGTCCTGAGTCCTCGTCAACGTGAAGAAAAGCTCGCCACAACTGGTTATTTGGCACTTTTATTTAATATCCAAGTTCGCGTCGATCCTATTTTTGGACCTGTGCTCTACCTGCTTAAACAAGAAAAGTTAGATTTAAATGCTTCAAAGCAAAAGCCACACTATCTTGCTGTAGCGCTTTTACCATTAAATATGGCGCTGGCAACCAATCTTTTATTAGAAGCGGCAAACAAGTTGCAAAACCCTATTCCACCTTCAGATTTTGCCGACACCCTGCTAACCCAAGCTTCTACTTTGATTGTGCGTCTTTCTCATATCATGCTCGATCATGCCAAAATACAAGCGTTAGATCTTGATCTTATGCTCACGCCACACACAGGGTTAAATATTTTGGATTTACAAATCCAGTGTATGGCGCCAACCAGTGTGCGGACTAAGTTTGCGATTAAACCTTATCCTGCAGAGCTTGAAAAAACACTTCAGCTCAAACAAGGCCAGATCTTCATACGCCCGATTTGCCCAGAAGATGAGCTGCAAATAGATGCCTTTATCCAAGGCGTTGATGATGAAGACAGGTATAAACGCTTTTTCTCAAGTAAACAAAGGTTTGATCATGACGCCTTGGCTAAGCTAACGCAAATTGATTACGACAGAGAGATGGCTTTGGTCGCTTTTGAAGCTCAAAAAGACAACCCAAAAATGCTTGGCGTGAGCAGAATAATTAAAGAAACCCAAACGGACCATGCTGAGTTTTCAATTTTGCTTGATTCACAGTGCAAAGGACAAGGCATTGGCAAGGCGCTTTTATTTGAGCTAATCGAATATGCTCGCCAGCGTGGCGTGCACAGCTTAAAAGGCATTACGATGCCAAGTAACCAGGCGATGATCGGTCTTGCAAAACATCTTGGATTTAAAGTTAGTTTAGATTTTGAAGATGAAGTGGCTTACCTTGAATTAGCTTTAGATAAAATGCAGCAATACAATGAAAGCTAATCTAAAAATGAGAAGAAGCCTTTCTTTTTAATCGTTTGGATACAAAAAGACTTGGCTTTACCCATTTTATTACGCCGCCATGCAAGCACCAGCTCTATCGGCATAGGCGGCGCATTGTGAATAGGTTGTAACTCACCAGAAGCAAAATAAACCTGAGCGATATATTCTGGAATGGTCCCGATCCCAAGACCTGCACGAAGTGCTTTGATTTTTGCATCTAGGCTAGTAACCGTTAAACGCTTTTGTCCTTGCAATACATTAAAGCTTTTCGGCGGCATTTGACGCGCACTATCTGCAATCGCTACCACTTGATATTTTTTTTGTATCGCACCATCAAAACCAGAGGCACTGCGCTGATGCACATGATGTTTCGGGCTAGCGACCCAGATACTGTTAAAATAGCCTAGTGTTTCAACTTTCATATCTGCAGGGATCTGATGTACTTTAGCAGAAACTAAGACATCCGCTTTACCAAAGGTTAAAGCCTCCCAACCCCCAGTGAGCACCTCTTGTTGTAGCTTAATTTGAGTGGATGCACGCTTATTTAACGTCTCGATTAAAGGAAAGAAATGCTCAATAGCAATCAGATCATCATACGCAAGGGTCAGGTTAAGCTCCCAACCATGTGCAAGCACAGCAGCATCTTCTACCATGCTTTGGGTTGCATCAATTAGGTGTCTGCCACGCTCGAGCAATAATTCACCAGCTTGGGTAAATTTCGCTTTATGACCGCTGCGGTCAAAAATCACTAAATCTAGCTCTTGTTCAAGCTTTTGTACCTGATAACTAAGGGAAGATGGCGCTCTGGATAACTCTTGCGCCGCTGCGGCAAAACTGCCGCGTCTTGCGATAGCATCTAACACATAAAGCGCTTCTAAGGTGATGACGGGGTGCGGCATAACGATTAACATCCTTTTTACAAATACAAAAAAACCAACATCCGAAGACATTGGTTTGATTTTATACCTTAAAAAGATTTAAGGATATATTAAATAATTTATAAAACATTAACTCATAAAAAGTTGGGTAAAAATGGTCTGCACTAAGCTAATGATTTAAATGTAATTATTTTGCTGCTTTAATTTCTTTACGCACCATAAAAGCTGCTGCTGCAATAAAAGAAATGACTAAAAATAAAGACATGTGTATTCCCCTATTTGTAAAAAAAATCTCGTTTTAACTCTTTAACTGATAACAGAAAAGTTAACAATTCCTTAAAAAAGATTCTAACAAAAACAAGGGGGATTGTTGATTAAAAACTTAGCATATATTCAAATTCGCGATAAAGCTCGTAAAATTAAGCAATAGCTTGCATTAAATTAGTCTAAAAAGCTGAAATTAAGTGCGGATTTAAAATAAAACCCCATCAAATTAAACAAAAAAAGCCCACAAATTTATTGCGAGCTTTATTTACAGTATATAACACTACCCCAAAGAGGTAATTGTCTTATTTTATGATATTAGCTTTCAGGAAAACCTTGTGGGTTTTGAGATTGCCAACGCCAAGTATCTTGCGTCATGGATTCAAGGTTACGTTTCGCTTCCCATTGTAGTTCCGATTTCGCTTTAGCAGGATCAGCAAAACAGGTCGCAATGTCCCCAGGGCGACGCTCTACTAATTTATAAGGTATGGTTTTGTCCGATGCTTTTTCAAACGCTTTAACCATATCGAGCACACTATAACCTTGCCCTGTGCCTAAGTTATAAATATGCAGACCTTGTTTTTGTCCCACATGGTTTAATGCTGCCAAATGCCCATCGGCTAAATCAACGACATGGATGTAATCACGAACCCCTGTACCATCATGAGTTGGGTAATCACTTCCAAAAACAGATAAATACTCACGACGTCCAACTGCCACTTGTGAGACGAATGGCATTAAGTTATTTGGGATCCCTTGTGGATCTTCGCCTAGCTCGCCCGATTCGTGTGCCCCGACTGGGTTAAAGTAACGCAGTAAGGTAATGCTCCAGTCTGGATTAGCTTTTTGAAAGTCAGTTAAACATTCTTCGACCATGAGCTTGCTGCGTCCATATGGGTTGGTCGCAGAAGTTGGAAAGTCTTCTAAAATTGGCACGGTTGCAGGATCGCCATAAACTGTCGCAGATGAACTAAAAATAAGGCTTTTCACGCCGGCATCTTGCATGGCTTGAGTCAGCACTAAGCTGCCATAGACATTATTTTCATAATATTTAAGTGGGATAGCGACCGACTCACCGACAGCTTTTAAGCCAGCAAAATGAATCACAGCGTCAATTTGATGCCCAGCAAATACAGCATCAAGCGCTGCTTTATCACAGACATCCCCTTGAATAAATATAGGGCGTACACCTGCGACCTTCTCAATTCGATCGAGTACGCTAGCTTTTGAATTATAAAGATTATCGAAAATAATTGGCGTCATGCCAGCTTGAATCATTTGAATGCATGTATGGCTACCGATATATCCCATACCACCTGTGACGAGAACGTTCATATTTGCCCCTTAGTGCAAGATTAGTGCAAGTGTGATTTCCTTGAGTCTGCCCCTTCTCTTATTAAATAGATAAGGTATTGAAGCTAATACTCACTTTCATAGCGCGAATTGTAACTAAAATTTGATAGTTTGTCAGATAATCAGTGCCTGACAATCTTTTGAATCTTAGTATAAAAGTTTGAAGCGATAAAAAAAGCGCCACAGATCACACTATGTAAACGTTTACATTTGATTTAGAATATAATCAACCTAGCATATTGAAAGGACTTGGGTATAATCAAGACAATAGTATAAGTCTGATTTTAATAGGATAATTTATGACCCAAACTCCCCAAACACTCAGTTTTAATTGTGATTTAAGCCCAGTCATAATTGATCAGTTGTTAGCGAGTGATGAGCAGCTTTTAGATTATCTCGATTTTATTAATCTCAGCGCGGGTTTTCACACGGGTAATCCTGTGAGCATTGCCCAAGGCGTGAGTTTAGCCAAGCAGCATCAGGTCGGTATCGGTTGTTTAGTGTCTTATCATGATTTATATGGTGCAGGCGAGCGCTCCATTCCACATACGGCAAATGAATTATTACAAGCCTTAAACTATCAAATTGGCGCTTTAATTCATATGTGTCAATGCCAAGATGTTGAACTCAGCTACATCAAAGCACATGGCGCCCTGTTTCGTGACATGATGAATGATCTCGATATCTTTGAGACCGTGGTGCAAGCTGTTTCATATACCGACTTGCCTTTGGTTATCTTGGCGCGTCATGATAACAGCCCCTATCTTGATATCGCAGATGAATATAACGTGCCATTGCTACTCGAAGCCTATTGCGATCGCATTTACAAATATGACGGCAAACTGGTTTCGCGCACCCATAAACATTCAAGCCATGAAAAACTAGATGATATTTTCTATCAAGCTATGCAACTGGCAAACTTTGGCACTGTCACCACTGACAAAGGCCAAACCTTAGCGCTTGCGGCAGATAGCTTATCAATGAAGATTGATTCAACTAAGCATTACCAACAAGCACTAAAAATCGTCAAGACGCTTAAACAAGCCTAAGGATTTAGGTATTTTGTCTTCACTTGGCGTGCAATAAACTGCCCTAGCGCTAGCATAACAATGAATAGAATCAGCTTAAGATGTGGCGCCGCTAATGAGGTTAATGCAGGTGCCGGGCAAATGCCAGCAAGTCCCCAGCCAATGCCAAAGCAAATTGCGCCAATAATAAGCGGTGGGTCGATTTGGCTTTTCGTCGGTAGATTCATCGGCTCTTGAATCAAACTATGACTGCGCCCTTTAATGATAAACTGATAGCAAGGCAGAAATACCGCCAAAGCGCCGCCCATCACAAACGCAAGGCTGATATCCCACTCCCCAGTGACATCTAAAAAACCCAAAACCTTTTCAGGTAATACCATCCCAGAAACTTGCATCCCAATACCAAATAAAATGCCGCAACAAAGACTGACAAAAGAAAGCTTATTTATTATCTTCATGTTATACCCCCACTACATAGACGCACACAGCAGCGCTTAGCATAAACGTCATCGTCGCAACAATCGAGCGCTTAGAAAGACGCCCAATCCCACAAATCCCATGTCCACTGGTGCAGCCACTGCCAAATTGGGAGCCAAAGCCAACCAACAAGCCTGCAATCGCAACTTGAATCCAAGAGGTGTCCCATGTGTTGGGCAGTTTTGCAATCACCAACCCAAGCTCTTGGGTTAAAAATGGATTATCAGCAAAAAAATGATTCGTGATAAGCCCGCCGATCACAAGGCCAAGAATAAAAAATATCCGCCACGGGGTTTGGGCGCTCAACGCTTGGGAGAAAATCCCACTGACGCCAGTAATTTGGCCGGCTACAAGTAACATGATCACCGCAGCAAGTCCGACTAAGAGCCCGCCAAGCAGCGCCGCAAAGATAGATTCAAACATAAAAAAGCCCATCAATTAAGATTTAATAATGGGCAATTATACACAGCTAAGTTTTAAATTGACTTAAAATTATTCTTTATCTGGTTGATCTTGATATGGGTTTTGTTGGCACTTGGTTATTGCCGCATCTAAGATCTCAAGCGCGCTTTGCTTACAAGATGCAAGTTGCGCACTCGGCGCATGAATTGGCGAGGTGCGAGCGCCCCACCTTAATCTTGCAGCGCCCCAAGTGAGTCCAGCGCCAAAGGCTGCGAGTAATATATTTGAATGCGGCGCAATCTTACCTTGCTCTAATGCCTCACATAAGGCAATTGGCACCGTTGCCGCAGACGTATTGCCATAACGCTCGATATTTATAAAGGCTTTGTCTGCTGGCAAGTTTAGATAATCACACAAGGTTTGGATGATCCGAATATTGGCTTGATGTGGGATCACATAATCAATTTGCTCTTTTTCCAGCTCAGCGCGCGTTAATACAGTATTTATCGCAGCGCTCATGCCTTTGACTGCTCGTTTAAAAATATCTCGCCCTTCAAAGCTAAATTGCCAATATGGCGCTTGAGGCGAAAATCTATCCATGGCTGTGCCAAAACTTGGAATCGATAAAATATCACGTCCAGCCGCATCACAACCTATTTGCGCTTCAATTAAACCTACCGCATCACCGCTTTGACGACTAAGTACCACTGCGCCTGCGCCATCACCAAAAAGCACAGCAGTATCACGTTTGGTCCAATCAAGATAAAAAGACAAACGCTCCGCGCCAATCACTAAAGCATGACGATAACTGCCAGCTTGCAATAGGCGTGTCGCGGTTTCAAGGCCATATACGAAACCTGTGCACGCTGCATTTAAATCAAACGCTGCCGCACCTTGAATCCCAAGATTGGCTTGAACTTTGGATGCAATATTAGGAATAAGTGTATCCGGTGAGCAAGTGGCAACAATCACGCAGTCAATTTGATCCGCTTCAATTCCCGCGCAATCGAGGGCGTTTTGCGCCGCAGCAGTGGCAAGATCTGAAGTTTGGACATGGCTAATACGACGCGCTTGGATCCCTGTACGGCTCGTGATCCATTCATCCGATGTCTCTAAAAAACTGCTTAAATCTTGGTTTGTTAACACCGCTGGCGGCAATGCCTTGCCCCAACCTGTGATCTCTGCCCAGTACTGTTCACCTGTGATAGAAGACATAGCTTATCCCTTTATTTCATTAACAATACATTAGTATTACCATGAGTCTCATTCATGCGTATATGTATCATTTAACAAAAGTTAACTTTTGAGAGGAAACACTATTTTTTTACCCTATTCGTTAAGCATTTTTTAATTTCATCGCTTGATTGGGTTTTAGCTTTTTGACCGCCATAGTGAGACGACTGACGCAAATAAGCTGACCAACTTCATCTTCGATTTGGATCTGCCACACTTGAGTCGTTTGACCTAAATGCAGCGGCGTTGCAGTCGCGACTACATGGCCTTTATGCTTTGCTTTTAAATGGTTTGCATTAATATCAAGCCCCACACAGTATGCCCCTTCCTCGACACACATATTGGCAGCAAGCGATCCTAAAGTTTCAGCCAATGCCACCGATGCACCGCCGTGTAAAAGCCCCATAGGTTGATGCGTGCGGTGATCTACCGGCATGCTAGCGGTTAAACTTTTTTCATCAAAGCCAGTGTATTCAATCCCTAAATGTTCGACTAAAGTGCCTTTTGATGTCTCATTTAGCAGCTGTAAATTAAAATCGCGTTTCCAAATCATTCTATTGCCCTCATTAATTATTATTAATTTACGTCATATTGATTGATATTTGCTATATTTTCAATAAGCTATACTTTTAAAGATGATCCTATCCTTATCCCAATGTGCACTCTAAATGAGCATAGTTGGGATCAAGCTAAGCGCAATTAGATTTAGACTAAAGATGCAGCTTTAGTTTTTTATTCAAGCAGGAAAATGGTTTTACCTAAGGAAATTTATGACAATGGACTGCACAACACCACTAGCAACAAGAATCAAAACACCCTCACCAAAGCAGCTTGTGAAACGTTGGACGCCCCTTTTTATTACCAGTCTTACCAGCGCTTTACTACTTGGCTGTTCTTCCTCGCCGATGGGACGCAACCAAATGCTTTTGTTTTCTAGCCAAGAAATGGCGCAAATGGGTAGCCAATCTTTTGAAGCGCTCAAAAAACAAGAAAAAGTAAGCACCAATGCACGCACCAATAAGTATGTGCAATGTGTCGCCAATGCCATCACAAAGCAAGTCCCAAAACAAGAAGGCTTTACCTCATGGGAGGTTGTGGTTTTTGATAGCGATCAAGTCAATGCTTTTGCGCTACCTGGCGGTAAGATTGGTGTCTATACTGGGCTTTTAAAAGTCGCCGAAAATCAAGATCAACTCGCAACTGTTATTGGTCATGAAATCTCACATGTGCTTGCAAACCATAGTAATGAGCAAGTGTCACGGAATCAAATGGCAAGCGCAGGCATGGGCGTAACCAGTGTACTGCTCTCTGGAACCTCTTATCAAGGCGCTGCGATGGATGCCCTAAGTGTTGGCGTGCAATATGGTATTTTGTTGCCCTTTGGCCGCGCGCAAGAATCCGAAGCGGATTTATTAGGCTTAGAGCTGATGTCGCAAGCAGGCTTTGATCCCAATGAAAGTGTCAAACTTTGGCAGAATATGTCTAAAGCTTCCGGCAATAAGCCGCCAGAGTTACTATCCACTCACCCATCGGATAGTACTCGGATCCATTCCTTGCAGTCATATATCCAAAAGCTGCCACCATCAACGGCCAAACATCCTAATTGCAAAGCCTAAACAGTGGTCAAAAATAATCGTTTTTACAACCTTTTCGTCTTGATGTTTTAGCTTATGAGCGTATAAATAATACTAATAGGGTAAGAAACACTAGCCAAGTCACGGCGAGAGGTTTAAACTTAAAGCATTATTTTAAGTAAGGAAAAGAAGATGACGACAACAGATCAAACACCCGCAAACCAACCTTGTGATGCATGCGGTTGCAGCGCAGAAATGGGTTTTATCATCAAAGAAGGTGATGATGTCGCAACTGTATTCGTAAAAGCTGATGATGCAAATGTTCGTCAGTCGCGTTTCAATGACTACCTTGCACTGGCAAAAGAAGTGAACCCTAAGGTTGTCCATCAAGTCAATGAAGAAGGCTCTGAGCTTGAAGGTCGTCTGCAATTTGAATGCAGCGCTGAAAAACTAATTTTTGAACTAAAAAGCCGCAGCTTAAACTAATACTTTTAAGCTAAGATTTTGTTAAATCGAGCTTTTTAGTTTTAAACTACCAAACCGCTTGTTGTGATGTCAGATCTCATTTTGATTATCACGGAGCGGTTTTTTTCGTATTTTGAAAGTATTCGTTGGTGAAGCATCAATCATACACCCGCTTAATAAAGCGCGCTGGCGCGCCTGCAAACACACAATCATCCGGCACATCTGAGTTAACGACCGATCCTGCGCCTATCACAGCCCGTTCGCCAATCGTCACGCCTTGATTAATTACACTGTTTCCCCCTATCCAAGCATTTTTTTTCACTCGAATCGGCTTAGCTATCGTCTCCCATCTTTGACGAGCTTTATAGTCAAGCGAATGTGACGCAGTATAAAACTGGCAACTTGGACCAATAAAGACTTCATCTTCAATATAAATATCAGCATTATCAAGCATGACTACATTCATATTAATAAACACCTTTTCACCAATATGTATCGTTTTGCCAAATTCACAATGAAATGGGGATTGCAGCATACTATAGCCAAAGCTGGCAAAAAGCTGAGAACATAAACGCTGGCGCTCGGCGAGCGGATAGGTTTGATTTAGGCTGCGAAGCAGTTGCCACGCCTTTGCGCGTATTGCTTCAAGTTCTGGATCCATGCCATCAAAAGGTAGATTGTGGCGCATGTTATCAAAAGCGCTCATAATAAATTCTCCATAGATGTAACACCATGAAACGACATAAAAAAGGGACACCCTTGGCATCCCTTCAATTCTATATTTTATTTTGCGGTTAAATCTATTTGATAAAGCGCAAAGCCAGCCTTATCTTTGCCCACATAAGTCATAGGCGCGACGCCTTTGTCCTTGATAAATTTCGCTGCCGTCTCACTTGGTGAGGTTTCAAACTGAATATCAAGCTTGGTATCCGTTTTAATCGGTGCGAAAGACCAATTATTATCAGCGCTTGGCTCCACTTGGCCTTTTTCTTTGCTCACGCGGGTGATGTAATCAGCCACAATGCTGCGGTTCTCATCGGGTGAATCAAAGGCAACAAAGTCAGCGCCTGTGCCTGCAAACTTCTCGCCATAAGCGCGGTAGTTATTCGCAGCAACAATAAAGGTTTGATCCATATCGATTGGCTTGCCTTGGAAGGTCAAATTCACAATACGGCTGCTATCTGGGTTAACTGGTTTGCAATCGCCATCATATTTAGCAGCTTTGGTGACATCAATTTGATAATTCACGCCATCAATCACATCAAAGTTATAAGTTCTAAAGCCATCCCAGTTGATCAAGCTTTGAGTCTTAGTTGATGTCGGGTCGATTTGATTAAATTGTCCAGCCGAACACTCTAGCCACTCTTTGACTTCTTTGCCCGTCATTTTCAGCGCAACTAAGGTGTTTGGATACAAGTACAAGTCAGCCGCATTACGGAAAGTCAGTTCGCCTGATTCAACTTGAGTAAAGTTTTCTGGGTCATTTTTACGTCCGCCAACTTTAAATGGCGCGGCCGCTGACAGTACAGGGATACCATCTAAATCTGGATCGCCCTGGATAAAGCGCTCGGTATAATCTTTTTGCGCAAGGTTAACGATTTGAACCGTTGGATCATCTTGCACCAGCGCAAGGAAGCTATACATCACATCATTGGCTTTACCAATCGGTTGATTGACAAACTCACGTGTGCCTTTGTGATCCCCATCGAGCGCCGCGCGAATGGTTTTATCTTCCGCAGCAAGAGATTTATTATTCGCTTTATCAAAGATTGGACGAGCCTGCGTCTGCGCTGAAACCACTTTCCAATTGCCTGATGCATTATCAAGAGTTAAGTCCATCACCCCAACGTGGCTGCCCCAACGTCCTGGCATCACAGCCGCAACGCCATTTAAGGTGCCTTTTTCAATATCAGCGCCGGCGATGGATTTAAACTCATCACTTGGGAAGACAGCGTGTGCGTGACCAAAAGCAATCGCATCAATGCCTTTCACCTCGGCAAGATAAGCCACTGAATTTTCAGCGCCTGCTTTATATGGATCAGACGATAGGCCAGAGTGTGGGATCGCGATGATCACATCCGCGCCTTCTTTTTTCATCTGCGGGACAAATTTCTCAGCGGTTTCTTTAATATCTTTAGCAACCACTTTGCCTTCTAGATTTTTCTTATCCCAAACGCTGATTTGTGGCGGCACAAAACCGATGTAACCAACTTTGATACTTTGCTCTGCGCCAGTTTCATCTTTAAAGTTATAGGTTTTGATTAAATACGGGGTAAAGAAGTTTTCACCAGTTTTGGCATCATATACGTTGGCATTCACATATGGGAATTTAGCGTCATTGGTGGCTTCAGCAAGATAGTCTAAACCATAGTTAAATTCGTGGTTACCAATGTTACCGACTTGGTAATCCAAGGTGTTCATCGCTTTATAGACAGGATGAACCTCGCCAGCTTTGAGCCCTTTGGATGCCATGTAATCACCCATTGGACTGCCTTGAATCAAGTCCCCATTATCCACTAGCACTGAGTTGGTGACTTCACTTTCAGCTTGTTTTACAAGACTTGCTGCGCGCGCTAAGCCAAACTGCTCTGTTGACTTATCTTTATAATAATCATACGCCATGGCATTGGCATGAATATCTGTCGTTTCGATAATACGTAAATTTAGTTTTTCAGCCATCACTGGCGTCGAAATTAGGCTTGCAGCCACAAGGGAAAGAGTCAAAGGATGACGCGAAAAGTTCATAAAAACCTCAATACTAGAATAACTTGGCAAAATTCTAGCACGAAAGTTTGATTGCTATTGATAGAGAAAATCATCAGTCTAGCATCCACAGATAAAGCAAGCTCATTTTAGTGAAGCCGATCGCATTTTTGTCTTTTGCGACAAGATAGAAAAGCCACACTTAATTTGCTAGAATCTGTTTTTTATTTTGGCATATCGAAGAAACCAGCATCATGATGAAGAATACGCTAGCTATTTTATTGATTTCAGGGGTTTTATCTGCTTGCACCACCTCACAAAGCAATTCACTTGGATTAAACACCAGCACCTTGACCCAATATGCTCAGAATATGAGTAACTCTGAATTATGCCAAGTTCTTTATCTTGATCGCGCCACCACACAAACCCAAGCATCGGTTGCAACTGAGTTTAACCGTCGTGGCCTGTCTAAAACTTGGTGTGATCAAGAACTCAATGAATATTATACCAGTAGCTTTGTGGATTGGATGCTATCGCTTGATCTCGATAATGATGGCACAAGTGACGCAGTCACATTACCTGCGACGATTTTATAAGCCTAAGAATCTCTTGTCTAAACCAAATTAAAGCCTGATCTTGCTCGCGACTTGGGTGCCAATATAGGCAAACATCATATTCAATATTTTCAAATGGCAATGCAACCGCTTTAATCCCAAAAAAATCACTAAAAATCTTCACGTTACTCGCATCGGCCAAACACACATAATCGGTTTTACTAACTAAGCGCAGCGACTCGATTGTGCCGACTGTCGTTGCCGCCACCTTGCGTGATTCGATACCCGAAAAATGCTCATTATTAAACACATAGCCGCGGGATTTCCAGTTTGAAACCGTGACATGCTGCTCTGCCAAAAATTCCTCTAAGCTCACTTTAACTTGGTTAATTCTTGGATGCGCTTTGCGGCAACTGAGCACCAAGCTATCTCGGTATAGCACTCGCTTTCGCAACGCTTGGGTATAGTCGGTGTCAATATCAATCAAAAAATCACATGCTTTGCTACGAAGCTGGGCAAGTGTATCTCCTTGGCCTAATTGAAAAATATCAATATGAATGTTGGGATAATGCTGACTAAAGGCTTCAATGATATTTGGAATAAATGAATAGTTGACCAAAGAGGTACACGCAATCGCAAAACGATACGCACGGGCATGGGGATTAAATGTGGCGTTGGAGGCAAAGGTTAAATCTATCTCACTTAAGCTGCGCAGAAGCACTGGATAGATTTGCTGGGCAAACAAAGTCGGCGTCACGCCAGTAGCCGTGCGTGTGACCAAAGGATCTTGATATTGCTCACGAAGCTTGGCTAAGGCCCGGCTGACCGCAGGTTGAGATAAACCTAAACGCGCAGCAGCCCGCCCTAGATGTTTTTCTTCAATAATCGCCACTAGTAGAGGTAAAAACTGATACGAATAATCCATACTGCCTCGCAAAAATCATTAATTTGTCATCTTTGACATGCCAATCCCTTGCATCTATAGCATGCCCCTTTTTTCATTTTACGGAAAAAGGTTATACCTTGCTGATTATGCAAGTATTTATATGATGAATAGCACATTATTCTAATCCATAAAGGGTATCCACATGAAAAAGTCGACAATCAAACGAAGCTTGATTCTTTCCTCTTTAAGCATCTTAGTCTCCACCTCTGTATGGGCAAATAACTCTCAATACCAATTTACCCCAGACAGTAAAGACGCAACGCCTTATACCAAAAAGATGAATGATTCTGTATATCAAGAACTTGATTTTGATAATAAAACATCTTTCGAAGAGGCAGATAAAGGCTTTATTGCGCCACTGCCAGATGATGGTTTTATTAAAGGCTTTGCGGATGTCCCTGCGATGCAATTTATGCAAGGCAAAAAAGCCCCAGATACAGTCAACCCAAGTCTTTGGCGTCATGCGCAACTGGTTAATCGAGGCGGTTTATATGAAGTCTTGCCTGATAAAATCTATCAAGTGCGTGGCAATGATGTGGCAAACTTAACCATTATTGAAACGGATAATGGCATCGTGCTCTATGATTTAGAATACTCACCTGAAACCTTAAAAGCTGCGTATAAACTTTATGAGCAGCATCGTGGTAAACGCCCATTAAAAGCAATCGTGATCTCGCACTCACACACAGATCACTATGGTGGCATTCAAGGCGTGATCGATCTTGGCCTTGCTTCTGAAGAAGATTTTGCATCGGGCAAAGTGCCAATTTATGTCCCAGAAGGCTTTACCGAACACTCTGTTGGTGAAATGGTGCTTTATGGCAACATCATGAGTCGCCGCGCAATTTATCAATATGGCTACGCCCTACCAAAAGACGAAAAAGGCTTTGTAACCGCAGCTTTAGGCCCACTTGTTGCCAATGGTGACAATGGACTGCCAAAAGCAGTCAAAGAAATCACCCATGATAATCAAGTTGTTAACATTGATGGCATTGATTTTGACTTCTACCTTGTTCCAGGCAGTGAAGCGCCATCTGAAATGGTATTTATGATCCCGCAATGGGGCGCTGTGTCTATGGCTGAAGATGTGAACCACTTGCAACACAACATTTATTCAATGCGTGGCACAACCACACGTGATGCAGGCAAATGGGCGAAATACATCAACCAAGCAATTGTGCGCTGGCAAGATGATGCCAAAGTTATTTTTGGTCCGCACACTTGGCCAACTTGGGGCAACCAAAACGTCATTCATTATATGAAAGCTCAACGCGATCTGTATAAAGCGATTAATGATCAAACCACACGCCTTGCAAACTACGGCTATCGCCCTGATGAAATCGCAGAGAAAATTGAGATCCCAGATCAAATCATGAATCAATGGGATAACCGTGACTACTATGGCAATTTCAAAAACAATGTGATGGCCACTTATGTGAATAACTTAGGCTGGTTTGATGCGAACCCTGTAAGCATTGCAAAACACACCTATGCCGATACGGGTCGTCGTTATGTTGAATCATTTGGCGGCGAAGATGTGGTCGTTGATAAAGCACTTGAGTACTATAACAAGGGTGATTATGCCTTTACTGTGCAGCTTTTAAATAACATTGAGTCATACAACAAAGACAATAAAAAAGCCAATTACTTGATGGCGGATGCATTTGAGCAATTGGGCTATCAAGAAGAGTCTTCATTGCTGCGTAACTGGTATTTAACTGCTGCGCAAGAGCTGCGTAACGATGAAATCTTGCCGCAACCTGTCAACAGCGCAGGGCCAGATGTGCTCAAAGCCTTGCCATCATCTTTGGTGATGGATGTGTTTGCGACTCGTTTGGTGCCACAAAAATCAGTCGATTATGGCCGCTTAGCATTCGTCTTTGATCTTAATGGTGAAAAATTTGGCGTTGAAGTGGAAAATGGCGTGCTTAACGCTGCAAAAGATTACACACCAAAAGATTCAATCGGCACAGTGAAAACGGATAACCTGACATTGTTCTCTATCTTGGGCGGTGAAACGACACCAGCTGATGCGCAAAAAGATGGCAAACTCACAGTGACAGGCAATGATAAGATCTTTACGGACTTATTATCCTTAATGGATGATCAAATTCCAAAATCATTTAACCTGATTCAGCCGCGTTTAAATAAATAAGCATTCGATTATCCGGAGCATAATAAGGGGGACAAGTTTGTCCCCTTTTTTATCTTTAACGCTTTGGTTTATTCGGCTTGATAGGTTGTCCCAGTGCGCTGCAATGTTTGGCTGGCTTCAAGCCTATCTAACACCCCTTCCACCCGCTCACGCATGGCTTTACTTGTCACTGAAAAACCAAGGATCTCAGTCACTGATTTGACTAAATCATCGCGTGAAATCGAGAAAGTATCACGCACCGTCACGATCGCCGCTTGTTCTATCTCCCCATCATAGACATAATCAAACTTGCGTTCATTAGACGCTAAGTCGCTGCGGTTTCGAATCGGCATTTTTTGCTTTTCACCTAATAATACAAACTCCCCGTCGCGCTTAATTTGTCCAAGGTTTTGCAAGTAAGTCAAAGCCGCGTCGATGGCCCGATTGATCCGCGCCCCTGAACGTGAGGCGCCCACAGCATGGAGCAAACGCGAAGTTAACAACTTGCTATGAATCGGGGATTCTACTTTTAAAATACGTTGAATACTTTGCGCAAGGCTTTGCGCTGGCACATCAGGGATCGCCATTCCAGAAGATAAACCAAGCTCACTCAGATCGCACAATTGATATTCCACCGCAGAGCTTTTATGTTCCACCTCAACACGCGCAATCTGGGGTTTAAGTTTCGATTTGGATTTTTTAGCTGGTGTTTGGAGCACGCTTTGCTTTGAATCATAGTCTTGATAAAACGCAAGTGCGGCCTCAATTGCTTCTTTTAACCGCGCCGTTTCTTGATGCGCATTTCTAAACCAATCTGTACTCCAAATACGATGAAAACGCCAGCCCAATCCTTCTAATACGCTTTGACGAATGCGATCCCTATCGCGCGCGGTTTTCGCGCTATGATAACTTGCACCATCACACTCTACCGCCAAAATATAACGCCCAGGTTTTTGCGGATCTTTCACCGCAATATCAATATAAAAACCGGCTGCGCCGACTTGCGGCTCCACTTGATAGCCAAGCGAACGAATGGCTGAAATCACTTCTTCTTCAAAAGGTGAGTCTGGCCCTTTGCCTGTTTCTTGATGGCGGATAAGTTCGCGTTTTTCGGCGTAATGCAGGAAGTTCTTTAATGCGCGAACGCCAAATGGCGATGCATCATTCACCGACATTTCATCCGCTTTAAAATTACTAAAGACGCGCATATTCATCCGTGCACGCGAGATCAAGACATTTAAACGGCGCTCACCACCATCATGGTTTACTGGGCCAAAGCTTGATGGCAATCGCCCTTCAGGGGTGCGGCCATACCCAATACTAATATATATGGTGTCACGCTCATCCCCTTGCACGTTTTCAAGGTTTTTAACAAAGAAGTCTTCGCCTTCTGGGTGCCCGGCAAAAAAGTCTTCTAAGTCTGGGTTTTCTTTTCTTAACTTTTCAACCTCAAATAAAATCGCATCGCGCTGCGCCGTACTAAAGGCCACTACGCCTAAGGTTTGATTTGGATGTAACTCGGCATGCGCCATCACAGCTTGCGCCAGTGCTTGTGCTTCCCCTTGGTTAGTGCGCGAGCCGCCGCGATCATAAGTCGTGTCTGGTAAATGAGTCAGGCTTAAGCCTTGCGCTTCGGGGTTAATTCCTGATGATGGGAAGATCATCAGATTATTGTCGTAAAACTCTTGGTTTGAAACCGCAATTAAGGACTCATGTCGGCTCCGATAGTGCCATCTGAGCATAGATTCTGGCGCGCCAGAGGCCAAAAACAAACCTAAAATGCTTTCCATATCTGCAGTGATGCTCTCTTGCGCGTCTTCGTCATCAGCAATAAATTGTTTGCCAAAGAAATTCGTGGGCGGCATTTGCTTGGTATCGCCCACCACAATCACCTGTTTGCCACGCAGCATCGCGCCCAATGCATCGGCGACTTTGACCTGAGAGGCCTCATCATAGATAACCAAATCAAACTCAACTTCACCCGGCTCAAGATAAGTCGCAATCGACATTGGGCTCATCATAAGCACGGGTTTAATTTGCTGAATCACGCGGCCTGCCTTATTAAGCAAGCGGCGAATCGGCATATGGCGACGTTTTTTATTAAACTCGCGGCGCAAGGTTTCCACTTCCCCACGCGCAGATGGATTTGGCAAATTTTGATAAAGCTTTTTGACCAAATGCTCTTGGGCAAAGCTAAATAAATTGGCGTCACTGGCTTTAAATGCTTCAATTAGTTTTTCATGTGCCACGCGATCAAAATAACGGATCAGCTCTTGGTTTTGATACGACGCATTGACGAGCATTTCAAAAAAGCGATATTTAAAACCTTCAACCAAATTTTGCGGTGCGTGTTGCCACGCAAAGGCGCATTGAGACCAGTCATTTAAGCCAAGTGAATCCATGCTTTGCTGTAAGCGATTAAAACGCGTCAAGGCGTACATTTTTTCTATATCCGCATCAAGCTTTAAGCGCGCTTGTGTGGAAAGTTTGCTCACAGCTTGGCAAAAGCTTTCGCTATCTAAATGAAGCAAAGCGCACAAGTCATCAAGGTGTTGTGAAGCACTGTCGAGTGTTTGTTTGGCTTGTTCGAGTGCTTCACTATCAAGCTCAATGGCTTGGTTTGGATCAAGCGCGGCTTCAAAGATGGGTAACGGGGATACGCTACTCTGTTCAAATTGCCTTTGGGTGAGGAAACTGCACATTTGATTTATCCAATCAAGCGTTGGCAGTACCTTTTGCCAATTTGATTGGTTCACATCTAATATCTCAAAATAAGGCGCTGCCGCTTGGGCAAAATCTTGCTTGTCCGAGTTAAATCTAAGCAAAGTATCAATGCTTGCAATCCACTCATCCACACTGCCTTTTAAGCCATCTTTACACAGGCCAGCATAGGTATTTTTTGCCTTGCGGTAGTCGCCTGAGAAAAAACGCCACCATTTTTTGCCGCTCGCAAGCAATACACTGCGCATCCCAATCCAGTCATAATCAAAGGCTTGATCTAAAAATTGACTGGAGAGTTTAGCTTGTTGACGTTGCAAGTTCAGCCCTTGCTTTGCCACCTCAAGCAGTCCATTACCTTTGGATTGCCAAAGCGCAAGGTCAGTATTGATGCCGCTTAAATCTGGACGATTGGTTATATGGTGTAAGATTTCACTGGCATACAAGGCATCGCCTTGGGTATCGATATAAACCTTTTCTGTCTCAGCACTTGACTGGGGATCAGCCACATTCATTTTGATTGCAAGCGCTTGAATTAATTGATTCAGCACTTGTGTACCGTGCGCTAGGTTTTGTGAATAGTCAGCAAGAATGCCTTTGGCTTTGCTTTCGATTTCTGGTGAGTAATCTTGTAATTGGCTGGAAGAATAAAGGTTTAAGCATGGAGCTTGATGCTCAGAAAGATGATCCGCACATTCAGTTATTTTTGCCAAGCCGCTTTGATAAAAGGCTTGCGTCCAAAGGCTCAAGTCAGATTGCGATTTTGGCAAATCTTCAAGCATATTGGGCGCATCATCAAATTGTTTTTTAAGCTGTAGCAGATAGCCCAACGCATCGTGATAGTTATAATCGGTTTGCCCAATTGGCGCGCTTACCACTTGGCAGTAGGCATCGAGTTTATCACGGGTTGCAACTAAGCCTTCTATTTCATCAAGGCGCTCTGGAGTGACAGGTTCATCTTGCAATAAGGTGCGTTCAAGGGAAGCAAGAACTGCTTTTTTATTCGCCTTATGTGAGTGCAACTCAAGCACCGCATCGCCAATATGACAATTATCTAACCTGCGTTTCACCACTTCAAGGGCGGCCATTTTTTCGGCAACAAATAGAATTTTTTTATTATCCGCTAAGGCTTGCGAGATAATATTGGTGATAGTTTGAGATTTACCCGTGCCAGGCGGACCTTGGATCACCAAACTGGCGCCAGATTTTGCAGCCAGCACAGCCTCAGTTTGGCTTGAATCAGAGTCAAGTACCAGCTGCAAAGCTTCCGCTTGGTTGACCGCATCACTAGCTGGCTCAATTAAGCTCGCATCTTGCTCAAAGCCTTGCTCGAAAATTTTCTGGATAAGTGGATGAGAAGACGGCTTTTTGTCATCCGGCCAAACCTCATCAGATAAGTCTTGATACATCTGAAACTTACCAAAAGAGAAAAAGCTTAATGCAATTTTATCTGCCACCACTCGCCAATTGGGTTTGGCCTGAATGGCTGCTTCAACCGCTTTGAAATAAGCAGGTAAATCATAACCTTGCTCTGTTTCCTCAAAGCTTGGCAAACTGATCCCATATTCCATTTTAAGCTTGGCTGCTAAGGTTAAATTAGTGCCAAGTTCTGCCTCGGTATAACGAATTTTATAAGCGTGCGCAGCGTTTTCACGATAGATTTCAACCGGGATCAAGATAAGTGGCGCATACCTTGGTTTATCTGAAGTGTCTTCTTGCCACTCTAAAAAACCTGTCGCTAAATAAAGTAAATCCACCCCCTTTTCTTGAACAAAGGTGACGGATTCAGCATTTAATTTGAGTAAGCGAGTTTCGAGAGGTTTTTGCAACAGTTGGGTTTGCAAACCGATATCTTGATGTCTTTTATCCCCTTTCTGCTCAGCTAAGTATTGGGTTAACTCAGGGATAGGAATGGATTTTTCATCATCTTTGGCAAGTGCATTGGGCGCGGGCAGAAAATGCATAGTTTTAGCTTGTTCAACCAAACTATCAAAGATTTGGATACTTTTTTCATCGACAATCTCAAGGACTTTCGATCCCCTACCTAAACTTAATAAGGTATTACCGCGCAGCCCCATATCCAGTAATTCTTGGCGACTTAGCTCAAAATTTTGTTTTATTTTACTATCCATAGTCTTACCTAAGTTAAAATTCCATTTTTGCCACTTTATCTTATCCTAATTTAACCAAGATAATAAACAAGCGAAAGACAAAATCGACCCACCTCCAAGAATCAGATTTTATCTTTCGCTTTTAGTCACTAAAGTTTAAAACTTATTTTTTAGCCATAGCATTAAAGATTAGGCTTAAACCAAAAATAAAGAACAAAAAACCACCCCGCAGGATGGCTTTCAGATTTTGATTAAGTGCGGTACAAGACTTTGACCACATGCCAGCCAAATTTTGTTTTAACCAAATGTGGGACTAAGGTTTCACCACTAAAGCAAACTTTATCAAAGGCTGGCACCATTTGGCCTTTTTGAAATTCGCCTAAATCGCCACCCTTTTTACCCGATGGGCAGTTGGAATATTTTTTTGCAAGGGTTTGAAATTTCGCGCCCTTTTTGAGCTGCTTAATAATATCTTCCGCTTGTTCTTTGTGTTTAACTAAAATATGCAAAGCATGCGCTGTACGTGCCATAAAAACCTCAATTATCTTCTCACTTGAAGTGAGCCTTATTCATTATCTAGGCAGTATAGGTTTGAAAAAACAAGGGTCAAGGAAAAACTAGATCAAAAAATCCCAAGCCAATTACAAGATGCAATCAAACTTGGGATTTTATCGTTTAAGTCAAAAAGATTTTATTTAACTCAAAGCTTTCTCAGTTTTTATCCGTCGTCTTTGATTCCAAGCCACAAAGCCTAAAACAAACAAGCATGGGATAAACAGCCATTCTTTAAGCGGACGATTCGAGTCAATGATGATGGCATCTATGGTCCAGTCAAACTCAATGCCCGCGGCTTCTGCTGGGCTTGCAAAGCCAACCATATCGACAATAACTTTATCTTCCATTTTAAGGCTAAGTCCCATCGAATCTAAACGCTCAGCGGCAGTTTCTGCGTTTTCATCAAATGGTAAGTTCACCACTTTAGAGACATAATCCCCTTCAATATTGGTGCCAGAAACTTTCAAGCGTAGATCTTGCCCATTGCGCATCTCACCGACCACTTGCTCAATCTTATTTGCCGGCTCATCAATGTAAGCTGGGAAGATTTGATCCCACCAAAAACCAGGGCGGAAGAAAGAGAAAGTCAGTAGCAAGAGGATAATGGTTTCCCACCACTTGTTCTTAGTAAACCAAAAACCTTGGGTTGCGGCAGAGAACAAGAGCATCGCAATAATCGACGAAAGCACCACCAAGATCAAGTGCCACCATGTATCCACACCAATCAACAAGAGCTGATTATTGAAGATGAACATAAATGGTAAAATCGCAGTCCGAATATCATAGGTAAAGCCTTGAATACCTGTTTTGATTGGATCGGATTTTGCGATTGCGGCAGCGGCAAAGGCAGCTAAACCCACAGGCGGCGTATCATCGGCTAAAATGCCAAAATAGAACACAAATAAGTGCACCGCAATCAGTGGAATAATCAAACCATGTTGCGCGCCAAGGGTCACAATCACAGGTGCCATCAAGGTTGACACCACGATATAGTTTGCCGTAGTTGGCAAGCCCATGCCTAAAATAAGGCTGATGATCGCAGTGAAAATCAGCATTAGCATCATGTTGCCGCCTGAGATGAACTCGACAAAGTCTGTCATCACAAGGCCAATACCTGTCAGCGTCACGACGCCGACCACTATGCCTGCGGTTGCCGTTGCCACACCTATGCCAATCATATTACGCGAACCTGACACCAAGCTTTCAACTAAATCAACAAATCCATCTTTGGTTAAGCTTGCAAATGTCGCATTTTGCGCAACCTTATCTTTTAGCTGTGCAGGCGTAAAGAGCGAAATCAATGGACGCTGCGTTAAGAGCACAAAAATCATAAAACTGGTTGCCCAAAACGCAGATAGACCCGGTGAAAAGCGCTCAACCGTCAAACACCAGACTAGCACCACAATCGGCAACAGATAATGCAGACCCGATTGAATCGTTGTTTTTGGATCAGGCACTTCGGTCAACTCTTTCTCCAAGTCTAAATCAGACTCAGCCATAAAGCGTGCCGAGCGTTTAACGAGAAGGATATACACTAGCACTAACGCAGTGAGCACAATCCAAGTGGCGCTTTCACCAAACACATCTTTGGTCCAACCCACACCGTAATACACAGCTAAGCTTAAGATCCCAAGCCCTAAAAGGGTCCCGATAAACGAAAGCATGCTGCGCGTAAAGTTACTCGGGTTGCGACGTGGCAAGCCTTGCATATTGGCTTTACAGGCTTCTAAATGCACAATATAGATTAATGCAATATAAGAAATTAAAGCAGGTAAAATAGCAGCTTTAATCACCTCAATATAAGAAATTCCTACATATTCAACCATTAAGAATGCTGCAGCGCCCATAATCGGCGGCGTGAGCTGTCCATTGGTTGAGGCTGCTACTTCGACTGCGCCAGCTTTTTCAGCAGGGAAGCCAACACGCTTCATGAGTGGAATCGTAAAAGTACCTGTTGTCACCACGTTAGCAATAGAAGAGCCTGACACAAGGCCAGATAAGCCTGATGCAACCACAGCAGCTTTTGCTGGGCCGCCACGCATGTGCCCAAGGAGTGAGAAAGCGACATGGATAAAGTATGCCCCCGCGCCAGCGCGTTCAAGCAAGGCGCCAAACAGCACAAACAAGAACACAAATGAGGAAGATACCCCAAGCGCAACCCCAAACACCCCTTCCGTGGTTAACCATAGATGTGACATCGCACGTTGCATGCTCGAGCCTTTATGCGCAATCACATCTGGCATATAAGGCCCTGCAAAGGTATAGACTAAAAAGACTAAGGCAACGATCATTAACGGTGGCCCAAGGCTACGACGCGCGGCTTCGAGCAAAAGCAACATCCCAATGACCGCCACAACAATATCGGTTTGAGTCGGCGCGCCAGAGCGTGAAGAAAGCTCATCATAGAAAAGATAAATATAAGCTGCGCAAAAACTTGCAATCAAAGCCAATATCCAATCATGCATCGGCACGCGATCTTTCGGTGAAGACTTGAATGCAGGGTAAGCCGTAAAGGCTAAAAAGGTGGCAAAACTTAAGTGGATCGCCCTAGCTTGGGTATCATTAAAAATACCAAAGTCAAATAAAAACGGTAATGGTGATGCATACCAAAGTTGAAACAGTGCCCAACATAATGGAACAAACCATAAAATTTGTTTACTCAGCCCTGTGGGATAGCGCCCCCCTGTGTCCGCTTGCTTGGCAATCTCTTGGGCTTCTTGTATATCTGGTGCCTGATCAATGCGATCAGTTGGATCAACGGATCCATCCTTGATTATTTTGCTCATCATTCGTCCTTAAGCAATCATCTTGTTTACCCTAAAAAAGGGATATACCCAAACAATGAAAGGGTATAGACAGGTGTCCAAAAAAGACTGCCCAACACGGATTAATCACGGCGCTGGGCAGTTTATTCTTGTTATTATTTTAAGTACGCGGTTAGTTATTTAACTAAGCCAGCTTCTTTGTAATATTTTAGCGCGCCAGGGTGAAGCGGCACAGATAGACCTGATTTCACCATGTCTTCTTTTTTCAAGTTCGCAAATGCTGGGTGTAGGCGTTTAAAATCATCAAAGTTTTCAAACACAGCTTTTGTCAGTGCATAGACAGCATCATCCGATACGTTGGTTGATGACACCAAGGTTGCAGCCACACCAAAGCTTTTCACATCTTCATCATTGCCTTTATACATACCAGCAGGCACTGTGCTGTAAGCATAATATGGGTTGTCGGCAACGATTTTATCAATTTGCTCACCTGTTACATTGATAAGGCTTGCATCACACGCTGTTGTTGCTTCTTTGATTGATCCATTTGGATGGCCAACCACATACACAAAGGCGTCGATTTTGTTATCACAAAGTGCTTGTGAACGTTCGCTACCTTTAAGCTCTGATGCAAGTTTAAAGTCATCCATTTTCCAACCCATTGCATCCATCACAACTTCTAGCGTTGCGCGATCACCAGAGCCTGGATTGCCCACATTGACGCGCTTACCTTTAAGATCAGCAATGTTTTTGATGCCAGAGTCGGTACGTGCGATCACATTGAAAGGTTCGGTATGCAAAGAGAATACCGCACGCATCTCTTTAAATGGGCCCTGCTCTTTAAACTCGCTGGTGCCATTATAACCATGGTATTGCCAATCAGATTGCACTACACCAAAGTCTAGCTCACCAGAGCGCATCGCATTAACGTTGTAGATTGAACCACCAGTGGACTCAACTGAGCAGCGGACATTGTGAGTATCTTTGTCTTTATTCACCAACTTACAAATTGCACCGCCGGTTGGATAGTAAACACCTGTCACAGAACCTGTCCCGATAGTGACAAATTCTTGCGCACTCGCTGCGCCTGCCATGCAAATACCTGCCGAAAGTGCGCTGAGTTTGATCAGTTTGCTAAACTTCATTTCATCTTCCTTATTGATTGAGCTCATGTATTCATTTTTGTCTTTTCTTGGGGAAATCATTTCCACCAATGATGAAAGTGTAGCAAATATAAACAGTTATGTTAACTCAGTGTGAAAAAATACTTACAATTTTACCATTTTTGGGATGTATGATTTAGCAAAGCGTCATAAACATACCGCGTATAGGGAATGTATTGTGAAAATTATAAGCATAAAAAAACGGCTGCTTGCATCACGCAAACAACCGTTTATTATTCTTTGGGTGTTAGATTCGACTTAGAAATATAGACGAATCACAGACACTGCCACACAACCTGGGCGACGGATACCTTCGATTTCAACTTTGATTTCGCGTTCAATTTCAAGGCCACGACTAACCGGCGTCACGCTTACAATTGAGCTGCGCGCACGAATGTTATTGCCCGCTTTCACAGGGTAAGGGAAACGTACCTTGTTTAGGCCGACATTTACTGTCATTTTTGCACTTGGGAAAGGTGGATTTTTTTCATCCACGCTATCGGTCAAGCGAGACAACATAGCTAAGGTTAAAAAACCATGTGCAACTGTCGTTTTAAATGGTGATTCTTGCTCAGCACGCTCAGGATCTGTATGGATCCATTGCATATCTTCAGTTACTTTTGCAAACTCATTGATACGATCTTGGCCAATATGGCTCCAATCACCCACATGAATTTCTTCACCAAGTGTCGCCGTCAGTTCATGATATAAATCTTGCGCTGTTTGCGGCAAGCCAGCCAAAACTGCTGCTTCTTTCTCAGAAAGAGTAGAAGGTGCTTCTTCAATCTGTGGTCGATTTTCTTCACGCAATGGCGTGACATTTGCAAAAGCATTTTCCGCCGAATGGGCCTGAGCTTTCTGCTCACGAATCGATAGGTGTGCCTGTGCGTTATCAGCAACTTGCTGACCTTGCTCTGCACTCGACTTGGTTTGACTTGTCCATGGCAAAATTTGAGCATTCGCCTTTGTCACCAAATCACTCCAATATTCTTTGATCACAGGCGACACCAACTCTTTTAATTCGAGTTGTGGCTTTGCGATAGAATCTTTTTTGTGTTTTAGTAAATCAACGACTTTCATATATTACCTTGTGATGAAATAAGAACTCTTACCAGTTCAACTAGGTACTAATTTTGAATGAATTTTTATTAAAGCGCAAATACTTTCGAGCGAACACTTGTACTGATAAAAACACATTCCTTATAAAAATCATAAAGATAGACAATAAAACATTGTTCTTTAAATTGATTGTTTTTTACTATTTCGCTAGCAACCTTCGAATATAAATGAAATTAATGTAAATTAAAAGTTAAATTTGCGTAACCAAATGACCTTTTTTTGTACACATTTGAAATAAGTTCTCAGTCTCATCGCTGCTAAAATCAAATAGTTTAAACCTCTCTAAGCCTAAATCTTGGTCTAAATCTTGCATTATCAGAATACAATCATCCTCAATTTTGTTTTTTAATTGAGCCATCAGTGCTGCTTTATCCATATCCGCTTGCACTATGTATTGATACCCATGAGTGAGCTTTTGACCACTCCAATAAGCTATCTGCATGGCTTGAAGCTGAGCCACTTGACTGGTTTGCGCCAAAATAAACGCCGTACATTGAAGCTTCACAGGTAAGATATCAACCCACGAATTCTTAAACTCAGGCTGACCAGAATGGGGATCACGGGTTTGATCTATCAAGGCACACACCTCGGCTTTGGATGCACTTTGCGCGTTCCAATGAATCGGCATATAAATTTGCTTTTCTTGCATCCCCTCATCATAAATAACCCGCGCAACGCAATGCGCTTCATCCATAAGTGATTCATCTAACTTTGAGAAAACATCTTTCTGCGCAAGGCTTTGGTGTGTGACTTTCACCAAATCGCCATCGGCTATATTACGTGCTTGCGCCGTTTGTGGGTGGATCAAAACATAAGGCTCGGCTTGATAAAAACTCAAATTTGGCGCAAGACCGGTGCGCGTCATGGTGTGCCAATGATCGCGGCTTCGTCCTGTATTTAAGCAAAGCGCCTTGTTTGTCTCCCCTGCTTGCTCGGCGCTTGCAATGGCTTGTTGCTGCACAGGCACAAAACGCGCCTTTTGGTTTGGGGTATAAAACCCGCCCTTGGCAAAAAAGCGCTGATGGACGATCTCATCTTGATAAGCCATCACTGGCCATTGCTGTGGCGTCATTTCTTGATAAGTTTTATCTGAAATATCTGCCAGCCCTTTTAAATTCAGATCGCGACGCTCACCTTCAATCTCAATGCTTGTCATGGCGGCATATTCACGAAAGATCTGCCCTTGATGCAGATAATTAAACGCCTTCTCAAAGCCCATTTTCTTTGCCACTTGTGAGATTATCCACCAATCTGGTTTGGCAACCCCTGGGCTTGCAACAATTTTACGCTGGCGTGAAATGCGTCGCTCAGAGTTGGTCACAGTGCCGGATTTTTCCGCCCACGCTTGCGCAGGCAAACGAATGTCAGCAAATTGACTGGTTGCCGTGTCTTGAATACAATCAGAAACGACCACAAAAGGACAGGTTTCAAGCGCAGCTTTAACTTTTGCGCTATCTGGCAGGCTCACCACAGGGTTGGTAGCCATGATCCAAACCGCTTTAATCTTGCCTTCTAACATGGCATCAAACATATCGACGGCTTTTAAACCCGGTGTAGCGGCTAATTGCGGTGCCTGCCAAAAATCAGCCACAGCTTGGTGATGCGCCCTATTATCAAACTCAAAATGCGCCGCTAAGGTATTTGCCAAGGCGCCAACTTCACGCCCGCCCATCGCATTGGGCTGACCTGTCACAGAAAATGGCCCGCTGCCTGTTTGACCAATCTTTCCCGTCGCCAAATGACAATTTAAAATACTGTTGACCTTGTCACTGCCTTGCGCGGATTGATTCACCCCTTGCGAATAAATGCTTAATACTTTTTGCCTCGCAAGAAAGCTTTGATAAAACGCCAACACTTGGGCGGCGTCCAGTTCACAAACTTGGCTCACCTTAGATAAGATATCCGCCTCGGTTGTGCCCATTTCAAGTTTTGCAGCGTCCACACAGGCTTGACTATCTTGTGTATGCGCCGTCATAAAGTCCTGATCCAGTCCATCATGAATCGCTAAATAAGCCAATAAGCCATTAAATAGCGCGATATCTGTGCCTGATTTTAGGCTTAAATGACTGTCAGCAATTTCACAACTTGCCGTACGTCTTGGGTCAATCACCACAACTTTAAGATCTGGATTAGTTTGTTTCGAAAGGCGCAGACGTTGAAATAACACAGGGTGACACCAAGCAAGGTTAGAGCCAATAAGTAGCACCAGCTCGGCCTCTTCTATATCTTGATAACAAATCGGCACTGTATCCTGCCCAAAGGCGCGTTTATGCCCAACCACAGAAGATGCCATGCACAGACGCGAATTACTGTCGATATTGCCGCTGCCGATAAAGCCTTTCATTAATTTATTGGCTAAATAATAATCTTCCGTTAATAGCTGACCTGAGACATAAAAAGCCACAGCATCTGGGCCGTGGGTATTGATCACCTCTAAAAAAGTTTGCGCGACCTCATCTGTTGCCTGCTCCCAACTGATGTCTTGACGAGTATTTTCACTGCGACTTACTCTTTTTTGTGGCTGCAGTAAACGTCCGTCATCAATTAAGGTTTCGCCAAGTGCAATGCCTTTGGTGCAAAGTTTGCCAAAATTTGCTGGATGCGACTTATCACCTCTCACCTCAATTTTACCTGATGTGCATGCACGCGCCTCAACGCCGCAGCCCACCCCACAATACGCACAAGTTGTTTTAATCCATCCTTGATCGACTTGAGTCATGCAACCCTCTCTTGCTTTTATAAATACGAAATATAGATCACTCAAGCAAAATTCAAGCCAAAGACCTAAAAAGCCAACTTACTAAATATTAGTCATTTAAAACAACAACTTAATTTACATACCCCTAAAGTAGTATATACCAATTTAGGGGTATATCATGCAAAATAACTTATTTTTGCACCAATTTGGATAAATTTGCACCAGTTAACACCAAAAATTAACACTTATTACATGTAGGGCTTAATAATATAAGGCCCTTTTGCCTTTTCTATTTAAAGTTAATGCCTTGATTTTTAAGCTATATATTTTCTTTATAAGAATTAGAAAAGCATTTGGCATCCTTATTGCTTCATCTTTGGCATACCGCAAGTGACAAACATAAAAAAGGATGAAGCAATGACAAAGCAAAAAATTATTGTTGTTGGCAATGGCATGGTGGGTCATAAATTTATTGAAAATATGATCCAAGCACAAAGACAAGATATTGAGATCACCACCTTTGGTAAGGAGCCCCACCTTGCTTATGATCGCGTGCACTTAACCTCTTATCTAACGCAAGGTGCTGAAGCCAACTTGGCGCTGACAGATGATGCTTACTATCAAGCAAACCAGATTCATTATCACCTTAATCAAGGTATTGAAAGCATCGACACGACGGCAAAGCAAGTCACGACCCAAGATGGTGATGTCTACCCTTATGACAAACTTGTTCTTGCAACAGGCTCTTACCCATTTGTGCCGCCGATTGAAGGCGCGGATCAAGAACATTGTCATGTTTATCGCACCTTAGAAGACTTAGATGCGATTCAAGCATCTAGCCAAAGCAGTAAACGTGGCGTGGTCATCGGCGGCGGCTTGCTTGGCCTTGAAGCAGCCAATGCCTTGCAAAACCTTGGGCTTGAAACCCATGTGGTTGAATTCGCGCCAAGACTAATGGCTGTCCAACTTGATCAAGACGGTGGCGATCTACTCAAAAACAAGATTGAAGCCCTTGGGGTGCATGTGCATACGCAAAAAGCGACCACGGCATTAACCACTGGCAATGACTATCGTTATTGCATGAAATTTGCCGACGGCACTGAGCTTGAAACAGATATGTTGGTGTTTTCTGCTGGGATACGTCCGCAAGATGCATTAGCACGTCAGTGCGATCTGCGAATCGGTGAACGTGGCGGGATTGTGATTAATGATTATTGCCAAACCAGTTCTCCAGATATTTATGCCATTGGTGAATGCGCCTTGTGGCAGCAAAAGATCTTTGGCTTGGTTGCGCCGGGTTATCAGATGGCAAAAATTGCCGCGCAACATATTTTAGAGCCTGCAACGGCGCAATCCTTTGCTGGCGCAGACATGAGCACCAAACTCAAACTTCTTGGCGTCGATGTTGCAAGTATCGGTGAGGTCCATCAAACCGGCCCAGATGCTTTGTCATACACCTATTGTGATGAAATAGAGCAAGTTTATAAACGCTTGATCGTCAGTAAAGATCGTCAAAAGATCCTTGGCGCAGTGCTTGTCGGAGATGTCAGCGCTTATGGCAACTTATTGCAGATCAAACAAAATGATATGCCACTTCCAGAGCAACCTGCGGTGCTGATTTTATCTGATCTCGCGCAAGATGATAACGCTGCAATGGGCTTAGACGCCCTGCCAGAAACAGCAGTGATATGCTCATGCTTTGATGTCACCAAAGGCGATATTATTCAAGCTGTGTCTGCCGGTTCGCGCTGCATGGATGACTTGAAATCTTGCACCAATGCATCCACTGGTTGTGGCGGCTGTAGCGCGCTGGCGAAGCAAGTGTTGGATTCTGAGCTTGAAAAGCTTGGCGTGAGTGTTAACAACCACTTGTGTGAGCATTTTGAATATAGTCGTCAAGAGCTCAGCGATATGATTTTAGTTGAAGAGCTAAAAACTTTTGATGAAGTGCTTGAAAAACATGGGCATGGCTTAGGCTGTGAAATTTGTAAGCCAACAGTTGGCTCCATTTTAGCCTCATATTGGAATGATTATATCTTAAAAGATGAGCATTTAGAGCTGCAAGATACCAATGATCTCTTTTTAGGGAATATGCAAAAAGATGGTACCTATTCAGTTGTGCCACGTATTCCTGCCGGTGAAATCACACCAGAAAAACTCATCACCATTGGCGAGGTCGCGCGGGATTTTAAACTTTATACCAAGGTCACTGGCGGGCAACGGATTGATTTATTTGGCGCTCAACTGCATGAATTACCAGAGATTTGGAAACGCCTTATCGATGCTGGATTTGAAACTGGGCATGCTTACGGCAAATCCCTGCGCACAGTGAAGTCATGTGTTGGCAGCACTTGGTGTCGTTATGGGGTGCAAGACAGTGTTGGCTTTGCGATCTTTTTGGAAAATCGCTACAAGGGGCTGCGCTCACCACACAAATTGAAGTTTGGCGTTTCGGGTTGTACCCGTGAATGCGCGGAAGCCCAATCCAAAGACATTGGCGTCATCGCCACCGACAAAGGCTGGAATTTATTTATTTGCGGCAATGGTGGAATGCGTCCTCGCCACGCCGATCTATTTGCTAGCGATCTAGATGAAGTCACCCTAGTGCGCTATATCGACCGCTTATTAATGTTTTATATCCGCACCGCCGATCGCCTGCAACGCACGTCCGTTTGGCTTGAAAACTTAGACGGCGGCATTGAGTATCTACGCTCAGTGATCATCGATGACAAACTCCAGCTTGGCGCAAGTTTAGAAGCCTCAATGGCGAAAAATATCAATAAATATCAATGTGAATGGAAAACCACCCTTGAAAGCCCAGAGAAACTCAAACGTTTCCGTCCATTCATCAACCAAGATACGCCGGATGAACAACCGTTTGTCGAGTATCGCGAGCAAAAATTCCCTATCAATAGCAAACACTTAGCGACGCAGCAAATCCAAGTCGCGGTTCAAATGAGCGAGGAAGCATAATGCAAGATCAAGTTCTCGACCCCACACTGACAGCGCCATCAAGATCAGACCAAGCACACTGGCAAACCTTGTGCAGACTAGAGGATTTATCCCCGAATGCTGGGATTTGCGCCAAAGTCGGCCATGCACAAGTGGCGATCTTTTATTGCCGGCGCAGCAACAATTTATACGCTTTATGCAATAAAGATCCGATTGCCGATGCTTATGTGCTCTCGCGCGGGATCATAGGTTCAATCGATGGTCAGCCGTATGTGGCCTCGCCTTTATATAAACAACACTTTCATTTAAAAACAGGTGCTTGCTTGGAAGATAAGACTATTCAAGTTCGCACTTTTACCCTGCGCACAGACAAGGATTTAGTGCAAATTTTAATCCCAAATGATGAAAACACTCACTCGATCAAGGAATGATGCCATGACAGATTCAGATAAATTTTCACTCTTTAGTTTCCAAGGTAAAATGAAGATCCTTCACCTCAGTTGGATTGCTTTCTTCTTAACTTTTGTGGTCTGGTTTAACTTTGCGCCCTTATTGCAAATGGTCAAAGAAAGCTTGGGCCTTTCCACTGAAGAGATTAAAACCTTATTAATTCTAAACGTTGCCTTGACCATCCCAGCGCGTGTGGTAATCGGCATGCTGACAGATAAATATGGCCCACGTATCGTCTACTCAGCGCTGCTGGCGATTGGGTCTATCCCATGTTTTATGTTTGCCCTATCTGACTCCTTTATCCAAGCCGCCATTGCGCGTTTCTTGCTTGGCTTTATTGGCGCAGGCTTTGTGGTCGGGATCCGTCTGGTTTCTGAGTGGTTCCCACATCATCAGCTTGGCACCGCCGAAGGCATTTACGGCGGTTGGGGTAACTTTGGCTCGGCTGCAGCAGCGTTCACCTTGCCGACCTTGGCACTCTTTTTTGGCGGTGATGACGGCTGGCGTTACGCAACCGGTCTAAGTGGTTTGCTCTGCCTCATTTTTGCTTTTATCTTTTATAGCCAAGTCACGGATACGCCAAAAGGCTCGACATATTTTCGCGCTAAGCATGTCTCAGCGATGGAAGTGACGTCAAAGTCAGATTTTTACTTCTTGTTATTTATGAAAATTCCTATGTACGCCGCGCTTGCGCTGTTGGCATGGAAACTTTCTGATGCTGGGATTGGAATGTTGAGTGACACAGTCGTCAATGGGATTTATATTGGTTTAGTCGCTATCTATTTATTTGAGTGTCGCCAAGTTTGGCTGGTCAATAAGGCGATTTTCCATACGCCAGTTGAAGAGATCCATCAGTATAAATTTAAACAAGTGGCCGTGTTAAATATCCTTTATTTTGCGACCTTTGGCTCTGAGCTTGCGGTGGTGTCTATGTTGCCACTCTTTTTTGCCGAAACCTTTGAGCTTTCTGCTGTGGTGGCAGGCATGCTTGCCTCAGCTTACGCCTTTATGAACCTGATGTCTCGCCCAGGTGGCGGCATGATCTCAGATAAGTTTGGCCGCAAACCTAGCTTATTAATTTTAACCGCAGGGCTTGCACTAGGCTACTTTGTAATGGGCCAAGTCGATAGCCAGTGGCCCGTTTGGCTAGCTGTGGTGGCTGCGATGGCATGCTCTTTCTTTGTGCAAGCGGGTGAAGGCGCAGTGTTTGCGACAGTGCCACTTATTAAACGCCGCATGACAGGACAAATTGCAGGCATGACAGGGGCTTATGGGAATGTTGGAGCTGTGGTATATTTAACCATATTATCTTTTGTCAGCTACCAAACCTTCTTCCTTGTTATCGCCGCAACTGCTGCAATTGGCTTTGTGACCTTGTTATTTATGGAAGAGCCAAGCGGACAAATTACAGAAGTAAACCCAGATGGGAGTATCAGCTTTATTGATGTTTCCCATTGATAAAAGTGCTCGCTAAGACCCTTTTCTACGGATAGAGAGGCGAGCGAGCACGCATTTATAGTCGTCATAGACGTAAACGATATACAAAGCTGTCGCAGCGAGCTTAGGTTGTTATCACAGCCGCCCTTGCGTGACAGCTTTCGTCGTGAGTCTTAAGGAAGCATATGAAACTCATCTACGCCGGCTACTCTAGCGCCGGACACAAAGATCACAACCAAGATGCTATTTTGGCGCGCGTGCCCACAGATAACGAGGATTTACGCCTCAAAGGCGCGGTTGCCTGCATTGCCGATGGTGCAAGTGCCAGTCAATATGGGCAACAAGCCAGCCACACCCTTGCCACAAGCTTTGTCGAAGACTATTATGCGACGCCAAATACGTGGAGCATTAAAAAATCTGTGCAGCAAAGCTTAACTGCGCTCAACACTTGGTTATTTCAACATGCCAGCAGCTCCAGTCACACCAGTTTAATTAGCCACACCAGCATGGTTAGCACTTTTAGTGCGGTGATTTTAAAAGAAAACAATGCTTCGATCTTCCATGTCGGGGACTCGCGTATCTATCTGCTGCGCCAAGGTCAGTTGCGCCAACTGACGCGCGATCATATTTCTTATACCTTTACCAATACCAAACAGCTCACACGCGCCATTGGTCTAGACTCACATATTGAAATCGATTATCAAAAATTAGCGCTTGAGCCGCACGATACCTTTATTCTGACCACAGATGGGATGCATGATCACTTTCCACTCAAAGTCTTTGAGCAGCAGCTTAATAAAAGCATCAAAGGGGATTTAGCCCAAGATGATATTGCAGATATATGCCAAAGCTTGTGCCAAAATGCCATGGAGCATGGCAGTCTTGATAACACCAGCTGTTTTATGTTTCATATCCAAGCGCTTGAAACAAATCTTACCAAGAATGGGCTGGCTCAAAAACGTATTCCAGCAGCCTTAAAGCCAGCGCAAAAAATTGATAAATATGAGATTATAAAATCCTTACATGCGAGCAGTCGCAGCCATTTATACCTTGCGCAAGACCAAACTGGGCAAAAATACTGTCTAAAAGTGCCGTCCTTAAACATGAGTGAGGATAGCCAATACTTAGCGCACTTTCAAAATGAGTCTTGGCTCGCGCGTGAGTTGCAGCACCCGAATATTCTTGATGCTTACCCACTGCCAAAAAACAGCCCATACATATATCAAGTACTTGAATATATTGAAGGTAATAGCCTACGCCAATGGATGCTTGATCACCCGAAACCTGAATTGTCCCAAGTGCGTGAGATTTTAGCTCAGCTCATTCCTGCAATGCGAAAATTACAACGCTCCGATGTGGTGCATGCCGATCTTAAACCTGAAAACATTATGCTCACACGCGACAAGCATCTGAAATTAATTGATTTTGGCGCGGCGACTGCGCTTAAAGATACCAACCGCGTCAAGGGCAAAGATGAGGATTCATTGCCAATGGGGGATTTAGATTATCTCGCGCCTGAATACTTGCAAGATGGGGACATTACTTGGCGCGCGGATTTATTTTCAGCAGCAGTGATCACCTATGAAATGCTTACCGGCGAGTTGCCATTTAAGCGCCAATCGATTCAAAATGTGAAAAAATCACGTCACGTGCAGTGGCAATACAAGCCTTTATATCAAGCCCGTCCCGATTTACCAGAGTGGGTTGATGCCTGCCTTGAAAAAGCCCTAAGTTTTACGTCGCACAAGCGTCATCAGGCATGGGGAGAGTTTTTAACTGAGTTGCAAACGCCCAATCCAAGCGCCTTGCGTGAGCGGATGCAGCAACCCCTGCTTAAACGTGATCCCGTTTTATTTTGGAAAGGCTTTGCTTGGGTCAGTTTTGTGATTGCGCTTGGGGAGTTTTTATTGTTACTCAAGCAGTAATCGCAGCCACAAATAAAAACGCCACAAACGCGTCTTATCAGCATTTGTGGCGAAGGTTTAAATCAACAGGCTTATCTTATGACTGCTGTTTTTGATTGCGCACTGGGTTTGCATACATAGCAATCAGTTTTTGCTGCTCAAGCTCACTCAAGCCTTGTAGTTTTTGATCAAACTTAGCTTGGATTTGTGGCGTGATATCATCTGATTCGAGATTTGCAGCTATATAGTTATATGGATAGAACTTATAACCTTGGTAGATTTGGCGATCAATTTCTAGTGCAAGTTCCTCTGGCGTCTCAAAGCTTTCTTCAATCACATCGCCAAAGTGCAAATGAATACGCCCTTTGTAACCCATGATGCCTTGAATAATGCTTTGAATGTCTTCATTTTCTTGCTTGGTATATTCACCTTTCGACTCAAGCGCTGCCAATTCACGCGCTTTTGCCACATCACACGGGTCATTCTCATAAGAAATCGACACCGGCACAATTTTCAGGCTTTTCATATACTCAGCAAAATCAATTTTATCTTTGCGCCCTGCCACATGGAACATTTTCAAGATCGCTGGATCGGTTTTATCCAAACCATCTTTGGCGCGGCCTTCTTTTTGCGCAATCCAAATCGATTGACCTTCGGCAAGTGAATCTCGAATATAACTAGATAATAATGAAAGGTTTTTCATCATTTCACGTGGGCCTTTGCTGCTGCGTTTAACAATAAAGCTTTTGTTAAGCTTCATCAGCTCGCTGGCACACGGCATAGTTAAAAGGTTATCGCCAATTGCGATACGCACTGTTGGGTGATCGTGCGCAAAAATGCCCCAGTTGACCAAAGCCGGATCCATTGCAATATCTCTGTGGTTTGAGATAAACAGATAGCTTTGTTTCGGATCAAGCTTTTCAATGCCAGAGAAGCTGATTTCATCGGCAGTTTTTTGTAAAACAATATCTAAATACTTGGCAACTTCTTGCTGAATATCGTCGATATTGTCTAATTTTGACCATTTTCTTTTTAAATAGCATCGCACTAAAGGTGAGACTAAACGTAAGAACCAAGTCTCATCATGAGAAAAGCGCGCTTTGACGACAGCTTTAATAAAAGCCTTATCATCCAGCATGCGTTCAATCGCACCTTGAACTTCATCATTATGATATGGTCGGATCTCTTTATACGGATCCAAAGGAGTTGTGGTTGTCATAATTCTTCTTTATTTTTGACTCAAAAAATAGTGGCGTTTTTTAAAAAACAAACATCACTTAAGAGTAACTCTTTAATTTAATTGATATTTTTAATATTCAAAACTATTTTCTTTAGTCCTTAAAGAGAAACAGATTGAGAAACAAGCGCCTAAACTTACCTTAAAATTGTGCATTTGGGAATATCTAAGCGTAAAACTAGCAAAGCACATCACTGAAACATAAGTTCGCATAACTTAATGGAAAAGTTTTTTAGTTGAATCAAAAAACCTTGAAAAAAGTTGCTTTATCAATCAAAAAAGCTAGGCTATGCAACGCAGCGGATAAAACCGCACTAAATATAAATGACTAAAGATAGAAGCTCTGATATGAATTACGCGATTGCCCACCTTATTCAAGATTTTGCAAGCCTAACTTTTTACCCAAGAAAGCCTGCGATAAAGCATCGACTTGTGATGATAGACCAAGGGCAAGCGCTCCTGCGTTTAGGCAAAGAAGAGTATCTTTTAAACCCGCAAGAGGTGTGCTTTGTGCCAGCGCATGCGCTCACAGGCTTAACCTTTTTACTGCCTGCTTCGGTTCAAGATTCACAGCATCAACATCTAATGCTTGAAATTTCCACACGCTTAGATTTAAATCTGCCACCCAATGCGGGGAAAGTCACGCCAAGCCCTTTGCTGCAAGCTTGTCTTGAAAAATTGCGCACGCTTGAATTTAATCCAGACTCAGTAGAACTGCAGCATCTATATGCCGTGATCCAAGATGAAATGATCCACCTCGCGCCAAGTCTTAGCCAACTGCCGACGCTTAACAGCCTTGATGATCCTAATATTGACGCACAAGTACAGTTGCGCCAAGCCTTGATCGCGCAAAAATCGGGGCAAAAAATGCCGAAAATTATCCAAGATATCTATCAAGGGGATGCCAACGCCCTGACTCGCGCTTGCCTTGTGTACCTAAACCAGCCAACGCTAGACTAGATGGATTGCCTTGATTAATACAAATCTGAGTCTAACAGTGCTTGTGCAACGCCTTTGGTTGTCAAGGCATGCAAGGCTTTGATATCTGGGCGCTTCGCTTGACTGAACAAATCACGTATATACGTACTGCGCACATCTAAAGTTTGTGGGCAAGCCAGTATCGACCAATTTTCTAAAATCTCTTTTGCATGGGCAAACTTGTTAAACGCGAGTAAGTTATCAGGACCTAGCACAAAGGTGAATTCAGCCTGTGGCTGGCTTGTACTAAGTGCTTGTAGCAGTGCATAAGTTGTGACACTGTCACCATTATTTTGAGTGTAAATGTCTTCTTCTAAGCGGCACAACTGCACTTTGCCTGTACAGGCCGGATCTTGTTGTTCTAAATCCGCAATAAAACGCTCAATCAAATCGCAACGCATATTAAAATCAAGCATTTGTTTGCCCCAAGCATGGGCATAACTTGGCACCAGCAAAATGCTGTCAAAATGATCGAGTCGCGCGATCACACTTGCGTGACCTAAACTTGGCGGGTTAAATGCGCTACCAAAAACAGCAATTTTCTCTTGGGTCACTGATTTTCCTTTCCCTATCGATATGAAATCCTAACAAGCGCTAGCATCTCATAGAAATTTAAGTATATTATTCATAGAGTAAAATTTTATGCCGTATAAAGGAAGCCATTATGTCATCAAAAATTGAAAAATTATCGATTCTTGCAGAAATGCAAGTGCTGCCACAAATTGACCCTGAATTTGAAGTTTCTCGCCGCGTTAGCTTTATCAAAAAGCGCTTAACAGATTCAGGTTGTAAAGCGCTCGTACTTGGGATCAGTGGCGGTGTGGATTCCACTACCTGTGGCCGCTTGGCGCAACTCGCGGTTGAAGCACTCAACCAAGAAAGCAATTCTCAAGATTATCAATTTATCGCTGTGCGCCTGCCTTATGGCGAGCAAAAAGATGAAGACGAAGCACAACTTGCCCTTTCTTTCATCAAGCCTTCACAATCTATCGCAATTAATATTAAAGCAGGCGTAGATGGCCTGCACCAAGCAAGTATCGATGGTTTAGCAGGCACAGGCCTAGTGCCAACAGATACAGCTAAGCTTGACTTTGTGAAAGGTAACCTCAAAGCACGTGCACGTATGGCGGCGCAATATGAAGTGGCTGGTTTTGTCGGCGGCTTAGTGCTTGGCACGGATCATAGCGCAGAAAACATCACAGGTTTTTATACCAAGTTTGGTGATGGTGCGTGCGATTTAGCGCCTTTATTTGGTCTAAGCAAACGCCAAGTACGCCAAGTGGCTGACTCTTTAGGTGCGCCGCAAACTTTGGTGCATAAAGTGCCAACAGCGGATCTGGAAGAGCTTGACCCACAAAAAGCGGATGAAGATGCACTTGGGCTAAGCTATGATGAAATTGATGACTTTTTGGAAGGCAAAGCGGTTTCAAAAGAAGTAGAAGATAAAGTCATTGCGATTTATTTGCGCACTCAGCATAAGCGTGAAGCTATCCCAACGATTTATGATTAATATTTGCAGCCGGCTTTTGCTTTTAGCTTAAGTCGAAAGTGATTATTTTTAATTGAATCAATCGCTAAGCTCTAATAGAAACAAAAAAAGCTGCGCTAGAATAATTGAAATCCTAGCGCAGTTTCTATTTATTACTGCTTCACGCCTTCAACATACAAGTCTAAATCGGCAAAACTTGCGCCTGCTGACTCTTTAATTCCAAAATCTGCAAAGTTAATACGCGCCGTGCCTTTAAAGCCAGCACGTTCGCCGCCCCATGGATCTTCGCCTGCGCCAATCAACTCAGCGTTGATAGTAAGCGGCACGCTTTTATCTAACATGGTAAGCTTGCCTTCAATATCAAATTTACCGTCGCCTTTATCTGTGACTTTTTCACTCACAAAAGTTGCTTTAGGATATTTATCTGCATCCAAAAAGTCATCACTGCGAATATGCTTATCACGCTCTGCATGGTTCGAATCCAGACTTGCCATATCAATGGTAACATTCACTTTTGAGGCTTCAATATTCGCCGGATCATAAGAAAATGTGCCTTCAAATTGATTGAAACGGCCTTGGGTAAAACTGTAACCTAGGTGGCTGACGCGAAAGTTAACCGAAGCATGCTGACCTTTAGTATCGATCTGATAATCCGCAGCATTGGCTGCAAAAGATAAAGCCATTGATGCAGCAAGTGCGGTCGTTGCGATCCATTTCTTCATTTTGTTACTCCTGTTGTCATTTTCTTTAAGGTATTGTCTTTGTTAATAAAGTGATGTTTCAAAGCAGCAAGGCCATGAATTACAGCAAGCCCTACTAAAGTATAAGCAAAATAATAGTGCAACGTGCCGCTAAGGTCAGCTTGACCTTCAAATAATTGACCTAACGCAGGCACAGTGAACCAATTAAAGACTTCTATGCCTTGGCCTTTCTCGGTCGAAATCAAATAGCCTGTGATAAAGAGTCCAAATAATAATAAATAAATCAGATGATGCGCACTCACCGCGGCTTTACGTTCAAATGCTGAGCCTTCAATCGCAGGCTTGCGAACTTTAAGGTTCCAAATTAGGCGCAAAATGGTCACAATTGCCAACAAAATACCTACCGAGCGGTGAATATTCGGTGCATCTTGATACCAAGCGCTGTAATAATCTAAATCTACCATCCAATAACCTAAACCAAATAAACCAAACACAGCCAATGCACTTAGCCAATGGAATAATTTAGATATAGGATGATAGGCTTTTACTGTATCTTGCTTCATAATCTTCTCTTTTGTTGAACCTAGATCATCAATAACTGGGGCTTAATCCTGCCTTATAGTAATAAAAAACCATTAAACCCCAAGGCGTTAGACTTGTTTAAGTCGTTCAATTTTTTCGAACAAGAGTAGCATGCTAGTTGAGCTTCACTTTAAGTGGTGCTATTAAAATCAATAGACCTCTTATAAAGCATATACATTAATTCATCACAAAAGTAGCATTTAGCCAACAAAGATAACCACCTCTTTACAATTCTTTGCACTTCGGTAGCTACTTTCTGAAAGTTTTGCACTGTTGAATGTTTCCTTTAGTGACATAGGTTTATAAATTTTAACTTTTTTGTTACCTCCTTATCAGAATGACTTGCTTTATATAAGTTAGATTAGTTGAAAACATTACCAAGGACTGATTATGCATATCTCAAAAAAACCAAAGTGGGCAATTTCAGAAAATGATGCGACGCCTGAATCAATCTATAAACAGCGTCGTGATATTGTCAAAAAACTAGGCATTTTAACTGCGGTTTCCCCTTTTGCGAGCGCAGCCCACGCCAATATCTTTGATGTTTTTTCCTCAAAAAGTGACGATGATGTCGCAGCAGATGTACGCACTGCATTATCCGGCCAAACGTCCTCTTATTCAGATCCAAAGCTTACCCTGACACCTGAGCAAAAAGTCATTACCTACAATAACTTCTATGAATTTGGCACCAGCAAAGATCAACCGGCAGTACGTGCACGCGGGTTTAAAACCAATCCTTGGGAAGTAGAAATCGGCGGCTTGGTCGAAAAGCCAATGACGCTTGATTTTGATGACTTATTTAAAAAGATGACGGTTGAGGAGCGAATTTATCGCTTTCGCTGCGTGGAAGCTTGGTCGATGAATATTCCTTGGCTTGGATTTACCTTAGCTGAGCTATTAAAACAGGTGCAGCCCCTTTCAAGCGCCAAATACGTCGCCTTTGAAACCTTGTATGATCCAAAAAGAATGCCAGGACAGAAATCTAGCTTAGTTGGCGGTGGTGTGGATTATCCATATGTCGAAGGTTTAACCATAGAAGAGGCGATGAATCCACTCACATTAATGTCAGTTGGCCTATATGGCAAAACGCTTGCCCCACAAAATGGAGCGCCAGTGCGCTTGGTTGTGCCGTGGAAATATGGCTTTAAGAGCATTAAGTCGATTGTCAAAATTACTTTAACCGATAAAGAGCCGCCAACGACTTGGAACCAACTGGCACCGAATGAATATGGCTTTTATGCGAATGTTAACCCACAGGTTGATCATCCACGTTGGAGCCAAGCCTCTGAACGTTTTATTGGTGAAGGCAGTGTTTTAAGTGCGCGTCGCCAAGACACTTTAATGTTCAATGGCTACCAAGACGAAGTCGCATCCCTGTATAAAGATCTTGATTTAGTAAGGAATTTCTAATGAAGCTGTCGCAAACTCATGTCATCATAGTGAAAACTTTGATTCACATCGCGCAAATTTTTAGCCTCGTCTGGCTTTATTTTGCCGTGGTGAATCAATATTGGGGCGCTGATCCTGTGCAGCAAATTATTCACTTCACGGGGAAAGCGACGATTCATACACTCATCATTACCTTATTGGTTAGCCCGGTTGCACAGTGGTTTAAACTTGGGCTTTTATGCAAAACACGTCGCCTTTTAGGTGTCTATACCTTTGTCTGGGCGGCTTTACACCTTGCCAGTTACGCATGGTTTGATTTGGCATTAGAATGGAAACTGCTAGCCAGTGAGATTATCTCGCGCCCATACCTAGTCGTTGGCGCCTTTGCATGGCTGATTTTAGCCGCTTTGACCCTAACGTCTTTACAAAGCATGCAAAAGAAAATGGGCCGAAACTGGCAAGTTCTGCATAACTGGGTTTATTTAGCCGTCATTGCTGGCGCTGTGCATTATATCTGGTCAGTTAAGTCCTTAACCATTGAGCCTGTACTTTATTTGGCCGGCGTTGCGCTTTTATTGTGGCTACGCAAAGATAAAATCAAGCGTTGGCTCAAGCAAGGGATCTTACCGAAAAAAGAATGGCAACCTAAAAAACGCTCGAAAGCAGGTGATACTGGCGTAAAAAAAGTCAAGCAGCACATGTTTGAGCAACATTCCTAAACTCATTATCAACGAATACAAAAACGCGCTGAAGATATTTATATTTTCAGCGCGTTTTTTGTTGCCATTACTGTCAAAAGCTAGAAATAATACTTTCATCACATCAATACCCCCTCTTGCATTTCCCTAAATAAAGCTTCAATAAAAACACATAAAAATGTCATCTTTTATCATTAGTTTAAGTGTTTCATTTATTTATTCATGCAAGGAAAGCAGATGTTTTCGACAAAATATACAAAAATTGCGACCATTGTTGCCACACTTACCCTCCCTCTTTTTTTAACCGCTTGTGATGACGACAATGATAATGACAATACCACTACGCTTAATCAAAGCTTGACCCAAACACAGGTCATTCCTACTGCCACCCAAGACTGTGCGCTCGGTGGTCTTATCACCCGCACTGGCATAGATCAAAATAACAATCAAACCTTAGATGATGATGAAATCACAGATGAGTCACAGGCTTGCTATCAAAGTGGTGAGCAAAGTGGCGCACGCTTAATTGGTCGTTATGCAAGTGGTGTCTATGGCTTAAGCGCTGCCGAAATTGTTGATTTTGATGCTACGCGCAAGCAAATATATGTTGTTAACGCCGTCAGTGGCCAAGTTGATATCATTGATGCCAGCCCGCTTCAATCCATCACAGACACCCCAAGTGATGCGCAAGCTGATCTAAGTTTAAATAATTTAACTCACAGCGCCAGTTTAGATGTCGCAGCCGATCTTAAACTGGAAAATCTTGGTGGCGTCAACTCATTAGCAATTAAAGATGACTTACTAGCAGTTGCCATTGAACGTGGGGTCGACGATGACTCCCCAACCCAAGCCAATGGATTTGTTGCCTTTTATCGCTTATCTGACGCAGGTCCAACATTTATTCAAGCTGTTGAAGTTGGCGCCCTACCTGATAATGTCAGCTTTAGTCCTGATGGCAATTACTTGCTTGTTGCAAATGAAGGCGAGCCTAACGCAGCATATGACAATGACCCAGAAGGCAGTGTCGCGATTATCAAAATCAATGACGGACAGCCAGAAGCGAACGCCCAGATTGCAGATTTCACAGCCTTTAATCAAGGTGGCGCATTGGCCTCGCAAATCACCTCAGAAATCAAAATCAATGGTCCACAGGCAAGTGTGGCGCAAGATCTTGAACCTGAATATTTAACCGTTAGCACAGATTCAACAACTGCTTGGGTGAGTCTTCAAGAAAACAATGCCATCGCTAAAATTGATATCGCAAGCGCCAGCGTAACCAATATTTACCCACTTGGTTTTAAAGATCTTGGTCTTGAAGAAAATGCCTTAGATGCAAGCAACAAAGATGATGGGGTTCATTTGCAAAGCTACCCAGGTCTCTTTGCTATGTATCAACCAGATACAATCGCAAGCTATCAAGTCGACGGGCAAACTTATATTTTGTCAGCAAATGAAGGTGATGCGCGTGATTACGATGGTTTCTCAGAAGAGTCGCGTATCGAAGATCTCACGATAGACTCAAATTTTGCCAGCTATGCCGCGACGCAAGATGAAGCCATGCTTGGACGTTTAAATGTGACCACAAGCTTTGGTGATACAGATATGGATGGTGACTTTGACGAATTATATGCTTACGGTGGACGTTCATTCTCGATTTGGAGTGAGGACGGTGCGCTTGTATTTGATTCAGCCAATGAGTTTGAACGCATCAGCGCTGCGCTACTTGGGGATAATTTTAATAACAACAATGAAGAAAACAATGGCGATAATCGCAGTGATGACAAAGGAGTAGAACCGGAAGCGCTTGCCGTGGGTGAAATCAATGGCACGCCATATGCATTTATTGGTCTTGAGCGTCAATCTGGGATCATGATTTATGATATAAGCGATCCAGTCGCGCCTAAGTTTGTGGATTACCTCGTTAACCGTGACTTTGAAACTGAGTTTGAAGTCGATACCGACACCGGCGAAGCCGAAGGTGATATTGCAAATGTTGGCGATTTAGGCCCTGAAGGCTTTAAATTTGTACCTGCTGAAAAATCACTAAACGGCAAACCTTGGCTCATTATTGGCAATGAAGTAAGCGGCACAACAAGTGTCTATCAGTTTGATATGTAAGCCTTAAAAAATCACAGCAGTCAAAATTAGGCTGCTGTGATTCTTTTTATAGATTAACCGTTTACGTTTAGCTTTTGATATACGCACACTCACCTTGAATAAAGGTCGCGGCAATCGATCTATCATCGCCCATTATCATCAGTAAAAATAACTGCTCCATAATATCTTTGGCAAAGCGATTTCGCTGACGCATCAAAGCCGTGGCTTCAAAATCTAAGACAATAAAATCCGCCTCTTTGCCAACAGCTAAATTACCAATTTTATCATCCAGATATAAAGCTTTCGCGCCGCCTAGGGTGGCTTGATATAAGGCTTTTAGTGGATGAAACTTTTGATCTTGTAACTGCAAGACTTTATATGCCTCACCCATAGTTTGAAGCATAGAAAAACTTGTGCCAGCCCCCACATCCGTGCCAAGACCAACCTTCACCGCTTGCGCTTCGAGCCGCTCTAAATCCAAAAGCCCTGAGCCTAAAAACAAGTTAGATGTCGGGCAAAAGGCAACCGCACTGCCAGATTCCCCCAAACACTGACATTCGTCATCGGTTAAATGCACGCCGTGAGCAAATACGCTGCGCTCGCGCACTAAGCCATGTTTCGCATACACATCCAAATAACCAGAATGTTCAGGAAATAAGTCTTTTACCCATTCAATTTCTTGTTTGTTTTCACTTAAATGGGTATGCAAGTAGACATCAGGATACTCATCTAAAAGCTGCCCCGCTTTGGCAAGTTGCGCGCTACTGCTGGTTGGCGCAAAGCGTGGCGTCACCGCATACAAGAGGCGATCTTTGCCATGCCATTTTTCAATCAAGGCTTTTGACTCTTGATAGCTTGACTCAGGGGTATCGCACAGTTCATCAGGCGCATGCCTATCCATCATCACTTTACCGGCAATCATGCGTAAGTTTTTAGCTTGGGCTTGCTCAAAAAATGCATCCACAGATTCAGGATGAACCGTGGCAAAAACAAGCGCTGTGGTGGTGCCTTGGGCGAGCAATTCTTTAATGAACTTTTGCGCCATTTTTTGCGCATAGTCTTTATCGGCAAATTTTAGCTCTTCAGGAAAAGTATATTGATTGAGCCAATCGAGTAACTGCTCACCATAAGAGCCTATCATCCCCATTTGCGGATAATGAATATGGGTATCAATAAAGCCCGAACTTATTAATTTGCCACTAAAATCTTGCACATCTAAGTCTGGGTACTGACTGATTAACACCTGATAGTCGCCCAAAGCTGAGATATGCCCATCTTCGACCACTAGCAGTGCATCGTCGATGTATTCATAGCTCTGGTTGATATCTTCAGTGCGATTGGGATCAGCCAACAGGTGGCAGACACTGGCACGAAATCCTTTTCGATTTAACATATAACAACCTTTCTTATAAATCCTGACATGGGGTTACGCGCGCACTTGACTGCAATGCTTTAAGTACACGTTCTGGCGTTACCGGTGTATTCAGACGCACCACAAATTTTTGTGTTGCCGCTTGAGAAACTTGCACAGCGCAATGATGATGATAAATCGCATCACGCAGCGCACTCCATACCGACATCGCAAGCATAAAAGGTGGCTCACCCACAGCTTTTGAGTGATAAACCGTATCTTCAGGATTTTTACGATTTTGAACGATAGCCGTGTTCATCACATTTGGCATATCCCCAATCGCAGGAATTTTATAACTTGCAGGGCCAGAAGTGGTTAAACGCCCTTTCTCCCACGCCAGCTCTTCACATGTCAGCCAACCCATACCCTGAATAAAGCCCCCTTCAATTTGGCCAATATCAATCGCTGGGTTTAAGGATGCGCCCACATCATGCAAGATATCATTGCGCAATAGCTTATATTCACCGGTTAAAGTATCGATCACGACTTCAGAGCAAGATACGCCATAGGCAAAATAATAAAACGGACGCCCACGCGCCTTATCGCGATCATAATAAATCTTAGGTGTACGATAAAAGCCTGTGGTAGAGAGTGAAATTTGATGAAAATAAGCCTCTTGAACTAACGCCTCAAAGCTTAGATATGTGTCACGCAACTTGATCACACCACTATTAAACTCGACCTCTTCAGGCGTGATTTGATAATGATTTGCAGCAAACTCTATTAAACGCTGCTTTAAAATAAGCGCAGCATGTTGCGCCGCTTTGCCGTTTAAATCTGTGCCAGAGGAGGCGGCAGTTGGGGAGGTATTTGGAACTTTATCTGTATTGGTTGCTGTGATTTGGATATGTGATGGCGCAAGACGAAAAACTTCCGCGACAATTTGCACGACTTTAGTATGCAAACCTTGGCCCATCTCTGTGCCTCCATGATTAAGATGAATACTGCCATCTGTATAAATATGAATTAAAGCGCCCGCTTGGTTTAAAAAGCTTGCCGTAAAGGAAATTCCAAACTTCACTGGCGTGAGTGCAATACCTTTTTTCAATATGGTATTAGTTTTATTAAATTCAATGACTTGTGCTCGACGTTGGTGGTACTCAGCGCTTTGAGTTAATTCTGCAGTTAACGCCTCCAAACAGTTGTCTTCGACTTCTTGGTAATAATGGGTCAGATTACGTGCAAGCTTAGGATCCGCTTGATAGTAATTTTTCTGGCGCACGACTAATGGATCTACCCCTAAATATTGGGCAATTTCATCCATCACATGCTCAATTAAAACCATACCTTGTGGCCCGCCGAAGCCGCGAAAAGCTGTATTCGAGGCTTTGTGGGTTTTACAGCGATGCCCAATAACATAAGCATCCCCTAAATAATAAGCATTGTCGGCATGGAACATGGCGCGATCGACAATTGAATGTGATAAATCAATCGAATATCCGCAATCAGCAGCCATTTCAAAATAGACCCCATGTAAGCGCCCTGTTTCATCAAAACCTACTTTGTATTGATGATAAAACGGATGACGTTTACCTGTCATTTGCATATCAATTTGACGCTCAAGGCGTAATCGACACGCTTGCCCCGTCAATCTCGCCATCACAGCGGCAATACAAGTCACCGCATTCGCTTGGGTTTCTTTACCACCAAAACCGCCTCCCATGCGGCGCATATCCACCACAACTTTGTGCATTGATAGATCAAGCACTTTGGCGACAACTTTTTGAATTTCAGTCGGGTTTTGACTCGAGCAGAAAACTTGTACGCCACCATCTTCCATTGGCACCACTTGCGCGGCTTGGGTTTCTAAATAAAAATGCTCTTGCCCACCGACTTCAAGCTCCCCTTCAATCTGACATGGCGCGCTTTGAAGTGCATGTTGCCAATCCCCACGTTGCTGCACATGGCTTTCTTGAACAAAAAATTGCTTAGCAAGCGCCTCTTTCACATCAAGCACAGCTTCAAGAGGTTCTATCTCAATCACAGCCTTTTGCGCAGCCATTCGCGCAACGTCAAGGCTTGTTGCCGCGACAGCAATAATAGGTTGACCAATATACTCAACACACTCATCTGCAAGTAGAGGATCACCAGCAAACACGGCGCCAATATCCAGTTCGCCAGGAATATCTTTACTGCTTATCACTTGTTTCACGCCGTCAACCTGATAACACGCAGAGGTATCAATATTTAAAATCTTGCCATGCGCCACATCACTTAAGCGAACATAAACAGATAATTCACCAACATATGCATTTTTATCATCTATATATTGCGCCTGCCCAGTCACTTGCTTGACCGCGCTTTCATGCGCCATCGACTGACCAATACCGTCTAAATAGTCACTTTCAAAGCGGGCTTGAAGCTCGTCTTGGCTTCTTGTTTCTTGTTTATTCATAATAGCTTACCTGCAAGTCTTGATGAAAGGCTGGCTCATTACGGTTCTTATCTTCTAAGTACACACGCATTAGTAAATTTTGCGCAACTTGCATTCGATATTCTTTCGATGCACGCATATCCGATAAAGGCGTAAAATCTTGAGACAAAGTAGACATTGCCTTTTCAATGCTTTCAAGCTGCCAAGTTTGACCGACTAAGGCTTGCTCTAACGCTATCGCACGCTTCGGAATGGCTGCCATACCACCGTAAGCAATCCGCGCAGTGACAACTTGCTTGCCTTTTACTTGAATATGAAATGCGCCACAAACGGCTGAAATATCATCTTCCATCCGCTTGGAAACTTTATAAATTTCATATATATCGCGAACTGAATCATCTTGATGGAGTTTGGGAATGATAATGGCTTCGATACATTCGCCGCTTTGCAGCGCAGTTTTTTTATAATCTAAGAAAAAATCTTCCAGCAACATTTCACGCCTGCCTTGCAAAGAAGCCAGTTGCAGACTCGCACCTAAAGCAATTAAACATGGTGGGCTATCACCAATGGGTGAGGCATTGGCAATATTGCCACCAAGCGTGCCTTGGTTACGGATTTGCAGCGACGCAAAACGCTCTAATAAAGCTTTAAAACTTGGGAAATGTTTTTCGAGTAAGGTAGACACCTGAGTTAAGCTAACATTTGCGCCAATAACGAGATGATCTGGGTGCTCTTCAAGCTTTTTCATCTCTTCAATGAGGTGAAGATGAATCAGTTTTGGCAATACTTGATGCTTTTGCGTCACTTCAAGGCTAAGATCTGTGCCACCCGCAATGAGTTGCGCATCAGGATGCTCGGCTAATAATTCTAATAATTCTTGCGTAGTAGTCGGCAACCAAGCCTCAAGCTGACCTTGATTAATTTTTTGACCAAGCTGAGTATTTTGCGCCATCGCTTTAAGCTCTGCAATTGTAGTGGCAGTCTGTTCAATAAACGAATCCGTCACTTGAGTATCAGATAACGACAAAGCTGCATCGACAATCGGACGATACCCAGTGCAGCGGCATAAATTGCCAGCTAAGCCTTCAAGAATCTGCTCTTTACTTGCCTGCGGATGGTTTTTATTGAGCGCAAACATCGACATCACAAAGCCCGGTGTGCAATAACCGCATTGTGAAGCATGATGAGTCACCAAAGCTTGTTGCACCGGATGAAGACTCTGGCCTTGCTTAAGCATCTCAACAGTGATCACTTGTTTAGCGTGCACATTGGCAATTAAAAGCAAACAACTGTTTACGCTTTCATACACCAGTCTATCACCCTCAAGACTTGCTACTACCACGGTGCATGCACCACAGTCACCACTGGCACAACCTTCTTTGGTCCCCACAAAGTGTTGTGAGCGAAGGTAATGTAATAAGGTTAAATTGGGATCTACATCGAAAAGTTGAACTTTCTTCATCCCTAATAGAAATTCAATCACAGCGCCTCCTTGCTTGATTGTTATTATTTATACTTAGCGTATTTGGGTATAAGTACCATAAGTTAAGTTTGTCGGTTGTTTACTCACCCTATCATTGCTAAAATCAACATATTGTATACAATAAAAAATACAACGTAATTTAAAATATAGCGCAAGGAGCGAAAAATGAATACGGACAAACAAAGTGGATTTTCAATAACTGGACCTGTCGCCACTTCTGAGCATCAAGAAATTTTAAATAATGAAGCAGTTGCCTTCTTGCAAGCTGTGGTTGAAAAGTTTTCTGCGCCTTTGCAAGAAGTTCTTGCGCTGCGTGCCAGTCGTCAAGCTGACTATGACAAAGGCCAACTGCCAAGTTTTCGCGCCGATACCCAAAAGATCCGTGAAGATGCCACTTGGAAAGTCGCCCCAATCCCAAGCGCCCTGCAAGATCGCCGCGTAGAAATTACAGGCCCTGTTGATCGTAAAATGGTGATCAATGCGCTGAACTCCGGCGCCAAAGTCTTTATGTGCTGTTTTGAAGACGCCAGCGCACCGACGTGGGCAAATATGCTCGATGGGCAAGTTAACCTGCGTGATGCCAATCTTGGCACCATTTCATACCATGATGAAAGCAAAGGCAAAGATTATCAACTCGCGCAAGATCCTGCGCTATTAATTGCGCGTCCACGTGGTCTGCACCTTCCTGAAAAGCATATCCAGTATCAAGGCCAACCGATTGCGGGCTGCTTAATGGACTTTGCTTTGTATTTCTTCCATAATTATCAATCACGTGCAGAAAAAAACCTCGGTGTTTATTACTATATTCCTAAATTAGAGAGTATGGAAGAAGCAAAATGGTGGGATGATGTTTTTTCCTTTACAGAAGAATACTTTAATGTTGAGCGCGGCACGATACGCGCCACAGTGCTGATTGAAACCCTACCCGCAGTCTTCCAAATGCATGAAATCTTATACGTGATGCGTGAACACATCGTTGCCATGAACTGCGGCCGCTGGGATTATATTTTCAGTTATATCAAAACGCTGAAAAATCATAAAGATAGAATATTACCCGACCGTCATAGCGTCGGCATGGATAAACCATTCTTAGACTCATACAGCAAACTCTTAATCCAAACCTGTCACCACCGTGGCGCCTTAGCTATGGGTGGGATGTCAGCCTTCATTCCAAATAAAGATCCACAAGTGATGGCGCAAGTTCTTGAGAAAGTTAAAGAAGATAAATATCGTGAAGCCAATAATGGGCATGACGGGACTTGGGTCGCACACCCTGCTTTAGTTGAAACGGCGCAAAGTATTTTTGATGAAGTTCTGCAAGGTAAACCAAATCAACTTAAAACCATGCCTGAAGTAAGTGTCAGCGCTGAAGATCTGCTTCTACCTTGTGATGGACCACGTAACCTTGATGGCCTGCGTAAAAATATCCGCATTGCCTTATATTATATCGAAGCTTGGATCCAAGGGGTCGGCTGTGTGCCAATTTATGGTCTAATGGAAGATGCAGCGACCGCAGAGATTTCACGTGCTGGCATTTGGCAATGGATTAAGCACCAAGTGGCGCTGGATGATGGGCAAGTCGTTACCGCTGAATTATTTAGACAAACCTTACAAGAAGAGCTCGTTACCATTCGCAATGAAGTCGGTGACGCACGTTACAATCAAGGTAAGTTCGAAGAAACAGCCGAGCTTTTTGATAAGTTATCCACTCAAGATGAGTTTGCAACCTTCTTGACCCTACCAAGTTATAGTTACTTAGACTAACAAAGCGCAAAACAAACCTTCCCCAAGTGATTAAAGTTATGATTTTTTAATCACTTGGGTATAATTGGGATGAATATTATCGATCATAGCCTAAAGGTTAATCCGTCAATGAAACAAGCTAAAACTGAAGTCAAGCAAACGCAAGATGATATTGTCTATTGCCATATTTTTGATGCGATTTTAGAGCAGCGCCTGTCTCCCAAAACCAAGCTTAATGAAGAGTCTTTAAGTGATATTTTCGGCGTCAGCCGTACGATTATCCGTCGCGCCTTGCTGCGTCTGTCGATGGAACAAGTTGTGACCATCAGGCCAAATAAAGGCGCTAGCGTTGCAAGTCCGAGTATAGAAGAAGCGAAGCAAATCTTAATTGCGCGTGAAATTGCTGAATTGGCGATAGTAGAATTAGCGGTGCAACATCACACGCCAAAGCTCATGCAAAAAATGCGTGAGTTAGTGCAAGCCGAACAAACCGCTTATCAAAACGGTGATGTGGGCAAAGGCATTCGTCTTTCCGGTGAGTTTCATATTGTGCTCGCCAAAATGGCAAACAACCAACCTTTATTGCAGTTTATGCGCAGTTTAGTTTCTCAAACCTCATTATTAATCGCTCAATATGAAGGCAGTAATAATAGTAACTGCTCAGAGGATGAACACACAGCATTACTCGATGCAATTGAAGCAAAAGATACACATAGCGCAATTTCCAAAATGCGTCATCACTTAAGCCACATCCGAGCAAATTTAGATCTTAACGATAGCCAAAAGCATCAAGACTTACATCATGTGTTTGCTAACCTGCAAGCAATCAAATAGATAATGTAACTAAGACATGACACAAACTTTGAAAAGATTTGCAAAAAATGTAACTTTTCTGGTATAAAATGAGCACACACTTAAAAAAAGGATAAATGATCATGAAATTGAGCAAACTCTTTGCTGCAACACTTCTTACTCTTGGCGCAAGCCTTGCTCATGCAGGTGTGGTCAACCCTGATTGCGATGCATCAAAAGTAGCAACCAATGCTGCGGTTAAAGCAACAACAGGTGTTTCTGGTCGTTGTACACCAGCAAAAACTGCTGATCGCGCAGTGGATGATGCAACTAAAGATGCGAAAAAAGCAGTCAAAAAAACAACCAAGAAAGTTGATAAAGCGACAGATAACCTTGGTGACTCTGTATCCAACGCAAAAGATAATGTTAATGATTTAAAAGAAGCACCAGTGAAGTCGCTAGTAAACTAATCAATAACGTCAATACAAATAGAAAAGCAGCACACTAAAGTTTGGTGATGCTGCTTTTTTTACTTAAAACAAATCGGCTTGTAGATGAATGTCACTAACGTAGTCGTAAACTTGAAATATAATACATCTCATGTGCAACGATTCGATTTAACACGCACTCCTCTTCCTCTGTCAGGAATATCTCAGCTGTCATTAGATTCATATATTTGATAAACAAGAGATAAAATACCGACATCGAAACATCATGTAAGTGATGCGTCTCGACTAAGTTCATTCTAAAGTTATGTAGTTCAGCTTCATCACACACGCGCGTTGAGAAAATCAAACGAAAATAATTGCTCATCATATAATTAAGCTTGGTGCGATATGCTGACAAAATACTATCATTGAGAACTTTTTGTAAGCCCTCCTCAGATTGAATATAGTTCATTTGCAAGGCGATTTTTCCTTTAATCGCCAACTCAGCTTGCGTCAGTTTAATTTGATATGGATCACTGCCTTGATGTATGCGCTCCACCTTTTCGAGCCACTTTTTTTCTAATAAGATTTTATCGGCTTGCTTAAGTACACTATCTAGAGTCATTGAGGTTTCGAGCGTATAAGCCACATGGCCTATCGTTACTGTAAATAAAGGAACAGATTTGGCCTTACACTCATAAGAAATTTTGCGATTGAGTGAATATAAAAATTCATCCGGGCTGAACTCGATATTAGTTGGCACATACACGACCAATAAAAACTCATCCCCTCCAAGGCGTATGACGTCGTCTTCTTCTCGTGAAATCGCAAGTGCACTCTGGGCAATCACTTTAATCGCCTGATCGCCCATTTCATGGCCATACTTATCATTGATCATTTTAAACTGATTCGCATCCAAGGCCATTATATGCGCTGTTTTATTCAGGCCAACTTGCTTTTTAATTTTTAACTTAACCTTTTTTTGAAAGCCTTTGCGATTATATACTTTGGTCATGCCGTCATAATGCTGTCTATCCGATTCATGCAAGCTATTTACCAACTGACGAATCAAATAATAAAAGACAAAGAACAAAATAAACGGCACATAAAGCAGATCTTTATTTTGTGAAATCAATATAAACGGAAGGTTTACCAGAGGAATACGAAAAGAGGTGTCAAACCCGCCAAAAGCAGATGAGACAAAAGTATTCGAGCTTTGTGCTTGTTCAAAGATAAGATCATCGTATTGACTTGTATTTAAATCTGACTTATCCCCCTGATAGATAACATCTTTATTTTTTACAAAAAGCTGGCCACGACTTAAAAGCGACTGTTCGATACTTGATTGCCAGATTGATTTATATGCAAGATCATTAAGATCTTTAATCGAAAAAGAACGAACTAAGAAGCCAACTACATTGTTGTATTCATTGGTGATATTTTTTACAAAAGAGATAATATTTTTATCTTTGTACGCACTCTTATGGGTGAGAGAGACCCAAAACTGAGCGTTTCTTTCATTCGCACGTTTAAAATCATCACGAATAAAACTAGGCTGAAATGTATTGATAATATTTGTTGAATAATACGAATCATACAAAAAAGTATAATCACTGAAACGCGAAATAAAATAATATTCCGAATTTAATGTCGCATCATTTTTAGCTAAGCGGATGAGCTCAGAGTTTGAGTTGGCAGAGGTCACAATATAACAAAGTCGATTCTTCTCTTTGGTAGAGAACTGCTGAAAATCACCACGCCCAATTAAAACACCGTCTTTAGATGAGATATGTGCAGAATCTCCCAAGGGCGTGGCACCAAATGAATTGGTTTTTATATTATATTTAATATTATAAAGGCAGGCATCTAAATCAAAACTCTCACTGTTTACATAGGGAGAGTAAGATTTGACAGTATTAAACTGAATAAATTCAAGCTGATCTTGCGTCGCCTCAGCCAATTGATTAAGCATTTTACTAATGTTAGGTAACAACTCTTTTTCAAACTTGCTTTTGAGTAAGCTATAATCATTTACAGCTAAAGCGACAAAACTTAAAAGAGTTAAAAGGATGGCGATAAACTTAGTGTGGGCTTGGGACAGTTGGAATTTCATAGCGCTTAGAGATAGTAAAAATGACGCGTCATTATACACGAATCACGTCATTAAACCCTATAAAGTTCGTGAGTAAATGCCACCTATTGTCATGTTTAGGTTATCATACTGTCAATTGATAAACCTTTTTTATACATTATTGGCTTGCATTTCAATTATCTATACTTTCATTATGAGCGAAGCTTCAAGCTGGATATATAATAAGCTTCGTAAGAGCGAATTTTTTCAAATACGACCCTTTCTTCATCACTAAGATGAGATGTTTCAAGTAATGCCTTACAAAAGTTTGTAAAAAGATAAAAGAATACCGCGGTTGAAACCTCACTACGATGATGAGAATCGACAATATTCATCCTGAAGTTAGACAAATCTTGGTGAGCTGATGTTGGCATAAACACTAATTCGAAATAACTGCTCATCACATAACTTAAACTAAAACGATACGTTTTTAATGTTTTCAAATTCAGGCTCTGCTGTAACTCAAATTCAGCCGCCACAAAGTCTAATTTCTTGTGCATATTTTGCTTTAATAATTGCTCAGCTTTCGTCAAGCCAATTTCATAAGGCTGGATCCCATCATCAATACTATTTAATTTTTCTTGACGCTTACGTTGAACGAGCAAATGATCAGCCTCACGCATCGCATTTTCAAAAGAAATATGTGAGTCAATATCAAAGCAAAAATACCCATAAGAAACATTAAAGCGTGGGATATTTTGTTTCTTGCAAGCAAAACCAATACGTCGATTTAAATCTCTAATAAATTTCTGCGCACAGAAATCAGCCGTCATACTTGTATAAAGTAAAACTAAAAACTCATCCCCGCCCAAGCGAATCACATCATCATCTTCTCTCGTGCTATATTCTGCGCTACGTGCAATGACATTAATTGCCTTATCGCCGATATCATGGCCATATTTATCATTGATTAGTTTAAATTCATTCGCATCGAGCGCTAGAATATGGATGCGTTGGTTATTTGCTAGTTTCTTTTGAACTTTAGGTTTCACTTTATTAATTAAGCCTTGACGGTTTAACACCTTGGTCATGGCATCATAGTTTTGCTTATCATTTTCCTTTAAGCTTAAAAGTAAATGACGGCACAGATAAAAGAAACCAAAAAATACAATAAATGGAATAAATAAAAGCAGCTTGTTACAGTCAAAGATAGCAATGACTAAATTTGCATAAGGAATTTCATAGTGAATGGTAAATTGCTTAAACTCAGGATCGCTAAAACTAGAATTATCTGCTTGAAAAACATATGGTTTGATCAATGGAGAATTAAAATCTGTGCTTCCAGAGCGATATATCTCTTGCTCTTGGCTGTTGATCACTAGCTGGCCAAACGTTAATAAATTTCTCGTTGTTGTATCATTCCAAATTTTCTCACGGGAGTACTGTCTTAAATCACTTAAGTTAAAACTTCTTGCAAAAAAACCAATGGTATTGCCGAATTGATTCTCTACATTCTGTATAAAGATGAGTTTACCATCGGTTTCATCACTTAAACTTGGTGCACGTAACACCCAGAATGGATCGCTTTGTTGAGCAAATGAGCGATAACTGTCACGAACAAATTTTGCCTCAGAAAAATAATCACTCAAAGTGGCCTTTTGATCTGCCTTATAGATAAAAGTATAATGATTAAATCTTGAAATAAAGCTATAGCTCGCGGCTTGAACATGCTCTTTTTGATTTAAACGAATAAATTCAAGATTGGCACGGCTCGATAAAATGACATGACATAAGTTTTTACGCTCTTGGAAGCTATAAGAAGGAAAATTATCATTTCCATATAAATTACCACCACCTTTGGTCGTAGCGGTTTGATTTAATAAGGTAAATTGATTCGTTTCGGATTGATATTCAACGTTAGATAAACAGTTAGAGATATTCTTAGCATTTTTTAACGACGCTGCTTGAGTATTTTGCTCAGAATTAAATTTCAAAAATTGAAGTTGGTCACGCGACTCCATTGCCAGGCGCTCAAGAAATAAACGCACGGAAGGAAGTAACACAGATTGCATCTTAATGTTAAATTTACTCACTTCTTGAACACCAATAACAATTGAGCAAATCAGAGTGAGTGATAGAGCAATAATTTTAGTTTGTCGCGCGAAAAAATTTCCGTTCATTTCTCTAGCCAGCCAACATCCTGTTTGCATTGTTAATATTGTTAAATAAAAGAGCAAGTATGTTACGTGCTTGATTCTACATAAATTATCTGTAAAGCCTCATAACTCACAGAGATAAATGAGACATGCATCACACTAGAAGTAAATAAAAAATTTATTAATTAAATGTCAACAAAATAACTGAACAATGTATCTTACATTTAGGTAACATAAGATTTTATATTTGATAAAATTACAAGCGTAATTATTTTTAGAAATGAAATTGGGAAAGAATAAGAAAGTGTTGAATAATTTTATTCCGCTAATTCTAAAACCAATCCGTTTATTTTAGAATTAGTGGAAATAATAAATGTTTTAGCCTTGAAAGCGCTCAAGGTATAAAACCGTTGCCGCAGTGCGAGACGGCACTTCAAGTTTTTTCAATAAACTTTTCATATGAACTTTAACGGTAGACTCTGAAATAAACAAGGTTTCAGCGATCTGACGGTTACGATGCCCTTTCGCCACTTCTTGTAGAATCTGAAATTCTCGATCCGTTAAACGCTCAAAGATGTCCCCTTTGTCACCTTTTTGTTCAAGGTATTCTTGGACTAACTCACTGTAGACATTTTCACCTTGGCTCGCTTGCAGAAGGGCCTGGATCAGCGCGTCTGGCTCCATATCTTTTAATAGATAACCATCCGCCCCAGCGCGTACAAGTGTATCAATATCAAGTGGATTATCCGAAACGGTGAGGATAATAATGCGTGCATCGACTTCTTCTTTGCGCAGCGCTTTTAATGTATCTAGACCTGACATGCCTTTCATATTTAAATCAAGTAAGATTAAGTCTGGCTGCTCAGAGTTAGCGAGCGCAATCGCCTCAGTGCCATTATTAGCTTCCCCTACGACTTCAAAACTTTCTTCAAGTGCAAGTAATTGAACTAAACCGCGACGCATTAAAGGGTGATCATCAACTAGCATCACTTTTGTTATAGACATTCGTTTTCCTCGTTTAATAAACTCATGGTCAAATTCACTTCGCAACCTTCATCAGGTTTAGATAAAATCTGACACTTTGCTTGTAAGCGACTCGCGCGCTCTTGCATAATATTTAAACCATAATGGTTCGGTTTTTCATGGCTAGGATCAAAGCCTATGCCGTTATCTTTAATCTGGATCTGGATTTGATCTTTGGTTTGAATACAGTTCACATTAATTTGGCTCGCATTCGCATGTTTAATCGCATTAATGCACGCCTCACGAATAAATTGTAATAAATGAACTTGCTTCGCTGCTGAAATTTCAATTGATGACAATTCATTATTTAAATGAAACTCCGCCTTAGTTTGGGTTTTTAATGGCTCTAAAATTTGGCTCAGCGCCACGCCAAAATCAGCTTCTTCGACTGATAACCTAAATGTATTGAGCAATTCTCTTAATTGAATATAAGCATTAGACAATACATCTTCAATTTCTAATAAAATATCTTCTGCTGGTGCGCATACTTTTCGACATTGGCTTTGTGTCATCGACCGTTTTAATAGCACAACTTGGATTTTCAAATAAGACAAGGATTGCGCCAATGAATCATGCAATTCACGCGCAATGGTCGCACGCTCTTCCATTAAAATAACTTGCTCGGCGCGCTTTTGCCCTTGTTCAAAATAAATTCCACGCGCCATCATCCGCGCCATGCTTTCAATTAAGTCACGATCGACCTCATCACCCGTCGCCTGCCACTTAAGTATACCTAAATTTAATTGACCTTGTGTCAAAGGATAAGTGTGCCACATCTGATTATTTGGCATTCCTGCTTCTAAACAGATATTGTTATCCCCATATTGTTCAATTTTTAAGCTTACCGCAGCGACGCCTTGAATCTGCAGCATGTATTCTAATATTTGCTGAAAATGACTCGTCGTCAGACGTGCTGCCGAAATCGATTCTGAGCTATGGTACAACAAATTCAATGATTGGTTAGCTTTTTGCAACGCTTGCGTCTTTTGGTCAACTAAAGCTTCGAGACCTGTGTATAAGTGTTTAAGATCTGCCGCCATTTGTTCAAAAGTAGAGCCTAGAATACCAAGCTCAGTCAGACTGTTGGTTTCCAGTTTAACATCGAAATTTTTAGCTTGTACTTGTTTAGAAGCTTTGACTAATGATTCGAGTGGATGCACGACTTCACGGCGTACAAAGCGCATGATAAAGATGGCGCAAAATAGAATAAATAAGACGCACACACCACCGACGATTGTCAGCAATTTTAATTTGAATTCTGAAAACTCTTGTAAGCTATATACAAAGCGATCAATTTGCGCGACAAGGCTTTGCACTTCTTGCAAATAAGCCATTCTATCTTCGGATTGGAGCTGCTGTGATAACTCTTGCCAACGTTTTGAAATATCTGAATATTGGGTTCGAATATCTTTGGGGACAAAAGGCGAATTTAAGGCAAGCATGACATCCGCATTTAAGGAGTCTTGATAATTTTGAATATGTTCAGGTAAGGCTTCTGGTTGAACTAACAAATCCGTTGCTAAACGATAGCTTTGCATCCGCATTGAGCCTGAAATATTCACCACTTCCGCATCACGCAGGCTATATACTAAGGTGACAAATGAAACACAAACAGCAAACAGTGACAGGGTCACAATAAACAGCATTTTCACCCCGATAACATGGGCGAGTGGTTTGAGTGGGCGAGTTGTGTGATTCAAAACTATAAGGCTCTTAAATAGATGGCAGTTTAACATACTTAATTTAAAGTCTAAAAAAATATGTCAGGTGAACAAAAATTCTTAATATTGCGTAAGGTGCTATAAAACTATAGGTTTTTATTTGATCTAGCGCAATACACCCCCCTATTTACCCCCTAGTGGGTATTTCATGCGCACATTGGTCAACTAAAATTACACATTGAAAAAGCACACATTTTTACAAAGTATTTGTCACCGTTACGTTTGTTTAAATTTGTATGATAATCGCCCTTTGAATGACTCAGGAAGAGCAGCTCACGCTTGTGGATGTAAGGCAAAATAAATGAAGCAATTGGCTAAAAAATTATTTTCAAACCATAAAACAGATTTGGACGCCGCTTCCAAAGCTGAAAACATTGCTATCCATACCTCGCCAAGTAAGCCACTCGCAAACAAGCAACCAGATCTCTCTCGACGTCGTCTATTTACGCGCCATACTGATACTCAAATTCCAAATCTGCCTTGGGCAAATGAAAATTTCCTGCATGACTGTACGCGCTGCCAAGCATGCGTCTTAGCTTGCCCCACTCAAATTATTATCCAAGGCGAAGGCGGCTTTCCACAAGTTGATTTCCACTTAGGCGAATGTGAATTTTGCTATGAGTGCGCGAGCGCTTGCGCAATTGCAGACAACTCATCACAAAGTGTTATTTTCAGACCTAAGTCCGAAAAACCTTGGACAATTCAGGCTAAGATCAAAGAGAATTGCCTTGCTTTTAATGGGGTTGAATGTCGCGCCTGTCAAGATTCATGCCCTGAGATGGCGATTCGCTTCACACTCCAAATCGGTCAGGCTGCGACGCCAAGTATTTTAGACAATTGCACCGCATGTGGCGCTTGTGTGTCCCCTTGCCCGAGTGATGCGATTGAAATGCAAACCAAACATTAATCCTGTCCGGTTGATGTTTATTATGAAAAGGAAAACCCAATGGCACTAAATGAAGTGCATATATCAAGTTTAGTGGTTCATGTTGTGCCTGAGCACCTTGAAGCTGTCAAAGCCCAAATTGCGCAAGTTGAAGGCGCAGAAGTGTATGCCGATAGCCCTGAAGGCAAAATTGTTGTCGTCATGGAAACTGAAAATCAAGGCTACATGACAGATAGTATAGATAAGATCAATCAACTGGAGCACGTATTAAGTGCTGCGCTTATCTATCATCAGATTGAGCCAAATCTTGAAGATTAAGACGAAAAACACACTATAACAACAACTAAATTCATTGATTCAATAAATTTAATAAAACACTGGAATTAAATTATGAAAATGTCAAGACGCGCGTTTGTGAAAGCGAACGCAGCTGCCTCGGCGGCGGCAGTGGCAGGGATAAGCCTCCCTGCAGGTGCGACAAACCTTATCGCAAGCTCTGATGAAACAAAAATCAAGTGGGATAAAGCTCCTTGTCGTTTTTGTGGGACAGGCTGCTCTGTGTTAGTCGGTACCCAAGGTGGTAAAGTTGTGGCAACTCAAGGTGACCCACAAGCACCTGTAAACAAAGGTTTGAACTGTATTAAAGGTTACTTCCTTTCTAAAATCATGTACGGTCAAGACCGCCTACAAACCCCGCTTCTACGTATGAAAGATGGTAAATTTGCCAAAGATGGTGAATTTACACCAGTTTCTTGGGATCAAGCTTTCGATGTGATGGCTGAGAAATTCAAAGAAGCAATCAAGAAAAAAGGCCCAACCAGCGTGGGTATGTTTGGTTCTGGTCAATGGACTGTGATGGAAGGCTATGCTGCCGTTAAATTAATGAAAGCAGGTTTTCGTTCAAACAACATCGACCCGAATGCACGCCACTGTATGGCATCTGCGGTAGTCGGCTTTATGCGTACCTTTGGTATTGATGAGCCAATGGGTTGTTATGATGACTTCGAAAATGCGGATTCTTTCGTACTTTGGGGTTCAAACATGGCAGAAATGCACCCTGTACTTTGGACGCGTATTACCGATCGCCGTCTAAGTAATCCAGACACAGTGAAAGTGAACGTACTATCGACGTATACACACCGTTCATTTGAACTGGCTGATAGTGGCATGATCTTCCACCCTCAAACTGACCTTGTTATTGCTAACTATATCGCCAACTACATCATCCAAAACGATGCCGTAAATTGGGATTTTGTGAACAAGCACACCCACTTCAAACAAGCGGCTACTGACATTGGTTACGGCTTGCGTGATGACGATCCACTCCAAGTCAAAGCGAAAAACCCGAATAGTGGCGATCTTGCAGCGATTGACTTTGAAGCATATAAAGCCTCTGTTGCGCCATATACGCTTGAAAAAGCATCAGAAATGTCGGGTGTATCACAAGACGCACTGCTTGATCTAGCAAAACAATATGCCGATCCTGAGCGTAAAGTGATGTCACTTTGGACCATGGGTATGAACCAACATACGCGTGGCGTGTGGATGCAAAGCCTAGTGTATAACCTGCACCTATTAACAGGTAAAATCTCAAGCCCAGGTAACAGCCCATTCTCGCTAACGGGTCAACCGTCAGCTTGTGGTACGGCGCGTGAAGTCGGCACCTTTGCACACCGTCTGCCTGCAGATATGGTGGTTGCTAACCCTGAGCACCGTAAAATTGCAGAATCTATCTGGAAACTACCTGAAGGCACTGTGCCACCAAAACCGGGTTTCCACGCGGTTCAACAAGATCGCATGCTCCACGATGGCGTATTAAACGCATACTGGGTAATGTGTAACAACAACATGCAAGCCGGTCCAAACATTAACACTGAGCGTCTGCCAGGTTATCGTAACCCTGAAAACTTCATTGTTTGTTCAGACCCTTACCCAACTGCAACCGCGCAAGCGTCTGATCTTATCCTACCAACAGCAATGTGGGTCGAAAAAGAAGGTGCTTATGGTAACGCTGAGCGCCGTACCCAAGCTTGGTATCAACAAGTAAAAGCCAATGGCGAAGCTAAATCTGACCTTTGGCAGATCATGGAGTTCTCTAAACGCTTCAAAATGAGTGATGTATGGCCTGCTGAACTGCTAGAAAAAGCACCAGAAATGGCAGACAAAACTATGTATGACGTGCTATTTAAAAACGGTACGGTTGATAAGTACCCATTATCGCAGGCGCAAGAGCTTAACGATGATGCACAAGCAGCTGGCTTCTACGTACAAAAAGGTCTGTTTGAAGAATACGCAGCCTTTGGTCGCGGCCACGGTCACGACTTAGCCCCTTATGATGTGTACCACACTGTACGCGGCCTACGTTGGCCGGTTGTTGATGGCAAAGAAACCCTATGGCGTTTCAACCCTGAGTATGACCCATATGCGAAACGTGAAGGTTTTGATTTCTACGGTAAGCCGGATGGCAAAGCGTTAATTATCTCTGCGCCATATGAAGCGCCACCTGAAGTGCCAAATGAAGACTTTGATATGTGGCTATGTACTGGTCGTGTGCTGGAGCACTGGCATACAGGTACGATGACGCGTCGCGTTCCTGAGCTGTATAAAGCTGTGCCAGATGCACTTTGCTTTATGCACCCAGATGATGCTGAAAAACGCGATCTACGCCGTGGTCAAGAGGTTCTAATTCAGTCACCGCGTGGTGAAGTTCGTGCTCGTGTTGAAACACGTGGTCGTAACCGTCCACCGCAAGGTTTGGTGTTTGTACCATTCTTTGACGCACGTATTTTGGTGAACAAGCTGATTTTAGATGCAACCGATCCACTTTCAAAACAAACGGACTTCAAAAAATGTCCTGTTCGTATTACGAAAGTGGCTTAAAGCACCTTGACTCAATCGACCAAGGCAGCCGAAATTTGCGCTGCCTGATATATCGGAGATAATTATGAAAAAGCTGATTGCACTTGTTGCAGCAAGTCTTGTCGTTGGCCTAGGTGCGGCGCACGCAACCGAAGAAGCGACACAACAAACGCAGGCGACTTTGCCTGCAAGTACACAACCAGAAATCAATAACCCTGGCGGCATCGGTGGTGTAGAATCACTACGTGGCGCGACAGAGCTTGAAACCACACGTCCAGCAGATGAAATGAAGCGTTTCCCACGCGATCATAAACTGGACTCAAGCTATGTTTATCAGCCACCTTTGATCCCGCATAACATTCGTGGTTATGAAGTATCATTAAACGCAAACAAATGTTTATCTTGCCACAGCTGGAAAAATGCAAAAGATATGGGCGCAACTAAAATTAGTGTGACCCACTATATGAACCGTGAAGATGAAGTACTTTCTGATGTGTCACCACGTCGCTACTTCTGTTTACAATGTCACGTGCCACAAGCTGATGCAAAACCGCTGGTGGAAAATGATTTTGAGAGCGTGAAATCACTTCAAAAATAAGTGGTTGGCTGTTTAATCAAGAGGTGATCCAAGTTTGGGTCACCTAAGAGAGATAAATATGAAATTTTTAAAAGCATTATGGACGCGTTTTTCATCGCCAAGTAAAGCTGCTGTTGGGCTTGTGCTCTTCCTTGGATTTATGGGTGGCCTATTGTTTTGGGGTGCATTCAATACCGGGATGGAAGCAACCAACACTGAAGAGTTTTGCTCTGGCTGTCACGCCCCTATCGTGAAAGAAATTCGCGAAACGATTCACTACTCGAACCGTTCTGGTGTGCGTGCAATCTGCTCTGATTGTCACGTGCCGCATAACTGGACAGATAAAATCGTACGTAAAGTACAAGCGTCAAAAGAGCTATTTGCTTTTGCTATGGGCACCATTGATACGGAAGAGAAGTTTCAAGCACGTCGTGCGCACCTTGCTTCACGTGAATGGAAGCGAATGAAAGACAATGATTCTCAAGAGTGTCGTAACTGTCACCAATTTGATTATATGGACTTCTCAGAACAAGGCCCACGTAGTGCGAAACAACACTCAACAGCCCTTGCAACAGGTGACAAAACTTGTGTTGATTGCCATAAAGGTATTGCACACAAACTACCTGACATGAGTGGCGTTGAAGGTTGGCAATAAGCCTGCTCAAACCAAAGGAGAATACAATGGGAACAGTTGAATACGTCATTTGGCATGTTTTAGGCTATATCGCGATGCCAGTCATTATCTTATCTGGTTTTGCAGCGGTTGCGCTTATTTCTATGGGCCTTTTAGGTCTAACGAAAGATAAAAACTAAGTCATTTAAATAAGCTCTTATCATTTATCAATGAAAGAATGCAAACAAGCCTCATCTCGTATGGGGCTTTTTTTCGTTTTGGGTTTGATAAACAGATCCCAAACAAGCATCTTAGATAAATTGCTTCGATCGTCTTTGAAAGCACCGCTAAACTGTTACGATGTGTATACATCTAACCCTAAATGAGCAGTTATATTTATTTCACCTTCTTAAATAAATCATACAAATAGACGATTAATATTTTTGCAAATAAATTAAATCCAGTTTGTGAGAAAGATTCACAATTAAATAATAGTAAATGTAAAAAAATATTTAAAAAACGCTATTTTTACCCATTTGGAGTTAACCCTAAAGTGTAGTTGTCGATCGAAGTTGATCTGGATCAGTTTTGAATGTTAAATCTTCGCCATTATGTAGGCAGTTTTATTATTATAAGAGTGCAGCATGATGAGCAAATCTAAAATATTGATCATAGGCAATGGCATGGTCGGCCATCGCTTTATTGAAGATCTAGTCGAAAAAGCGCAACTTGAACAATTTGAAATTAGCGCCCTGTGCGAAGAACCACGAGTCGCATATGACAGGGTTCACCTTTCTTCATACTTCTCTCACCATACCGCTGAAGAACTTTCTCTTGTGAAAGAAGGTTTTTATGCCAAACACGGCGTGAACGTATTTGTTGGCGAGCGTGCGATCACTATCGATCGTGAGAAGAAAATTGTTTATTCAAGTTCAGGTCGTGAACTTCATTACGACAAACTCATCATGGCAACTGGCTCTTACCCATTTGTCCCACCAATCAAAGGCAACGATAGCAAAGATTGCTTTGTTTACCGCACGATTGAAGATCTAAAAGCTATTGAAGCCTGCGCGAAAAATAGCAAAAGCGGCGTGGTTGTCGGTGGCGGTCTACTTGGCCTCGAAGCGGCTGGCGCATTGAAAGCACTTGGCGTTGAAACCCATGTGGTTGAATTTGCACCGGTTCTAATGGCAGAGCAATTAGACGGTCAAGGCGGCTTAAAACTGCGTAACAAAATCGAGCGTATGGGTGTACAAGTTCACACCAGCAAAAATACGCTTGAAATCAAAGCAGAAGGCGAAACGGCACGCAACAAAATGGTGTTTGCAGATGGCACTGAGCTTGAAACCGACTTTATCGTGTTCTCAGCAGGCATTCGCCCGCAAGACAAACTAGCTAAAGCTGCCAATCTTGAGATTGCCCCACGTGGCGGTATCGCTATCAATGACAACTGTCAAACCAGCGATCCAGATGTCTACGCGATTGGTGAATGTGCATCTTGGAATCAAACCTTCTTTGGTCTAGTTGCCCCAGGTTATAAAATGGCGCAAGTAGCTGTCGCGCACCTTTTAGGTAACGACATGACATTTGAAGGCGCAGACATGAGCGCAAAACTAAAACTTCTTGGCGTAAAAGTGGGAAGTATTGGAGATGCCAATGGCCGCACGCCTGAGAGCAAAAGCTATGTGTATCAAAATGACAGCGATGATGTGTATAAGCGCCTAATCGTTTCAAAAGATGGTAAAAAACTACTTGGCGCAGTGTTAGTCGGAGATACTTCTGATTATGGCAACCTATTGCAACTTCATCTCAATGATATGGATTTGCCTGAGCATCCAGACACACTTATTTTACCTGCACACGCCGGCGCTGAAAAACCAGCTATGGGCGCAGATGCCCTACCTGATTCAGCGGTAATTTGTTCATGCTTTGATGTGACCAAAGGCAGCATTGCACAAGCAGTGAGCGAAGGCGCAACCACTGTTGGTGAAATCAAATCGCTTACTAAAGCGGGTACGGGCTGCGGCGGCTGCTTGCCTATGATAGGTCAAGTACTTAATGCTGAGCTTGCAAAAGCTGGGATTGAAGTTAACAACCATTTGTGCGCGCACTTTGACTACTCGCGTCAAGAACTCTTCCACCTATGCCGCATCGAAGAAATCAAAAGCTTTGATGAACTCTTGGAAAAACATGGTCAAGGTCATGGCTGTGAAGTCTGTAAACCAACGGTTGGTTCTATCTTAGCGTCTTGCTGGGGTGATCATATCCTTAAACCTGAACTGGTTGGCCTGCAAGATACCAATGATAACTTCCTTGGCAACATGCAAAAAGATGGCACTTATTCTGTGATCCCACGTATGGCTGGTGGTGAAGTCACGCCACAAGGTCTGGCTGCGGTAGCACAAGTTGCAGAAGAGTTTAACCTTTATACGAAAATCACCGGCGCACAACGTATCGGCCTATTTGGCGCGCAAAAAGATGACTTACCTGTGATTTGGGAAAAACTTATTGCAGCTGGTTTTGAGACGGGTCAAGCCTATGCCAAAGCACTGCGTATGGCGAAAACTTGTGTCGGCAGCACTTGGTGTCGTTTTGGCGTACAAGACAGTGTTGGTCTTGGCGTGCAACTTGAAAACCGCTACAAAGGTATTCGTACCCCGCATAAAATGAAGTTTGGTGTATCAGGTTGTACCCGTGAGTGCGCCGAAGCACAAGGTAAAGACTTAGGCATCATTGCGACAGATGCAGGTTGGAACATGTATGTATGTGGTAACGGTGGGATGAACCCGCGTCATGCTGATTTACTTGCTTCTGATTTAGATACCCAAACCCTCATCAAATATATCGACCGCTACATGATGTTCTACATCCGCACGGCCGATAAATTGCAACGTACTTCAGTTTGGCTTGAAAACCTAGAAGGCGGCATTGATTATCTACGTAAAGTGATTGTTGAGGATACCTTAGGCATCAATGATCAACTTGAAGCAGACGTAGCGAAACTCATCGAAGACTATTCATGTGAATGGCAAGCAACGCTTGATGATAAAGCGCAGCTGAAACGCTTTAGCCACTTCATCAACTCAGATGAACGTGATGAAAACGTTCAATTTGTAGCTGAGCGTGCACAACTACGCCCTGCGACTTGGGTAGAAAAGCACCCTGAGCTAAAAGGCGATATTTTCCACACTGATCTCAACACTACAGAGGAGATGGCATAATGGCTAGTTGGACAAAAGTTTGTAAACTCGACGATATTACGCCACGTACTGGTGTGTGCGCTTTGGTTGCTGGTAAGCAAGTTGCACTATTTCGTCCAAGCAATGATGACAAGGTTTTTGCGCTAGACAACATGGACCCATTTGCAAAAGCAAACGTCCTGTCGCGCGGCTTAGTCTGTGAATATGATGACGCACTTTGGATTGCAAGCCCGCTGAAAAAGCAGCGCTTTCATCTTGAAACCGGCGTGTGTATGGAAGATGAAGCCATGTCCATTAACGCTTACCCGGTACGCGTGAAAGCAAACCAAGTGGAAGTGCAAGCGTAAGTTGATTTAAACACTAAATAACTAGGCATGGTCTTTGCTACGAAAAGACGCTCAAGCCATCCTTGGGCGCTTTGAAAACCACATCCCTGTGGTTTTAAACTTTTATCCACAAATGACCACACCTAGTTTTATTCTAGACCGAGTTAATTTTACTAAGGCCTAGAGAAAGTTTGAAAAATTGATATCCATAAGCAGCTGTCTAGCAACGCATGCCACCTGCTTATCAGTATCCATTTTTAACTTTAACTTTTAGGATACTATTATGTATACAGAAACCATTGAAAAATGTGCTAATAATGCCAAGCGTATTGTTAACCTCGCAGCCAATAACCCGCTTGGGTTTTGGATCGGCTCAGCAATGGCTGGCGCGTATGTTGGCCTTGGCATTATCTTAATCTTCACTCTAGGTAACCTTGTTGATCCAAGCGTTCGTCCACTTGTGATGGGCGCAACCTTTGGTATCGCCTTAACCTTAGTGATCATCGCAGGCTCTGAGCTTTTCACCGGTCACACCATGTTTTTAGCCTTTGGCGCATTAACCAAGAAAACCACTTGGGGTCAAAACTTTGTTGTCTTGCCACAAACTTGGTTAGGTAACCTACTAGGCTCTATCTTTGTTGCTTACTTATTCTACCTTGCAGGTGGCGGCGCATTGCTACCAAAAGCTGATAGCTTCTTACACGCAGCGGCGCTAGGTAAAACCACTGCATCGGCAAGCAGCCTATTCTTTAAAGGCATTTTGTGTAACTGGTTAGTTTGTCTTGCAATTTGGATGTGCCAACGTGTGGAAGGTTCAAGCAAATTTATCGCTATCTGGTGGTGTTTACTTGCCTTTATCGGCGCAGGTTATGAGCACTCGATTGCAAACATGACCATCTTTGCTCTGTCTTACTTTGGTGCGCATTCAAGTGAGTTTACCCTAAGCGGCATCGGTCACAACCTCCTTTGGGTATCGCTTGGTAACTTTGTATCTGGCGCAGTCTTCATGGGTTACGGCTACTGGTTTGCAACCCCAAAAGAGCAACGTCCTGAAGCACAAACGCAAGAGTTAGCACAAAAAACTGCTTAATTACTCAGCAGAGCATATAAAAGCATAAATGATCACTGATTGTTTATGCTTTTTTTATGATTATCCTATAACCAAAAAATATATCTTAAAATGCCCTTCTTTATTGCAGCGCTGATATTTAAAACATATTATCTAAAAAGAAAAAATAAAGGATAATGAGCAATGAGCACAGATTTAAAAAAACTAGAAAATAAAGTCTACCTTGTCGGCGCAGGCCCTGGCGATCCTGAGCTTTTAACGGTTAAAGGATTACGCCTTATCCAATCTGCCGATGTGGTGGTGTATGATCGCTTAGTCTCTAAAGAAATTATGGCGCTTGTTAGCCCAAGTGCGAAACTTATTTATGTCGGCAAAAAGCTCGACCATCACTTTGTTCCGCAAGAAGAAATCAACCAAATCTTAATTGATGAAGCTGCATCTGGTGCTAGTGTTGTACGCATCAAAGGTGGCGATCCTTTTATTTATGGGCGTGGTGGTGAAGAAGTACAAGAATTAGCACGCGCAGGGGTTTCCTTTGAAGTCATTCCGGGGATCACGGCAGCCTCGGGTGCAACTGCATATGCAGGCATTCCACTCACTCACAGAGATCACTCCCAAAGTGTTCAGTTTATTACTGGTCATCTGAAAGCCCATGGCAAAGATATTAACTGGAAAAGTCTTGCGCATGATAATCATACTCTCGTCTTTTACATGGGTCTTAAACAATCACCCGTTATCATGCAAAACCTGCTCGATAATAATCTCGACCCCAAAACGCCTTGCGCAATTATTGAAAAAGGCACAACCAAAGAGCAAAAGGTCTATACAGGTGAGCTAAGTCAGTTAGCTGAAATGGCGCAAAAAGCGATTAGCCCTGCATTAATCGTTGTCGGCAGTGTGACTCAATTACATAAAGAGTTGAACTGGTTTACACCTTGATCAATGTTTGACAAAACTTAACCTTGCACTCATTGTGTAATAATAAAGTTTTCCTATACTTAGGAGAGTTTTGATTGAGATAAGGACATCGAATGAAACCTCTTTTAGCTTTAACATATTTATCAGGTTTAATCTTAACGAGTTTAAGCCTGACAACTTTCGCAAGTGATGTACAGCCCAGCGCTCAAACAAATCCTTTATCAGCGCAAGAACGAATCGTCAACGGACAAGTACTTAGCGCAAGCCAAGCACCTTATATGGGATTAGTTGCGCTCGACTTTAACGATGAAGTTCCCTCAAATGTGCAAATTATCTGTAGCGCAAGTTTTTTAAATGAAACTTATGTGCTCACTGCCGCGCATTGTATATACCCGCAAAGCCAAACTGATATCCAAACCAATATTCGCCTCATGGTCATCAATAACGTCAATTCAATTGAACGCGATATTTTCCGAACCAGTTTGCGCCATTATGTTGAAGCGATTTATATTCCTACAAATTATCAAGAAAAGAATCCATTTGATAATGATATTGCAATCTTAAAATTAGCTGAGCCGGCATTAAATGTATCTGAATTTATCGGTTTAGCAGACATTTCAGATGAGTCAAATTACCGCAAAGAAGATTCTGTTTTTCAAGTGCTTGGATATGGCCTACAACAAAATAACCCAAATCAGACCAGTGATGCCCTTCGTTTTGCGCGTATGGACTATATGGATCAAGAAAAATGTCGACAAAATAGCGGGATTGATTTAAGCGACAGTCAGATTTGTACGACCGCCTCGCCAGTGAATGGTTTACGATCTGGCCCTTGTTCTGGAGACTCGGGTGGCCCTTTAATCGCTGATCTTAGTCATGGCGCTGTGCAAATTGGTGTTGTAAGTTTTGGTCCAGAGCTATGTGGCGATCCCGATGCTCTCTATCAAAGCGTTTATACAGAAGTCGCCGACTTTAGTGACTGGATTGCAGGCGTCATGCAACAAAGCAGCGTCGCACAAGATTCCTTAGTCCAATTTATTAGCCCAGAGCAAAGGGAAGATCTTATTGGAGTGTCGGCAGGCGCAGATCAAATTGATGATACGACTGAAGATACAGAGTCCATCGATGATCCTCAAGAAGTAACAAGTACCGAAGCTACGCCAAGCAGCACTTCATCCGGTGGTGGCGGTGGTAGTTTTGGTATTGCCAGCATACTTGTACTGGGGTTTGCTTGCATCCGCAGACGCTTTAACAAATAGGGATATAGATAAGGAAAGCTGCATCCAATATTGGTTGTGGCTTTTTTTATTGAGGCAGGTTTAGAAAATAAGAGCTGATAGACACACAAAAGGCGCACCATAATTTATGTGCGCCCTTCGCCCTCAGCCTTTTCGTGGCATACGTATTGAGATAGTGCTTAATCAAGCTAGGTTCTCAATCACAAAATGAGGTATTTGATTCTTTTTGACTAAGGCTTGCACCTTACGCCAAGGTTTAACTTCCAAATTGTATGTATGTCAACTTCGTATATGGAACAGTTGCTTATCTTTTGAAGTTAACGGCCATTTGATCCCAATAATCTTCAACAAGGTGCTTTCGCGACATATACATATCCATGGTTTAACGAGGATACATAGCTTATCAAAGGATTATTGCCCTGATAAAATGAAGTCTAACGATCTGCACTGATAGGTTCACTTAGACTTCGCTGGCTCCCTTTCGGGGATGTTCAAAAACATTCGTGTTCAAACTTAAAAGCTTTTCGTGTTCAAACCTTAAAAATTTGCAAGGTTATCAGAGATAGCTACTTTGATGCTTGCATAATGTGTACAAAAAACGTTTGCACTGTTTACGAAATAAAGCATATACCTCCTTTTCTTTTCTACTCATGACTCTTTACTTGTCTTTAATTCTAGCGCAGCATCACGCACTTGCAAGGGGTTTGTGTAATATTTAAACAAGGATGTGAATTTCATTTAATTTTTATGAAATTTTTTGATCTCATGCGCCTATTTTTGCGTCGAAGTTCGTGTAATATAAATAAAGACTCTTCATCATTGAATTTTTTTCGTTTTTGTTTCTCTAAGGTTATCATCATGCAGTCAAGCTCTGAGCCATCCGCAACACCTTCTTCCAAACAATTTGAAAACCAATCGACACAAAACACAACCGCAAATAGCGTACCAACAGAAGCATCAAAAGAGCCATCTACAGCGCCCAATGCTGACACCTCAGATCCTGAAAGTGAAGCCTCAAAACAGTCAGAACCTCTTAAATCTAAACGAAAAATTCCGTTACGTGGCCTACTTGTTTCACGTGACAAAACCCCTTACTCAGTTTTATTACTATCTGTTTTAGTCGGGCTTGGCGCAGGCTTTATCGGCACCTTTTTTGAAATTGGCGTACACTGGGTCACTGAAATCCGCACCGAATGGCTACGTGAAAAACTATCCTCGACATTACCACTTTGGTTAGCGGCTGTTGTCGTCAGCGCCGGCCTTGCTTTTATTGGGTATTACCTTGTGCATCGCTTCGCACCCGAAGCTGCAGGCTCAGGTATTCCTGAAATTGAAGGCGCGATGGATGATGTCCGCCCTGTTCGTTGGTGGCGCGTATTGCCAGTTAAGTTCTTTGGTGGACTTGGCGCACTCGGTTCAGGGATGGTACTTGGTCGCGAAGGACCAACGGTTCAAATGGGTGGTAATATTGGCCGCATGGTGAGTGATATTTTCAAACTCAAGGATGGAGACGGTCGCCATTCTTTACTTGCCTCTGGCGCAGCTGGCGGTCTTGCTGCGGCCTTTAATGCGCCACTTGCAGGGATTATGTTTGTGGTCGAGGAAATGCGTCCACACTTTCGCTATAACTTGATTTCGATTAAAGCTGTGATTATCTCCGCGATTACGGCTAATATCGTTTTTCGTAGCTTGCAAGGGCAAAGCGCGGTGATTACCATGCCGCAATATCAGCCGCCTGAACTGCATGTCTTGTGGTTGTTTCTTGTGCTCGGTTTACTCTTTGGCTGTTTTGGCGTTTTATTTAATAAACTCATTACCTTAACCCAAGATTTATTCGTCGCCATTCATAAAAATGATCGCAAACGTTACCTTATTCTTGGTACTTCAATTGGGGGCATGTTTGGCTTATTGTTGCTTTATATCCCTGAATTAACTGGCGGCGGGATTGAGATCATTCCACATGCTACAACCGGTGACTTTAGCATGAATATGCTACTGTTTTTATTTGTTGCACGTATCGTCACCACCTTGCTTTGCTTTGGCTCTGGCGCGCCGGGCGGCATTTTTGCACCTATGCTTGCGCTTGGCACTTTATTTGGCACCTTCTTTGGCCACTTTGCCATGTGGATAGATCCAAGCCTTAATATAGATCCTGGGATGTTTGCGATTGCAGGCATGGGCGCTTTATTTGCTGCGACCGTACGCGCACCGATTACCGGCATTTTACTGGTTATTGAAATGACCAATAACTATTACTTAATTTTACCTTTGATTATCACAAGCTTAGGCGCAACGATTACAGCGCAAATGCTTGGCGGACAACCTATTTATACGCAGCTTTTGCACCGTACGCTGAAAAAAGACAAATTACAGCAAACCGATGTGCCACTTGATCCGGCAAACCCACCTATTTCTTATCGCACTAGCCCACAACATCTCGATGAAGAGTTAGACACAAAAGAAGAAAAAGTAGACACAATGCAAACTGCCGCGCAAGAAAACTCACACCTAGCGCAAGACAATGCGCAGGCAAATCTAACAGCAGATAATTTGGACCCAGTGACACCTACCACTGATGGCCCAACGCCCCATACACCACCTGCTGACAGTGGCAAAAATTAAGCAACCAAAAACAGCGCATCATTATCTTTTATTGATGCGCTGTTTGCATTAGGTGGGCGTAAAAATCAGCTTATGCTTATTTCGCTCGGGTATCCAAGGCATGTTTAAAAATCACCTTACCGCTTTTAAATAAGCGTACAGCTTGCCCAGAAAGACTTTTTTGGTTTTGATAAGCTTGGTACTGTTGGCGGTTTAATTGGACTTGTTTCGCCGCATCTAAATGCTTACCAATCAGACTTTCTAGCTTGTCTAAATCAACTTTATCTTTTTCGGTTAACGACATTGAGATAATCACATCAATACCAAGCAAGTCTTGGTTATAGGTAACAGCACCGTCAACATGTTCCGGGGCAAGCAAATCGATTTGATTTAAAATGCCCAATATTTGCGGACGCTGTTTATGTTTATTTTCTGCTTGGGCAAAATAGTTATCTAACGCATCTTTTAGCGCTTTATCTTGGGCTCGCGCACTTTGATTGGCCTTCAGTACCCAAAGAATAAGATCTGCTTGAAAAATCGAATTTAAATACGCTTTGTCAGCTAAATTCGCTTGCTCTAAACCAGCCATGTCTAAAAGGTAAAGATCTTGTCCTTCTGCCAGATGATATTGATAAGTCTTGGCGTGCGATGTCGCCGGTAGAATATCAACTTCTGCCGCAATTTCTTGTTTTAAATAATTCACCAACGATGATTTACCGGCGCTGATTTGCCCAACAATGGCAATACGAATCGGTTCGAGTTTTGGCGCTAAGTTCGCTTTATCTTGCTGATGAATGTTGCTCGTTTGAACCTGAGTGGGTCTCACTACAAAACGGCCTGAATAGAGGTCAATACTTAAGCTGGCGACTTCTTGTAACAAGGCTTTTTTAAGATTGAATTGAATTTTATCAAGCATATCTTGCGTGAGTTCATCCACAAACTTACCGCGAATTTCTCCGACAAGCGCTGATACAGGGTTAGTTAAGCGTAATAAGCGGTAAAGTAAGACTGCATTTTTAGCAAGATTGACACTTTTTTCACCGTGCTTTTGGGCAAATAAATAGCTTGCCTTGATTTGTGACACAGTCACATACTCAGCGCCAGGCAAATAGGTTTCAAGCATCCCGCGATATCTATAACTCACTTCTTCGACAAACGCTAAGCCTTCTAACAAACTGAATTCAAAGGATTGTTTAGAATAATGCATTGAGGCTGTTTCAATTAATTTTAAACTGTGCGCTTCTAAGTCTTTCCACTCACTTGCATGGCTTAAGTCTTGGTTGATCTGTTGCACAAGCGCGTGCCACACCTGTCTGTCCTTTTGATTCCAATCTTTATCTGGCTTGACTAAGGTCTGCTCAGCAAGAGCTTTAATATCATCATCTGCTTTGATATCACTTTCAAGCACTTGCAGCGAACGTTCAGCTTGCCCCCTCAACCAATAAAAGATTGCGAATAAACATAAACTTAAGCCTGCACTCAAGCATGCAAATTCAATGGCATAATCAAAATAAAATAAAGCATAGAAGCCAAAGGCTAAAACTAGGCTAAATGGGATACAAATGATAAATAACGCAAGTGCAAACAAAAGTTTAGAGCTTCTTGCGAGTTGATAAAACTTAGCAAATAAAAACATAGCACCTCTATTTAGAGTCCGACTGAATACTCAGTGTAAAGCTTAATCAAGTGAAACCCAAGATGAATTAATTTTGTGATCTAGGCATAAAAATCTAGGGAAAGGCTTGGCAATGTCCAAAAAACTAGGTATTGTAATTTTAAAACCATATAGTTTTATACTTAAGGAACACGCAATGGCATTTCAAAAAGATTTTCTTTGGGGTAGCGCAACCGCTGCATATCAGATCGAAGGTGCAGCAAGTTTAGATGGCAAAGGCCCATCGATTTGGGATACCTATTCAAATATTCCAGGCAATACATTCAAAAATACCACGGGTGAAGTGGCGATTGATTTCTATCATAAGTATGAAGAAGATATTGAGTTAATGGCAGAAATGGGCCTACAAGCTTATCGTTTTTCTGTATCTTGGCCACGTATTATGCCAGATGGCCGCACCATCAACCCAGAAGGCATTGCATTTTATCATCGTATGATCGACAAGTTAATTGCGCACAATATTGAGCCAATTTTAACTATGTACCACTGGGATCTACCGCAAACTCTGCAAGATGAATATGCCGGCTGGGAAGGTCGCCAGATTATTGAAGACTTTACCAATTATGCAAAAGTTTTATTCGAAGAGTTTGGCTCAAAAGTTCGCTATTGGGTGAGCTTAAATGAGCAAAATATCTTTACTGGTCTTGGTTATGTTCAAAAGATTCACCCGCCAAAAGTTTCTGATTATCAACGCTTTTTAAATGCAAACCATATTGCAAGCCTTGCGAATGCGAGCGCTATTAAGCTATTTAAAGAAATGCAAATCGATGGCAAAATCGGCGCTAGTTTTGCCTATTCGCCAACCTATGCAAAATCTGAAAAGCCAGAAGATGTGTTAGCGATGGAAAATGCGCAAGAGATTGACAACTTCTTATGGATGGATGTCTATGCCTTTGGTAAATATCCAAAAATTGCAGTCAAATTGCTTGAAAACCTTGGTCTTTCTATCCCATTTGAAAATGGGGATGCTGAGCTATTAAAAGCTGGCACCTGTGACTTTATGGGCGTGAACTATTATCAGTCTGCAACTTACGCGGATCCAAATGCAGTACGTGAAGAAGCTAAAGCTGGCAAAGCGGCTGACGTTTCGGTTGTTTCTGATGTGACGAACATTCCAACAGATAAACTCTTCGCTCGCGCTGACAACGACTATGTGAAACTAACGGATTGGAACTGGGCAATTGACCCGGATGGTCTGCGCGTGTCACTACGTCGCATTACTTCACGTTATAATTTGCCAATCCTTATCAGTGAAAATGGCCTTGGCGCTTTTGATACCTTAACGGAAGATGGCAAAGTGCATGATGATTATCGTATCGATTATCTCAAGGCGCACATTCAGGCAATTGACGCTGCCATTGAAGAAGGTTGTGAAGTGATCTCTTACTGTACTTGGTCATGCCAAGACTTGTTTAGCTGGTTAAACGGCTATGCAAAACGTTACGGCTTTATTTATGTTGACCGTGATGAAGAAAGTGAAAAAGAGCTCAAACGCTATAAGAAAGACAGCTTCTATTGGTATAAAAAAGTGATTGAATCGAACGGTAGCGAGCTGTAACCCTCTTCTCTCCCCACACAATAATATCGTTAATGGCTTGTTATGCGAAATGCTGCAAGCCATTTTTTATACATTGTTTCTCGCTGATTTTGATATACAACAATATTTAAAGCCTAATCGCCAAAAATGTATAACAAATAATTATCAATTTCATAAAAACTAATAATTTTCATTAACAACATCCTCCCCCTATACTCTCCTCATCGCAACAAAACACACCAACACGATAATGGAGAACAACCAATGAAAATGAATCACCTTGGTATCATGGTTCCTGACATGGACAAAGCAATTGAATTTTATACCCAAGCTCTTGGCCTTGAAGTCATCATGAATAAAACGCCAGTAATGGAAGAACGTGAAAGTGCGATTGGTCGCATGTGTATTGCAGTGTTCGGTGAAGGCTTTAAAGGTTTTAATATCGCGCACCTTGTGACAACCGATGGGATTGGCTTTGAACTTTTTGAAATGAAAGACAAGCAAGACCGCCACAATGTTGACTTCTCACGTATTGGTTTATTCCATTTTTGTTTAGAATCCAATGACTTTGAAGGCACAATTGAGCGCGTTACTAAGTTTGGAGGCAAAGCGCGTATGGATATTATGCGTTATCACCCTGAAGATGACAGCCGTCCATACAAAATGGTTTATCTTGAAGACCCGTTTGGTAATTTGTTTGAGCTTTATTCTCACCCCTATGCGCAAACTTACTCTTCCGAGTATGAGTAAGTAGTTAGGCTCGTTAAAACTAGCTTAGTCTTATAAATAAAAAATCCCCTTCAGCCGGTAGAATGCTGAAGGGGATTTATCAATTTATAAACCTAGGAGACTTATTTTGTCCAATCCAAGATAACTTTCCCTGAAGCCCCGCTACACATGGTGTCAAAGCCTTTTTGGAAGTCATCAATATCGAAGTGATGAGTGATAATTGGCGTCAGATCTAGGCCAGATTGAATCAGGCTTGCCATCTTATACCAAGTTTCGAACAAGTTTAGTAAGATAGCCTTTAAACCTTATTAAAACAATAACTTAAAAATAATGCTAAATATTTTAGGGCATATTTAGGGCTAAATAAACAAGAAACCACACAAATGACTGTTTTTAAGTTGTCATCTGTGTGATTTTTTATCCTCTAAAGCGAAATCCTCTACCACCTTATCAAATACTCCCTTTCCATAGAGAGTGACGTTGTCACTTAAGGTTGCATGGCTATACTGAAATATCTTATAAGGAAGGTATATAAAAATTCATCATTAGCTAATAAGCACCTAATCATCTTCCCATTTGAAAGCATATGTTAAATTAATGTCACTAAGATTAAATCCTGTCATCTCATCAGAACGAAACTCAATATTCTGACTACTACTTTTACTAAGCGTACCATGAATGCTAGTGACACCAGAACTTAAAGCTGTTTTAAAAACAATAGTGCCGGAACTGAGGTTATTGAAAGTATTACTTTCATCCCAAATCTTCATCTTAAAGTATTTAGAACTATCCGATGAATTTTCATCGCCATTATAGAACTCGCTAAAGTTTGTTGTTGGATAACTTGATCCTCCAAGAATAAGCTCGCCAGAAACAGAACCCGTACTTACCGATTTATTATATCCCAAGTATCCGGATGAACTATGTCCTACGACGACTGAACACGGATAAGATGTTTCCGTTATTACATTTACTTTACTGCTATCCGTGCTGCCACCAAAACCGCTTACTCGGCAAAAATATGAAACTGTTCCCTCTGTGCTTGTCGTAAATGTATAAGTTGCTGATGTTGCGCCCTCAATAGCAGTATCATTTTTAAACCATTGATAGGATAGAGATGAGCCAAAGCCGTTAGCAACAACCGTCAGGGAAACAGATACACCTTCTTCATATGTGCCACCCGTAGGTTGTGTAGTTATCACCGGTTTGCCTGCGACCTTTGTTCCATCTAAGTTAACCTCGGTGATATTTACCCCATCAAGGGTAATTCTCATAATATTCTGGTTATCTAATCCAAAACTCATGTTCAGCCCTTAAGAAGTGAATAGGTTTAAAGTTGTGCCGTCAATTGTGTATCGAAAGCCACCAAAGCCAGATCCCGCATCAGCACTATTTACCGCGGGTGGTATATCTGTCGCATCTAAACTTGGAGTCTGTGCTAGCAACTGGCTTAGGTAACCTCGTTTTGTTCCTGTTGCATGTTCAAGAATAACTTGAGGATTATCCCCTATCTCATCATCTGAAATAGCGGGCAAATCTGCGATAGCTACTGAACCCGTTGGATCTGATTTTGTTGAACGGACTAATAGTTGTTTTGTAATAGATAAGTCCATAGTCAAAGCAGTAATTTTTTGTTCAAGTTCTTCGATTTGTTGTGTTATCTCTTCGTTCATAAGCTCACCTATTTTTACTCTGGAATCTCTGTTGTTGCGACGACACCTAAACCATCATTAGTCGTCAACCATTTATCATCTTGTGTTTTCAACATATATATCGTTTGGCCAAACCGTATATCTAAATATGTTCCTGATGGGTTAGCTAAGATCTGCAATACTTTATTTAATTGGTTAATAGTAAAAGCTGAATTGGACTGCGTTGCAATTAACCCTAGATTAGTATTAGTGGCGATCCATAGGCCGCTGTCAGTCACAATCTTTGCATCAGTTTGTTCAAGGTTTGCAATATTAATATTGAGATGCCTTGGTTTTGGCGTTTTATAATCAATCTCAACTCCAGGGCCTAAAATTTGCTTAATCAAAAAGGTATATGAGTCATATACCCCTGCTTGGCTCATGGCTGTTAATATCACGATGTAGTTTTCAGCAAAGAAGTCACGATCAATATTGGTCATTACAGGAAAAGTGCCGTTATCATAAAGCACGTAGCCAAAAATTTTTGAACCAATAACCTCTTGGTTCATTTTTACCAATTCATTGAGCGTCGACTCTTGCTTAGCCGTTAATGTAATCCCGTAAAACAGTTGGCTCATATCATCATTTTTAAATAACTCACTCATAGATGATTCCTATATGAAAATGATATTTGCTACATCAAGTGTTGGGATAAATTTGATGTTATACGGTGATTCATAAGGTGAAGTTTCCCATGTCACACCATCATCGATAGAGTATTCAGTTATTATTTCAGATGCATATGGTGCATCACGGTTAATTTCAAAATACTTTTCAGGCTCAACATCCATCCCGATCCAATAAAATTCATCCCAATTCGCCATAAACTTATTTAATACTTCTTCGGGTGTATCTGTCGCAGCCGTTGAATTCCTTGATACCTTCATCGTAATTTTGAAGATCATGTTTTGTTCAGTCTGTGCGACCCAACGGTAGGTTTCAATTCCACCTTCACTCAATACGATTGGTTGTTCAATATCACCAACCATATAGGTACTTGCGACAACACACGTACTTTCCATATACGAGGCAATTTGAAAGTTAAGATCATCATTAGGCGTATAATCAATAGCGACATGCATTTTCCCGGCATTTTCTTCTGTCATTTCTTGTACTGATGATCGTAAGCCAAAATTATCGCGTAGCCCTGCTATCAGAGCATTTGGAGTGGTTGTGGGGTTTGATATTTTTAGGTTGGTTGTTTGTATGAACTCCGACATCTGAATAAATGTCTCTGCGATTATATTATCGGCATACATATCAACCTGTACGGCAGGGTAATACACTTTATACTCATCACTTGCTAAAAAGGTGTTGTAAGCAATTTGATTGTATTCCGCACTAGAATTAACAAAGGCGCTATAATAGCGCCCCATATGTGTATCAAAATCTTCGGGGATCACCCCTTTTTCACTATCCCATTTCATTAACTAAATCCACCATACATACTTTGTAATGATTGAGAGCCTTGGACACCGGCCAAGGTGTAATCTAGCTTTAATGTAAAATTATCCACCGATACAGCACTATTTAAAACAATAATAGCTTTTTTAACTGATTCATCGATGATCCAAGTATTAAAAGCATCAGCACTAAAGTTAACGCTCGGCATTTGCCAGTATGAAAAATCAAACCCTATACCTGGGGCATAATATAAACTGGCCGCTTGTGTCTTAAATTCATTTTCAAACCGAGCAACACTTCGTGCCTTGCCAAGATAGCCTGTCAATGACCCCATTATTCACCTCAATTTTAAGTCACTTAAGTCTTGTTTAATTGATTCGAGCTCTGACTTTGCATCAGGTGCTAATATTTCTGCAGTGCCCACAGCGGGAGAACCAGAACCACCACTAACAGCGGTTATCACTGTTTTACCTGCTATATCTATTGCTTGTTCAGCTATACCTATCGCCTTATCAATGATGATCTGGGCATCAAGTTGAGTGTTGGTTAAATACACCGAGAAATCATCACCCATAAGCAAAAAGCCATCACTATCTTCTTGCCCTGCTGATACGTTGATCACATCTGTTGGTTTAAATGTCTGATCATCAATATCAACCTCAATTTGAGCATCTCGAATTCTTGCTTTTAGCAGTTCCATAGCAACTCTCATATTAAAGATTAAATCTAAGTTCCATCCGTATTAGTAACCGCAACAGACAAGGCACCTTTGAATATACGCTCCCTTAGATCATAATCGCCGTCTATCGCAACTATTTTTGAATCCCCTAATGGATAATGAAGTTGCGGCAAATGATTGGCCACATAGCGATATTGTGCCGTTGCCTCAATCGTACGTACCGGCAAACTAACAATATCCTCAATCTTGATAAACTCTCCCGAATACACATTTAGCGTATAGCCCAATTCTTCTAGAAAATCTGTCGGGTTTAAAATTGCTCTTGTCCTAGGCTGCAAGGTATCAAGAAAGACTGCACCTTCTATCATTTGCTTTGGCACATTTTCATAACTTGCAAAGGTATAACCATCGATAGTTGGCTTCATTGCCGCCAAACCAGATACATACCAATGAGGCCTTTCCCAATAATCCATAGAAAATAAGTAACCCGCTTGAGTTGTGGCCCTAACTCTCATTACGTATCCCTAACAGCGCATAGCCATCTGATTGTTTTTTTGCCGCGAGACTTCCATCTGCTTTGATATAAAAGTTTCCGTTTTCATAAAGAGGTAGGAAAGCATCACGAAACCAAAATGCTATTTGAAATGAATTAAAATTAGGAACTTCAACTTCATTTATGATCATAAGAGTAATATCCTCGCCATCTACGGTATATTCATCAACGATCTGAGGAATATTCCTTGCGACTAGATCATCGACAGCACCAACGTTAAACCAAGTGAAATCATTCTGAGTTAATCCCAGTAAGTCCAAAGCGTTCATATTATTCGATTTATCCTAGGTAATGATATTGACTGTATTATCCCAAACTTCAGCTGCCTTTTTAGATATCGTATGAAAACGTGTAAAAAATTGCTTATCACCCCGTTGAAGTTCAATTGAAATCACTTGCTCACTAGAGTCAATCTTGGTGGCCTTTGTCATATTAAGCATGACACCGCCAATCACAACGACTTCTGGGCTAAAAAAGCAAACCCTTGGTAAAGCATCATCTTGTGAAAATAAATAGTTACCAATGCCCATCAAGACATTCACAAAATCGGAACTACTGCTTTTTAAGGTAATGGTCACTGAATTAACATTACCCTTTAAAACAGGTGTCCCCTTAACCATATCAACACTTTTTAATACACTTTGCTTATACCCATCAGGGATCATCCCGATTAAATCGCCTATTAGTGGAACAGGGATCGGATTGCCTTTACTCAGATTTTGGCTCTTTTCAATCAAGGTTTGCATCTTCACTAGATCTTCTGCACTAGGGCTTCCTTCTGCGTTAATACGATATAACTCTTCTTGTTCATCGGCAGTTAGCAGTTCATCCAGATAAAACAGAAATATAGGTGGTGCTTTTTCAGAAATCATACGTCCTCACTTCAATGGCCCAGTATCATTTCGGGTTTTGTTATCTTGCGCATGTTTTTCAACTTGCTCTGCCATCAACGAAGATGTTGGACCTAAAAGAGTTCCTTCTTTAGCTCTTCTGTCATAGTAATCACCAAAACTTTCTCCTTTTTTCCTATCAGGAAAATCGAATATAGAAATAAGCTTAATCCATTTTTCAAAATAACTTTCAAGATGCTCCTTATCATCATAAGCATGCTCGCTAGCCTTACTCAATTCATCCCATTGCTTCGATTTAGTATCAAAAAAAGTCGATGCCGATGTATACACCGTCGCGCCCGTAGTAATTTCAGCTTTTTCAATGCCATCAGCAATTAGTTGCCCTTCAACTTTTATATGTAGGTTCTTTAAGTTTGCTTCTTGAACACTATTTGTTGAGTTTTCAGAGGTCACAATATCTTTCGCGTTATTTCGTTGAGCAACACCCTTTATATGCTGTTCATATAGTTTGGCGTCATTCGCAAATAACGATTTCATTTGATCTTCTGAAACATTCAGAGCTTTTGCTAATCCATCTATATCGACCTGCCGACCTGCCATTGAGTTAACGATATTTTGAAAGTTAAGCTCTTTACCTTTGGCCAATAAGTCTTGAATCGGGCTCATAAACTTGGATGCTTTCAATGCATCATCATCACCAAAGACATCATTCATACGTTGAGCTGCATCTTCTGGCTTAAGTTGTGATGTTGAACCAATAAAATCTAGAAAAGCTTTATCAATCCCGTTTTGCTTAGCATCATCTTGAAAGTTGGCCATTTCAGGTTTTTCTAATGCACCAACAAAACCAGATATAAGCCCCCTCATATCTGATTGATCAAGACCAGAACCGATACCAGCTTCCATTAGGGCTGCATATTTACCGCGATCAATTCCTAGCGCATCCGCATCACTATTAATATCGCGATTTTGTTCATAACGTTCACGGGCTAAGGCTGCTGTTCCCGTTGGGTCATCAAAAACCTTAGTTGCGGCATCCCAAGCAATCTCACCTAACTTCATTGTGACATTAGCGGCTAAATTACCAACCATTGATGCACTCGCATCTTTTAGCCACCCTCCCAACTTGCTGAACGTTGATTTACCTGAACGACCAATATCATTCCAAGCTTTATCAAATTCCATTGCCATTTGTTGTGCCGATCGCCTGGCAACATCATCCATTTTTTGCATTTCTTGCCGGGCTTTGTTTTCATCGATACGGGGGGCTAAAATAAATTCAGAACTTGCCATTATTTATTGCCTCTTCATAACTTTTGATATTGGTATGGGCTTTTTTCAAAATCAATGCGATTAAGGTACTGCCATCGATTTCAGGGTTTCGCTCAATTAACTCAGCCGCAAAGCTATCACCAGAAAAGCGGTATTCTGATAATTTATCGAGTTCTTGATAACTTAAAAAAAAAGCCCTGCATCCTTTTCAGCGGCGCAGCGCAACAAGGACTCGATAACCATTTCTCCAATTTCTTTTAGATCAAAATTATCAATAGAAGCTGCATCTATTGACATCCCATGCTTAGTTTCATGGATAGCAAGTAAAGCCATCATGTCTGTTGTATCTATTCGCACCACGCTCATTAATTCGATAATAATTTTGCGCTTAGTTTCTATGTCGGCTTGACTAAAATATGCTTGGCATTCTTCTACGGTCGAAAAACCAAGCGTTCTAAAAGTCATCGCCCTATGTAAATGAAAAATAAAGCCCACATAGGCACTATAAGCATTCCAAGAGCGGGCACCTTTAAACTTTGTGATCATGAGGCCACCGCCTTAAATTCATCTTTAAAGTTTTTAGGCGCTGTTTGAATCACCAAAGTTACATCTAGAGTGGATTCACTTTCATTAGCCGTACCATTACGCGGATCACTCTTTAAAATGCTCTGCTTTGTGGTCAGTGTTCGCCCATTCTTCTTACTATAAGAAGTAAAACTAAAGCGCCCACCCGATTCAAAAATCTTAGTGTATAGTTCTAAATGCTCCTTGCTGACATTGCGAAGCTTTACATTCGTTTCAATAGGTTGCGTTAATGCTGAAGAAACAACTTCACCATCACCATACCCCTGCGGATCACAAAACATTTGAACCACTTTGGGATTGTTGCGCCCTAATTCCACAACTGAGATATAGCTATATTCCACATCATCATAATTAACAGTTGTTTCCATTTCGCCAATGGTAAATGCACTGGTAGTCATTATTGAGCCTCCTTCACTGAGATTTGAGCACGCCAGATTGGATCTGCAATTTTGATTTCAGCTTCACCATCGACAAAATACATATCATCACTTTTTAAGATGTTGATGTAATTGTCCTTATCAGAGTCAAGGTAAAAATATGGGTATTGCTCATATTTCTCAATCACGCTCATAGCCGCTTCTTCGATATTAATGCGCTGTACAGCAGTATCATTTGGTTCGTTCACTTGAATATATGAAGTGATCGCTTGTTGGGTCTCCAACTGAATCAATTTATTAAGATAGGTTTTAGTAATAGCTTCATTTCCACAGCCAAAGAAACCTAGTGTTGGCCCCTCATTACCATTTAAATAAAACGAGATTCTCTTTTCAAACAGTGAGTCAGCCTCACCTAACGTTGATACGGTACTCGTTGGATTATCCCCGCTAAGCACATAATATTGATTGTTTCGCCAATAGACTTGCGTTAGAAAATACCCAAACTGCTCATAAGCACCAGCATATGAATCTCCGGCATCATAGAACACAACATCCGTCTGGCTTAAATCTGCCGCTGTTTCTTGATCACTTGTTGCGTAAACAGTGACGCCTTTAAAGTCTGCAAACTTAATAGCTTGCGCATCCTCTAAAGACGTATCTTTAGAATGACATAACGTAAAGTAATTCGTAGGGTCAAAGTCAATAACGGCATCATCATCGGGATCCACTGAATCAGCTTTGATTAGTAAATAAACCGTATTTAATCCACCAACCATGAAGAATGGCACTTCTGTATTATCGGTATAATTGCCGAAGTCAGTTTCTTCATAAATTGGGATGACCTTGTATTCACTAGGATCAGTAAAAACAGACTCACCTATAGCTTCTTTGAATTGAGGTTGAACCGAATTTCGCTTAACTTTGACTGCTGTAGACTTTGATTCTTTAATAATACTTGGTGCTACTTTTTTACTTTTTGAAGCCGTATTAGCTGCTTGAGGCTCGACGCGTGTGACCGTTAAATCCGCGCTAGTTAACTCAGTACCATTTGCAGAGCAAGTGACAGTGACCGTCCCACCTGCATTTTGATCAAACCCTTCCAGAACCTCAATCGTTGCAATTGAACCATCAGTTTCATTATCCCAAATAAGACTCAAACCTCCCGTAGCATCACCGGTTAACAACCATTCGTAATGAACATGAAATTCAGTCTCAGGAACAATAGTTGCAGTTGCCGTGATGATAGTGCCAACATCAGCATCTGTAGATAATGAAGTCGTATCTAGTGCAACAGAACCACTTTCAATAGGTACGGAGTAATTCCCTTTAACTAAAACCAAACAATTACTTAAAAAACTGTAATCAACTTTTGAGGCTGATTGTGCTTCCGTAATGGAAACAGCATAATCAAAAACTAATGTGTTACTCATAATCTACCCACTTGAAATATTTGATTTTTTCTCGCGTCTTGTCGTGCTCGATTTCACACGCAAAATAGAAATCCTTTGATACTGATAATATGCCTTGGGTTCGCCAATCACTTTCGGCTTCATTACTAACCGCCGTGAGCGACTTATTGTCTGAACTTCTTTTCATGTACTTATCAAACTTACTGCCAAGTACACCAAACACTGGCTTATCTCGCCCTGACGCAGCTAATGTAAGCCGGACAGTGCCAAAAAAACGGATGTGAGATTCAGAAAAGTATTGCTCGCGGATGTTTAAGTACTCTACATACACCATGTCGGCGCCTTCATGCATTTCACCGGCCCAATCAACCGCTTTCATGCCAAAAATATTCATGATTTCTTTATGCAGTTCTTTTCTAAACATATTGAGCCTTTATTGATGTGAAAAACGTGCCGGTATCCACCATAGGCCAATCAAATCGTTTCCCGCCAACTCGATGACCGTTATATCCGATTCCGCCTTGGATCGTCGCGCGCGCGTTGCTACCAAAATCTTTACGCATTATCGGGTTACGAATTAGGGCCCGAGCAGCACTCTCTATACGCCTAATTTGCTCCGGCGATTGCTCCCCAGTATTAAATAGCTTGATCAGTTCATTGGTTACACGCACTACATCTTGATTAGCAAAATTATGCTCAGCCTTTGAGAAAACACCGTAACGACCATCAAGATATTCAGCTAATTTAGAAACTTTTAAATTAGTCTTCCCTTGGTTACCTCTCATCACACGTGAAGCTTGTTTGCCTTGGAATGATTTCAATGTCGCGTTGTGATCTGCTAACTTAACCGTTTTATATTTGTCTAGGATCCCAATGCGAATATGATGCTGATTAAAGGCTTTCATCTCTTTTTCTAAATCAGTGAAATCTAATTCGATATCTAGCGTAAACATTAAGAAAGCCCTCCACCTATCACCAAAATCCGAGCAGATTTAATGACCGGTTGCTTATCTGTTAACGAACAATCATTTGCATCAGCCAACATACGTAGTCGAGTTAATGTATATTTTAAGTTGCTATCTTTAGACACTCGCTCAAGTAGAACGGATTGAGCCAACCTATAACAATCACAATCAGACTCTGGTGTAACACCAAGAGCATTAGCGAAATCAATTTCATCTTGTGTCATGCTGTCAGAGTCTGATTGCCTTAATATCGTATCTGTTTTGTTTTGCGCATCCTCTGAGATCATAAATGCTCCGCTTAAAACAAAGGGAGCGCATGGCTCCCTGTTCGTTAGGATTAGCTACGTTGTGCCGATTTAATTGCACGTGATGTTGGTGTTGACACCATTTGATAGACATAGGCGCCTTTGGCCTCAATTTCATTAGATGCCGACTCATAGGTGAATAACGTCTTCATATACATGCCGTGATCGCCTTCTTCTTTACTATAAATACCTGGCAAAGAAGCATGATGATTCGTAATTGCAGGTCGGTATGCTAATGAAATATGCTGGCCCGCTTGGATATGCATCGGCACTTCTTTTAAAACCATGCCGCTGTAAGCTGATTGAATTTCATTACGACCGGTTGTAATTGACGAGCCACTAATCGCAATAGGTTTACGAATCAAGGCTGCGACATCACTTGAATAACTCATAGTGATATTAGGGTAATCAGCTTCAGTAATACCTAAGATACCCATTTCTTGATATAGGGATTCAATGATTGTAAAGACATCTGCGATCGATGAAATTTCAAAAACCGTTGAATCAAGTTGAATAGATTTGTCATTATTAAACATGCCCGCATTGCCGTACTTACCATGAAAGTGCTCATAGTCATACTGCATCAACATACGGTTCAAAATACCGGCATTGATATTCACATCACTCACGTCTTGTAAGTTAGATAATGAAAACTCAATATGTGATGGTTGACGTTGGTAGTTAAATTCAACCGATTTGGCGTGAGCTTGAGCTAGTTCAGTCGTTGCCGGTGTTAATGCTTCCGCAAACTTTTGCTCTGGAAAATCACCAGCAACATCATAACCAATATGAATCACCGACCCTTGACGTAGCTTACCATCAGAATAGTTTTGCTCATTCGCAGCAAGACTAGCTGTATAAGGGTTATATGTGATTTTATTGCTTCCCATCACTTGGGTGTTATAGCGACGCTCGACTTTAGATTTGCAAACTAAATTAGTACGCATTAGGTATTCCTTATCATTCGGATATTAAAAAAGGGCTTGCCGTTTATTTCGACAAAGCCCTTTTGATATCAATTGTTATTTGGTTTCAGTATGTTTTTTATTTTTTAGGCGCCGTTGATTTAACTGTCGCTGATTGTGTTGCTGTAGCCACTGTAGCGGTTGGAACAACCCCACCATATAAATTAACTAATGCACATTGATGAACTCGATCACCGTTTTCATCAATACCATTAACACCCACATCAGCAATATCACCATTAATTGCAGTTGAACCATCAGCCCCCGCTTCCACAATTTCACCGGTTGCATTATCTACCGCAAAGCCACCACCAACGGTTAAACTTGCGCCGTCTTTTACACGTAAACAAATCGCTTCGCCTGTCTTAATCACACCCGTTACTTTGGCAACCTGATCAATATCACTCACAGAAAATCCACCAAACGAACTGCCATCAAATAATTTAACAACGGGATGTCCCGAGTTCGCATCTGAAATTGAAACAGCGACGCCTGCCACCAATGAACCATCGAATTGACGAGGTAAAACCACATCACTATTCCCACGTAAACGCGGGCTACCTAAAGGAAATTCACGAGACATATTTCACCTTTTTATAAATTTTTAACGAAAAAAAAGCGGCTAATGCCGCATAATTATTGAACTTGTGCTTGATTGCCTGTTTGTTGGCCTGTCTTAAACCGAGCTTCATAGTTCGCAATAACTTCCTCACCTCGCCCAAGCTGTGGTGCTCCGTCATCAGTTTCATCTAGCTTAGATTTATTAAAGACAGCACGATTCACAATTGGCCAAGCAATACCACGATCAATCTCATGTGACTTGAGGCCATCTTTGAGAATGTGCTCTTTCACAGCCAGTCGATCTTTCTCTTCTAATAAATCAAGCATGGATTCATCTTTAAAAAATGCCTTAGATGTCGCTGCAGCTAGGCCTTGAGCTCGCTCAATATCAGTCTTAGCCCATTTATCAATATCTTCTTTTACTTCTTTAGGGTCGAACCAATCTGGCAATAAATCCGCATGATCTTCGATGAATTTATCCCAACTCAAAACATATTTGATAGCATCAGACATTTCAGCATTCGATGACTCTTGTTCCCCCTTCTTCTTCGATTTGCTCTGCATACGAGAAATAATGTCTTCGTTATCATCATTTTCGTTCATTGAAGCCTTACCTAAAAGCTCGGCTAGCTTTTCTAAATCTGATTTTTCGCTTGGCTGCCCCTGAAGTAACTGGATTAATTGAGTTAAATCTGTATTAACTTGCTTTGGCGCCTGGGATTGACCTGCTAATAACTGCATCAACTGCTGTACTTCATTGCCCCCTTGTTGTGGCTGTTGAAGCCCTAAAAGCTGTTGCATCGGCTGAAGGTTTAACGAACCTTGTTGTTGACCGGTTACCCCGCTTAACAGTGTAATTAGTTGCTGTGTTGGATCTTGCTGTTGTTGATTGCCTAATAAAGCCATTAATGGGTTCTGCTGATTATTCTGTTGAGTTGTCAATTGCTGTAATTGTGTTAACAACATTAAAAGCTGATTCATACGGATTTACCTCGTTTGATTTTATTAATAATAGGTTGAGCATATTTCTGTCCACCTACAAATTTCATCCCACATTGGCAGTTATACTCAACCCCAAGCCCTAATTGCTCAGCTTGTTTAATTGTCATACGTTGCCCGTAATGGAGTGCATGTGTAGCTCGTTCTTCTTCAGCTGAAGAAGGTTGCCATTCGATAATGATTTCATCGGCATGCTCAGAGTTAGCAAGTGTTTTAGTAATCTCACTACTTAAGGTGCCAACCATCGTATTTCTAACATTTGCGGCAAAATCTATGTTGGCTTTATTTTTTGATTTCTCTAGTCGCTTGATCGTCATATAAGCGTTAGATTTTGCTTCGGTAAGAATTGAATATTTGTTAATAAGCTTTAATTGCTCTCGATGCATCCCCCCTTGCTCGTTATAAATACGGTCAAAATCAATATTGAACCAATCCAATAATTTTTGAGACATCGAATATGGGTATAAGTACATAGGCCACTACCTAATCAGTCACACCTAGTTCAGCTATTGGCATAACTGAATCCATGATTTTTCGTTTCTCTTCGTCGCTATACAGTGACGTCATTTCAAGTGAGTTCATAAAGTTAGATAGTTCTGTCAGCTGTTCTGTATCAGGCTTAATTTCAAAGTCAGCACCAAACACTGACTCAAAAACCCCCCTTAATATCTGATTGAAATCGAAAGTAGATGCCTGCCGATTCTGCTTTCTATCGCCTTCGCCGCTAGTATTTAACCCACCAGCAAGCTGACCATTCACAAATGACATTGGCCGACCCGTAACATTACAGATCAATGAATATGCGTATTCCAATTGCTCTTTGGTTGGCTTCATATCTACTGTTGGCATCTCAAGCGAAGATTCAGAGTCTAAATAAGCACCTTTGCTTTCTTTCAATGCGGTATTGATTTGATTTACTTGAGTTTCGACAGCTAACAACACTTCGCGGTCAGAAATTAAATCACTCAAGTCATTTATTTTTAATACGACTGCACCGCCAATACGAATAAGTTTTGCCGCACTAACAATAGCGTCAAACACCATGCCAAAATACGCTTCAAGTAATTCGGTACGATAAAACTCCTCGAAATCTAAAATCACTAGATCGAGTTGATTTTGTTTAATGAGCTCCGTTGAATTGGTTATTTCCTCAAAATAGAACGCATTATGCCGGCCTTTAAAAACTCGTTTTCTTAAGGTGATTTTTGTTTCTTCAGCCATTGCCTCAATAACGTAATGCATTAAGCCGCGTAGCAATGCCGGCGAATGCGTGTCATATAGTGTTTTTGAAAAATCTGAAGTACCAATTTCATCCGGTATCGACACAATATCGAGCGTAATGTACATACAACGTGCGTATAGTTCTCGAATAGCAATATCAACATATCTCGACTTTGCTACGCTAAATGGGTCGAATTCAGTAATGATAGGTAAAAGGCGAGGATCCTTTGCGCGTAGATAATTATAATACGCCTCAAAATCTTGCTTTTTATCTGGCTTCGACTCAGAGTTACCCGTTTTATGGTCTGGGTCATCATATAAGCCCATTAGTGACGTCCTCTAATTTTGATTTTATCTGATACGATACCGGCGCGAATTGCTGCGTTGGTCAATGAATCTGGCGCATCATCAAATTCAGCTTCTTTATTAAACTTCAAGCAGTGAGTGACCCACGTTTGATTTGACCAGTTCTCAACAAAGCGTAAATTCATTAACCCTAAAAAAGCACCCACTCTAAAAATGCGATCATGCTTATCACCCAATGTTGTTCTCGGGATAGCATCAATGCCACGAATAGCAAAGTAGTCCTGTGGGGCTGTTCCAACCCCATTATCTTCGTAATACATCTCTATATATGGAAATTGGTGTATCTTTTCAGCGATATCATCGATCGCAGCATTCCAAGACTGATGAAAACAATACCCCCAGGCGAATACGTAACCCTTGGTTTGAGCAATAAAGGTTAATGCCGTGTAGTCACCCCCTTTATATGAAGGGTCAAGAAATACAGTGCAAGGTGGCGCGATATCCGCTACGCCGGCGGTGATAACTGGCGTATCCATAAACGGATAACCAGAAATTTTAGGACTCGGCTCACCTAACCATACGTGTGCATAGTAAACCTCGCCTTTTTCAGATTTAGCTTGCTCTAAAAGCTGCGGATCTTGGTAGCGCTTAGGCAAATCGAAAATATTGATATGCTCTATGCGTGCGCTATTTACAAACGTTCGAACCTTTGTAATAACCGGATCTTCTGCAAAATTAGGATTCATCGCGAAAAAGAACCGAGCTTCGGTTAAATCAACTTCTTCTTCACCAAAAGCCAAGCGTAATAGTCTTTCATACTCAGGCGTAAATGATACTTGGCCAGAGCGATTCACCGTTGGAAATAACACATTTAATGAATCTTCAGAGGCATCTTGTGCTTCGTCCATAAAGATCATTCGGATTTTATGTTTACCCTTGATTTTATTGACTTGGCTAAATGCTGTTTTACCACCCGTTGCTCGTAACCCAGTAAATGCAAATTCAACATTGGTTAGCTTGTTGATAACTTTGTTATTCGTGATTTTAAAATACGTCTCTAGCCCTGCCTGTTTAACCAAATCAGTCACGACCGAGAAGACAGAGTCTTCAATTGATGTCTGGATCTCACGCAAAATAAGAAAAAGTGAATCTCGATACTTTTCTTCAAATGATTGCTCCAACATGTAACAAATAATCGCAAATGTTTTGCCAGAGCCTCGCCCACCCTTTAATAGAATGTACTTAGCTCCTTCATCACCAAATAGCTTTCTATAAATCGGAGGAATACTAAATTTTTGCTTTGTCTCCACCAACATTTTTTTCGAAAACGCTTTGATCATCTTGCGTAAATGCAAAGCCTCATGCTTACTGTTACGTTTTATCAACTGCGAAATTAAACTATCAACATCAACGGTGCTTAGCATTTTGATAACATCATCAGGTTTTAGATTCTGGTTCATCACAACCCTCGGTAAATGCCATTAGCATATTGCCTAAATCTGCCGCTAAGTCATTAATTGGAACATCATCTAGATCATCAACATCACTCGCATTTTTACGTTCATAATTAAAAGTGCCGGCTTCATGAGCCTTTAACATGAATTTAAAATGAGCAGGGTTCTCTTTACGCGTTGTAATAGTTGTTTTAACCCCTTTCTTGTCGATAACCTGCATTTCTTTAAAGCCAAGCATCATGGCTTCATGAGCCTTTTCTTTATACAGCTCAAACCGGTAATCCATCGCTTCGTTATGTAACTGCGCGAACTTACGATCATCACGTTTATAATCCATAACGGAGGCATATGAGTACCCTGCGGCCTCGGCAGCCTTCTTAATCGTTGCCCCCTGCCTTATTGCATCAAAATATGCACTATCTCTTTTATGGCTCCTTTTAGAAGGTCTACCGGCCATATCACACCAACAGGTATGCGCTAAAACTACATACCCCCTCATACCTGTTATGAAAATTATGAAAATAGACAAATAAAAAAGCCCTAAAGGGTTAAACCTAAAGGGCTTGATTAATCTTCGGTCATTTCGTCTTCTATGTGTATTTCAACATCACCGCATTCTTTTGCAGCTATTTTGGGATCACCTTTTACAAAAACGAGTATGTTTTGATGCGTTTTTCCTAACTTACGACTATTTGAAAATGCCTTACCCGCTCTGATAGGTAATGAACCCACTACATTCACCAATATTGCTTCATTGTAATACGTAAATCCCGCATCAATGAATGCCTGAATAGTGTCCGACACAAAATTCAGGTATCCCCCTTTTTTACTTCTTACTTCACCCACAATAAACACTGCGAAACGGTTGTTATTTAAAAGGTTATAGCAGCTTTTTATTATTTTCCGGTAAGCGTTGAGAAAACCTTGATAATCCATATTGGATAGATCCTTAGGGTGATCACTGTATTTTTCTAAATCTGCATAAGGTGGGCAGGAGAAAATCATATCTGCGGGCCTTTGAATCAGTGCCTCAAGCTCAACGCTATCGCCAATAGTCCAATTGGGTATAGGATCTGTACATATCGCTTTGGCTTGAGCTCGGTTCGCTTCAATTTGCTCAGTCCGTAAATCATTCCCTGTGTATTGCCGTTGGACCTTAGAAGCGACCACACCTCGAACAGAACCACCGGCAAATGGATCAACTATATGGCCCCCTTGCGGGCAAAACCACTCGTAACATATCTCAGTTAATACAGGATCAAAGATACTCGTTGTCGATAACTGGGATAACGTACAATACTTTTCTTTGTATTCATCAATCGTCAGTTTTCGCCCTAACTTTTCTTCAATGTTATTTTTTTCAGTATATTGATTCGATGTTAATGACTTAATACTAAGATCATCATTACGGCCTACCTCACTTCGTATACCAAGTTCCAGCCAAGCTCTCTTCCTATCTTGCCACCAACCGGATCTAGAGTTAAATACACTGAACGGAGAAATCATAAATTGCTCTGTTAAGGAACCAATACTAGCTTTGGATTCACTAGGCATTTGCTCTTCATTAGCGATAATATCAAGAAAGTCATCATCGAAACCTAGCAGGTCAATATCAAAGTCTGCTTCATTTAAAAACTCAATTTCCATAGCAAGCAAGTCTTCATCCCAACCCGCATTAAGGGCCAATTGGTTATCGGCGAGCACATAGGCTTTCTTTTGTACCGTAGTTAACCCTTTGAGAATATAAACTGGGACCCGTTCTATATTTAAACGTTGGGCGGCTAGTAATCGCCCATGCCCAGCAATTATCCCATTATCCTCATCTATGAGAATTGGGTTAGTAAAGCCAAACTCTTTGATTGATGCAGCAATCTGCTTAATTTGTTGTTCTGAATGTGTTCTTGCATTGTTGATGTAAGGAATAAGTGTTGAGATATTTTTTACATCGAATTGGTGCTTACTTTCCATAGTCCACCTCTTTCAATCCTTAGAAATTAGTTTTTATTTACTATTGTCTCCATGGATAATTGCACACTTGCTTTTATCCAAAATTGACCTATGTCCGACCCCTTTTTCACAAGTTGGACCATTGTTGCTATTTTGATTGATGCGATAACTTGTACATGCCGTAATAACGGCGGTGCTTCCCAATACAATCAATGTATAAGTTAAATAACGCTTCATCATTCTATAACTGGCTCCATTGTATGTGAGCACACCGACGTCGCGATAAACTCATTATCTTTAATAGTGACGCTATCTTCACAATTAGGGTTGTTGACACTCGTGCCACTATTAATACTCGTTGCTGTTACCGTACATCCCGAAAGTATCAGTAATCCCATTAGAATTAGATAAAATCGCATAAGCTCACCAATAATTATCTTTTTGTAGTGCACGCCAGGTATCCCTGCCACAGATACCATCAGCATCAAGCCCTTTAGCTTTTTGGTAACCTACTAGTGCATTTTGTGTTGCCCCGCCAAATACGCCGTCAGGTTGAACGTTTAATAAGATTTGAAGCTCTCGTACATCATTACCATTATCACCTGCCATAACGACATCACGACTAATCGGTTCACCGAAGGCACATAACAATACTTTGTGGAACTCAACCGCATACCCAGCAATCAAAGCATCTTGGTCTGTTCCATTAATAATCTTACGAGCGCCAATATAGTCTGGTTCTAAAGCATCAAGGTAATCCGCAAGCTTACGGCCCGTAAAGATACCTTGCGTCATACCTAGAATGGTGGCTTGTGCTGAGTAAATCGGTTCAAGTAGCATTTCAGGATGATTAACAAGATCAACACCCTTTTGCATCGAGATAGGATCAATTAAAAGCTCGGATAACGTTTGATAGTTGTATTTCCAAGTGACTTGGACATCACCACGGCCATAATACACTTGACCCGTAATAGGATCGGGTTTGCCATAGTCTTTTCCTTCCCCTTTACCATATTCTTCAATTGGTTGCATTTTCTGCGCAGTTTCGTGATATACCGTTGCTAGTATGTAAGCCAAATAAGCCGTTGGTGCGTAAACCTTATTCACTCGCAACAATTGCCAAGTCCATATATAGCGTTCGATGCCATTTAGTTGCTCATCACTAGCTACACCTTTAAAAAAAACCGCATTGATACGTGTCATCAATGCGGTTCGAGATAGTTGATGTTGCATAAAAGCCTCAATATTGAGATACAAAAAAACCGACTGATTTAGTCGGCTTCTAATTTAATAATGTGTATTGACCTGTTTGCTCAAGATGTTCTATTTGACGCTGTAACTCTGGTTTTTTACTTCTTCCCCACCGATTTAATAATCGACCAGATTGACTTGCGATTTCTTTTTCCATTTTATATTCAGACATCACTTGATTGCGCATGTCGTTATATGTATCACGCTGTTCAATAAATACAGCCCGCATTTTTTCAAACGCATTAATGAAATCTACCTTCAGCTGAGCCGCCTTCTTACCAGTAAACCCCATGACCAAAAACATAAACCCTTGCTCTGTCATTTCGTAATACTTAGATTCACGAAAAATGCTTCCAGCCTTAATAAAATCAACGTGAACGCAAAAATGCGCTGACGCAAAACCGCTAGGTAAATCCTTTAAAATTGAATCAATTTTTCGTAAAACATCAGCATGTCGGCGATCAAACGCCCTCGCAACAATTCGTTACTCGGTTTTTAATTGGTTGCCATTAGAAAAAACAACATCTTTTGTATTCAGTATATCAAACATAGAATTTCCTTAGAAAATTAGCTTGCGCCTCAAGAAATAACCGTCGAAACAGCCCCTATGCATGGCACCGGCATTTCACACAAGCTAATTTCCTAAAGCGTTTCTTGTTACCGTTGAGGACGGTATATTTTAGACATAAAAAAACCGCGTCCAAATTAATGGAAGCGGTTTAAATTGCTCATACGTCAGTCATTGACGTAGCTCTATACTGATATAATAGTTAGAAAAAAGCGTAACGTATAGGGTTAATTTTTAAATCATTAATATCCTACAAGGAAAGTAGCGGGATCTTCCCGCTTTTTCTAACGCTCTGCTAAGGGGTGAGCAACAAAACCACTCACCGCATAGCACCATAATCACTGAATTTAATGCAAACCGCAAATGCCAAACTTGCGAATCCCCTTGAGCATTTGTTAGGGCAATTTATACCCAACAATTTGTTTGAAGCTGGGCTAGAGCCTTTTTCAAATACTTTTCTTTGATAGAGGATTTATGGTCATTCCATTGAAAAATAAAGCCTTTGATGGAATCAAAATCAGAGGGGCTACGCCCTTCATGTTTAATCACCCAATGTACTGTTGCTAAAACTTCGATACTTAATGGTGTCTCATACCCACTGATGAGCTTCTTTACCCTATCAATCGAATCTTGATACTCTGGTTCGGTCGATAAAAATTCGTCGGCTCTTGCAAGAGAATCATTAATTATCTCGATACTAGATTTAGACACTCTATCTCCAAAACCAGATATAAAGTGTCCATCAATATGAGTAAGGACATGATTCAAATTTTCCGCATACGGACCAAACTTATGGGCTTGATAATTTAGTTTAAGGTCTACCCCTGATTCCTGAAGGAAGTATGCTAGCTTTTGAACTTCTATTTTCGTACATTCATACCCTTTTTCAGAATAGATACCAAGAGCCTTTAACAATAAAGCTCTGCCTCTAGTCATGTTAGGCGTTTTAGTATTTACAATCATATTTTTTGATTCAGGAGCCGAGTTAGGCTCATATATACAAACCTCTACATCTGTAAGTGGAGAAAGTTTATCAATTATTATCGATTTAACTTTTCCCCAATCCAAACCACCTAACCCCGCACCTAAAGGTGGAATTGCGATACTTTTTATACCGTATTTTTGTATCTTAGTTACAAGGTCATCCAAACCTGATTCAATATACTCATACTGAGACTTTCCTCGCCAATGATTTTTAGTCGGGAAATTAACAATAAACTTCTTGTTAAACATATCTCCAGATTCGGTAATGAATACCTCACCTATTTTCATTTCCTTTCTATCACATGCCGACTTGTATAGTTTAAAGTTGTCTGGGAAGGCTTTCTTAAATTGAAGAGCCAAGCCTTTGCCCATAACTCCAACACAATTAACGGTGTTAACGATTGCATCCGAGGAATCTTTTAGTATATTTCCAGATGTAAATTTGATCATATACCCTCCCTAGAAATACCAACCAAGTTTAATTTCAACTTTAGGTTTATATGCAAGATTTTGAATAACATTTTCAACACGAATCTTCATAGATTGATTATAGACGCCAATTGTGTCGATTAAAGCCCACTCAACATAATTTTGAACCAAAAACTCAGCTTGACGCTCACGCTTACCATCGGGGTAAGCCCCCCAAAATTGCGCTTGTACAACCTGCCATGGGACATTATGCATCTCAGACAATTTGTTATAGTAATCTGTTAGGGACATGATTCCATGACCATCAGTAAACACAAAATCTTTTCCCGCACTCTCAATTGTTTGAGCCGTACTTTGGAAAAAAACAACATCACGCATATCAACACCCGGAATGTTACCCATTTTAACGGTGTATAACATTGGGGAGCGACTATTAAAGTAAAATGGAACGTAATCGTGAATGACACCATAAGGTGCAACTGGTACTGGAAACTGTTCGCGGTGTCCTTGAACACTCGCGTAAGCCGAATTTTTGTATTGAATAGACTGAGCATCAACAGCATTTTTCGAGATCAATCCCCCAGAAGCGACTAAGCTATGTAAGTTATCAATATGTGTGAAATGATAGATCGGTGTTGGATTTGGATATGCTGTCACTTTAAGCTCTTAATTATAAATATAATATTGCGCGATTATACATTCATATTCACAAGATTTAAAGATTGCCCTAACGCCCGCTTAAATGGTGAGCCCCGACACCAAAGCATCCGCTTGTACCTTATTCACTTAACTTACTGAAATTACTGATGCAACGGGGCGAATCCTATTTGAAGCGTTTGTTAAGCAGCTTTTCCACGTAAACACTTTTCAGTGATATGCTTAGCAACCGATTCTGGATTTTCAACACCAGCGTAATGCAGAGCAAGATGCAGTCTCAAAGAATCCTTCGCGTCTTGTGATTTTACAGCTTCAGTAATTAGCTTTGACTCTGCATGTAACCTATCACTGCGCAGTTTGTCGAAGAACTCACCCATAGATTTTTGAGCGTTCCTTGATTGTACAAAAAATAGACCAGCAACCGCGTCCATAATGATTCCGGCAGTAAACTGAGCAATAGTGGTAGTTGTTGTTCCTTCTGTATGTAAGAACGCTGAAATTACTATTATTGCAAAGCCAAGAGAGGCAAAAATCATACTGAACCAAAAGCTGACCTTCGATTGGCTCAATATCTGCGAGTAATAACTGGCTAACTGCTCTATTTCAAAGGGTACTTCTTTTTCAGGTTGTTTCTGGCTATTTTCGTATGCTTCTTTAAAGCGACTCATCTCTTCTGATGGTGCTTCAAACTCTAAGCCACCAAAACGAACTTTCTTCAATACACCCGCCTTTAGAGCACCGACTATTGAAGTAATAGCGACAGCAACCGACAACCCTGCTGTGATAACTGCTACTGTATCTTTTAAAGCTAATTCAGCTATTACTGACATTATATCTCCTGCTGCTTAACGCCGCATTAACCTGTGAGCCCCAACACCTAAGCCAAGACTGATTACTTAATCACCTAACTTTCTGAAATCAGTGTCACCACGGGGCGAATCAAGGTTAAATGCCTTGTTATATTTTTATTCTACACTTACCTTTGTAAACTATCCCGTAAACTTATCAAAACTTGTAATAGCAAGTGAAGCAGTAGAAATAAGCAATGCTATGATTGAAGCCCATAGAGTTAATTTAAATCTACAATCTTGAATTTTTAAATCAGCTAGGACAGATGCCATAAAAGGAAAATGAACGCATTTCATATCCTTGCCAACTTGAAACTCAAATAATCTTACAATAGGTGCTTTACCACTATCATGATCTGTATATTTATGCTTATTTGCTAAATGATAATAAAGCCTCCCAAAAACTATATCTCCATTTGTACCTAATTGTTTTGCTATTTTTTGACAATCGATTGGTACGAAAATTTTTGAACCACGAATTGTATTATCATCATCATAAGCACAAAACTCATCATAATATAAATCATATATTTTCTGTAATATCTGAAGATCAGTTGGAACTTTTCTAGGCATAAATCCACCTCAAAATATAACGCTCTTTATAAAGCAACATACAATATAAAACCTCGCATAGTCACTTAAAATAACGCCCTGTTATGGGGGAAGTAAGGCAATGTCGAAGCTTACATATACCACCTTAAACACAAACGCAACGCATAGTAAAAATGCCAAGCGTTGCAAATCACTCTTAAATGCTTGTTTTATTCCTTTACTTACTAAACAGTTGTTCGACCGTTTTCATCGGCAAAAACATACGGATCCGTCCATTATGCTCACATAAAACTTCAAAGCCATATTTGGCATAAAAGGCTTGTGCTGATTCGGTCAAACAATCAACTACTATCGCATAAGCCCTCATGTGATGATTGACTTCCCATAAATACTTCAACGCACGAATTAAGCTAACTTTCCCCAAACCTGAACCATGATATTCTCTGTGGACTGCTAATTGAGCGAGTAAAAAAACAGGGACTGGATAGCGAGGCAGTTTTTTTGCTAGTTTTGTCGGTAAGGTTGCACGGCTAATTGAACTTGGAGCTACACTATAAAATGAGCAAATTGCATATTTTTGATTTAGCAAAGGTTGTTCACTTGGTAAAACCATTGTGCGGCTGATACCTGCTTGCATATGCTTGGCTGCTTGAGTTTTTATAAATTGATTTAATTCATCTTCGCCACAATCAAAAGAGTTGCGATCATGTTTTGATTTGTTGAGCTCAACAAACTCATTACTCCAACTCACTTAATACCACTCTCTTCTGTATAGTTTGCAGCATCAAGCAATGCATTGTTAGGAGATTGTGCCTTTTCACAAGCTACTATAAATTCATCGAATACACTGTCTTTCACGACAATACTTTCATGCTCTTCAATAACATGAGTGGCATCTTCATCAACTAACCTAACTACATATTCAGTGAGACTTTTAAGTCCGAGTAACGCAGATGCTTTTTCTGCTTTCGCTTTGATCTCTTCATCAAGACGAATATCTAAACGCGCGGTTGCCATAATAAACCTCCATTGTACGGAACAATTCCGTAATATAAAGTCATTATAGAGTACATCTAAAAAACATTCAATTTATACGGCAGATTGACGGAATAAAGTTGAAATATAATGCTATTCTAAGGGGTGAACTACAAACCTACTCACCGCATAACACCATAATCACTGCACTTCATGCAAACTGCAAATGCTAAACTTGCGAATCCCCTTGAGTAGTTTGTTATGTTGTTACCACTCTATGTAAATCTTGATGATAATTTTTTATATACTGCGTCTTTATCCCGCTTACCGATGGCGAGAACATATACAACAATTTCATCATCAATTACTTCATACGCTAAGCGATAACCAGCCGTTCGTAATTTGATCTTATAAACTGAATCATAGCCACGTAATTTAGCTGAAGGAACATGAGGATTTTCCAAGCGTTCCTTTAACTTCTTTTTGAATTGAGCTTGGATAGGCGCACCAAGTTTTTTCCACTCTTTATGAGCTGCTGGCAGAAATTTTAACTTATAAGTCATCAATATCGATTTCCACTGCATCAGATAAGTCTGAACGACGACTTTCGACTAATTTTGATAGTTCATAATCATCAAGCATATCCATTAAAAACTCATAAGTTTCAGCCGGAACTAGATAAGCGGCAGGCTTATTATGATTTAGAATAGCAATAGCAGAGCCGTCCGCTTCGTTTAACAATGCAGTAGGATTTTTCTTTAACTCAGAAATACTCGCCGAGCAATCAGCTAGAACCTGTCTCATAAAAACTCCAATTTAGTACTTAAATGAGCATCAATTTTAGGTCTTATTTTGAGATATTGCTAGTTAAATTTTTAATTTCAACATAACGCCGCATTAAGGTATGAGCGACGCTTGGCTATACTTGAGCGAAGCGAAAACGGCAAGCGTTGCGAATCACTCTTAAATGCTTTGTATATTATTTTAGCTCCCAAATTGTTGGGAACTTGACTATATTGGCTTGTACGAGCCCAATAAGCGCTAACAAAAATGTTAACGTAATCATAAGCCATTGTTGTACTACTGCCATTTTATGTCTACGGCTTTCCAGCTGAAATGTTTCCAGTGTTTGAATTGCTTTGCCCGTTAATTTATAGCTACCATTCTGTTTTATTATTTCGCCAGACTGAACAAATGAGTCTAACTGCAGTTCCAACAATCGTTTTAATTTTTCTTTATCCGGATGATGAAATGAATAAAGTGAATAAGCCTTGTACATTAAGGTGACAAGGGAAAACTCAGACTGCATTGAGCCATAGTTTTGAATAAGAAAAGATAATAGCTCATGCCGTTTTTTTAGTTCTAGAGTACGCTTATTAAAAACATTCTGGGCAACACGGCTACGAGTGCGGTATAGGAAGGCCCTAAATGTCATATAGCCCGTTTGATCATTGATAAGGTAGTCCCACAAACTTTCATAGGTAACTTCGAAATATCCGATATAGCGACGTATATTTAAACTATATGGATCTAACCACTGCAACTCAATTGAGGCCTCTTGATCAAAACGCTGTAAATTCTTATCCCACAAATATCCTATGACCTTTCCATCTCTTACTTGTTTAGCTAGTAACTCTTCGTTACCCATAATTTTAATAACAGTGGAGTAGCATCTTACTTGCGAGCCAGCTGTGCCCGAGCGAGGAATACTCGTAGGGCAATTTAGAGAAACTACATGGTTCAGCACACGTTCAATTAACCAACTATTTAATTCTTTCATCGCTTCTCAATAAATAATATAACGCCCGCTTAAACGGTGAGCCCCGATCACCAAGCCTAAGCCTGGACCTTATTCACTTAACTTATTGAAACCACAACTGCAACGGGGCGAATCCGTTTTGAAGCGTTTGTTATAGCGCATTTTCCAGCGCTTGCATTACTGTCAGTACTTTTGCTAACACACTTGGAATACCACTACCGTTGAGGTATTCAATACTTGTTGGCCGACTGGTTGTTTCATCGAACAGTTCATGAAATGTGCTTTGTTTAGCAATGATGACAGAAGGTAGTTCATAACCATCATCGTTAAACTGATCAGCTGTGATATCAATAATGTGACCTTGGCATACTAGCCATGCGTGAGTCTGGTTTGAGTTATCCCCTAACCCGTGCCCACAAACATAGTCACTTTTTAACCCATGATACTTCAATAAGTATAAGCCAAGTAAATCAGTAGCATCTCCACAGCAGCCCGCAGGAAAGCCTGATGAAAGATAAAAGCTAGTCATACTATGAAAGTCATCTTTCTCAAATCGAGATAGAATCTCTCGAATTTCATAAATCTTTTTTTCGATATATTTATTCAAATGAAACTCCGATATTCACTTGCGCTATAACGCTCTTTATAAAGCAATATAATACCTCGCCATAGTCACTTAAAATAACGCCCAACAAAGAGTTAAGCAACGCAATGCCGAAGCTCCCGCACACTACTTTAAACACTAACATCAACGCATGGTGAAAATGCCACGCGTTGCGAACCCTCTTAAACTGATTGTTATGTAACCATCTGAAGCTAAACGATATATAAGCCACCATTTTCGTCAAACTTAAAATGTGTATTAGATTTTGAAGCCTCTTTCGCTTTATCGATACAACGATTTATTCGATTAATTAATTGAGTTTCGCTAACATTCCTTACAAGTGATATTGAAAAAGAAAAGTCGTAATCAGGGCTACTAAAACTGTAATGTCTCGCTGATAAATCTGACTCTTCAAACTTTTGTTCAAATTGAACATTCAATAACTCGATTATTTTCGCTTTAATTTCCGGTAATTCCATCTCAATTATCCTTATTTTCACGATTTACATAACGAGGCTGTAGGATTTCTCCATTCTTGAGAAAATACAGCAATTATCAAAATAAATATCCAGATAAAACAAGTAGTTAAAAAATTCATTTCTTATAAAATTCCTAACATAATGAATTATCCTACAGCCTCAACGCCCAATTAAGGTGTGAAGCACGCTATGACCAAGCTGCTGCATTCACTTCAACACCGAAGCTACCGCATATCAAAAATGCCACGCGTGCTGAATCACTCTTAAATTGTTTGTTAGCAGTTTATTCAAATGCACCTAGAGCTTCCATTCTTGCAAACTGAAACTCTTGAGTGTCAATAAAAGTAATACCTAGTTGTTTAACAACTATAAGCTGTCGATCTGAAAGTACTTGAGCCATATTTGGATTAGTCTTTAGCCATTGGCGCAACTTTGCTCTTCTGTGGCCGACTTTCACGCCTTTGTCAAAAATAACCACATGAAATAGCAATGCTCCCATAACAACTATCCTAACCTTAAAAGCAGCGTCAGTTTGAGGAGTCCAAGCAATTCTTGTGTGAAAAGGGTTGAACTCCCCATTACTACCAAATTCAAACTTGCCATGATATTGCGCCATTTCTTCTTTTGTTAGAATTTCAGGCTTATAAAGACCAACTAAAATAATAACGTCATTGCATTCCTGTTCATGACCTAACATATATTGAATAAATCGCTTAAATGCATAGGGATTATTATCCGCAGCTCTCGCAGAGTTAAACGATATTTTTAACAACCATCGTTTTAACAAATTATAATCATATTTTAGGTTCACATTGGGTTGTATATAGTTTTGAGTTAGCACTCCTGATTCTTGCAGCATTTTTTTGGCGAAACCATCTAAACCACCTAAGGCAACATTATTGCACGTTGCGCATACATCTTTTATTTTTCCCTCGCTCGGAACAATTTTCTTTGCTTTATCATTCCAACCAACATGACCACAATAGTGTTTCTGATATTTATATAGAAAATCTGGGATGATATGTTCACGAGTAACTTTCCCATCTTCCCCACAATACGCACAAATGCTCATTATTCCTCCAGCTGCTAACGCTCTTTATAAAGCAATATACAATATAATACCTCGCCATAGTCACTTAAAATAACGCCCAACAAAGGGTTAAGCAACGCAATGCCGAATCTCTTACATATAACCGAAACCACAAAAAAGCAACGAGTAACAACATACAAAGTTTTTCGAATCACTATAAAAAATTTGTTAGCTAACTAGACTAAAAATCTAAGCTAAATTCGAGTAGAAATAAGAAAGCCACATTGAATCGCAAGTACTTAGTTGGCAAGTTAGCTTTGGTATCTTGTTTCAAACTTCTCATCTGATTCACAGAGGTAAATGATAAACTCTATAAAAGCGATCACTGCAGGAATAAACGTCCAACAAAATAATAAGTACAAAAAACCTTGGCCAATTTTACCTAGGTAGAACTTATGAGCCCCAACCCCACCAAGGAAAAAAGCTAAAAGTGCTGCTGCAATTCTACTTTTTTCGCCTTGAGCGCCCCTTTGTTGAGCTCCGCAGCTAGGGCAAGCTCTAGCCGTTTCGTGAATTTCTTTTCCGCAACCATTACAAAACATTTCTAATATCCCTTTATCCAGTGATTTAATATCGTAAAATCTATAATATTACAACAAATACATAGCGTGTAATCCATAGCAATAATACTCAAATCAGAAGAGTTAGACTAGTCAGATTAATATCGATTGCTAGTTAAAATACTTTTACATCAATATACTACATAAAATAGCCCACAATCATCCAGCAAATTTCAGAAAAATCACAACCCAGAACGCACTGTATGACCGTGTGGCTCATAATGAAAAACTAGTTTTTTCGTATTAAATAGCCTTATCTTCTGCCTCACTAGCTTCATTAATGACTTTTGTGAAATTTTTTGCGCTAAAAACATGCCCGGCGACTTCGACTGATTCCTTAGTTTTGAATTGTTCAAAAATGAACAAGTTTCCTTTATCTGTTGCAGGTAAATAAGTTACAACGTCAAAAATACAATCTTTAATCATTTTGACTGGTGTTCCATCAATCTGCCATATGGCTGAACCTACAACATGTTTATTTACCTTGCAGGTATCAGGTGGATCAGCAAAACCAATCAGTTCTCCATTGTGATATGGCCCTGCAATAAATGTAAAGTCTGTAGAAACCACAAATGGAATATTATTGTCATTTAATTGCCATTCTTTAGTTACTTTAGATTCATCAAGTGCATGAGCAGAAAAAGAGCAAATGAGTGATGCTAATAAGATTGCGTACTTCATATTCAGTCCTCTGTTTAATTTCAAATAAATTAACACGCACTCAAAATATGTCTATATAGTTAACGCAACTTTAACATAAGCCCCATATCCTCTCGAGCTACCAACATGCCGCATACAAATGATTCCATCAGCAATAAAGTCGATCTAACTTTACCCTCCGAACATTTATCCTTTTTTGCCGTTCTACGGCTAATCTCATACTTACTAAAGCCATAAACATAATGCAGTATAAAAAATGTCATTGGCCTAGGGTTATCTACATCCATCATGCTGGCAACCATTGAATCAATGACAAGCGCATCCTCATCACAAAGAGTCTCTTTAAGATCTCGCATATTCGGCTCAACGTTTTTTAACCCTGGCATTTCACGATACCAATCACACTTAGTATCGTTGCTAGACCAACTACCCCAACGCTTTAGGATCATTCGAGTGCGGATTAAATCTTCACCTTTCATACAATCACCATTACTTCTTTTTCAATTAAAATTAGTTGTGTTTCTTCTAACGCTCTTAAAATTTCAGTAGCTAGCTCACTTTTTGTATATATTCGAGTACGCCTATCTATTTCGTCATGGCAAGATGAACAAGCAAATATAACCATGTTATCCCCGCATTTATGACCCATACCTTTAAGCTTTCCAACATGACAAGCTACTGTTGTTTCTGGGTTAAAGTTGCATATGCTAGGTAGGCGCAACGTACAATCTTGACCTCGCGCCAGTTTAAGCAGTTTTTTGCTTCGTACCGTCATTAAAAAGAACCCTCTTTCTCAACACCGACAGCCCAAACCGGCTCTAACTCGGCCTCAATTCTTGCCGTTTTTCCACTACCTATAGGGCGAACTTGACGTACAAAATACTCCGTGCCATCAAATAAGAATGGCTTATGCCAGGAGTTACAAAGAACCAAAGCATTAGCTTGACCATTATTTTTAACTCTAATTATCATCGATTTTGCTGCTCCATCAGATCCCTATACTCACATTTAGCCGGTATCTTAATTTCACACCCTATGGATTCAGCCCACTCAATAATCTGAGTTGTATAGTGGTAGGCTTCGCCCTTATCTAGATCGGCAGTACTTCTTAGTTCCTTGCGCTCAATAATTTGTCCAGTTTGAACATCAGTAATTTGCTCAATATATTCACCTAAGAACTTATACTTTAGAGATTTTTTAACTCTCTCTTCTGACCAGTCACGCCCGTGATCGACAAGATATTCACTAATTGTTTTATAAATCACATGCTGTAAAGCATTCTGACTTAAGGATCGTCGGTCGCGCCATTCCTTAACTGTGATCCTTAATTCGTTACCGGCAACAAGCAATTTGGTAATAGTTGCAATAACGCTTGGCAAAGTTTGAATGTTGGCTCTAAGATCAAGCGCTTTCATTTAACACCTCCCCTAAAACGCCTTAAAAGCTTCACTAAGTCAGTTGTAAACATTCTTACTCTCCAACCAATCCTTTCACTAAATTTTCTAACTCTTCCATTTTCTCAATAAAGATGCGACGCTCTTGGCGTTCGACTAGAAGTTGGAATCGCTCCTCATCTTTCGCATCCCAGAGTGATTTCTGACGACTTGCTTTGCGCTCTTCTGATCGAACACGTCGGCGCTCTGCTTCTACTACGTCAAATGATCTATCAATACTCATGTTAGGCACCTCTTTGACGAGCCACTCTCTCAGCAATACGCGCCATAGCGGATCCCTTTGGAAACTCCGAAGGCTTAGATATTCCGTGACTCTCACGTAACTTGTCAGTTATCATCACAACCGATCGCGGTGGCAGTGCCGGCAGATCTTGAGGCATTTGCCCTACTGCGCGTCTTGTAGCCCAACGCTCTGCAATTTTGTTAAATGCCTCTCTGTCCTTACCAATAGGTTTTAATCGAACATTTGCATGCGCAGCATCACGGAAAATTAATTTTTCAAGCTGACTTGTCGCTAGCTCTCTATGAATAAACTTTTCAAACAGATCATCAAAATCAACATCGTGGAAGCGACAAGTTTTGATGAACTCAGATAACACTGGTGGCCACTTGTCACCGGTTAATAAAATCTTGGCGGTGCCGTGGCGAATTTGTTCAATCGTCAAAACGCTTATACCCTGCTCCCATGTCGATGGTAACTGGTCGTGAGTCCAGCGGTTCAGAAACGCTTCCCTGAACTTCGTATTCAACCAATCCGCTACGGTCAACTGGATTGATTTCCCGTTCGTCTTGTGTGGCAGTGTGTCCGTACTTGGAGAGCAACATTTCATTGTATGCATCGATTGAGCTAGGCTTGTTGCCTGCTGCATGAATTGCTTGCTGATTGGTTGGATACTCATCATTCCATCGCTCCTGATTCAAATATGTACTTGCGTGAAGCTTGGTAAAACCGAATTGATTTAGCTCGATGCGCTTCTGGACATCACGAATTAGTTTTTGGGAGAACTCGCTTGCGGATAACTTTGAGTTTTTCAATGCTGTCTCAAATTTCTTCATCGAGCCTTTTTTGTTTAGCTTGGTAGGGAAAGCAGCCCAAAATTTTTCAAACGCACAAATAAGATCTTTAGGTTCATTGACTGGTTCTAAAGAGTGACTGGTTCTGGGTGAAATATTTTCACTAGGGGCTAGTGAACTATTTGCACTAGGGGGTGAAATATTTTCATTAGGGTCTAGTGAATTATTTGCACCACCAGAAAGCGTTAAATGATAAATATTTGAGCAATTACCTTTCTCACCTTTTCGATACTCACGGTATAGCAAGCCATCAATCTCTAATTGCTTAATGTGAGACATAACGGATCGCTTCGATACCTCGCAATGATCAGCAATATTTGCGTAAGATGGCCAACATTCACCTTGGTCATTGGCGTTATCAGCAAGCTTAATCAGCACTAACTTTCTAGTTGGGTTGCCAACTTTTATCTTCATGGCCTCAACCATTAGGGACATACTCATGTTAACTAGCCTTATAAACTTCAATAGTTGCGTTGGTTCGATTCAACAACTTTGATACAGCTAATGAAGCAGCTTCAAGTATTCGTTTACGCTCTTTGTGATCTATTTTTCCATCTTGCAGAGCCTTAGCAATTTCCATATTCATCGCACCAATTGCCGCAGCTTCATTGATTTGAATTTCAGATAACTCTTGAGAATCTAGATCACTTGAAACAACCTCAACAACGATACAAGCAGCCTTTCCGGCAAAATACTGGGCAATATAAGATGTCCCAGTAATAAACTGGATATCTTCTAATTGCTGAGCATCAAAAGGCTTACAATTACCTCTTGTTCCAGTACTCTCCAAACGATTACGAAATTGATCGCTCGTTAATCCCATTTCTCTGCATAATTCAGCGCGAGATACTTTTCCGTGCTTAATGCTGTATAGCAACGCTTCTCGGATTGATTCGAATTGATGTACCATTTTTAAAAAACCTCGGTAATTATGATGTTTACTTTTCTGCGCTAGTATTTGATTGTGGATATGGGAAAACATCCTCAAACGTACAACTCGCACCTAGCTCATTTAATGCTTGAACAATTTTTTGAGCGGTTAAAACATCAATCTTTCTGATGCCATATTCATAGTTGCCAATTGTTGAGGTCACGATTCCGCCAACAGTCTTTGCCAAAGTCGCTTGGCTAGCTTGAGCTTTATTTCTATATTCAGCGATACGATTCATATATATCCTCCTGTCACGAAGAATACACAATACGTGTTCACATGTAAACACAAAAAGTGTGCATACAATAAACACGGAGCGTGTTAATTTAATTTTTATGAATAAGAAAAAAGAAGTTGGGTTGCGTTTAAAGCGCTTCCGTGAAAATTTAGGTTTAAGCCAAAAGGCCTTAGCTGATAAATGCGGCTGGGGGGCTTCTCGTATTGGTAACTATGAAGCAGGCGTTCGTAGTATTAATCTTGATGATGCAGGAATTATTGCTGATAGACTGGGTATTCAGCCTTACCAGTTGCTATTCAATGAAGAAGAAATTGCTGTACATGCCAATGTGAAGCCATTAGACATTCAACCACAAGAACAAAGATCATTTCCTGTGCTTAGCGCAGTTCAAGCAGGTCAATGGACTGAAGCTTGCGAACCTTACACCTTGAATGAAATTGACGAATGGTATGAAACTACCGTCCGTACATCAAAGCGCAGTTTCTGGCTTCGTGTTCAAGGCGATTCCATGACAAGCCCAACAGGATTAAGCATTCCAGAAGGAACTCTTGTACTTGTTGATACGGAAAAAGAAAAAGAAAATGGCTCTTTGGTTGTAGCAAAGCTCACGGACGTTAATGAAGCGACGTTCAAAAAATTTATTTCTGATTCTGGTCAAGATTATTTAAAACCACTGAACCCTGCATATCAAATGTTACCGATCAATGGAAACTGTAAGATTATTGGCGTGGTGGTTGATGCGAGGTTAAAGTTAATATAACTACTAGTAGGAGATATGATGGACTTTATAGAACGATTGCAGGCTTTAGCTAACAAAATTGAGCAAGTATCTGGAACCCTAACTACCGAAGAAGCAACAAAAAATGCATTGATCATGCCTTTTTTGCATTCTGTGCTAGGGTATGATGTTTTTAATCCAAATGAAGTGATTCCAGAATATACTGCAGATACAGGCACCAAGAAAGGCGAAAAAGTTGACTACGCTTTAGTTAAGGACTCTCAAATTCAAATCCTTATGGAGTGTAAAAAGTTTGGTGAGAAGCTTTCAGCGAACCACGCGAATCAATTATATCGTTATTTTTCTGTTACCAATGCGCGTATAGCCATATTAACAAATGGTGTGGAATATCAATTTTTTACTGATCTTGATGCTCCAAACAAAATGGATGAGAAGCCATTTCTTACCTTAGACTTATCCCAAATAGATGACCATCTAGTTCCTGAAATCAAAAAACTTACAAAGACTTCTTTTGATGTCGACTCTGTGGTTAGTTCTGCTGGTGAACTAAAATACCTAAATGAAATAAAGAAAGAACTAGCTATTCAATTTAAAGATCCGGATGAAGAGTTTGTGAAATTCTTCACATCCAAAGTTTACGATGGCATTCAAACACCTAAAGTAAAAAGTCAATTTATGGAGCTGACTCAAAAAGCACTTAAACAGTTCCTAAATGACAGTATTAATGCTCGTCTACAATCTGCCCTAGGAAGCTCCGATCAAGCAAAAACAAATGAACTAAGCGCAGATAGCCAATCAGAAGTTGAATCAAACGAATCAGATAGCTTAATTGTCACGACAGAAGAAGAGCTTGAGGGATATAATATTGTTAAAGCTATCCTTCGAGCTAAGTTTGACGTTTCACGCATTGCAGCTAGGGACACACAAAGCTACTTTGGTATCTTATTAGATGACAACAATCGTAAGCCTTTATGTCGTCTGCGTTTCAATACAAAGCAAAAATACATTTCCGTATTAGATGAATCCCGCAAGGAAGTTAAGTACCCGATTGATTCACTCGATGAAATATACAACCATGCGGATGTTTTATTGAATACCGCAGATCAATATGTAGAATCAGAATAGTAAGGAAATATCATAGTATTAGTGTTTTGAATGTGCTGTAAAATTAAGTGATACAGCTCAATGCAGCCCTAAGTGTGGCGGTGTACCACCAAAAAACAAACTGGCACCATTATTTCAGATAAAGAATTTAGACAATGCCACGTAAAGAGCGTAAGGCATTTAAGCATAACGGCGGCAAAGTAGACTTGCCAAAAGGACGCATTATCTTCGTAATTATCTGTTTATTCATCATCTATGCTATGGTGCCAGGGAAATAAATACCTACTTCAAATTAAAAAAACCGTCCTTGTGGCGGTTTTTTTTCGCCTAAGTTTTGGCTTCCTCTAAAATTCGATTCTCCACCCCTTTTAATCTTAGGCGTTGTACACACAAATCTAAATCCAAATTAAATAAAACACATTTTGTGTTTGACATATTAAACACATTTTGTGTATATTGAATCCATCAACACGAAACACCGCTCTTTAACAATCCGAATCGAACGCGTGACTCACGTTTGGCAGTCAAGAGACATACATTGCCATTGAGGTTAGTAACCGTCCGTGAGTGTAGACACGCACTTGGCATTCAATGAGTGCCAATTTCAAAGCATCTTTACGAGGGTGTTTTGGGTTATTTGGAGGAATAAATGCTACAAGGCATGGAAACAAAAGAACGACTTGAATTAGTGGTTTCACTAACAAGTATTCGCAGTGAAGCGCAAAAAGAAGCCCTGAAATATTACTTTGTTGATGGGATTAATTTCTCTGCATGCGCAGCTATGGCAGGGATTACAGACTCAAACTTTCAACGAGCAGTTGATAACGTACAAGCAAAAGATGGAGTTATCGAACAAATCAAAGAAATTGATTGGGCTCGATTCAAATCAGAAAAGTGATAAGTCAGTTTTTATTACTTATTTAAAAGGCCTCCAATCAAAAAGACTGGAGGCCCCAACCGCCCTATTCACTAACCGCCAAGTCAACTGAATAAGGCAAAGGAGAAATTATCATGAAACCAAAATTTATTCCATTGTTTAACGAGCCATCGCTCGAAGAACAACTTGAAGCCGGAGAGCTTGATTCTCGCATTAAGCAGCTATCCAAAGACGTTTTTAAAGCAGAAGACGCACCCTTGATTGATTTCTTGGATGATACGCAAGACCTAGAAATCGACAATTTCAATGGAGATAGCCCTCGTCACTTGTTCGTTTATATTCACAGTATAGACACCAAGCAAGCCAGAGAAAACCCACACCTTGCCGCCGCGATTTTCGACAAGATTGAAATGATCCAAGAAACACTTGAAAAGATTGCCGGTGAAACACGACGAATTCAAGAAGAAGCTTACATCGACTGGATTGAAGCATGGCGCGATGCGGATCTTGAAGCACAACTTAAAGCGCGAGGTATCGCATGATCACAAAGCTAAACGTATGTAACCCCGCTTACATTGATGTGTTTATCAGTGGTAAGTGCCTGGTTTCAGTTCTTAAAAGCTCTTCGCTTTTTTGTATTCAGTCACTTTTAAACGAACATTGGGAGCGATGAGATGAACTTACCAAGTATAGCGCAAAGCAGAAATATCGATGAAGCGACTTGGGGCGCATTAACCAACTCAGTTTTTCCAGGTGCACGTGATGAATCAATTATCATGGCCGTTGATTACTGTGTATCACGGGGATTAGATATTCTTCTTAAACCGGTTCATCTAGTACCTATGAGCGTAAAGGATGCAGCAACCGGTAAATATAACTTTCGTGATGTAGTAATGCCTGGCATCGGTCTTTATCGCATTCAAGCTGACCGCTCTCAGACTTATGCAGGGGCAGATGAGCCACAATTTGGACCCACAATTACCAATACATTAGACGGCGTTGAAGTTAACTATCCAGAATGGTGTAAATACACCGTTTATAAATTAGTTGGAAATAATATTGTTGCGTTTTCTGCTAAAGAGTACTGGGTAGAAAACTATGCTACAGCAGGTCGTGATTCGAAAGCACCAAATGCCATGTGGAAAAAACGACCTTTCGCACAGCTAGCTAAGTGTGCAGAAGCTCAAGCTCTTCGCAAGGCTTGGCCTGATATTGGTCAAGCGCCAACAGCAGAAGAAATGGAAGGGAAAGATTTCGTTCCTAATGAAAAAGATATTACGCCGCAACGAGTTGCCATAACCGACAACTCTAAAATGATGCCTAAATGGATAGCCTTAGTTTCAAGTGGCAGTAAAACTGCTGAACACGTTATTTCTAACTTAGCTATGAAAAACATTTCTCTAACAGAAGATGAGCAACAACAGTTAATCGATGCGGAGTCGAAAAAATGAAAATCTTAGAACTAAAGCAAGGCACACAAGAGTGGCTAGACACACGCTTGAATCACTTCACTGCAAGTGAAGCACCAGCAATGATGGGCGAATCAAAATACATGAGCCGTAGCCAATTGCTAGACCTGAAAAAAGGTGCTGTGCAAGAAGTTATCAGCGAACAAAAACAGAAGCTATTTGATAAGGGCCATGCTGCCGAAGACGCAGCTCGTGAAATTCTTGAAATCGAAACCTTAGATGAATTTCCGCCCATGGTTGGTGTTTTAGGTGTTAACGGCTTACCGCTTCTTGCTTCATTTGATGGCTTGCGAAATGGCGAGCCACATGAACTAGTATTCGAGCACAAGTTGTGGAATAAAACACTAGCTGAAAACGTATCAAACCAAGTTCTAGAACCTTTTTACTACTGGCAACTTGAGCACCAAATGCTTGTGAGCGACTCTAGTGAAACATTGTTTATCTGCTCAGATGGTACCGAAGAAAACCGAGTATCAATGATTTACAAGTCGGTACCTGAGCGACGCCAGCAACTGATCGCAGGTTGGAAACAGTTTGCGAAAGACTTAGAAGTGCACGAGCTGACCGCAAAAGTTGAAAAAGTTGTGGCAAATGAAGTCGCCACGCTTCCTGAGATTGCTTACTCAATGAATGGCCTAGCTATTACATCAAACCTTGATGTATTCAAAGAGCAAGCAGACATTATGGTGAGCGAATCGAAAAAGCCCCTTGAAACCGATCAAGACTTTGCCGATGCAGAAGTTCGAGTAAAAGAGTTTAAAAAAGCTGAAGACAAGATCAAAGAGGTTAGCACTGCGGTGTTAAGCGAAGTCGAAAGCATTGATAAATTCACTAAGGACTTAGCATACATTGGTGAGCAATTGCGCCAAGCAAGACTTGAGACAAACAAGCAAGTCAAAGCGCGTAAAGAAGAAATCAAGCGTCAAATCACACTTGAAGCGAAGCAAGACGTTCAAAACATGATGAATGAATTGAACGCTGAATTGGCAATTGCTTTACCTTTTGATACGAACTCGATTGATGAATCTATCAAAAATAAGCGCACCCTTGAATCCATCAAAGATGCAGCGCAAACCGCAGCCAGTCAGTTGAAAGTAGATATAAATTCACTCGCAGCAAATGTTCGTAAAAATAAGTCATTCTTAGAGTTAGGCTCTATTCATGATTACATTTTCTTATTTAAAGATTGGCAGCAAATTGCTTACAAGGATCATGGTGACTTCCAAAATTTAGTTAAGTCACGCATAGCCGATCACAAAGAAGCAGAATCTAAGCGTTTAGAAGAAGAACGTAAGCGCATGGAAGCTGAAGCAACAGCAAAGGCAGAGCGCGAGGCACTAGCCAAAGCAGAAGCTGAACGTGAGCGCATTCGCCAAGAAGAACGCGCCAAAGCTCAGGCGGCAGAAGTCAAACATCCAGAGCCAGTAAATCGCTCACCTGCTGAAATTATCAAAGAGTCACCACTTGCTGATAAGTTTGAAGCCTTACCAAGTGAGCCAGTAATTGTATGTGTTCAAGTCAAAGCTAGAGATATTGGTATCTATAACTTCATAGATGCACAGGGTAATTCTCTTGTCAAGTTAATGGAAGAATACGTTCCAGACTTCTTTCCCGGAGACCATTACGGTGATTATCTAATTCTTGATATTGAGCTAGCAACTGGTCGCATCGTGAACTGGAAAGCCCCAAGTCAAGAGCAAGTTCAAGAGGCCATGAGCATCAATGCTTAATTCATTAATTCTCTACGCCCTATTATGTGGGGCGTTTTATTTGGTTTATTTAGCTCGGAGTTGATATGGAAAACTATAAATTTAAAGAGAAAGGGATAATTGTGTCCATTGAATTAATTACGCCTGAAATTGCCGGCGATTGGTTGGAAAGATTCAATACACTAAATCGTAAAATAAATGCTAACCGTGTATCACAGTATTCTAATGACATGATTAATGGTAATTGGATGTTTAACGGGGATCCTATTCGATTTTCAGACACTGGCGTTTTGCTAGATGGTCAGCACCGATTACTAGCTATCCTAAGAACAGGTGTTTCAATTGAAAGTGTGGTGATCCGTAATATTGACGAAAAAGTTAAAGCTACGATTGATATCGGAAAATCTCGCACTGGAGGCGATGCCTTATCAATCGAGGCTAACGTAAACCAGCGCGACTGCCACATCATCAACGGAGCAATTCAAGCTTACATACCGTACAAGAAAAATGCATCTTATGCCGTTGGAGGAGGATATCGAACTACAAACCCTGAAGTTATTAATTTTTACAATGAAAATACTGACAAAATTAATGAAGCAATTAAGTATTTCAATGATAATTTTTGTAATCGAGGATTATTGCTTCCTGCGGCTGAAATTGTGTTCTTAATTACTATTCTTTTTGAAATAAATAGAGAGGAAGCTGAGGACTTTATCAAAAAAGTATTCAAAGGCGTTGGCTTAGGTGAAAACGATACTGAAACTCATATTCGAAATATATTGATTGAGTGCATTGCTAAATCTAGAAAGTTAAATAAAAAGCAAAAAGTTAACTCAGTGATTAAGTGCTGGAACTCTATTAGAAACGGTCGCGGCATAAAACATAAATCCAACTGCGTGTGGCGACAAAATCATGAGAAACCGCCTTTTGCTGTTTAGAGGTATATATGAACTTGAAAATAACCCACCGCCCTAGCGGCTCAATGTGTTGTGCATGTAAGAAAAGTCACAGCAACAACTGCCCTGACCATGAGCGATTTAAGCTCATGCAGCCAATGAGAAAAGACAAGGATGACACTATCGTTGTTAAGTGTAAGGATTTTGAGCATGCGAGCATTGAAAGAACTTAAATTCAGAGCATGGAACCACACCGTAAAGCGATTTCAATATTTTGATTTGAAGTCACTCACTGAAATCACAGCACAGATTCAGTGGCATATTTTGGATATCCAGCAATGGTCTGGCCTCACAGATATCAACGGTACAGACATCTATGAGGGTGACATCTTAGCAAATAAGAGTGTCGATGGTCGTGAGGTCATATTTGAAGATGGGGCTTTTCGGTTGAAAGATGAAGACTCAAATCAGTGCGAACAATCACTAGTGCCGTTCACTGCTGCTAGATTACGAATCATAGGGAATATTTATGAATAGAATACCTAGTTACGACGACCTGAAGCATGAAAACCTAGAATTACGTAATGCGTTAAAGGTAAGTAATTCAACCAACGAAGAATTATCATTACAAGCTGAGCAATTAAAATGTGAACAAAGAAGATTACAAGATATGTTATGTGATTCTCTTAATTGCACTGGCTATTTTGATGCAGTAGAAAAAGGTGTTTATCTCACAGATCCAGTTAAAACTTTCCCTCAAGAAAGTGCCCAACTAAAAGCTGAGAAGGCCGAGTTTATTAAAGATCTAAAGGGTGTCTATGTAATGCTTCATGAATACTACGACGAACATGGTTTCGATGGTTCAGCCTGTGATATTTCAATTTACGATCTAATCCAAAAACACAAGGAGCCAACCGATGGCAATTAACATATTTACCGCTTCAGGAAATTTAGGTCGTGATTGTGAATTGCGCGTCACGCCAAACGGTAAAAATATTGCGAGCTTCCCTATTCCCATCAAGCAAGGGTTTGGAGATAATGAAAAAATCAGTTGGGTAAACTGCAAACTGTTTGGTGGTGCAGCTGAGAAGCTAACACAATATTTAAAGAAAGGAACTAAAGTCACGGTGGCGGGTGAATTTGTTCTTGAGAAGTGGACCGCTCAAGATGGCACTAAAAAGTCATCACCTACCGTTATTGTGCGTGATATTGATTTCTCATCAAGCAACAGTCAAGCAAATAACCAAGGTCAGCAGCAAAGCTACCAACAACCGCAGCCAAACAATCAAGCAAACCAAGATTACGCACCGAGTTCACAATATGCTAAGCAGCAATATAATGAACCGCCAATGAACTTTGATGATGATATTCCTTTTATGGACCCGTATCACCGGACATCAAGAGTCGGTCATATTATTTAAACCAAAGCTCATCATTCGATGGGCTTTTTTAATGCCTAAATTTAGGAATATCAAAATGGATAAAAAAGAAAAGATTGGCGACCTATGGCGATCGCCGCCTGAAGTCGTAAGCGCTTTAAATAAAGAGTTTGAATTTGCTGCTGACATGGCAGCCTCACACGAAAACCACTTGTTTGATACCTACTTTACCGTAGATGATGATGCCCTTTCATTTGACTGGGCCTCATACGTTAAAGCGATACATCCAAGTGCTAAATACGTCTGGTGTAATCCACCCTATTCTCATCCATTACCTTGGGTAAAAAGATCGGTAGAAGCTCAAGTCAATGGCTTAGGCGTAGTAATGCTGCTTAACTATGATCACAGCGTGACGTGGTTCATGGAGGCATTAAAAAGCGTCAGCGAGATACGCAATATTGTTAGCGATGGCACGAAAATCCAAGGTTCAATAAGTGGTCGCCTGGCATTTCTTGATTCGGACGGCGAACCACAAAACAGCAACTCAAAACCCCAGACAATCCTAGTTTTTAACCCTTTCAAGATCGGCACGCAAACCACTTCTTACGTGCCGAAGTCATTCTTTTATCAAGATTAAACCCTGTCAACTGCCAGTTGCTTTTTATATTGGCAGATGACATTCGCAACGAATAAACATATAAGGAGGAGTTATGCCTAGTGCTTCCGTGATCTCATTAAAGGAGCATGCTAATAAAGTGGGGATAAGTGCTAAGACTATTCGTAATCGCATTTATGAAGGCTATTACCCACCTGGGATATTTATAAAAGATAAAGGTGAATGGATGACCGACACCGAGGAATGGGATAGATGGTACAGAAGAAAGCAATAAAATTGCCAACCGGCGTCGAATTAAACGGCGCCTCTTTAAGAATAGTTTTTTATTACGACGGGAAGCGATACCGAGAAACACTTGGCCTTCCGCCTACCAAGCAGAATATAACATTTGCTAAACAAAAGCGTGAATCGATACTATACGAGATAAAAATAGGTACATTTAATTACGCCTATCACTTCCCTGATTCAAAGCATGCCACTGGTAAGCCTAGGACTAAAGAACTAGGCGAACTTGCTGAAAAGTATTTAGAGCACAAGCAGCATAATATTCGATCTTCAACTTTTAGAAAGTATTCGACAGTCTTACGTACATTTATTTCAATTTACGGAAGCAAACGGCACTGCAACACTATTTCACCTAGATCTTTAGAGCAGTTTAGAAATGATTTTGTTGTAGGTCGTTCAGCAAGAACGGTTAATCGTTACCTTGTCACAATTAAATCATTTTTGGCATGGCTTCATAGGATGGAATATGTTGATAAAAACTACTCACAACATTTGCTTAGAGTTAAAGAATATGAATCAGATATTCGTCCCCTCTCTATTACTGAGTTTAACCAAGTAATAAACACCTTTAATCACCAGCAACATAAGAACATATATACTCTTTTTGCTTACACGGGGCTTAGATCGGGTGAGTTATGTGCGCTTGCTTGGGAAGATGTGGATTTCGACAATAAAACAATCACAGTTAGACGATCAACTTATGATAAACGAGGTCTGAAAACAACTAAAACCGATAAAGAAAGGATTATTGATTTAATGCCTCCTGCCTTTGAAGCCTTAAAGTCACAAATGGCTTTGACTTACCTTTACCCAGTGAAAGTTTACGATGTCGAGCTTCCCGATAAAACCTTACGGAAAGATACAATTAGGTTTGTGTTTAACCCTAAAGCTGTTCGTCGACAGAAAGGAAGTGACTTTGATTATTATTGTAAGCATGCACTTGGGCGAACTTGGAGATTCCACTGTAAAGCTGCCGGTGTGGAGCATAGAAACCAATACCAACTAAGGCATACTTATGCCAGTTGGATGATCACGCATGCAAATGTCAATGTGAGTTATCTAGCTCAGCAAATGGGCCATGCGAATATAACAATGATCGCAAAGGTATATGGGAAATGGCTAACTGAAGCGAATAAGAAAGAGTCAAATAGAGCGTGGGAGGAGTTGAAAAAAGCCCATAAAATCTAAGCAAAAACGAGGCTTAGTAAATTAGGGCTAAATTAGGGCTTTTTTTAGGGCTACATAGGGCTTTATTTTCCACTTTACTGTTTATTTAGACAGTATAAACAAAGCAGGCATAAAACCCTTTAATATAAACGAAAGGTTAATCCCAATTTAAGATAACTTTCCCAGAAGCCCCGCTACACATGGTGTCAAAGCCTTTTTGGAAGTCATCAATATCGAAGTGATGAGTGATAATTGGAGTGAGATCTAGGCCAGACTGAATCAGGCTTGCCATCTTATACCAAGTTTCAAACATCTCGCGACCATAGATACCCTTGATGACCAAGCCTTTGAAAATCACCTTGTTCCAATCCACCGCCATATCCGATGGTGGAATGCCAAGTAATGCAACACGGCCGCCGTGATTCATGGTCTCCAATAGCGCATTAAATGCACTAGGTACGCCACTCATTTCAAGGCCAACATCAAAGCCTTCGGTCATTTTGAGTTCTTTCATGACATCCGTGAGACTTTCTTTGGCCACATTGACAGCGCGCGTCACACCCATTTTCTTCGCTAAATCAAGGCGGTATTCGTTCACATCAGTGATCACCACATGACGCGCACCAACATGTTTTGCAACCGCTGCAGCCATGATCCCAATTGGACCTGCGCCTGTGATCAAAACATCTTCACCGACTAAATCAAAAGACAGCGCAGTGTGCACGGCGTTGCCAAATGGGTCAAAAATAGAAGCTAAATCATCTGAAATTTCATCTGGGATCTTAAATGCGTTAAACGCAGGGATCACCAAATATTCAGAAAATGCGCCTGTGCGGTTGACGCCAACGCCCGTTGTATTACGACATAAGTGGGTGCGACCACCACGGCAGTTACGGCAATGCCCACAAGTGATATGCCCTTCGCCAGAAACGCGATCACCGACATTAAAGCCGCGCACTTCTTGGCCCATATCAACGACTTCGCCGACGTATTCATGTCCCACAACCATAGGCACAGGGATGGTTTTTTGTGACCATTCATCCCAGTTGTAAATGTGTACATCTGTGCCACAAATTGCAGTTTTCTTGATTTTGATTAAGAGATCGTTATGCCCCATTTGCGGCTTATCAACCTCTGTCATCCAGATGCCTTTTTCTGCTTTAAGCTTAGATAATGCTTTGATTTTCATTTCTTTATTCCGACCAATTAACCTACAATGCCCATATCTTTGCCCACTTCAATAAAGACGTCGATAGCTTTATCAAGTTGATCTGTACTATGCGCTGCTGACATTTGGGTACGAATGCGCGCTTGGCCTTTTGGCACGACAGGGAAAGAGAAACCAACCACATAAATGCCTTTTTCAAGTGCGCGCTCCGCAAATTCTGCTGCCACTTTTGCATCTCCAAGCATGATTGGGATAATCGCGTGATCTGCGCCAGCAAGCGTAAAGCCGGCTTCGCTCATACGAGTTCTGAAGTGACTTGCATTCTCCCAAAGTTTAGCGCGCAAATCATCACTTTGCTCAAGTAAATCGAGCACTTGAATCGACGCATTAACAATTGCAGGTGCAACTGAGTTAGAGAACAAATATGGACGTGAGCGCTGACGCAGCCAATCAATCACTTCTTTTTTACCAGACGTATAACCGCCCGATGCGCCGCCCATTGCTTTGCCTAGCGTACCAGTAATAATATCAATGCGATCAATCACATCATGATATTCATGAGTGCCGCGACCTTTCGCGCCCATAAAGCCAACCGCGTGCGAGTCATCCACCATCACAAGTGCGTCATATTTATCAGCTAAATCACAAATTGCAGGCAAGTTTGCGACGACGCCATCCATCGAGAACACACCATCTGTCACGATAAGCTTATGACGTGCGCCCGCTTCATTTGCGGCAATCAGTTGCGCTTCAAGCTCTTGCATATCATTGTTGGCATAACGAAAACGCTTTGCTTTACATAAACGCACGCCATCAATGATCGATGCATGGTTCAGCGCATCAGAGATGATGGCATCTTCAGCGTCCAAAATGGTTTCAAATAAACCTGTATTCGCATCAAAGCAAGAAGTGTATAAAATCGTATCTTCTTTACCTAAAAATGCAGACAGCTTGGCTTCAAGGGTTTTATGGATATCTTGCGTGCCGCAGATAAAGCGTACCGATGCCATTCCAAAGCCATGTTCATCGAGACCAACTTTTGCAGCTTGAATCAAATCTGGGTGATTAGCCAAACCTAAGTAGTTGTTTGCACAAAAGTTCAAAACCGATTCACCGCTTGAAATCGCGACTTCGGCTTCTTGCGCAGAAGTAATAATGCGCTCTGACTTATAAAGGCCTTGGTTTTTAACATCTTCAATTGCGTCTTGAAGCTGAGTATAAAATGCAGATGACATGGTCTATCCTTGTTGGTGTTTAGTTTTCTAAGCGTTTGATTTGACGAAAGTCGTTTTAAACTCAAAACTTTCGCAAGTGTGTTTGGCGATTGAGTATTCGAACAGTTGACCATTATCGAGAAAGGCAACCTGCTCAATACAAATCAGCTTATCTCTTGGCTCGCGATTAAGCTCTTTGGCCTCGATTTCATTTGGATCTTGCGTGAAGATGCGCAGATTCGCACTATGAATATTATGCTTTAGATCTTGCGTAATATATTTATAGATGGACTCATGCAGATGCTCGAGGTTTAAATTTGGGATAAGCCGAGTGGATAAAAATGTATATTCAATATGTTGCGGCACACCATCAAGCAAGCGCACACGTTCAATTTGATAGACAAGCTCATTGGGATCGCACTGCATTTTGGCAGCTAGTTCATCACCAGCTTGAATCGCATTAAATTGAAGTACCTTGGCGGTCACTTCCTGCCCATCTTTGGCATAATGTGCATAGCTTCCCATTAAGTGGGTGCTATCGGATGCAAAATCATTCATTGGCTCACGCATTTTAACGTAAGAGCCAGATCCACGCTTACGTACAACAAGCCCATCCGAGACTAAAATATCCAATGCTTTTTTAATCGTCAGTTCACTGCACGCAAATTCTTGTGCCAGACGATGTCCTTCTGGTAACTTTTCGCCCACAGGGTATTCCTGATCTTTAATGCGACGTTTTATTTCCTGATAAATCTGACGATATTTAACCATAGTTTTCACTTCATTTATGACTTGACTGGTGCCACATTACAAATGTGAGCAAGTTAATATATTTTCTTTCAATAATGCAAATACTTTCATCCATTTATGCTAGCTAATTTCAACTTTTAAGCACAAAAGATTCGATTTGTGGATATTTATAGCGTTTGAGCTTGCTTTGTCGTTCTAGTGCTTGCTGCGAATCATCCAAAACACAGCGACAAATAGCCTTGGCAAGATCGCCCGCATGAATCGGATGGTAATGATACATCCCAGGGATCTTGGCAATCCATGGCATGATCTTAGCGCCAAGGCTTTCCATAACTCTTAACCTATCCCGCTCACCAAGCAATAACGAAGGCTGAAAAATATCTATTTTCTCAAAACAAAGTGCTTCCACATCAGCTTCTAACTCGCCTTTCATTTGTAAATATGGCGCCTTATTTTTTGGATCACTTCCAATCGAAGAAACTAACACAAAATGCTTCACCCCCTGCTCGGAGCAGATTTTTGCCACGTCGAATTGATAGCTATAATCTACAAGACGCTGCTTTGCTATGCTTCCTGCATCTTGTTTCGTGGTGCCCAAAGCTGAACATAAGACATCTATTTGATGACGCTCACAAATGCTAGTTATTTCGGATTCAAGATTTTCAAAATCAACCACTTGAGTTTGAACATTAGCTAAGCCAAAATCAAAGTCACGGCGTGAAATCGCTATCACTTGATGTGCTTTAGTTGCCGCAAATGCTTTAACTAAAGCTTCTCCAACCAAACCTGTTGCGCCTAAAATTAAGATATTCATAGTCTTCTTTACATTCAAATGTGTGTTTTATATGTGCTAATCACATATTTTATAAAATAAGGCGCTGAAATATGTAAAAATTATGCCTTTACGTATTCTTTACACTTCAAGTGGGCTAATTTACATCTGTTTCCCGTATAATTTGTACATTGTTTTCTATTTTGTCTTTCCAATACATGGATTTAACATGCAAAAACTTTTAAAACCTCTCATTATTATTGCACTGTTGGGCGCCGCTGGCTTTGCTCTTTATCAGCATTTTTTTCCGCAAGGCTCACAACAACCAAACTTTGCCACTGAGCCTGTTCGACGCGGCAATATAGAAAATACCGTACTGGCCACAGGAATGTTGCAAGCCTCGAAACTGGTTAATGTCGGTGCTCAAGTTTCAGGCCAAATCACCAACCTTGCCGTAAATCTTGGCCAAGAAGTTAAAAAAGGCGATTTGATTGCACAAATTGATGATTTATCACAGCGTAACACCTTGAAAGAATCTGAAGCATCACTGGCCAGTATCAATGCACAAATTGCGGCTAAGCAAGCTGAAATCAAACAAGCTTCTCTTGAATATACACGTCAAGTTCGCATGTATAAAGATAAAGCCACCTCGAAAGCTGAACTCGATATCGCTGAAGCCGACTTGGCAGTGGATAAAGCCGCATTAAAACAGCTTCAAGCACAAAAGGAGCAAGCTGAAATCACCCTTGATACGGCAAAAATCGACTTAGGCTACACAACTATCCGTGCGCCGATTGATGGCACCGTTGTGTATACAGCAGTTGAAGCAGGCCAAACCGTCAACGCCAATCAAACCACACCTACCATTGTCGAACTAGCGCAGCTTGATACCATGACAGTCGAGGCGCAAATTTCAGAAGCCGATGTGGTTAATGTTAAACCAGATCAAAGCGTTTTCTTTAGCATCTTAGGCAAGCCAGATCACCAGTTTAATGCCACCTTAAGAGCCATTGAGCCTGGCCCAACAATTATGACTGGGGATGATAGCAATTTAACGGTTTCGGACTCAGATGCGATTTATTTCAATGGTTTATTTGATATCGCTAACCCAGATAATATTTTACGTATCGGGATGACGGCGCAAGTTTCTATCGTGCTCGAGAAATCAGAAAATGCCCTTTTGATCCCAGCCCAAATTATTCGCAAGCGCGGCCTAAAAACTATGGTGCCAGTGCTTGAAGATGGCAAGCGCGTGATGAAAGAGATCAAAACCGGTATCAATAATAAACTTCAAGTTGAAGTGTTGTCAGGTCTTGAAGAAGGCGATCTTGTGATAGTTGGTGCCAGTGATGCGGGCAATACCACAAATAATCGCCGCCGCGGCCCACGACCTTTCTAAGTTCGCGAAAATCAAGGAATACCTTATGACACATCCTTTACTTGAAGTGCAAAATGTTTACCGTAGCTTTGCAGCTGGTGATCAAGAACTCACGGTATTAAAAGACGTCAACTTAAAAATTGAACGCGGTGAGATGGTGGCCATTGTCGGCACCTCGGGCTCAGGTAAATCAACCTTGATGAATATTCTTGGCTGCTTAGATAAGCCTTCTAAGGGCCAATACTTCATCCATGGGCAAGACACCTCGACCATGGCTGCTGATGAACTCGCAGCCCTACGTCGTGAATATTTCGGCTTTATTTTCCAACGCTATCATCTGCTGGGCGATCTTAATGCAATGGAAAACGTTGAAGTGCCTGCAATTTACGCCGGCGAAAACAAAACCAAGCGCAGCCAACGTTCGCAAGACTTACTCTCACGCCTTGGGCTTGGCGAGCGCCTTGATCATAAGCCAAGCCAATTGTCAGGCGGTCAGCAGCAACGCGTCAGTGTCGCGCGCGCCTTAATGAATGGCGGCGATGTGATCTTAGCCGATGAGCCAACAGGCGCGCTTGATAGTAAAAGCGGCGAAGAGATGATGGCGCTGCTTCAGGAGTTACATCACCTTGGGCATACGATCATTCTCGTGACCCATGATAAACACGTTGCTAACTTTGCCGATCGCATCATCGAAATTAAAGATGGTGTGGTCATCAAAGATTATCAAAACAAAGACGTTGAAGGTGAAGTTAAGGATCAGCAATCGCTCGAAACACAAGATAAATCAACCAAAGTACGTCGTGATTGGCTCTCTTGGACCAACTATGTTGAGGCCTTTAAGATGGCGCTTTTGGCAATGTCGAGCCATAAACTGCGCACCTTTTTAACCATGCTGGGGATCATCATAGGGATTGCATCTGTCGTCTCAGTGGTGGCGCTAGGCAAAGGTTCACAAGAACAAATCTTAGCCAATATCTCCTCTATGGGGACTAATACCATAGATATACGTCCCGGTACTGGCTTTGGGGATAGGAAATCAGGCCGAATTCGAACCTTAGTTTCAAGTGATGCCGATGCGCTCAAAACTATTTCTTATATTGATAATGTGAGCCCAAAAGTCGATACCAATACGACGGTAAAATATGGCAACCAAGCCGTAACAGCGAGTATATCTGGTGTCGCGAGTGATTATTTCAATGTTTACGACTATGAAATCGCGCAAGGGCAATTCTTCGACCAAGACAGTGTGAAAACTTTAAGCCAAGATGCTGTGATTGATGACAACACCAAAAATGAGCTGTTTGAAAACGAAAATCCACTAGGCAAAGTTATTTTCTTAGGCTCCTTACCTGTGCGCATTATTGGTGTCACCAAGCCAAAAGAAAGTGCCTTTGGCAACAGCGACTCACTCACAGTGTGGCTGCCTTACACCACGGTTTCAGGCCGTATGCTAGGTCAAAACTACTTAAAAAGTATTACGGTGCGAATTTCTGATGATGTGCCATCGGATGCGGCAGAACAAGGCATTATTGAACTGTTAAAAATGCGTCACGGGACGCAAGATTTCTTTACCATTAATACAGATACAATTCGCGAAAGTATTGAAAAAACCACCCAAACCATGACACTTTTGATCTCTGCGATTGCGGTAATTTCTTTGATTGTGGGCGGCATTGGGGTGATGAATATCATGCTGGTTTCAGTCACCGAGCGAACCAAAGAAATTGGTGTGCGCATGGCGGTTGGCGCAAGACAAAGTGATATTTTGCGCCAGTTCTTGATTGAAGCGATTTTAGTTTGTTTATGTGGCGGCCTTGCAGGGATTGCGCTTGCTTATTTAATTGGCGTGGCATTTGCAAGTTCTGGCGCGAGTTTCCAGATGGTGTATTCAAGTACTTCGATTATCGCAGCCTTTGTTTGTTCGACCTTGATCGGGGTGTTATTTGGCTACCTACCAGCCAAAAATGCGGCCAAGCTTGATCCAATTGACGCACTGGCAAGAGATTAGAATTTAAAGAGTTTACGATGAAAAAAACAAATTTAGCCCTAATATTATCACTTGCCCTTTTAAGCGGCTGTAGCGCCTTGGTGCGCAGTGACTTTGAAGCGCCTTTAGTCAATGTGCCGGACGCATGGCAAACGGTGAGCGTTACCCAAGATGTGCATATCGACCCTTGGTGGAAAAAGTTTAACGATCCTGTCCTCAATCAATTGGTCAGTCAAGCGCTTGCTACCAACAATGATTTAACCTTGGCGACCTTGACTGTACGCCGCGCACAGCTAGAAACAGGCCTTGCGCGCGATGACTGGTACCCACAAGTCTCCGCAAGTGGTTCTGGCGAAGTCAGCCAAGTGCTGGATCAAGGGGACTCTGACACAAACTTTAGTGCGCAAGCATCGGTGAGTTATGAAGTTGATTTATGGGGCAAAATTGGCGCAGATGTCGACGCTGCAAAGTGGTCTGCAATTGCTAGCATGCAAGATCGTGAAGCCACAGCGCAAAGTTTAGTGGCAACCACGGCAACCTTGTATTGGCAAATTCTATATTTAAATGAAAGCTTAAAACTTGCCAAGCAAGACGTTCAAGACTCGCAAACCACGCTTGATTTAGTCAATGCGCGCTATAATGCGGGCAGTGTCTCACGCCTTGAGGTTGTGCAAGCGCAGAAAAATCTTGCCACAAGTCAGTCGAATCGCTCAAATGTACAAAATGATTTAAACCAAGCGCAAAATGCCTTAGCTATTTTATTTAACCAAGCGCCACAAACTATGGCGAATATTGATGAAAATAAAAGCATTGTCAGTTTGCCTTTGCCGCAAGTTGCAGCTGGCGTGCCATCTGATGTGTTGATCCGCCGCCCAGATGTCAAAGCGTCACTTTATGAGCTCAAATCTGCGCTCGCAAGTAAAGATGCCACATATGCCGCCTATCTACCCAGCTTGACTTTAACCGGTTCGATTGGCGATTCGTCAGATGATTTGGAAGATTTACTCCGCGATCCACTTGGCAGTTTAGGCGCTCAGTTATTCTTGCCTTTCTTACAATGGAACCGGATGCAAATTGATAAGAAAATTTCAGATGTAGATTATCAAACTGCGGTCGTCAACTATCGTAAAACCTTATATAGCGCGTTTGAAGATGTCGACAATGCCCTATCCGATCGTCAAAACTACTTTGAACAAGCAGAGCATTTAACCCAGCAATATAACAATGCGTTAGAAGAAGAGCATATTTACCAAAGCCGCTTTGATAATGGCGCGGTAGATTTGACGGATCTCTTGACTGCGCAGCAAAGCCGCCGCAGTTCGCGCGATGCCTTATTGCTGAATAAGTTTAACCAACTCTCCAATCAAGCGGTTTTATATCAATCACTTGGTGGACAAGATATCGCACCTGAAATCCCACCAGAGACTGATGAGACTGAGTCTTAATCTCTAAGTAAATCACAAACAAAAGCCCTAGCCAGATATTGAAAGTCATTTCACTTCTTATAAAGGCTAGGACTTTTTGTTGTGTTACGTCGATTTATTTACGACTATGGCACAGCGTGACCTTTTGATGCTTGCCACACGCGATACCACTGCTCACGCGTCAGTGAAATATCCAGTGCATCCACAGCGCTACGCACACGCTCAATATTACCTGAGCCAATAATTGGCAATGCGCCACAAGGCAATGTCATCACCCAAGCATAGATCACTTGATCAATCCCGGTAGCGCCCACCTCTGCTGCAATTTTTTCAAGCTCAGCGCGTACGCGTTTGGCCTGCTCGCTACTGCCACTGAAAATGTCACCACCAGCAAGGCAAGACCAAGCCATAGGTTTGACGCGTAATTGCTGCATTAAATCTAGCGTGCCATCATGTGCCACTTCAAAATTAAGTGGGTTAATTTCAACTTGATTGGTCACAAGTGGTTTGTCTAGACGTGATTGTAATAATTCAAATTGACGTGGCGTAAAGTTTGACACACCAAAGTACTTCACTTTGCCTGCTGCTTCTAAGCTTAAAAATGCTTCAGCAACTTCATCTGCATCCATCAGCACATCAGGGCGATGAATCAGCAGCACATCAATCACATCAGTATGTAAGTTCTTTAAGGATTGCTCCACTTGCGCTGTGATGTAGGCTTTGCTGGTATCATAGTAGTTGATTTGACGGCTTGGGAATTTATCCGTCGCAAGGTTAATATCACACTTGGTCACAATCTGAATGTTCTCGCGGATACTTGGCTCAAGCGCCAAAGCCTGACCAAATAGCGCTTCACATTCATAATTACCATATATATCTGCGTGATCAACTGTGGTGATCCCAAGATCTAAATGCTGCTTTAAAAAGTCTAGACGCTGGGCTGGGTTCATGTCCCAATCCCCTAAGCGCCAGTAACCTTGGATTAATTTTGAGAAGTGAGGACCTTGTGGTGCAAGTTGTACATTTTGCATAATAACCATATCCTTTTTAGATGAACTGCCAACACAATAGCGATATATATCTCATATTTCCAGTGAATATTGTCCTCTATGCTTAATTATTGACAATTTGATGATGTGACTCTCTTTTGCTGATTTTAGCAGTTTGGGGATCTTTAAAAATTCATGTATATTATGGCAAGTTTCGAAAATATATGGATTTTTACTCGATATGTCGGTTTCATTTAACGCCCTTAAAACATTAACCCCTGTTAACTCTCTGAAAACACTGATCCTTGCAGGCTTTAGCTTAACCCTTGCAGCTTGCGCTAGCGATCCCAATGATATCTCACATTTAAACGCAACTTTACCAAATTTCAAACAAAGTGATGTACTACCAAAAGTGAGTGCCAATCAATACTGTAAACCAAACCTTGATGGTGATTTACTTTATGGCATGGGCTATCGTTTTTATCGTCAGCGTAAATTAAGTGATGCACAAACCTGCCTAGCAATGGCTGCGCCTGAGTTTCCTCAATCCTTTTGTTATTTAAGTAACATTGCTGAAAACTCAACAAATTTAACCCAAGAGCAAAAACAGCAAGCGATGTTTCGCTATACCGCCTTTGCAGCAACAAAGAACCAAAGCTGCGCTGAATATCAACTCCACTTAGCCTATGCAGGCGATCCCAATGCCAAAGATTTAGATGTGAAGCCACAAGCCAAACGCGCGTTCTTATGGCTTGAACGTGCAGCCATTCATGGCGATCCGCTCTCGCAAGCAAAGGTTGCTGAAACCTATGAAAAGGCAATGAATAAGCCTATTGAAGCACTGGCATGGGTGCGCATTTTTAACCTTGATTCAGAGATTGAAGTGTTAGATAAAGATGCGATTAAGCTAGATGAAAAGCATTTAGAAGATGCGCTGACAGAAGCGCAAAAACAAGAGTCGGATGCAGTCTTCTTGCAAAACCTTGCCCGCGTGAAATATAAAAAAGATGTTTATGCGGAGGATTTACGCTATAAAAATGCCTTTTATTCCGGCAGTGTCTATCTGGAAGCGCCCGATGCAATGCTAAGCATGACGCAAGCCGAGCGTGAAGCCTTTGTTCAAACGCAAATTCAACATGCGCTTGATTTAGATTATATTAAAACCAATGGTCAACTCGTGAGTTATTTGGCTTTGTCAGCCTATGCAAAAGCGCAAAACAAGCCAGTAAATGTTGAAAATAACTCGCAGATCAAAGCATTATTAGAAAACCGTGAACTTAAAACGAGCGAGCAAATTGCTAAGGGCAAAGCTTTGTTATAAGCCATATCTACCAAAATCATAAATTTAAAATGCAGCCTGAATTCTCGGCTGCATTTTTTATGCTTCTTTTTTTACTCTTTGTTGGCGTTATTCAGATTTTTTTGTTGCGCATCTTTAAGTTTTTTCGCTCGCTGGAAGGCCTCTTGATATATTTGCTCTAGATCTTCTTGTGTGACAGGGTCACCTTTTTGTAACTGATAAAAGTAATAACAGCCCGCACGCCCCAAGCCATAAGTGGTGGCAAAACTCATGACTGCGGCGGTCACAGCGCCAATACTTTGTCCATACACTGGAATAAACTTCACCAGTTGGCGCATGCCAAGTTTTACCCCATATTGCAGCCCAAAGCTTGTGCCCAAAGTCGCGGCAAATTTTGAGAAAGCTTTTTTATCCCATTCAATCCCATAATAATTGGCAAGGCTATGTAGCATCTTGCCTTGAATCGCAGGCACGCTGACCAGACCGACCGCAGGCACTAAATCGCTAGCACTGGCGCTGCCGGCATACCAAAGGATCTCTTTTTCATGTTTAGAAAAGCTTGCTTCTTCTTGGGTGCTATCTTCATTTTCTTGCAGCGCCATGCCAACAATTGGTAAAAATGCCATTAATTTATCAATTAGTTGATCGGTTTGATAACCATCCGGTGCGGGTAATAAAAAGTCTAACTCGACGGATTCAAGCGAGTCGCCCCAAGCTTTTTCAAACGCTTCTTGATGATAATTAGCGCCGCGCTTGCCAGCATCTTCTGATTGCATCAAAAGCCCAGTATGGACAACAAAAACTTGTTTGATTTGTTTTGATTTTTTAATTTTTTTCAGCGCGGCAATCACTGGGCTTTGATCCATTTCATCGGCTTTCGCCAAGACTATCAAGGCGTGACTTTGCCCTTGGCAGGCCGCGATATCTTCTGTTGGATCATAATCAGCTTCCCCTAAACCGCGCGTATCTAAAAATCGGAATAAAGGCATGTCTTGGGGAAAGTCATACGCCTGCGCCGTTTTGGTACAAGGCATAAAGCCGTTGCCAATTTCAAGGGGAGATGAGTCGCTGCCTTGGGTTAAAAACTGGATAAGGCTTGATTTGCCCGCACCAGTTTTACCAAGCAACCAAAGCGTGGGTAAGTTTTGTTTTTTCAATTCCATCAATGATCACATCATTCAAATAACATATCTTAAAATAACAGTAGTGATCTATTGTGTCAAAATGTACAAATTAATAATAATTTGTCTGCTTTGATTCAATCAGTCATTCTTCACCTGCGCTATTGTGGTTGAATGAACTCTAACTTCTTGCCATTTGTGTAGATAGCGGGGAGTGGATTTTTCAAATAAGTCACACTCACTTTTTTTCCATTTTCTTGAACATATAACTTTTGAAATGGTGCAATATATATATAGTTATCACTTCCGAATATTTCACTTAACTTTCGCATATATAAATCAAAATCAAAAATATCCCCTGTCTTAATATAAGTTAAAGTACCATTTGATAATTCAACAATATCAAATAGATCAAAAAATAAATTTACAATTATTTTATTGGAGTTTGATGTTATATATGATTTATTTATTAATATTACTTCATGGGACTTCTTGTTAATCTCTACTACAGCATACCCATTAGATGTAATCTGTTTTTCTATACTAGTCATTTCATCAGGTATCTCGTTATTGTTACTATCTTTTAATAACAACAAACTAAATGTTGAAGCATGGTTTGATTTCGCCATGTTTGACACTGTACCACCAGCAACGTCTACCATACCTGTTAGATTACCAGTCAAAATAGTAGCCAAACCTATCAATTGATTCATCGTACCATTGCTCATTTTGGGCTTATATTCTCGTACTTCTTGATATTCTTCTGGCGTTAAATCACGTAATGGTGAGCGTATAGTTTTAAGCCCATACTTATAATCCTTAGTGAGAATGGTTTGATTCGCAATGTTGTATGCTTCACTATACTTCGGATCATATGGACGTACATTTTCATTACCTTTTGGGATAGGTGCAACACATCCACTTAACATCAATATAGATATTAATAATGTAAAAAGTCTCATTTTAAATCCCTCACTCATCAAATGTCCCTATTAACATACCATGGAGTTTTTATTTCAAAACTCAGTCACTATTTATCTGATTTATCTTAATTTTATCCCACTTATATTCATAGACTTCACGCTTAATTCTTCTATATACATATTATCAAATCATTCGTTGTACGTATCTGACACATTCAACATTTCACTTGGAATTAAATTATTGAATATAAAACCTGAACCACTAAATGAGTTAATATTTGGCATATATGGTTATAATTTCCAGTATTGATAAAAATAGTAATCTACTTTTACATGCTTTTAATTTATGCTCGGATCAGTCATCGACGCACAACTTGATAATGCCAAAATAAAAAATGGTGATTGCTTTCATAAAAATATCCTTATCTAAACGTCCAATATAACCACCCAAACCAAGTGGCTATATCAAAAGTTTAGTCAGATATTTTACTTTTCTCCTTAGAGAATTTCCCAATCTTCGATATCGCCATCAATTTCGATGAATAAAGGATGCAACTGAATCTTAGACGCAGCTTCAAGCTCACAAAGTTTTTTTTCATCACGCACTTTCAATTTATTTTTTAGATGCGTTACTTCATACGCCACTTGCCCTGTGGTGACAGGAATAGGCGAGCACGGCGCGCGACTAACAATCTTAGAGTGGTTGAAATTATAATTGCGTCTGTCTGCTTCTTTTGCGATATAATCGAGATAATTTCCAATTGCCGCGACAGGATCAGGCATCGCTTTGAAGCGATCGAGTTGCGGGTGGTTTTTATACCCCTTAGTATTGCCAAGGAGCACATTTTGCGCCAAAAGCGTTTCACGCCAAAGTGCAACTAATCCTTTTGTATCTAAATAACTTGGGTGAACGGACCAAATTCGCATATATCTTTCCATTTAACGATAAAAAACAAGAAGTATTTATGACAAAAGCGTCGAGTAACTTACAAGATAAACCCATAAAGTCTGCTACGTTACTTATATTTATTGGGGTGTTATTACTTTCAGCTAACTTACGAGCGCCATTTACCAGTGTTGCGCCAGTGCTGGGGCAAATCATGCAAGATTTATCCCTTGCCGCCTCTAGCGCCGGTTTTTTAACTGCGCTCCCATTGCTATGTTTCGCAATTTTCTCGCCTATGTGCGCCAGTTTATCGCGAAAAATCGGCCTTTATCCAAGTTTAGTTGTTGGCCTTGTCAGCATTAGCGCTGGCGTTATTTTACGTTCACTTGGGTTTGAATTTCCGCTCTTTTTTGGCACCATCTTAATTGGCCTTGGGATTGCAATTGGTAACGTGCTTTTGCCTGTGGTGGTTAAAGTAAACTTTCCGCATAAAATATCAACCACAACATCTTTATATGTATTTACCATGGGGATCGCCTCAACGATTAGCGCAGGTCTTATGGTACCAATTTCACACCTAGATATCGGCGCTCTTTCAGGCTGGCAAGGTGCCCTTGGGTTTAATTTAATCTTCCCTTTACTTGCGCTTTTGATTTGGTTACCTAAGGTCTTTACCCGTACCAAAGCGGCGCCGAGCACAACCACTGACACTCACACTAAAATGAGTAGCCTGCTGCGCTCACCGGTCGCTTGGCAGGTGACCTTAGGCATAGGCTTAAACTCCTTTACTTTTTATTCCTTTGCCGGCTGGCTGCCGAAAATGCTCAATGAAATTGGCTATTCAGAAATTGAAGCAGGATATCTATATAGCTTGATGCAGTTTGCGACGATTTTGCCTGGCCTTGTGCTGATCCCATTAATGTCACGCGCCAAATTGCAGCGTCCATTAATTACTCTGACTAGCTTTTGTTTATCTGCCACTGTTCTTGGCATTGCCTTTGCACCGCAATTTGCACTTGTCTGGGTAGTTTTGTTTGGCTTTTGTAACTGCGCCACCTTTATCATTGGAATGTCCTTTGTTGGCCTGCGTACCGATACGCCTGCGCAAGCTGCTGCGCTGTCAGGGCTATCGCAAAGTATCGGTTATGGCTTTGCTGCAACCGGGCCAACGATTGTCGGCTCTATGTATGCAATGACCAATCACTGGACGCTCCCGCTGATGTTTATTGCTGCTGTGGGCTTAGTCTGCATGGTGTTTGCCAACCTTGCAGCGCGCGATAAAAAGGTGCTTTAAGACTAAGTATTGCTGTATTTGATGCAGGTTTTGCCTTTTCGTTAAATTCAAACCAAGCATCAACTAAACTTTTTACAGATAAAAAATATCCAGACATAAAAAAGTGAGCCCCTATTTCTAAAGGCTCACTTTTTTGTTTTGAGAAGAGAACGGTTATCTAGATTAGATACGCTCTAAACACTCACGTGCAATCACAAGTTCTTCGTTTGTTGGAATAACGATAACTGATGCATCAAGCATTTTAGAATAAGCAATCACGCCGCCTTCACCAAAGCGCGCCGCTTCGTCTGCTTTTTCATCTTCAACAAAACCAAAGATTTTAAGGTTTTTCAAGATTTCTTGACGAATTGGTAATGCGTTTTCACCGATACCACCTGTGAAGATGATGCCGTCTAGGTTATCAAGCGCTGCCATGTATGATGCAACGAACTTAGAAACTTTATAAGTGAAGACTTCAAATGCAAGTTTCGCACCTTCATGCCCTTCTTCCATCGCCTCCAAAATGCCGCGCGCATCAGAAGTTAGACCAGACACACCTAGGAAACCTGATTTTTTGTTTAGTGCGTCAAAGACTTTCTCTTGGCTCCAACCTTTTTTCAGTAGGAACTCGATGATGCTTGGGTCAAGATCACCAGAGCGCGTCCCCATCATAAGGCCAGCAAGTGGTGTGAAGCCCATTGATGTATCCACACTCTTACCTTCTCTAATCGCACATACAGATGCACCATTGCCAAGGTGAACAGTGATGAAGCTTGCGCTATCAACGTCTTTGTTCAAGATCTTCGCAGCTTCACGGCTCACATAGTAGTGGCTAGTGCCGTGGAAACCGTAACGACGGATGCCGTATTCAGTGTAAAGCTCATGTGGGATAGCGCCTGTGTAGGCTTTTGCAGGCATAGTTTGGTGGAATGCTGTATCGAACACTGCAAATTGTGGCAAGCTTGGGAAAGCATCGATTGCTGCGCGAATACCTTTAGCGCCTGCAGGGTTGTGAAGTGGCGCTAGATCTGTGATTGATTCTAGTTCAGTCAGGAAGTTGTCATCGATGCGTACTGTTGACGTGAATTTCTCACCGCCGTGAACGATACGGTGACCGACTGAAACGATTGCGTCTGTCAAACCATAATCAGCAATGATTTCTACTAAACGTGAAATTGCTTTACGGTGGTGATCATCTGTGCCTTCTAATTCTACTGTTTGCTTCTCACCTTGATATTTCCAGCTCATACGCGCTTCAGGAAGGCCAAAACATTCACCTAAGCCCGTCATAAGCTCGTCGCCAGATTCTGCGTTGATAAGTGCAAACTTGAGTGAAGAACTGCCTGAATTGATCACTAAAACATATTGATTTGACATAATAACTCTCTACTGATTGGTGAGGCGGTATCTTATGTTGAGAAAAGCGTACCGTCATATTCGATCCATCTATGAAATTGTATGCTAACTGTAAAAACTGAAAGCAACATGCAATCGCTGAAATGAATTTACTTAATTATGCCTCATTATTCAATGTTTTTTGAATCTTTCAACTGTTTTTATGTAATTAACTTTCAAAGTTGTTAATAAGTTTGATCCATCTCAAGGTTTGAATTATTTTTTGTAGCGAATAAAAAAAACCGCTGATCTCTCGACCAGCGGTTTCTATATCTAATTATTTTTAATCACTAATACTTAATGATTATGCGTCTTTAGCAGGACGACGTGTTTTTGGTCCACGGTTGCGGTCAAAACGACGTTCACCACTACGGGCACCTTCTTTATTGCCGCTGAAACGACGACCTTCGCCACGTTCACCACCACGGAAGTTACCGCCACCATTGCCACCATCACGACGAGGTGGACGCGCGCCATCACGACGACCACGAGACTCACGGAAATCATCAAAGTCACAAACCACTGCTGCCACTTCTTTTTGACGAATACGTAGTTTACGTAGTTTGCCAACTGTTTCTGAGCTCATTGCTTTTGGAAGCTGAACAAATGTATGTCCTGGTGCTAGTTTAATCGCACCAATGCCGTGTTTGCTTAGGCCAAGTTCGTTTGCCAGTGCGCCAACGATGTCTTTCACTTGAACGCCTTGCTCACGACCAACTTGCAGCTGGTATGTATCCCAGTCTTGCTTGCCGCCACCGAAGCTGCTACGACCGCCATCACGACCATCACGTTGCTCACGCGGTGAATCACGACGCTCACGACGACGTTTGTTTTCACGCTCGATAGCTTCGATCATAGGATCTGGGCCAGTGTAGAATAAAGGACGCTTACCTTGTTGACGTTTAAGTAGAATTGCTGCAAGTGTTGCTGCATCCACTTCTAGGCTTGCTTGCAGTTGCTCGATAAGCTCTGCAAAATTTTCAAGTGCTGGGCTATCTTTTTCAAGTGCTAGCTCTTGGCCTAGTTTCACAACACGTGCTGCGGCAACGTTTTCACGCTGTGGAAGTTGGATTTCTTCCATGCTTGATTTAGTTACGCGCTCGATGGTGCGAAGCATACGCATTTGGTTGGTGCGAACAAGTAGGATCGCTTTACCTTTACGTCCAGCACGACCGGTACGGCCGATACGGTGGATGTAAGACTCAACATCAAATGGAATGTCGTAGTTAAATACGTGTGTAATACGCGGCACATCAAGACCACGTGCAACAACGTCAGTTGCCACAAGAATGTCAATGCTGCCACGTTTAATGTTCTCAACGGTACGCTCACGTTGCGCCTGTTGGATATCACCGTGTAATGCTGCTGATTTGAAGCCACGTGCGCTTAACCAATCAGATAGACGCTCAGTATCTTGACGAGTACGAACGAAAACGATTGAAGCATCTGTTTCTTCTGTTTCTAAAAGACGCGCCATTGCTTCATCTTTTTCAACACCTTTCACAACCCAAAATTGTTGTTCAACTTTTGCAACTGTGCGGTTTTCACCTGCAACGTCAACACGTGCTGGGTTACGCAAGAAGCGGTCAACAATTTCTTTAACCATTGGCGGCATGGTTGCAGAGAACAATACGCGTTGCGCTGTTTCTGGTGCTTGTTCCATGATCCAAGTCACATCATCAACAAAACCCATTTTTAGCATTTCATCGGCTTCATCCAATACAAATACTTTGGTTTCATCAAGGTGTAGGCTGCGGCGGTTGATTAAATCTTTTACACGACCAGGTGTACCAACAACAATGTGTGTGCCTTTTTTAAGTGCACGCATTTGGTCAACGATTGATGCACCACCATAGATTTCAGTTACTTTAAGATCACGAATGTTTTGACCTAAAGTTTTGATTTCTGCAGCAACTTGAATCGCAAGCTCACGTGTTGGAGCCATTACAATTGCTTGTGGTTTATGTTGTTTTAAATCAATCTTGTTTAGAACAGGAAGTGAGAAAGCAGCAGTTTTACCAGTACCAGTTTGTGCTTTACCTAATGCATCTTTACCTGCAAGAAGGTGTGGAATAGAAGCAGCTTGAATTGGTGTTGGGTTAACAAAACCCATTGAATCAAGGGCAGTAAGAAGAGAAGAGTTTAGATCTAGATCGCTGAATTTAGTTTCAGTATTTTGCATGGGATCCCTTTATATCGGAGAAAAATTCGGTCCCATTAAGCTCGACTACTTCTAATACCTACCTGAAATTCGCGTCCATTTAAAAGTCATGGATGTGGTAGAAAAATGCTTTAAGCTGTTGCGGGACATTTGTGTAAGGGAGCGAATTCTACTGGAATTTTAAAAAAAAGCTAGTAAAAAATTGAGTTAGCTCACAAAAGTTATTATTTTTATTTAAAAAACCTAGTTTTTGCGAGCCTTTTATTGTTGCGTATTTATGCCTTGGAGGCGTCATTCAACTTAGGTTCTAACTCTTTAGTGCTAGCTGATTTCTTCGACCAAATGCCAGCTAAAATAGATCCAGAAATATTATGCCAAATTGAGAATAAACTGCCTGCAACCGCCGAAACTGGCGTGAAAAACTTCATCGCCAGCGCCACCGCAAGGCCAGAATTTTGCAATCCAACCTCAAAACAAACCGTGCGGCAGATTTTTTCATCAAAGCCAAGCAGTTTAGGCGTGAAATATCCAAAGAGCAGGCCAAGGCTATTGTGCATGATCACAGCTAAAATCACGATCGCGCCAACATTTTGAATCTGCGCCGCGTTCATCGCCATAATCACGCCAATAATAAAGACAATTAAAAGCATAGAAATAAGCGGCAAAATAGCTTCAATGCGGCGGGTAAAATTGTGGCAATAGTGGTTGATCAAAACTCCAGCCAGAACAGGTACAAGTACAATTTTAATCAAACTCATCAACATCCCCAGCATCGGCACATCCACGCTTTGACCTGCCAAAAGCTCAGTTAAAAGCGGCGTTAAAGCCACCCCAACCAATGTCGAGACGCACGTCATCGAAATCGACAGCGCCACATCGCCTTTGGCTAAATAACAAAGGACATTTGACGCCGTGCCGCCTGCAACTGTGCCAACTAATAGCATGCCAATGGTCAGTGGCGTATCAAAGGCAAAGACATGGCTGACAAACAGCGCCATCAAAGGCATCACGCTAAATTGCAGCAGCACACCAATCAAGACCGCGGATTTATGCTTGAGGACGTTTTTAAAGTGCGCAGGGGTTAATGTCAGCCCCATGCTTAACATGATTAACGCAAGGCATGGCACAATAAAACCGCTAAAGGCATCAAAAGGCGCAGGATTAAAATAAGCAAATGCTGAAAATAATACGGCCCAAAGGGGGAATAAGCGAATAATGATGGCAAGCATAATGAGCCTTTTGTGATAAAAATACACGCACATGAAGCGTTAGAATAAAAATTGGCGTCTATATTAAATATCTCTCCCCATTTTGCAACGCGAGAATATTGATTTGGCTCAAGAGAATATACTTTTGCCTCAAGAGCAAGTAAAATGCCTGCCAATATTTTAGTATATAAATCTAAATCCAATAGGACTCCAATGTTTTCAGACAATCCTTTGCTCGCGCAACTTAAACAACAAATGCAAGAAGACCTTCCAAAAAAAGAAGGGACAATCAAAGCAACGGAAAAGAGCTTTGGCTTTTTAGAAGTCGATAGCAAGACGCGCTATTTTGTTGCGCCGCCGCATATGAAAAAATGCTTACATGGCGATAAAGTCAGCGCGATTATTCGCACCGATGGCGACAAAGAATCTGCTGAGCCGCAAAGCTTAGTTGAAGATTCATTAACCCGTTTTATTGGACGTGTGCAGTTTTTCAAAAACCGTTTAGAAGTGGTGCCCGATCACCCGCAACTTAAAAAAGTCAAACTCCGCGCCAAAGCACGCAAAGGCTTAAATCCTGAAAACCTTGCCCAAGGTGACTGGGTGGTGGCGCATTTAACTAAGCACCCACTCAAAGGTGACGATGGTTTCTTTGCTGAAATTTCTGAAAAAATCACCGATGCAAATGACAAGATCGCCCCTTGGTGGGTCACCCTTGCGCAAAATGATTTGCCAAACAGTGAACCAGCAGGGATTGAGAACTGGGAAATCAAAGATGATAGCGAACTTGAGCGCCGTGATTTAACATCTGTGCCTTTTGTCACGATTGATGGCGCCTCAACCAAAGACATGGATGATGCCCTGTATATTGAAAAGCAAGGCGAGCGTTATAAGCTGATGATTGCGATTGCTGATCCAACGGCTTATATCACCCCAGATGATGAGATGGATAAAGTTGCCCGTGAGCGCGGCTTTACGATTTATCTTCCGGGTCGCAACATTCCGATGCTGCCACGTGATTTAGCTGACGATCTTTGCTCTCTTAAAGAAAACGAAGAGCGCCCGGCTTTATGTTGTGAAGTCATGATTGAAGCCGACGGCAGCATCTCTGATGAGATTGAGTTTTTTGCCGCAACTGTGAAATCACACGCACGCCTCGTCTATGAGCATGTATCAGATTTCTTAGAAAACGGCAGCAGCGAAGATTGGCAAGGCAGTGCTGAGATTTGCCAAATTGTGCAAACCCTACATGAATTTGCGCTTGCGCGTGGTCAATGGCGCAGCCAAAATGCTGTTGTCTTCCCTGATCGCCCAGATTATCGTTTTGAGCTCAGTGAAGATAATGATGTGATTGCGATTCACGCTGATATGCGCCGCAGCGCGAATAAACTGGTTGAAGAAGCGATGATCACCGCCAATATTTGCGCCGGTCGCCGTTTAAAAGAAACCTTCAACTCTGGTATTTTTAACACCCATGCGGGCTTAAAATCTGATCGCATTAAAGATGTGGTTGCCTTAGTTAACAATGTAGAAATGAATAATGCAAACACGGATGCAGATGAAACGGGAAGCGCGGCAACAAGCGAACAAAGCAAGCCAGAATTTAGCGCAGAATCTGTCGTCACGCTGGAAGGCTTTAGCGCGATGCGTCGTTATCTTGCAAGCCTAAACGAAAGCTACTTAGATAACCGCATTCGTAAATATCAAGCTTATAGCGAAATTAACCATCAGCCAGAGGCGCACTTTGCAATGGGCCTTGATATCTACGCCACCTGGACGTCTCCGATTCGTAAATATGGCGATATGATCAACCATCGCATGCTTAAAGCTATGATCCTTGGCAAAGAGCCTGTACAGCGCCCAGATGAGTCGATTGGTGAAGAGTTGTCACTGCATCGCCGTCAGCACAACATGGCAGAGCGTGGCGTGGGGAATTGGCTGTATGCGCGCACCTTAGCCGCTGATGTAGAAAACAAAACTGTGTTTGAAGCAGAGATTTTTGATGTCAACCGCGCCGGCATGCGCGTGCGCTTAACCGCCAATGGCGCCAGTGCGTTTATTCCGCTAAGCCTTGTTTTAGATGATAAAGAGCGCATTAAAGGCTCAACTGAAGAAGGCACAGTGACCATTGATGAGAGCATCAAGTATAAACTTGGTGATACGCTGAATGTGCAACTGGTTGAAGTGAACCAAGCACAGCGTAACTTAGTCGCTGCACCGCTAGAATCGTTAAGCGAGGAAGATAAGCAAGCGGATGCAATTGTGCATAGCTCTGAAACTGGCTCTGAAACGAAATAAGCAGCTAATCTGAATCAAACAAGCTAGGCGCGAGATTGGCCTAGCTTTTTTATTTCTGCTATAAAATGATGTTAATGATTGGCTTCCCAGATAATATTGAGGGGATCAATTCTTAAAATCTCAAGCAATGCTTGGGCCTTAGTTTTATCCGTGCAACTTGGACTGCTTAACTGCTTGCAAGCATTTTGCAGCGCGGGTGGCAAACTCGTTTGCTTTTCACAAAGACGTGCAACCGGATAAATCAGCCACTGGCCTTGCGCATCGATATAAAACAACTGCCAAGTTTGACTCTTCTCATCTGATTCTATTTTAGCAACATCAATAACTTGAGTAAAATGCAGCGCATCCACAGGCAAAACACCAATCTGAAACATAAAGCACTCTGCTGCACAATCAAGTAAGACTTTGCCCACTTCACTTGGACAGTTTTCATTACGAAAATTGCATACCTCTTGCGCCTGATGCTTAATTTGATGCCAAGTAAATTCACAGGTCATAGTCGCCCCTCTAAGTTATTGATTACCTAAAGCATAGCTGAGTTTGGCAGATTCACTTATATCAGACTTCTATAATAACCATTTGGCGAAGAAAATCTGATATTTCACAATAATTTGCGAGCTAAGTTCAAGCAAAATATCCCCGCTTTATTTTACTTTTTTGTGCCAGTCCTTTAAAAACACCAAGCTAAACAGCCCCCTCTCGTCACAAATCTGTCATCATTTTGTCTTATAATTTCGATTTAGATCACTTTTATGCCGCTATTGGCAAACTTTTACATAAATGGAGTAATTCATGGTTCGCATCGGACTTGCCGCTATCCTTTCTCTTTGTCTGGCAACAGGCGCTCAAGCAAAGCAAATTATTGTCTCAGGTTCAACCTCGGTTGCACGTGTGATGGATGTGTTGGCAGAAACCTATAACAATCAGCATCCGGATGATTTTATCGCTGTACAAGGCGTAGGTTCAACCGCTGGCATCACTATGGTGCTCAATAAGGTGGCAGATATTGGTATGTCTTCGCGTTATTTAACCGAAGAAGAAGCACAAAAGAAGCTAGATCATATCAATATCGCAGCAGATGGTTTGGCGATTGTGGTCAACCCAGAAAACCCTGTTAACAACCTTAGCCAAGAAGACTTAGCTAAAATTTATCAAGGTAAAATCACTAACTGGAAACAAGTCGGTGGTGAAGATAGAGAAATTGCAGTGGTGACCCGAGAAGCATCTTCAGGGACTCGCTCAAGTTTTGAAAGCCTACTTGGTTTAACCCAAATCATTAAAGGCAAACAAGTGTCTGACATTAATCCACAAAACCTTGTGGTGAATAGCAACAGCATGGTCAAAACACTTATCAACCATAACCGTCAAGCAATTGGTTTTGTTTCCCTTGGTTCGATTGAACCTTCTATCAAAGCGATTGATATAGAAGGCATTCATCCAACTAAGGCGAACATAGTGTCACACAAATACCCATTATCGCGCCCATTTTTAATCGTGACGCGTCAAGGTGACATCTCAGCCGAAGCGCAAAAGTTTATTGATTTCTTGCACTCAGAGAAAGCGCAAAACCTGATTGAACAATATGGTTACGCAGCGGTGCACCTGAAATAATCTTGCTACAAGTTTTGATAAGCAAGTTCATCAAGCAGATATAAAAAAGCCTCCTAAGTCACAAATGTGCAATTAGGAGGCTATTTTTATAGCAAGTTAAATAGCTATGGTTAGCTTATTATGCTCACTTAATTAGATTCTTTCAGACCATTTAGCTTTTCGTTTGCTTTATCTGATAACTCAGTGAAGCTAGATTTCAAATCGCTATTTGCATCTTCTAGTTTATCTTGCACACTTTCCATCTCACGCATATTTAGTGCATCTAAGATCTCATCTTGATAAGTAATGCCAATATAAACACCTGCGGCTACCAATGCAGCCCAAATAATCAAACGCATCTTTTCTCCTAAATCATTTGATTTGTAAATAACGTTTTGGATTTTACAGGAAAAGCTAATGAAGTCTACGAGTTAACATAAAAATAACTTATTTTTAATGTGCCTTAAGCATGACGCATCGTTTGTGGCAACCATGCTGCCCCGCGCACCCCGCTTGAATCACCATATTTTGCTGCAACTATCTTGGTATTACAACGTTCGCTACATAGGTAGTTGAGCACTCGATTTAACACATCTGGATAAATACTGTTAACATTTGACATCCCACCGCCTATAACTATGGTATGCGGATCAAGCAGATTCATCACACTTGCAAGACTACGTGCGAGCATATCAATAAAGTTTTCATAGTGTGCGATCGCGTCTGGATCCCCCGCTTCTTTTAAAGCAATAATTTCAGGTGAGGTATAATGGGTTTGATGATTTAGATTAAAGCGCGTTTGAAAACCCGTGCCAGAGATAAAGTTTTCAATACACAAAGGTTGACCACAGTAACACGGCGTGCAGTCGCCATCTTGCGCTTTATCATAACTTGGTAATGGGTTATGCCCCCATTCGCCAGTAATTGCATTTGGCCCGACAATTAATTGATGATTAATCACGATACCACCGCCGCAGCCTGTCCCTAAAATCACGCCAAAAACGATCGGTGCACCACTTGCAGCCCCATCCATTGCCTCGGAGAGTGTAAAACAGTCGGCATCATTGGCTAAAAACACCTCTTGGCCCAAGGCATAGCTCAAATCTGATTTCAGATCTTTACCATTTAAGGTCAAAATATTGCTATTTTTAATCGCTCCGGTATCAGGGCTAATCGCGCCTGGCAATCCCGCGCCAATACTAAAGCCTTCAGGATAATAACGTTTGGCATCTGAAATTAAGCGTACGATGGCATCAATAAAATCTGGATAGGATGTTTTTGGGGTTGGCGTGCGCTTACGAAAAATCACCTCACCTTGTCTATCCATCACAATCGCTTCTATTTTTGTTCCACCAATATCAAGTCCTAGGCGCAGCATAAATTATCCTTTATTGTTATAAAATGCTTTGGTATATCCCCAACGCCTTGAATCGACAAAACTGTGGCATCACTGTTCGCGATAAAAGGCAATGCTATATAAATACCATACTTATGCTCAAAAAGGACTAGACATAAATCAAAACAAGACTAATCTAAAATTAATTTATCGCGAAAATTTATCTCATGATTTTTGCTCTCCTGCGACAAAAAAAACTTATAAATAGAGAGATATACCATGAGATCTCTTCAAAAAGGATGTTTTATGTTTGCAACCACCTCTCGATTACGTCTTCCAACTTATTTAGCCTTAAGTATTGCCTGCCTATTTTCGACCGCTTTAGCAGCAAAAACAGCTTCCACAGCGACGCTTGCGCCCACAAGTATTTCAACTCAAGCGCAGTCAAGCAGCAGTCTTACTCTCAAATATCAACAGCAAGCCGAGACTATACGCGAGCAGTTTGAAAAAGAGCTCTTTACTTTAGCGCCATATACTCAAGCTCATTATGGGTTGCGTATGTACCGCCAAACCCAAGACCCACGCTACTTGCCAGCGATTTGGTCAGACTTAGCGCGTGTGGCCAGTAAACTAAATACTATCAGCAGCAAAATTGACCAAACCGATGCCTTTGATGCTTATATAAAAAGACGCAACCAGAGCTTTGATAATGCCAAAACCACACGCAGTAAACTGCGTCAGCAAACCTTAAAATATCATCCTGATTATTTGGTTTATGGGGTGGATATATTAGGCGCCATGGCGCGCGCAGATGAATATGAGCTGATGGGGCTTGCAGATGAGAAACTCAAAGCAAAATTAAAACAGGCTGATTTTAAAACCTATTTTACCGATGAAGGCATGATCAAAGCCTGGGCGGCGCAACTTGCAAATCAAGTCTATTGGCTGCGCCAATTAGATGTTGCCGACTATACTCAAGAATTTAAGCAAAGTTTTCAAAGCACTTATCCAGATGCGAAGGATAAAAGCTTAAGCGATCAGCAATTTTCAAATAAAATTTACGGCTTAAGTCATATTATTTTTGGCGCAACGGAATATTATCAGCATCAACTCGATGAAGAAGAATTTGCATGGATTTATGACTATTATCGCGCCAATATTGATGAAATTATCCGCAGAACGAAGCCGGATGTGATTGCAGAGGTGGGGATTAATTTTTTACTCGCAGGTTTAGATGATGATCCTGTGGTGGCGAAAACCCAAGCGGCAATCAGCCAAGCAATCGACCCTGAATATGGGTATATCCTTTCCACCCAAGGCAGCCCAGATAAGGATAGTGGCGAGCACAGAAATGTCTTAGCTATTATGCTGTTAGATTGGCAAGGCGCGCGTGCTATCCCAAAACTTAATCGTAAAGATAACACGCAGCCTGTAATTAAAAATATTCCGTATGGCTTAAAAGCAAAACCAGTGTCGTAACACCTATCGCTTTCAAGTCGCTAAGCAAGTAGATTCATTTTTAAGACAAAAAACACAATCATGCTTAGCACACTGGTCAATAAAATATTTTTTGTAAAATAAGCGAGCCCTGCGGCTAAAATAGCGCCAATTAAATATGGGTTATCTAAGCCAAGGGCAAGCTCACCCTCAGGAAAAAACACAATTGGCACCCAAATAGCGGTGAGAACCGCAGGGCTTGCAAAGCTTAAAATCCCTTGCAAGTGCGGGTGCAATTTAATTGGTAAATTCGGCGAGAGGAATAAATAACGACTCGCAAACACAATCAAGCTTAAAATTATTATTGTGAACCACATAATTTATTCCTTATCACTTGCTTGGGTGGATGAAACCTCAGCGCTATATTGCGCAGCATCCCTTGCATCTTGCTTGAGTTTGCAGACATAGCCAGCTAACATCGCTAGAATACTGGCGATCATCAAGCGTCCTGAAACTTGAAAATACTCAAGTAGCAGGCTCGCCCCAAGCGCCACTAGCACAGTAACAAAAATAGGTTTCGTTGTGACTTTAGGTAAAATAAGCGCAATAAAGGTCGCTGCAACTGCAAAGTCCAAGCCATATTGCTCAAGATTAGGGATATTGTGCCCTGCAAAAATACCGGCCAAAGTCGCGATATTCCAAGTCAGATAAAAACTCAAGCCCCCGCCCAAGGCGTACCATGGTTCAAACTCTTGCTTAGATTGATGCCCACAAATCGCAAACAACTCATCGGTTAATAAAAACCCTAACGGCAAGCGCCAACGCAGTGGCATATCTTTGATTTTATCGCGCATCGCAAGCCCATAAAGTAGATGCCTTGCGGTGATAAGTAAACTTGTTAGCATTAAGCTCACTAGTCCTGCCCCAGCCTTCACCATACCTGCCACCACCAATTGTGCGGCGCCAGCAAACATAAATAAAGACAAACCTTGGCTTTGAAAGAGAGTAAAGCCGGCATCTATGGCAAATGAGCCTGCCAAAATGCCCCAAGGGATCACGGCAATGGACAGTGGCAACATTGCCACACAGCCCTGAAAAAATGATTTCAAACGAGTTTGGCTCGCCAACACACTACTGTTATCCATTACAAACGTCTGCACTCTCGATTAAGTTGTCAAAATTTTCATTGCCATGTAGGGATTCAAAATCCGTTTCTTCTGCCGCCAGTTCGCGCAATGAGCAACTCGCTTCAATCGCCAAAGCTAAATCAGAGATGGCTTGCTCTTCTACGCCAAGTCGTGCATAAGCACAAGCACGTTGATAGAGCGCATGCGCGTTACTATCATCCACCTCAAGAACGCGATTACAAATGCTTAGCGCCCAGTGATATTGCCCCATCGCCATTGCGGCATCAGCCTTATAGGTCAAGGCTTCGAGATCTCCGGGACGGATTTTTAAGATTTCATCATACACTTCGATTTGCTGCTCTGGGGTTTGCGAGCTCTGCGCGCGCAGCCAAAGGTTATGCACTTCGTTAATAATTTCAATTTCACGGTTATTTTCTGAAATGATCCGTGTTTTACGTTTTAGATCTCGCTCCAGTGCGCTGAACTTTTTCTCATACGACATGGCAATTTGGTTTAAACGCTTATCCGCCATTTCTTTGGTATTGTGCTTAATTTCTTTAAGTGACTGCCAGCCAACCAATGCAACCAAAGATGCAACACCTGCAATAATATAGAAGAAATAAGTGACCGTCACATTCGCATAATTTAGAGACTTATCCGCCACACTTAACTCACGGTCGGTAATTTGGATAATCAAACGACGTTCTAGATCTTGTTGTTGAAGACGAATATCTTTGAGTTCATCTAAGATATAACGCTCCATTAAAGGACGGTCGAGCAGCTCACTAGTCGAGTATTTGGCCGGATCAGCGGTTTGCTGCTTTTCTTTCGCTTTGGCTTCAATTTGTGCCAGTTTAGCTTTAATCGCTTGCAGATCTTGTAAGCTTTGGTTGTGATCGTCAAGCGCTGTTTCACGCACTTTGGCTTGCGCTTGTTCACTTTGCCCAAGCTGCGTCACTGCAGGCGCAGCGGGCACCGAATCGGCTGACTCTGATTGCGCATAACTTGCCAAGGAGAAAAGTCCCAATACAAGCACGAGTCCTATCTTATATAGATTAGCGCTTAGATTTAGCTCTAATTTAGTGTCAAAGTGCATAGTTATTCCTTTAATATTCTTCTACTTACTGTTAAAACAGACGCGTATTGATAACCCAAATACTCGCTATATTTCATCACAATAAGCTTAAATTTACGTCCCAAACCTATCATAACACACTCTTCTAGTTAGTTTTGCTTCACTCTTTGTTCACCCTGTGTAACTTTTCTAAGCCGCCAATCAAAAACATTGAGCCCACTAACAAAAAACCTATATCAATTCATCATACAAATGTATGAAATGTGACATTTATTCATTTTGGCAGATTAAAACTCTCAGAGATCACATTTAGCTAGTTTAAAACAGATTTACACACCATTAATCCTTTATATTGTAAAGGATATAGTTATCACCCTCTCGCGCTGATTTTAAGCCGGTGTTGTGGTCTGTTAATTGATTTAATATTTATCTAAAATGCACGCAAAGTTACTTAGTTTAGCTTTCTTCGCAGTGCTTAGTTCGGTCTAAAGGTTATGTATGCGCTCTTTTTATCTCTTCTTACTATCAAGCTTATTCATTAGCTTTCAAAGTGTTGCAAGCATATATCTAGATAATAACTGGCACCCAACCGAGCGCAGCGAGAGCGCAAAATTTTATCTAGAAAAACCGCTTATTCAAGACGACTCGCAAGCACTCTGGCCGGTTAAACTTTTTTACCTCAATGGCGAATTACGCTTTGAGGGTCAAATCACATCCCCCTCGTTAACCGATGCAAAAAAAGTGGGCGCATTTAAATTTTACCATCCAAATGGTCAGGTCGAACAAGAAGGCAAGTTCAATGAACATGGTCAATTTGACGGTGACATTAATTGCTATGATCCCCAAGGTAACCTCATTCAGACCGATCACTATATCAATGGCCAATTAAGTGGCATGTCAAAGCGCTATTACGCCAATGGCAAGCTCAAAGAAACCTTTGCTAACTTCGAAGGAAAGCGTCACGGTCCAGATATTTTTTACACCTCAAATGGCGAGCTGTTGCGGCAAAAACATTTTGAATATGGCCAACTAGACGGCTCACAATTTGAATATTACCCAAATGGGCAAACCAAATCGCGCACCAATGTTATTGCGGGCGTGCGTGATGGTGCACGCCATGTGTGGGCTGAAAATGGCGTCTTGACCTCTGTGGTATATTTCAAAAATGGCCGCAAACAAGGGCAATTGCGTGAATACACAGATACTGGCATTTTAATTAAAGAGCTTAATTATAATGATGGGCAACTCGTTGGGCTGCAACGTTATTACTTCCCTGATGGGCGAGTGAAATATCAGCGTCATTTTCAATCACCAAATAAACTCACCCGCGAAATCCAATACAACCAACGCGGTCAGCTTATATCTGAGATTAAAATTAGTTATCAGGGAGAGGATACCACCACAGTCAAAAGCATCTATCGTGATGAAAAACTCGTGTCACATTATTTTTTAGATACTAAACAACAACATGAAATAATTGAACGCTATAACGATAATCAACAAATGATTCATCGACGCGAGTATAAACATCAACTTAAATTTGGCCGCTGGATTAAACTGCATCAAAACAATATTCGTTATCCATCTTACTTAGAAAAAACTTATTATATTAATGATGATAAAAACGGTTTATTTGTGCAAGAAACCTTAGCTGGGGAATTATTAGTCAAAGGGCGCTACAAAAATGACAAACGCCTTGGGGACTGGCATCTTTATACCCCAAATGGCGAATTAATTGCCAAATACGTTTATAATAAATCAGGTGAATTGGATAAACATAAAACCCACATCTTCGACCCTGAAAAGAAAGATGATTTATTGCTCTTTTATGGTGAACAAGCGCTGCAAAGCCGCTGTTATTATAGCCTTGAACATGAAAAGAACGACGATTCACTGAATGGTTCTAATCAAGTTCGCGGTGTGTAGCGAGTCTTGTCACACCGCGTTCATTTAGCATCAAGCTAGGCTTAGTTAAATTTTGCCCGCAGCAATCAGCTCAAGCAAATAAGTTTCACGCTCAATACTCATGCCTTTCTTTTCACTGGTTGCTATCGTTTGTTTATTATAAGCAATTGCTTCATGGATATTTACCCATTTAGCTTGCATCCCATTATGCACTTCATAATGCTCAAGTGAAGTATCACCAAGATCTTTATCAACGCAGCAGCGATAGCAATACGAATACATCTGCATAATTTTGGCGTCGGCTTTATACCAAGGGCGATACTCTTCGTAAATCCCAACCGCTTGCACGTCACGAATATTTTGCGCGCCAGTTTCTTCACTTAATTCTCGCATCATCCCCTGCACCGGATCTTCGCCTTGATCAAGGCCGCCGCCTGGCAGTGAATAATCTTGATACCTTTTAGTATGCATCAGAAGAATATCATCACCGTCACACACAATTGCTCGTGTCGCATGGCGGGTAAGCATTAAGTTTGGCTTCGTAAGTAACGTTTTGACATCTGGGTGCACCGCAATATTTAACACCGGCATCTGCGAGAATAAGGCTTCAATTTGCGGACAAAAAGGCAGATTTTGCTGCTTATTTTGCAATAAAGTGTCGCTGGCTAACAAGTCGGCTTGTTTAAAAAGCGAATCTTCAAGGGCAATATCATACTTAGGGTCAAGCGTGGCAAAGTTCTTAAACGGCATGAATACTCACCGAATGCGTCATTTCAACACCAGCGCCAAGCATCAAGCAAACCGAGCAATATTTTTCGAGCGAATCTTTCGCCACTTGCGCAACGATTTGTGGGTCTAAGTCTTTGCCAGTCACATCAAAATGAATATTGATTTGGGTAAAGATGCGCGGCGCAGTCTCGCGTCTTTGCGTGGTCAGTTTAGCGACGCAAGCCGTCACAGCTTGATTGGCAGATTTAAGCCCATCGATCACATCGACAGAGCTGCAACCACCCGCTCCCATCAAAACCATTTCCATTGGACTTGGGCCTTTCGCGCCGCCTTGACCATCCATTAAAACACTATGACTAGAGTCAGATTGACCTAAAAATTCGAGGTTATTCACCCATGTGACTTGTGCTTGCATTCTAATACCTTATTTTTTAAGAGAATGAAGAAATGTATCTTGTGGGGGATGACATATATGCGCCACCACAAGTTCTGGATCTGTGATCATAGCTTCATGATCGCTTGGAATTCGTGAGACAGGCCAGCCTAAGAATGTTTTGATATAGGCGATGCTGATACTTGCCGTCAACATATTTGATAATGCGCACTCAATATAGCGGACATTGTTTAAAGTTTTTAACGGTCTTTTTAATGGCATTGGCTCTTCATAGCAAGCCACTGGATGTGGCGTTAGGTTGGCATCCATCCATTCCCGATGCGCTTTTGGGATCCCCATATCTCTTGACGGCGTGGCATAAAAACACATCACACCTTTGTGCATAATGGCTTGATCCATGCGAATACAGCGCAACTCGTTTGACCACACGCTTTTCGCTATTGCGCCTTGATCGCAAATCAAACCGTTTAACAAAATGACTTCATCAAAGCGCCCCGGCATGGCTTCATGCAACGCGAGCGCAATCAAAGCGCCATAGCTGTGGGCCACAAGTGTGGTTTTACCTGTTGGCAGCGCCTTAATATAGCTTTGCATATCTTTGATTTGCGCCGATAAGTCAACCCCTTTCAATGAGGATAGCTCAGCTTGGCGCGCACCCAGCCCCAATAAGGTCGGCGTATGTATCTTTGCTAATGGTTTTTCTTGTTGCAGCAATGGGACAAGTTTGTCCCAACACCAACCACCATGTAATGCGCCGTGGATCAGCACAAATTGTTCTGTCATGTCCCGTCCTATTGGGGGTTCATTTGGATGAGTCATCGCAAATCTTGATTAATCTTGAATTGGCACAACGGTTTGACCGATCGGCGCAATCGACACAACAGCAAGTTTTAAGTGCTGGATACCAAACGGGATCCCGATGATGGTACAAAAGCAAAAAACAGCCGATGCCAAGTGACCGATTGCTAGCCAGATGCCAGCTACAATAAACCACAAAATATTACCAAGGGTGCCGAGTGCGCCTGTGCCGATATCTTGTTGTGGACGCTTCACAACTTCATTCCCAAATGGGAAGAAAGTAAACTGACCGATGACAAAACACGCTTTGGCCCAAGGAATTAAAACAATCGTCAAAATGCATAGTAAGCCAATTAACCACCACATTAGGCCCATGAAAATGCCGCCAAAAACAAACCAAATAATATTTCCAAGTAAACGCATAGTGAAAGCTCCATTAAAGTGTTAAATCTAGGTTAATGAAAGTTAGGCTTTTATTCAAACGATTTTATGCTTAGGTATATAAAAATTATTTTTAATACAGAAACTTAATTTTATTTGATGATCTATCCCAGTATGCCTATAGAGAATTGTCGCGTTTTTTGACACAATAGCGACCATTTTACATCAGAAGCGCTTAAAATGCTTCATTTTGACAAACAAACCTGAGGTTACGTATGAACAACTGGGTTGAATCTATTCAATCTTATATTATTGAAAATAGTGAAAAGTGGACCACTGATCTGTTTATCTCAATATGTATCAGCATTGGGCTTTGGTTTTTGTGGAAAATCATTTATCGCCGTTTGTTCAATTTAGCCAAAAAAACTCAGATGATTTGGGATGATGTGATCTTAGTCGCGCTTAAAAGCCCTGTCAGCATGTTGATCTGGAGTTGGCCGACCTTAACAGGGATTGAGCTGATTTTAAAAATGAAGTTTGCCTATACCGCGCCTTGGATTGGTATGCTGCAACAATTTGTGCTGATCATTATTCCCACTTGGGCATTGATGCGTTTAGTGCGCAATGGTGAGAAACAATACCTCAAAGATCCAGAAAAAGATCCAACCACCATTCATGCGGTCGCCAAACTGCTAAAACTGGTGATTGCGTTTTTCTCGATTCTTACCATACTTCAAACCTTTGGCTTAAGCTTATCCGGCCTATTAACCTTTGGTGGTGTCGGTGGTTTAATTACGGGTATGGCAGCCAAAGATTTACTCTCAAACTTTTTTGGCGGCTTGATGATTTATCTTGATAAGCCATTTAAAGTTGGCGATTGGGTACGCTCGCCAGACCGTAACATCGAAGGCACAGTCGAAAAAATTGGCTGGCGCGTGACCTCACTGCGCACCTTTGATAAGCGTCCTTTATATGTGCCAAACTCTGTCTTTGCAAATATAGTGGTAGAGAACCCATCACGCATGCATAACCGCCGCATTAGTGAAGTCGTTGGTTTGCGTTATCAAGATAATCAAAAGCTTGAAACGATATTAGAAGAAATCAAAACCATGCTAAAAAACCATCCAGATATCGCGCAACATCAAACGATTATCGTCAGCTTTAATAGCTTTGGCGCTTCATCGCTTGATTGCATGCTTTATGCCTTTACCCGCACCATTGATTGGGTTCGCTATCAAGAAGTCAAACAAGATGTGCTACTAAAGGTCATGGCGATTATTCACAAGCATGACGCAGATATTGCTTTCCCAACCCAAACCCTGCATTTAGAAAGTGATTCCCCTGCGCTCACACAAGCCTAACGGTTTGAATCTGTTTTTTTAAAACGATAAGCAAAAAAAATCCCGCAATACGCGTTGCCAAATTGAGGTCCAAGACACATGGCTACGGATGCGGGATTTTCTTTTTAGCGCTCATATTTATCTAAGAATATGTCAGCAAACTTGGTTTATAAATTTGCCCCAGCTTTTACCCAGTCAATCACAAGCTTACGCTCATCATCTGTCATCTGAGTGATATTGCCTAACGGCATGATCTTGCTGCTCACTTGCGACTCAATTTGAGCCGCGTGAGATTTGATCTCCTCTGGTGTATCCAGCAACACCCCAAGTGGCGCGGTGGCAAAGAGATCGCTCGTTGGCGATGCCGAGTGACACGTGGTGCAGCGCTCATGGATCACAGCTTCAACTTGGCTAAACCCACCTTGTACAGGCGCCGCTTGCCCTGCTTCAGCCGCTTTTTGTGCTTGGACAATTTCACGCACTTTATTTGGCTTAGGATCCATATTATTTGAGGTCACAAAAGCAAGCGTTATCATCCCAAGCGCTGCCAATGGCAAGGCCCAAGCAAATTTTTGCGTTGCATGGCGGGTGTTAAAGTAGTGACGCACCAAAATACTAAAGAAAGCAATCCCTGCTAAAATCAACCAGTTATACTCACTGCCATAAGTACTTGGGAAGTGGTTACTGATCATAATAAAAAGCACAGGTAGCGTCAGGTAGTTATTGTGACGCGAGCGCAACAGCCCTTTTGCTGGCAAGCTTGGATCTGGCGTGGTGCCGGCTTTAATTGCGGCGACTAAATTTCGCTGCGCCGGCATAATGATAAAGAACACATTACCAACCATGATGGTGCCGATCACAGCGCCAACATGGATATAGGCCGCGCGACCGCTAAAGACTTGACTAAAGCCATATGCCGCCCCAACAAGCGCAACAAAGAGCACAATGCCCAATAAAACAGGGGTTTTGCCTAAAGCCGAATCACACAAAAATGTATAGATAATCCAAGCTGCGGCTAGAGATGCCAAGCTTATACCTATCCCTTGCAGCGCGCTTAACTCTGAGCCAGGCAGCAGTAAAAATACCTTGGCATTTAAGTAATACACCACACTTAACAAGGTCACGCCGGTGATCCATGTAAAATAGGCTTCCCATTTAAACCAATGCAAGTGCTCTGGCATTTTTTCAGGCGCAAGTTTGTATTTTTCTAGATGATAAATACCACCGCCGTGAATAGCCCATAAATCCCCAGTTAAGCCATCTTTGGGATTGACTCGGTTGAGGTTATTTTCAAGCCAAATAAAGTAAAAAGATGCCCCTATCCATGCAATCCCAACAATCATGTGTACCCAACGCACCATGAGGTTGAGCCATTCTACTATGTGTGCATCCATACACTTTTTCCTTCTTCTCTATTTTACTATCACTAATCACTTGAGTTATTTTTCTAAGACGTTGAAAATGGTAAAGATGCAAGATCTAAAGACCAAAAATCCTCTGGCTGTAGAAAAACTTCGTCGCAATTTTTGCCATTGCCTTTGCGATCAGCAATTAAAAATTTATCATTATCAGTTAACGCTAATACCGGATGGTGCCACACCCCTTTGTGATAATTCACGCCTTGGCTACCATCGGAATAAAAAGCTTTAATTTGTGACGGATCCAACTGCTCGGTTTTTGGCGCGACCACGATTAAAAATGGCTGCCCCAAAAGAGGCACAAAGGCTTGCGAACCAAGCGGATGACGTTCCATCATTTGAATTTCGAGTGGATAGTCCAAACGTTTCGCTTCAAATATGCTTAAGATCGCGCGCCCGCCACCGTCTTCAACATCCACTAAAGCAAGATCATGAAAGCGCTTGGTCGAGCCATTATTTATCATAAAATATTCGCTCGTTTGCGTTTGGATCACATCCCCAAACGGTGCAAAGCTTTCTGGGGTCAGTGGCGCTATCTCAAGTTGGCGTATTGAATCCGTCATTTGTGTTTACCCTTAATCCGTTGTTGGTTTAATCCACTTTGTTGCCAAGCACACGCAAACGACTCACGCCGCCATCTGGGAAGATATTTAAGCGGATATGCGTAATCGCGCCAAGTTGGGCTAAATCACTAAACTCATGGATATGATCTGCGCTTAACTTTTGGCTAGGCAGCAGTTCACGCCAAAAGAGGCTTTGGGTTTCGATTTGATCGTCCGTACCACCTTTCACAAAGGCAGCTTGAATCGAACATGAGTCAGGATAGTTGCCTTTAAAGTGCGCCGTATCGACAATGATTTTTTGCGCTTCACAGGCATGTCCAAGGGCGATGATCACCCAGTCATTACCAGGCGTGCGGCGACGTGCGGTTTCCCAACCATCGCCCATATTTGCGCCTCGATTTGGCGCAAGTAAGTTTTGCATCACGCCAAAGTGCTCATCACTACAAGCGAGTGCACGACCGCCATTTTCAACTGCTGCAAAATCAAGTTGCTCAGTGCCGACTTGTTCCCAATCAATATGCGGTTGACCATAGACGCGCAGACGCGCTACACCGCCATCAGGGTAGATATTAAGACGAATATGAGTAAAAATCTCTTGTGATTCAATCGCATGCAAATGGTGATGATCACCTTGTAGGCTTTGCGCAGGTAGGATTTCTTGCCATATTGTATTGTCATCAGGATCGCCGCTTGCCACAAAGCATGCTTCGACTGACGCACTCGGTGGGTAGTTGCCGGTAAAGTGACTAGTATCTATGTCTAAGCCAAAAATCTCGCCCGGCATCGCAAGGCGCACGATGCAATAGTCATAGCCCTCACAACGCTTACGACGTGACTCCCAACCATCCATCCATTTGCCATTTTCATCATATACATCCGGCTTAAATACAGCCGCATCATGGCTGAGAAGACGCTGTTTATCGGCAAAAAAGTCATCTGTGGCATAGATTGCTACGGCGCCAAATTTGGCATCGGCAAGGTTAATTTTTTTTGTAAACTCAACTTCCTGTGTCATGCTTTCTTCCTTGTTAAGATTAAATTTTTATCTATAAAATAGGTTAAAGATCGGCTAAGCGGAATGCTGCAATCTTATTAATTTCATCAATTGCGCGCTCAAATTCTTGCTCAGGGCTGTTTTCAAGGCGGGTTTCAAATGCCGCTAAAATTTTATATCTATCTGCGCCACGCACAGCCATAATAAACGGAAAGTGAAACTTGTCTTTATAGGCTTGATTAAAGAGCTGAAACTTTTCAAATTCTTGCGCTGAGCAAAGATGAATGCCGGCGCCTTGCTGCTCTGCGCTGGACTCAGCCGTCAGCTCACCTGCGACCGCCGCTTTGCCTGCTAGATCTGGGTGCGCTAAAATCACTTGCAATTTGGCTTTGTCATCTGCGTGAACAAAAATGCGCGCAAGCCGTGCTTGCAAATGCTGTATTTGATTATCTTCTTGGGTTAACCCCTCATCAAACGCAGCTTTGGCAATCCATGGGCTGTGCTCATAAATGCTGCCAAATGTTTGCACAAACTCAGCTTCACTCATTTGACTTGGGGTGCAAGTTTGAAACTCTGCCATCATCTTGCTCCCTACTTTGCGGCTAAATCTGGATGCGGATGGTTTTCATGCCAGTGCTTGGCAATATCAATGCGGCGACATACCCACACATCCTTATGCTCGGCGACATACTCCATAAAGCGGCGTAGCGCAGCAATCCGCGCAGGGCGACCAATCAAGCGGCAATGCAAGCCCACAGACATCATCTTCGGCGCAGTCGCACCTTCTGCATATAAGGTATCAAAGCTATCTTTCAGATATTGGTAAAATTGCTCACCGGAGTTAAAACCTTGCGCAGTGGCAAAACGCATGTCATTGGTATCTAAGGTATAAGGGATCACAAGTTGCGGTTTTGGGCCTTGGGTATGCCAGTACGGCAAGTCATCATCATAGGCATCACTGTCATATAAAAAGCCGCCTTCTTCTGCAACTAATTGACGCGTATTGACGCTGGTGCGCCCTGTGTACCAACCCAGAGGCCGCTCACCTGTGATCGACGCTAAGATATCAATCGCTTGTTGCATTTGTGCTCTTTCTTCTTCGATCGGCATATCTTTGTAATCAATCCAGCGATAACCATGGCTACAAATTTCATGGTCTGCTTGTTGCAAGGCTTTAATCACATCTGGATGGCGCTGCGCGGCCATGGCGACAACAAACGCAGTCAGTGGGAAGTTAAATTCTTGGAAAAGACGTAGCACACGCCAAACGCCAGCACGTGAGCCATATTCATACACTGACTCCATGCTCATGTGTCTGGCGTGTAAAAAAGGCGCAGCGCCGGGCAGTTCAGAAAGGAAAGCTTCGGATTCTCTATCCCCATGTAAAATGCAGCGTTCACCACCTTCTTCATAGTTCAGTACAAATGAAAGCGCAAGACGTGCTTGATTCGGCCATTTAGGATCAGGCGGCGTGGCGCCATAGCCAATCAAGTCTCGTGGATAATTTGGGTCGAGTTCTAATGCGGGATCGAGATTTGTCGCAGGCATACTCATCACTCCTTTGATGAAAATAAAACAAGATTGTTTTAATTATTGTATACAATCTCGATCAAATCGCAATCACTTATTGTACAAAAAACACCCTTAGCTTTTTTGGGTATTAATTTTAATCTTACTTTGTGGCACGCAAGAGCACGCCAGCACACGGCCTTGCACTTTATCCACCTCACTTAAAGCCGGCACATCGGCATGCTCAACATCACCTGAAATAAGGCTGACTTTACATGCCCCACAAAGGCCGGCGCGACAGCTATTTTTAATGCTGATCCCAGCTTTCTCAGCTTGCTCGAGCAAAGCGCTTTGATTATCCCCTTCAAAGGTTTGACCATCGACTTCTATCTGAAATGTTTGCACCGGCGGGGTCGATTTTTGTGGCTCAGGTACTGGTGCACTTGACTGCGCATCATCAGAGACACTTGCTTGCTGATAGCCAGGATAAACCGGCGCAGTCTGGGTTTCTAAAATTTCGACCTTGTCTCCTGCGTAAATCACGCCTTCGTTTTTGGCGATTAGGTTTTGGCCGAAATAGATGTTGGCTTCGGCATCTGCGCGAAAATCCAATAAAGTGCGAATCGGTTCATTGCGCTCACTCTTCATTGACGTTTGTGGATTAACCGTAGTTAACACGCAGCGGATACACGGCTTTGCCAATTCAAACTCCACCTCCCCAATGCGAATCCGCTTCCAACCATCTTCGGCAAAAGGCGCGATCCCATCAATCACCAAGTTTGGACGAAATTGCGCCATTTGGTGAGTTTCTGGCGATTTTTGATTCAGCAAATCGAGCGAACCTTGGCCGATTAATAATAGTGGATAGCCATCCGCAAAACTGACATTGGTGGCAATTTTTTCGCGTATACGCGCTGACTGTTCACCCGTATACAATAGCTGAGCGGCTTGGCCCACGATTTGACTAACCCATTTATTAGCGGCCTCATGGGTAGAAAGCGCTTCAAAGCTATCTCCCCAAACTTGGCACGTCACTGGCTTTCGTTCAAAATCTTGATAATTAAGCGTGAGGTGTTGGTCTAAAAAGCTCAGCACTAGCCCTTGCGGAGTTAAAGCAGATTTTAATTGCAGCAGCTGATGAAATCGGCGTGCGGTAAGCATTTTGCCGTCTTTGTCTGCAAGCATAAAACGGCGGTCAAAACTCAAGCCTTGGCGCTCGACATTGGCATTTGAAAGCGCAATGCCAGCGCCAGATTTAACAGGGTAAATATGAATACTCGAAAGGTTTGCATGAGCAGATGCTCGAGAGCTAGAGATATCTTGGGTGGGCATAAAACGTCCTTCGCCTAAAAATTTATCAAAACAGAATACTTATTTGTTGTTAAGTCTGCCATAGGAAATATAATTTGCCTATAGCTTGGGTTGGATTGAGCAATCGTTTGGTTTGGATTTAAATCTTAAAATGGTTTGAATGGAAAGCTAAATAAACATCGCAGCGCAAGCGTTTGCGTGTTAAAATATGGCTCCAGAGGACAGGCCGACTTCGCATCATTTCAACCTATGATGCAAGCTTGGCGCGTTAATAAAGATCAACCTTTGGATGAAAAAATGACTCAGCAAACCCAATCGCCACAAACACTTACCTTGATCCGCCCTGATGACTGGCATGTTCACCTACGTGATGGTGACGTCTTAAAAGACACAGTCAGAGATATCAGCCGCTATAATGGCCGCGCTGTGGTGATGCCAAATACAGTCCCGCCGATCACCAATGTAAAGATGGCGCTCGACTATCAAGCACGCATCGCTGAGCATAACCCAAATCCTAATTTCAAACCTTTAATGACCTTGTATTTGACGGACAAAACAAGTGTGCAAGACATTCGTGATGCGCACCAAAGCGGTCAAGTTGTGGCTTGTAAGCTCTACCCTGCTGGCGCGACTACTAACTCAGACTCAGGCGTCACCAATATCGAAAACATGTACCCTGTGTTTGAAGAAATGGCAAAGCTTGGCATTTTGCTTTTGATCCACGGAGAAGTCACACATCACGATGTCGATGTGTTTGACCGTGAAGCAGAGTTTGTTGAAAGCAAACTTGCACCGATTGTGGATGCGATGCCTCAGCTTAAGATTGTCCTTGAGCACATCACAACTAAAGAAGCAGCTGAGTTTGTTGCAAACGCCAATGACAATGTGGGCGCGACGATTACCCCACAACACCTGCTATTTAACCGCAACCATATGCTTGTCGGCGGCATTCGCCCGCATTTTTACTGCTTACCAATTTTAAAACGTAACATTCACCAAGCTGCGCTGATCCAAGCGGCAACCTCTGGCAATCCTAAATTTTTCTTAGGCACAGATTCTGCGCCACACGCGCAAGATCGCAAAGAAAATGCGTGTGGCTGCGCAGGTTGTTATAGCGCGCACGCAGCGCTTGAGCTTTACGCAACGGCGTTTGAAGCCGCAGGCAAACTTGAAAATCTGGAAGCTTTCGCAAGTATCAACGGCGCTAAATTCTATGGCCTAGATGTCAACTCAGATACGATCACACTGCAAAAAACACCGTGGCAAGTGCCAGAAACATATGAATTTGGTAGTAATCAAGTCGTGCCACTAGGCGCCGGCGAAATGATGGATTGGCAGGTCGTTTAGAGCCCTAATTTCACTGCATTAAGTTGATTTTAAAACCAAATCATTTAATTTGTTACAAACATTAAACGGTTTGGTTTTTTTATATTCAACCTATATGAAATCAAGTACAATAAATTGGTATAATAAATTTATTGATAACTGAGCATATAGGTAATTATGGAACAAGTAAGTAAGTTATACCAAAAGATAGCTAGCCATTTCAAAGCTGAGATTACAAATGAAAAATACCCAGTTGATGCCATGCTCCCCTCTGAACGGGTAATTGCCGAACAAATGGATGTAAGCCGCACTGTTGTACGTGAAGCAATGATTATGCTCGAAGTCGAAGGGTATGTTGAAGTTAAAAAAGGTTCAGGTATTCGAGTAATTAACACCTGTCCTCAGGCTATAGATGTTGAAGCCAACTCACCAATTCAATCATGGGGACCATTTGAATTATTACAAGCTCGCCAATTATTTGAAAGTAACTTAGCCGAGTTTGCAGCTACTCAAGCCAGCAAACAAGATCTCGTGGCATTAATGAAAATTCAAGAGCAAGCTCGTGCCGATGATCACTCCCGAGACTCTCACTGGGATAGAGAATTTCATATTCAACTTGCTCGTTGTACACAAAACTCTGTCATGGTTTATTTAGCAGAGCAATTATCAAATGGCAGGGAACAAAACCCGTATTGGCGTAAACTGCATGAGCACATTGCACCAGAGAAAATAAGAAGTTGGTGTGATGATCACGATGCTATTGTTGAAGCTCTTTTACAAAAAGATCCTCAAAAAGCTAAATATCAAACTTGGAAACACATAGAAAATACAAAAAAAATGTTATTTGATGCAACGACTGAAGATTATGATCGCTTCTTATACTCTGAGAGTGTGAAAATAAATTAAATCAGCACGTTATATCAATATATAAAGTGCTGATCTGGACTCTTATAATGTAACACCTTTTTTAAATACAGCTATTTCCCTAAAATCATTAAATTCATTCTTAGTAAACTTCCCATTAATAATGGCAACTATTTCATCAATAAAGGAATTTAATGTATCTTTCATGCTCTTCCCTTCAACCAGTACACCTGCATTAAAGTCAATCCAGTGTGGTTTACGCTGAGCAAGATCTGAGTTCGTCGCAATTTTTACTGTCGGTACAGGTCCACCATAAGGAGTACCGCGTCCTGTTGTAAATAAGACTAAATGGCAATGTGCACTTGCCAAAGCAGAGGTGGCAATCGCATCATTTCCTGGTGCACTCAACAAGTTCAAGCCAGGTGTTTTTAGCCTCTCCCCATATTCCAAAACATCCATGACAGCGCTTTGACCTGCTTTTTGGGTACAGCCAAGTGATTTTTCTTCAAGTGTACTTATTCCCCCAGCTTTATTACCTGGTGACGGGTTTTCATATATAGGTTGCTGATTATCAATAAAGTATTGTTTAAAATTATTAATTAAAGTAACGGTCTTATCAAAAACATCTTGCGAGATACAACGCTGCATAAGAAGATGCTCTGCACCAAACATCTCAGGGACTTCTGTCAGTACACTAGTACCACCGTGGCTAATCACATAGTCTGAAAATTGTCCTAATAATGGATTTGCTGTGATACCTGAAAGCCCGTCAGATCCGCCACATTCAAGACCAAATTTAACTTCACGGATTTTACCCACTTCCCGCCTATCGTATTGCATATTGCTATACAAGGTATGTAAATGTGCAAGTCCAACTTGGATTTCATCATCATGCTGTTGGCAAACCATAAACTGAACTCTGTCTTTATCGTACTCACCCAAAGTTTCTTCAAATGCTTTGATCTGATTATTTTCACAACCTAAGCCCAATACTAATACTCCACCGGCATTTGGATGCTTTGCTAGGTTTTGTAATAGAACTCGGGTTTGCAAATGATCATCACCTAACTGGGAACAACCAAATTGATGCGAAAATACATGTACTCCATCAAAGTTATCCTGGTTATCGGAACCTTGTTGGGAAAACTTTATTTGATTTAAAAATTGTGCCTTTAAATTACGTGCAATCGCATTCACACATCCCACTGTCGGAATAATCCATAGCTCATTTCTAATCCCAACCTGACCATTTTTTCGACGATACAAATTGACTTTTCGTTCCATTAAGTCTTGATTTAGTTTATTCAATTGATAACTATACTTATAGTTAACTATGGCTGATAAATTTGTTTTAAGATTATTTTCATTGAGTAACTCACCTTGTTGTATCTTTTTTAAGGTATGCCCAATTGGATAGCCATATTTTAAGACATCTTGATGATATTCAAGATCGATTAATGCAAATTTGTGGCCTCGAGCTATTTGAGATTTAAGAACAATCTGGGTGTCCTTATGAAAAATAACCTCCCCTAGATTAAGATCTGTTAATGCCACTGCAACATTATCTTGCTCGTGAACTTGAATGAACCTATCCATTTATAAATCCTTAGCATAGTAAAGTGTCCAATCATAAAACTTGGCAATCAGATGAATCTAACAGCCAAGCGATATAACAAATTTAACTAGAGTCTTAGGTGTTAAAATAATGCTTTGCATTGTGGTAACAAATATCAGAAACCATTTTACTCAAAAGTTCAAAGTCGTTTGGAGCTTCACCTTTTTCAACCCAATCTCCTAACATTTGGCATAGGATTCGACGAAAATATTCATGTCTAGTGTATGAAAGAAAACTACGACTATCTGTCAACATACCGACAAAGCGACTCAATAATCCAAGTTGAGCCAATTGTGTCATCTGCCTTTCCATACCATCTTTTTGATCATTAAACCACCAACCAGAGCCAAATTGGATTTTACCTGGCACTTGAGATTGGAAGTTACCACACATGGTTGCTACCACTTCATTATCTCTTGGGTTTAAGGTATAAAGAATCGTTTTAGGCAGCGCATTATCTTGCTCCAAAGTATCTAAGAGCTGTGCAAGAGGCTTCGCAATAAGAGCATCGTTAATAGAATCAAACCCTGTATCTGGTCCTAATAACTGAAGCATTTTACTATTATTATTACGCAGAGCTCCTATATGGTATTGCTGCACCCAGTTTCGTGTTGTGTATTCATGACCTAAAAAAATTAACACTGCCGTTTTAAATTGAGCAGCTTCATACTCACTCACTTGTTGGTCGCTCAGCCCTTTCATCAAGATTTGATCAAGCTCACTATCAGAAGCTCTAGCAAAGACCACAGTATCAAGCGCATGATCTGCCACATTACAGTTATGATCTGCAAAATAATCTAAACGCTTAGAAAGCGCATTCTTTAAATCCTCAAATGTCTTGATTTCAATATCTGAAACTAGTGAAAGCTTTGCTATATAAGAGGCAAACCCCTGAGCTTGCACATTAAATGATTTATCTGGACGCCAACTTGGACGCATCTGAATATCAAAACTTTCATCTTCAAAGGTCTTTTTATGCGCACTAAGATCATCAATCGGATCATCTGTTGTCCCTACCATTTCAACATTCATTTTTTTCATGATAGAACGTGCTGAAAATTCTGGTGTTGAAAGCATTTCATTGCACTCATTCCATACTTTTTCTGCATTACTCTCATTCAAGTGAATACCTGTAATACCAAATGGTCTTCGCAATTCAAGATGTGTCCAATGATAAATAGGGTTACCTAATGTATAAGGTACACATCTAGCGAAAGCTAAAAATTTTTCCTTATCACTTGCGTTTCCAGTACAAAACTGCTCATCAATACCATTACTACGCATTGCTCGCCATTTATAGTGATCCCCTCTTAACCAAATATCAGTCAAGTTTTCGAATCGGTAATCTTGCGCAACCTGCTCAGGAGGTAAATGGCAATGATAATCTAAAATCGGTAAGTCATGAGCGACTTCATGATAAAGGCGCTTTGCAACCTCGTTATGCAATAAAAAATCTTCACCCATAAATGCTTTCATTTGATAAACCTCAAAGATAGTTAAAGTTGTTATACCAATATATATATTGAAACTAGCAAGTAAATTTTAAACTTTCAATGCCTTTTCAAAATTAAGCCTTCGAATAATCTATTTTTGCATTTTTGGTTGTAGAATATGCGATACAGCTCCAATAGTTAGATTTTTGAAACGCATTTTCACTAAATTGCCTACCAATTCAGCCCTTATGTGTTATACCAATAATAGAAAATAAATACGCATGAATCATACTATGTGCGAAAAAATAATTAATGTGAAATAACCTTCAGAAGTAGTGAGGATGAAATGATCATCAAACAGACCAACTATTATCTTGGGAAAGGATTGGAACTCTTACTAGCTGCATTTATGACCATCATGATCATAGCTGTCGTTTGGCAAGTATTTACCCGCTTTGTTCTTCAAGATCCAGCTAGCTTTACCGATGAGCTCTCGCGTTACCTACTCATGTGGATAGGTATTTTAGGTGGCGCTTATACCTACTCCATCAAACGCCATCTTGCACTCGAAATTCTTTCCACTCGACTAAGTCAAAAAGGCAAAGACATCTTAAGTATTCTCATTCATTTAATTATTTTGGCCTTTGCTGCCATCACAATGATTTATGGCGGAGGTGAAATGGTAGCCACTACATTAAAGCATGGTCAAATTTCTCCGGGGATAATGTTATTTGGTGAAAATTTAAAAATGGGGTATGTGTATCTTGTGGTTCCATTGTCCGGAATACTCATTAGCTATTATGCTGTCATTGAAATTTGCCAACTTGCTTTTAGTGTAATTACAAATAATTATAATAATGAGGAGCAAGCGTAATGACTTTACTTGATCTCTTATTCTCTAGCGATTTCTTATCCAACGCACCAGATATTTTTTATGATCTTATGCCAGTGGTCATGTTATTTGGCACCCTACTAATTTTGCTTCTACTTGGTGTACCGATTGCTTTTTCTATTGGTATTGCTGCGATGCTGACGATTTTCATCGATTTTCCAATTGAGCAAGCCATGATACTCAGCTCACAAAAATTTGCGAATGGCCTAGATAATTTTGGCTTACTTGCCCTGCCATTTTTTATTGTTGCTGGAAACCTGATGAACCGTGGGGGACTTGCTTCACGCTTGATTAACTTTGCTATGATCTTTGGTGGTAAATTGCCAGGTTCTCTTGCTCATGTGAATGTACTTGCTAATATGATGTTCGGCTCACTTTCAGGTTCAGCTGCTGCATCTGCTGCTGCTGTTGGTGGGATAATGAAGCCCCTTCAAGAAAAGCATTCCTACCCAAGAGCTTTTTCTGCTGCTGTCAACGTTGCTTCTTGCCCAACAGGGCTTTTAATCCCACCATCAAATATTTTGATCTTATATGCACTAGTCAGCACCACATCCGTACAATACTTATTCATCGCAGGTTACTTACCCGGTATTTTAATGGGCCTTGGCATCATGCTAGGTATTGTTTTTCTAGGTAAACGAAATGGTATACCTAGAGAGAAATTTGAGTTTAAAGAGAAAAAACGCAAAGTTATTCTTGATGCTCTGCCAAGTTTAAGCCTAGTTGTGATCATCATGGGAGGTATCTTAGGTGGCATATTCACAGCTACTGAGGCCTCTGCAATTGCTGTCGTTTACAGCTTGCTATTAGGCGTCGCCTACCGTGAATTAAAAATGAAAGACATGTTACCTGTGCTCATTGAAAGCGTTGTGACAACCTCAATTGTGCTACTTATGGTTGCAACCTCTTCCATGATGTCATGGGCAATGGCAAATGCCGATATCCCAGGGTTTATTGCTGATTTTGTCTTATCCGCATCCGAAAACCCTATTATGATTATGTTACTGATGAATATCATTTTATTAGTAGTCGGTACCTTTATGGATATGACACCTGCGGTCTTAATTTTTACACCTATATTCTTACCCATCGCAACGACTCTTGGGATAGATCCTGTTCACTTTGGAATTATATTAGTATTCAACCTTTGTATTGGTATTTGTACCCCTCCAGTTGGAACAGCTCTATTTGTTGGTTGCAGCGTTTCAGGCTCTAAACTAGGTGAGGTCGTCCCCAAAATTATTCCTCTTTTTGTAATCATGATTCTTACACTTGCTGTTATTACGATTTTCCCACAAATTTCATTATGGCTCCCGCAACTAGCAGGATATCAGATGTAATTTATACATGTTATAGCGAAAACAATAACCCTAAGCCTTATAAAAAAGGCAATGTACTCTACATAAAAGGATATTAACGATGAAAAAAATGTTTAAAGCAACCCTACTGACTAGTATTTTAGCTTCCACTCTGACCATCAATGTGCAAGCTGCAACGCTTAAACTTGCACACGCACTGCCAACCGAACACCCTGTGCACGCCTCATTAGACTGGTTTGCAAAAGAGTTAAAAAAAGAAGCCAATTTACGTGTAAAAGTTTACCCAAATGGAACCTTAGGTGATGAGACAAATCTACTTCAAATGGTTCAAAATGGAACCATCGCATTTACTAAAGTAAGTGCTGCACCATTAACCACCTTCGCACCTGATTACAATGTTCTGGCACTACCTTATTTATTTAAAGATCGTGCAAGCTATGACAAAGTTCTTGAAGGCCCAATTGGTGATGAAATTCTTGCATCATCAAAAGATTCTGGCTTTATTGGTCTTGCATTTCTTGACGCTGGTGCACGTAGTTTCTATACCGATAAGCCAATTAAAGAACCAAGTGATCTTCAAGGTCTAAAAATTCGCGTACAAAACTCGCCAATTTCCATTGACACAATGAAAGCATTAGGCGCTACGGCTGTCCCACTTCCATATGGTGAGCTCTACTCTGCACTACAACAAGGGGTTGTCGATGGTGCAGAAAATAACATTCCATCTTACTACTCATCTCGTCACTATGAAGTCGAGAAATTTTACTCTTACGATATGCATACTATGGTACCAGATGTTCTTGTCGTCTCAACAGCTACGTGGGATGGGCTAACAGAGGAGCAACAAAAAGCTATTCGTAAAGTGGCGAAAGAGACGGTTGAGAAACAAAAAGTCAACTGGAAAAACTATGTCGATTCATCTTTAGTTGAACTGAAAAAATATAATATCACCTTTACAAATAGTGATATTCCAGCTTTCCAAAAAGCAGTTGAGCCAGTTTATGACAAATTCCGACAAGAAAACCCAGAGCTTGTTTCATTACTAGAACGCATTCAAGCAGCTCAAAAATAAATTATTAATTCCATATAAAACTCACCTAAACACGAGCCATCAAGATCGGTGGCTCTATTTTCTTATTACTTATTTATGGTTTTGCTATGAGCTTACTTAATTTAAATAATTTCAAAGATTCAAATACTGACATCAAGCCTGATCCACAAATCTTGAATGCCAAAGTCGGTATCGTGCATCTTGGCTTTGGTGCCTTTCATCGCGCGCACCAAGCATTAATGACGGATACTTTGATCCGAGAGCAAGGTGGAAACTGGAAAATTGTTGGCGTCAGTTGGGGAAGTTCTGGGATCCAAGATCTAATGGCTCCACAAGATAATTTATATTCTGTTGGTATCGCATACAATGATACTTTAAGTACTCATTTGGTTGGTGCCATCCATAAAGTTCTCACTCGGCATCAAAGTGAGGAAGTCTTTCGTTATATGTATAGTGAAGATGTCAAAGTTGTCTCACTAACGGTGACAGAAAAAGGCTATTGTCATAATCCAGCAACTGGCCATTTAAATTTAAACCATCCTCTCATCGCTCACGATCTTGCACATTTGGATACACCGCAATCTGTAATTGGTTTTTTAGTCAATGCGATCAAATATCGAAAAGAACACAATATTCCACCATTCACGCCACTTTGCTGTGACAACTTGCCAGAAAACGGTCATGTCCTTGAAAAAGTGGTTCATGATTTCGCTAAAGCATATGACCCTACACTCTATCAATGGATCAAAGATAATATCCAGTTTCCTTGTACCATGGTAGACCGTATTGTACCAAGAACAACAGAGCGCGATGTTGAGATTATCGAATCAGCACTGGGAGTGAAAGATAAGGCCTGTGTAATGACAGAACCTTTCTTACAATGGGTGATTGAAGATAAATTTAACAACCAAAAGCCAAGGTGGGATAAAGCAGGTATTGATAATGTTATTTTTACCGATGATGTCATACCATTTGAAAATATGAAATTAAGGCTATTAAATGGTACGCATTCGGCTATTGCTTATTTAGGATATTTAGCTGGTTATGAAACTGTCGCTACAACAATGCAAGATTCTGACTTTAAAACTTATATCCGTTATTTAATGGATAAAGAAATAACCCCTTCTATCGATGTAAAGGGTGTAGATTTAGGTGCTTATAAAGATTCTTTAATTCATCGCTATGAAAATAAAGCGCTCCAACATAGAACTTGGCAAATTGCGATGGACGGTTCGCAGAAAATACCTCAACGTTGGCTTCAAACAATAGAATACGGCATAAATAATCAAGTTAATGTGGATGGATTAATCTTAGCCCTTGCTGCATGGATTAAATATACAAGTCAAATGGATGAAAATAATCTACCTATTGATGTTCTTGACCCATTAAGTTCAAAATTAAAATCTATCTGGGAGCATTCAACTCAAGATCAGATTGTCAGTCAATATCTTAATATTCAAGAAGTCTTTAGCTCACATTTAGCCGTCAACCAAACATTTAAAACTAAAGTTGAAACTGCCTTACAACTGCTGTTAAAGCTAGGGGCAAAAGCATCTATTCAACAATTTTTAAAAAGCAAGGAGTTATAAATGAAAATGACATTTCGTTGGTATGGTGAGGGGAATGATAAAATTACCCTTGCTCATATTAAGCAAATTCCAGGCGTTGAAGGCATTGTATGGTCACTTCATGATATCCAAGCAGGTGAAGTTTGGCCAATGGAACGGATCATTGCCGAAAAAGATCACATTGAAAAGGCTGGCTTTAATATTGATGTAGTAGAAAGCGTCAATGTGCATGAAGACATAAAACTTGGCCTAGCATCTCGTGATAAATATATAGATAATTATATTGAAACATTACGCCGTCTTGCCAAGGTTGGAGTTAAAGTTGTTTGCTATAATTTTATGCCTGTTTTTGATTGGACCCGCACGGATCTATATAAACAAATGGAAGATGGTTCGAATGCACTTTTTTTTGAAAAAAGTAAAATTCAAGACATTGATCCGATTGAATTAATAAAAAAACTATCCACTGATGTTGATGTCACTATGCCAGGTTGGGAGCCTGAACGCCTTGCTAAATTAGAAGAAACATTTAAACAATATGAAGGTTTTACAGCCGAAAATCTATGGCAAAACCTAAAATATTTCTTGGAGCGTATCATTCCAGTGTGTGAAGAATGCGACATAAAAATGGGGATTCATCCAGATGATCCTGCATTCCCTATTTTTGGGCTGCCTAGAATTATCACGAATAAAGAAAATATCCAACGCTTTTTAAAGCTTGTTGATAGCCCATATAATGGTTTAAGTCTTTGCTGTGGTTCACTAGGCTCAGCGAATAATGATATTCCAGATATACTTGAATCTGTACATGAGCGCGTACATTTTATTCATATCCGTAATGTAAAACGTTTCGAAAATGGTGATTTTATCGAAGCCTCACACCGTGCTTGTGATGGCTCAGTCGATACAGTGAAAGTTATTCAAACGCTTCATAAATATAATTATCAAGGGTATGCTCGACCAGACCATGGCCGTCATATTTGGGGAGAAGAAAAGTGGGCAAGGCCGGGATATGGCTTATATGATCGCGCACTTGGAATCATGTATATCTTAGGCGCTTGGGACTCCTTAGAAAAACAAAACTAACTCAATTACTCAAAATATAATACAGAATAGTAAAAGCTCATTTTAAAACCAAATGAGCTTTTGTTTTTGGCACTTCGGAGCGCAGATGGAAGATATTCAAATATACATAGCTCAATTTATTGGATTTATTAGCTTTGGACTGGGTATTTACTCCTTTTATCAGAAAGATGATAAAAAGTTAAAAATTATGATGGCGGCTTTTCAATTTACAAATGTAATCCATTTCTTTTTACTTGGTTCCTTAATATCCGCAGTAAGCACCTTAATTTCAGTAATTCGAACAGGCCTTGCATTACGTACTTCCTCCGCTTATGTTGCCGGCTTCTTTATACTCATCAGTCTCATTAGCGGGTTTTACCTTGTGGATGAGCTCGTCGACATTCTCCCTATTATTGGCGCTATTTTAGGCACCATTGCCGTTTTCTTGCTTAAAGGGATTAAAATGCGGTTAACCTTCTTACTCGGCTCACTATGCTGGTTAACAAACAATATTATCATTGGCTCTATCGGTGGAACAATGCTTGAAGCCACGCTGTTTAGTGTCAATTTAACCACTATTTACCGTATATACCGTACCGAGAAATATATGAAAAACTAGCCGTCCATAAGAAAAGGTATTACTCTTAGCATATTCAAAAATAAGGAGTTTCACTTATGCGTCGCAGGTCTAATACAGTCAGGCTTTATTCTCTAAAATATTCCATTTTATACATTAGTTTAGCACTCCCTTTCTCAAGCTTTGCAGCAAACAGCATCGCCACCTTTACCCTTGAAAATGGGACTAAGGTTGAGCTAAAGGATGATCACACTTGGCAATATGTTGTGACTGAAAAGCCCACTACAACGGCCTCGACACCAAGCTCAACAAGTGCGGCAGCTATTGCAACCAGCGCTGCGGTTGTAGCCAGTTCAGAAAATGCCACTAGCAAGCCGAGCGCAGAGACAGTTGCAACGTCAGCACAGTCAAATGCTAACCCTGACATTGTGCAAGCCTTAAATCAAGCGCCTTCCCATGTAAACCCACGTTTATCACCAGAGGCGATGGCGCACCCAGAGCTCTTTGGCCAAACCACCTATCGTGATGTAAAAATTAATCTTGTCGATACCAAATGGAAAGGTGATCGCCTCGGATTAACCTTTGATTTAAGCAGTCAAAATAAAGATGACGTGATCAAAGTAACGGTCAAAGCGAGTTTTTATGATGACACAGGGGCGTTTGTGCAAAGCCAAGATCTCGTTGTTTGGCGCGCGATTAAACGTCTGCCCGAAACTTACCTACGCGCAAACCAAACGCGAGAAAGTGAAGAAGTTTGGGTAACAGATATGCAACCTGAAACATGGAAAAAGCATTATCTCACACTTGAGGTGACAGCTTTAGAAGTCTGGTAACGCAACATCAAAAACCTATCAAAACCCAATTGGATCCTTGGCATCGAATTGGGTTTCTTTTTATCTCGAATGCATCCATCTTGTTTCATCCATCCTCTGCACCCTTTCAAAATAGATACACTACGAAACATTTAAGCACAAACCAATGGATCAAAATTTAATCACAAAGGCACCCTAAAACCATACATTTACTGCTATTACTGTTTTGAACCGTAATTTTTAACAAAAAATATTTAAATAATTCATATTAAGTTTAGATAAAAACATTAATCATTAAATATCAATATGTTATATATTAAATATTTTTAATTAAATGCTTAGAATACGTATCTTTTGACCTAAAAACGATGAATAATTAAACATTACACTTTGCAATCGAATTAAAAATTGTTTAGGGTACTAATCAATTCGCAGTGTTCATCAAAATACACTGCCAAAACTGATAGCATTCAGAAATAGTTAGACCTAAAAGGATTCGTTTCATGGCAGATACAAGTACAGACTCTCCCCAGTTGCCTCAGGCATTACTTGAAGTTAAAAATCTCTACAAAATTTTTGGTGAGCAAGCCGACGATGCTTACCAAATGTCTAAGAAAGGCATGAGCAAAGATAAGATTTTCCAAGCCACCGGCGCAACGGTTGGGGTGAAAGATGTTTCACTTGATATTCGCGAAGGAGAAATCTTTGTGATTATGGGCCTTTCTGGTTCAGGTAAGTCTACATTAGTGCGTATGCTTAACCGCTTAATCAAACCAAGCTATGGTCAAGTCTTGTTTAAAGATCAAGATATTGCCCAGATGACAGATCTCGAACTGCAGCAGGTTCGCCGCCAACATATCAGCATGGTCTTCCAAAACTTTGCCTTAATGCCGCACATGAGTGTGATTGAGAATACCGCCTTTGGTTTAGAGCTTGCTGGCGTTGATGTCAGCGAACGCGAAGCAGCAGCGCTTAATGCACTTGCCCGTGTTGGCCTTGATACTCAAAGAGATGCCTACCCAGATGAGCTCTCTGGCGGGATGCAGCAGCGTGTTGGCCTTGCCCGCGCATTGGCAACCGACCCAGACATCTTGCTGATGGATGAAGCCTTCTCTGCACTTGACCCACTCATTCGTACCGAGATGCAAGATGAGCTGATTCGTCTGCAAAATGATGATAAACGCACAATTGTATTTATTTCGCACGATTTAGATGAAGCCATGCGAATTGGTGACCGTATTGCAATTATGCAAGATGGCGTCGTGGTGCAAGTCGGCACACCGGATGAGATCCTACAAAACCCAGCCAATGAGTATGTGGCGTCCTTCTTTAATGGCGTCAACCTTGCACAAGTTTATAGCGCGCAAGATATTGCACGTAAAAAACCAGCCGCTGTGTTTAAAAAATCACAAACAGATGGGCCACTGGCAGCGCTACAAATTTTATCTGATAGCGACCGTGAATACGGCATCGTGATCGAGAAAAACAATAAGTTTGTTGGGATTGTCTCACAGCAAAGCCTCACCGAAGCCAAAAACAAACAAGGCTCACTTACAGATGCCTTGCTTGAAAATGTGCAAACGCTGGATGCGCAGACCCCTGTCAGCGAATGTATTACCCAAGTGGCAGACTTACCTTATGCACTGCCAGTGATTGATGAGGCGCATAATTATTATGGCGTGATCACCAAAACGCGCCTACTGCAAGTGCTTGATACTGAAAACAAAGCACACGAAAACAACGAACAAGCAGCTTAATACTAGATTTAGCTTCATAAAGTTTTAAAAGATAAAGGATGATTTATGAGTAGTGAAACTCAAACCGACCCGTGGGCGGCGGCAAGCCAAACCACAGACGCAGCAGCGAGTTCAGACCCTTGGTCGAATGCCGCGCAACAAGCTACCGCCAATGCCGATCCAAGCACGGCGCAAAGTGCCGCCGATGCTGCGGGCAATTCAGATTGGCTTAACGCCACCGCAGCCCCTGGCACAGACAATATCGACTGGGTTCACCCATTTAAAGATGCAGTCCTGCCGTTTGATCATTGGGTTGAAACCGCGTTAAATGGCCTTGTTCATTATGGTCGCCCTGTTTTCCAAGCCATTCGCGTGCCAATCGATTTCATTTTAACCGGTTTTCAAACCTTGCTAGTGAGCCCACCTTCCCTCTTGATGCTTGCTATCTTAGTCTTACTTACATGGCAATTTGCAGGTCGCAAAATGGCGATTTCAAGCTTTATCGGTCTACTTGTGATTGGCCTTGTCGGCGCATGGTCAGAAGCAATGGTGACACTGTCACTTGTACTAACTGCCGTGTTCTTCTGTCTGGTCATCGGGATACCTATGGGGATTTGGCTCTCACGCAGTAAAACCGCGGCTAAATTTATACGCCCAATCTTGGATGCAATGCAAACCACACCAGCCTTTGTGTATCTCGTGCCAATCGTGATGCTATTTGGTATCGGTAATGTGCCCGGCGTTGTGGTAACCATTATTTTCGCCTTACCGCCGATTGTACGTCTAACCATTTTAGGTATAGAGCAAGTGCCAAAAGATTTAATTGAAGCCGGTCATGCCTTTGGCGCGAACCCAAAACAAATGCTTTATCGCATCCAGTTGCCACTGGCTATGCCAACCATTATGGCAGGTGTTAACCAAACTCTGATGCTTGCGCTTTCAATGGTGGTTATCGCGTCGATGATTGCTGTGGGCGGTTTAGGTCAAATGGTATTACGCGGGATTGGTCGTCTAGATATGGGACTTGCCGCTGTCGGTGGCCTTGGGATTGTTATTTTAGCGATTCTACTGGATAGATTTACTCAAAAAATGGGCGAGTCAAGCCGCGATGGCAAACAAGCATGGCATCAAAGTGGCCCGCTTTCTTGGCCGAAGCGTTTGAAAAAAAGCTTACTAAAAGAGAAAGAAGAATTGGATAAAACCAAAGCGGCAAAATTAGAGCAGCAGTCATAACCGATTGCACTAACACAAAAGAATACACACAGGCATAGGTTCAATCAGTCAATTTATGCCTGCGTCAGAAAATCAAAATCATACCCAAATCGATACGGGTAAAACTATAAATATGAACAAGGAGATTTCATGTTTCATTTATTTAAAAACACCGCAAACACGCAAGACAAGGCACCTAGTGTTGAAAAGCCAGAGCAAGAAGTGGATAGTCTTGGCCTGCACCCTATGATCACCCGTACTGGCCTTGCAAGCGCTATCTGCTTGTCTATGCTCAGCTTTAATGCAAGTGCCGCTGACTTACCGGGCGAAGGTGTGAGCGTTCAACCTGTGCAATCAAGTGTTGCCGAAGAAACATTCCAAACTTTGTTGGTAAATAAAGCAATGGAAGCGCTAGGCTATGACGTCGAGGCGACCAAAGAAGTGGATTATAATGTTGCCTACACCTCAATTGCCAATGGTGATGCAACCTATATGACAGTTAACTGGGCGCCACTACATGATGATAAATATAAGCAAGCCGGCGGTGATGACAAGTTTTATCGTAAAGGCACTTATATTTCAGGCGCAGCCCAAGGTTACTTAATTGATAAGAAAACTGCGGATAAATATAACATCACGAATATTGAGCAGCTAAAAGATCCAAAAATTGCCAAACTGTTTGACGCAGATGGCGATGGCAAAGCCGATTTAACCGGTTGTAACCCAGGTTGGGGCTGTGAGGCTGTGATTGAACACCAATTACCCGCTTATGGTCTTTCAGAAACCGTTGAGCACAACCAAGGTAACTATGCCGCAATTATTGCTGATACGATTGAGCGTTATAAGAAAGGCGAGTCAATTTTATACTACACTTGGACGCCATACTGGGTAAGTGGTGAGCTTGTTCCGGGTAAAGATGTGGTTTGGATTGAAGTGCCGTTTTCATCAGGCCCAGGTTCATTAGAAAGTGATGACACCACATTGCCAAATGGTAAAAACTACGGCTTTGCGATCAGCAGCATGCACATTGTGGCAAATAAAAACTTCGCCGCAGAAAACCCAGCAGCTGCTAAACTGTTTGAAATCATGAAGCTGAATATTAATGATGTGAGCGCGCAGAACATGATGATGCGTCAAGGTAAAAACAGCGCGGCAGACATCGAAGCGCAAACCGATGCTTGGATCAAAGCGCACCAAGAAACATTTGATAACTGGATCAATACTGCCAAACAAGCGGCGCAATAACAGTCAATTTGGTTAAATCCATATCAAAGTGAAAAAATCACATTAAAAACAATAAAATAAGACTGAAAGGCTGCCTCTGGGTGGCCTTTGTTTTATCTGGAAATACCTATTTGAATCCATTTTGTGCAAACGCTTGCCATTTTTGAATCTTTTACTTTTCCTTAATGAAAATATCAGGTATTTTTGCACTGGATTTAGGGAGTCTATAATGAACAATCATGAAGAAGTACTAATTGCCTTACGCCAGATCATCCGTGCGATCGATCTACACTCACGCAAACTCAACAAAGATGTCGGCCTAACTGCGCCGCAACTCCTTTTGATGCGCTCGATTCGTGATAGTGGTGAAGTCACCATTCGTCAGTTATCACGCAACACCAATATGAGCCAAGCAACGGCGACAACGATTATCGACCGTTTAGAAAGTCGTAATTTAGTCAAACGCCATCGTAGTCAGTTGGATAAACGTAAAGTCCATACGTATCTGACGCCAGAAGGTTCACAGCTTCTTGAAAAAGCCCCGCTTCCATTACAAGATCACTTTATTAAAAGCTTTCAAGGGCTCGAAGACTGGGAGCAATCCTTATTGCTTTCGTCAGTGCAGCGAATTTCAAGCATGATGAATGCCGAACATTTGGATGTTGCACCCGTTTTGGAAGTAGGCGCCATTGATAAAGCTCAATCCAGCGCGCCAATTGAAAAGTAAGCATAACAGTTAAAAAGCTAAGGTTTTTACAAAAAACTGGATATCCATCCGATTTTTTAAGATTAATTCTGTAATTTTTCAAAAAAACTTATAGAAAACCTCAATTGCCACTCGCAATTAAAAATAAAAATCAGCTACAATCAATCACCCGTTTAGCATTATGCTTCTTTGATATAATGCGCGGGTGATTATTATTATAATAAACACATGGATATAAATTAAAACTAGGACTCATGTTATGTCACACAACAACTCACTCGTTGCACGTTTTGCCAATGGCAATTTAGTGCTGCAGATCCTTATCGGGATCATCCTTGGGGCAATCTTTGCCTCAATCGCACCAGAAACCGCCAAAAGCTTCAAACTCTTAGGGGATATTTTTGTTGGCGCGTTGAAAGCGATTGCACCTTTACTTGTATTTGTTCTGGTAGCAGCGTCGATTGCAAACCAAAATCAAACCAAAGGCTCAAACACCAATATGCGCCCTATCGTGGTGCTTTATTTAATTGGTACTTTCTGCGCAGCGCTTGTTGCGGTGTCATTAAGCTTTCTTTTCCCAACCAGTATTGAGCTCACTAATGCGGTCTCTGGCACCACGCCACCACAAGGGATCACAGAAGTCATGCACAGCTTATTGATGAAAATTGTGGATAACCCAGTCAATGCGCTGGTTCAAGCAAACTACATCGGCATTTTGGCTTGGGGTATCGGTCTTGGTTTAGTTTTGCGTCACGCAAGTGATAGCACTAAACTTGTTTTCCATGACATTAGCCACGGCGTTTCTACCCTTGTTCGCTTTATCATTCGCCTTGCGCCATTTGGTATCTTTGGTTTGGTAGCTTATGTTGTGGGTGACACAGGTTTCTCTGCAATGGCAGGTTATGTGCAGCTTCTTGCCGTACTCTTAAGCGCAATGTTTATTATGGCGCTCATCATCAACCCAGCAATTGTTTACTTCATGACCAAGCAAAACCCATACCCATTGGTCTTCCAATGCTTGCGTGAAAGTGGCGTAACGGCATTCTTCACTCGTTCAAGTGCTGCAAACATCCCAGTAAACATGAACTTATGTCGTAAATTGGATCTAGATGAAGATACTTATTCTGTGTCTATTCCACTGGGCGCAACCATTAATATGGGCGGCGCGGCGATCACTATCACAATCTTGACGCTTGCTGCAGTAAATACGCTAGGTATTCATGTGGATATCTTCACAGCTATCTTGCTAAGTGTTGTGGCGGCGGTTTCAGCATGTGGCGCTTCAGGCGTTGCTGGTGGTTCACTGCTTCTTATCCCACTTGCGTGTAGCTTGTTTGGCATTTCAAACGATATCGCACTACAAGTGGTAGGTGTTGGCTTTATCATTGGTGTGATCCAAGATTCAGCAGAAACAGCGCTAAACAGCTCAACTGACGTGGTCTTCACTGCTGCGGTATGCCGTAAAGCAGAGGCGCAAGCTGAAGAAATTGCGTAAGCCATGCGATAAGCTATCGAATTAACTTTCGCTGAAACAAAAATGCTGCATCGAGAAATTTTCCGATGCAGCATTTTTTATGGCTTAATTTTTTATGTCTAAGGCTCAGAACCGCTTATTGATTGCCCTTCCAGACAATAAGACCTGAATTCAAGTCCATCATACGCATCGCCACTTGATAGGTAGGGCTACCGCCTGAAACTTGGCTAAACAACATATATTGCGCGCCAAGCATCTTGCCATATTGAACCGCGCTATTTAGATCCGGCAACTCTTCATCTGAAGTTAGGCTAAGTTGTGAGCGCACTTCGTCCACTTTCGATTGGCTGATCCCGGCGAATTTGCCCGAAACATAAATTTGATTGGCAATCGCCGTCGTTAAGCTTGTGGTATCAAGGTAGTTTGCTGAGGCATTATTGACTGTGCCAACATAAAGCACTGGCGCACCACTTGCTGCAATTTGAGAAACTTCTGCCGAGCTGAGCATCGTTTCTGTAAGTTGCGAGGCTGCGTTTTGCAGTTGGGCTGTGTCTGCTTTTTGCTCCACCACTTCTTCTTGCGGCGCATAATCTTCATCTTGAGTTTGCTGCTGCGATTCTTCTGGTGTGCTTTGGTTACTTGGCGTTGTAGTTTGTGGCACGCCTGGTTGCGAACCGTAGATTTCATCGTAACTAAGTGACGAACAACCGGTTAAGGCAATAGAAAGCCCAAGCAAGGCAAAAATATTCTTTTTCATAATGATTCCTTTTCCATAGAAAATAGCTATTTATTTCCTATTTTTAGCTCAGATCGACGCAAAATAAAAGCGAATTCTTATACAAGTAACGGATTTACTGGGAAAATCACGCACTCGCCTTGAGAAAATGGTATAAGCTGCCAACCAAGTTCGCATCATTTCCAAGCTGACAACGACTGAGCACAGGACGAATTTGTGCATGTGGCAAGGCTTTCATAATCTTATCAATCTGCTTATCAAGCTCAGTAATTAACTCATCACGCTCACTGATTGCGCCACCTAGAATAATTTTTTCAGGATCAATTGCATATTGGATATTAAAGATCCCTAATGCAAGATGTTGATACCAAGTATCAATCACCTCTTTGAGCGCCTTACGCTCAGGATGGTCTGGGTCTTGCGCGGCTTCAAACACAGTTAAGCCGTTAAGCTCTTTAGGATCTTTTCCAAGCACCTTAGCCGCGGCTTTGATTAATCCTTTGGTTGAGCCTAAATCGCTAAATGTTTTGATCTCGCCATCTTGCATCATTGTCATATAGCCGAACTCACCAGCATGTAAGTGCTTGCCGTGAATAATTTTTCTATCCCGCACCAGTGCGCCGCCAATCCCAGAGCCTATCACCACAGAGCAGCAATCTTGCACCGCTTGCGCCTCACCTTGCCACACTTCAGCTAAAAGCGCGCAACAGGCATCATTTTCAATCTCACATGCAAGGCCATGACGCTCACGCGCCCAAGTTTTAAAGTTCGGGCCATGAATATAATCTATCGCGCTCGCGCCATAAATCACCCCCTCTTGGCAATCAGCAGCGCCACAGGTACTAATTGCAATGCCTGAAAGTTTATATTCATCGGCTACAGAATGAATAAAATCGTCAAATTGTGCGATAAATTCATCGAAATTAGATACATCTGTCGACAATTTATCTCTTTCATAAATATGACTGGTTTCATCCATGACGGCGCATTTCACTGCGCTGCCGCCAATATCAAACACTGCGTAATAAGTCTGCTGCATAAAGGTTTACCTAGATATAAAAATAGATATATTGACTATACTCTTGATCATTGAGCCTGCAACGTCATTTATCATGCAGGCTCAACCCGTTCAATTCACATTATATTAGATTAAACGTCAAAATAACCTTTTTGCGACAAGTCCTTAAACCACTTCAAATGCTGCTTAGGTTCACGTTCACCCGTTTCTAAGTTGTTACGATAAAGTCCATAACGGCGTTTAAATGAGTTGAGCCAAGACCAGTTATCAATAAAGGTCCATTGATGCACGCCAAAGCAATTTGCCCCCTCTTGCATCGCACGGTGCAGTTGAATTAAATGCTCTTCCATTAAGCCAGTGCGAAAACTATCGTCTATGTAGCCATCAGCTTGGACTTGACCTTCAGATTCTAAATCCATCGCAATGCCGATCTCCGCCAAATACCATGGGATATTGCCGTAATTGTCTTGAATATTCTTCGAAATATCATAAATCGCGGTTGGCAGAATTTCGTTATTATCACGATATGGATTAAAGCGCCCGTTTGGATTGATATAGTTTTCAAAATAAATATCTGGGGTGAAGGTATCCAATTCATATGCGCTTTCACGCGCTTTGACCCGACGCGGGACATAATAATTTACCCCAAGGAAATCAATCTTAGCGCTTTTAATCGCGGTCATTTCATCTTGGCTTAAATCTGGCGTGATGCCGTGCTTTTCAAAGACATCACATAATTCTGCGGGGATCTCGTTTTTCACGCAAGGATCTAAAAAGCTGCGGTTAAACAAAAGATCTGCGTAGTAAGCAGCCTCTTTGTCGGCGTCACTGTCATTTCTGGTATAAGATGGAGTAAGGTTTAGCACCACGCCGATTTGACCATCTGGGTGTAATTTACCGCCTTGATTCATTTCTTGATAAGCCAAAACAGCTTTGGCGTGCGCAATTAAAATATTGGTGCCAACTTGCACTGCAAGCTTGCCATCGACTTTATTCGGGTAATGAAAATCATACAGATAGCCCCCTTCGACCGGCACAATGGGTTCGTTGAATGTGATCCAATGTTTGACCTTAGCGCCAAAGTGTTTGAACGCAAGTTGGGCAAATTCAACAAACTTATCGATCACTACTTTGGACTCAAAACCGCCATATTTTTCTTGCAAAATCATCGGCATATCAAAGTGATATAAGTTCATCATGGGCGTAATGCCATTTGCCAGCATTTCATCAATATACTTGTGATAAAACTCAAGTGCGTCCGGGCATACTTCGCCTGTCTCAAAGTCTTTAATTAAGCGGCTCCATTGAATCGAAGTGCGATAAGAGTTCATCCCCGCTGCAAGCATTAATGCAACGTCTTCTTGATAGCGATTATAGGTATCGGTAACAAGATTGGGGCCAATCTCTTTATAGAAACGCTGTGGATCAGCTTGATGCCACGCATCCCAAATCGACAGATTAGCTTTGTTGGTGATGCCTTCGGTTTGCGGCCCAGAGGCAGCTGCGCCCCATAGAAAATCTTGTGGAAACTGATACTTCGCCATAATAAAAAATCCTTTGAATAGCCAATACGAGATCGACTATAACAAAGGATGTTTATCTTTAAAGTAAAACTATATGGTTTTTATTGAATCGATACTAAATATGCGATCTGCGTCGAAAATAATGACCACTTAAAACCAATAAAAAACCAATAGCTTAGACCGTCAAATATTGCGAAATCAGCTTATCATCGAGCGTATCCATTGGACCTGTTGCGACACTTTGACCACGCTCGATAATGCTAAATTCATCGCCAACTTTGCGCGCAAAGGGCAATTTTTGCTCCACCAGCAGCACGCTTAAGTCATGCTCATCAATCAAAAGACGAATGATATTGCCAATGTCTTGCACAATATTAGGCTGAATACCTTCGGTTGGCTCATCTAAAATCAATAATTTAGGATCAAACACCAAGGCGCGACCAATGGCTAATTGTTGCTGCTGACCACCGGATAAATCCCCGCCACGGCGCTGCTTCATTTCAGCTAAGACAGGAAACAAATCATAAATCATATCTGGAATTTTGCGATCGCCACGGGCGCGGTTAATCAGACCAATTTCTAGATTTTCTTCAACCGTTAATTGTGGAAATACCTGACGCCCTTGCGGCACATACCCTATGCCCATTTTTGGACGCGCTTGGGTTTTCTGCGAATGAATCGCTTGACCATCAAAGCTTATCTGCCCATCACGAATAGGCAACAGCCCCATAATGCATTGCAACAAAGTCGTTTTACCTACCCCGTTGCGCCCCATTAAGACATGGCAGGTTTTTGGCTGCATAGCAAAATCAAGATCCCAAAGAATATGGCTATCTGCATAAAATTGATTTAATTTTTCTACTTTTAACATCTTTCTTCCTTGATTTAGTCTTCACTGCCAAGATAGACACGTTTCACTTCACTGTGATTGGCCATCGCATCCATCGAACCTTCTGCCAGCACATGGCCTTGGTGCAGCACTGTTACGGTTTGTGCAATTTGGCGCACAAAACCCATGTCATGTTCGACCACAACAATCGTGTAATCCCCAGCCAGTTGGTTAAGCAGTTGCGCGGTTTTGTCCATCTCTTGGTGCGTCATGCCAGTCACCGGCTCATCAACTAACAAGAGCTGAGGTTTTTGCATTAACAACATACCAATTTCAAGCCATTGTTTTTGACCGTGCGACAAAGCGCCAGCCAATAACCCTTGCTGATTAATAAGCCCAATCACTTCAAGCACATGCTCAATTTCAGCGGCTTCTTTGTGCGCAAGTTTGGCGCGAAATAACGGCCAAGCACGGCGAACACCTGTCATCGCAAGCTCTAAGTTGTGCCAAACTGATAAGCTTTCAAACACAGTTGGTTTTTGAAATTTTCGTCCGATGCCGGCATTAGCGATTTCGGCTTCATTCATTTTCAGTAAGTTGGTCTTACTTCCAAGCCAAACTTCGCCCGAATCTGGGCGTGTTTTGCCGGTAATAATATCCATCATGGTGGTTTTACCTGCGCCATTTGGCCCAATAATGCAGCGCAACTCACCTTTTTTAATATACAGATTTAAGTCATTAATCGCCTGAAAACCATCAAAACTCACATTCACGCCTTCCAGATACAGCATCATATTATGCGTAGTATCAATCATAGGGTGAATATCTGGCTTTAAAAACTCAAAAACTTGGTCGCGGCGGGCTAAACTTTCTAACATATTAGTGCTCCTTCACTGCTGTTGCCGTTTCGCTTTTATCTGCCTGACGACGCTTAAATAAACCGACCACACCTTGTGGCAGATACATAGTTGCGAGCACAAAGATAAGACCTAAGGCGAATAACCAAATATCTGGAAACTCGACACTGAACCAGCTTTTTGCAAAGTTCACCAATAATGCGCCAACAACTGCGCCATAAAGCGTCGCACGTCCGCCAAGGGCAACCCAGACGACCATTTCAATTGAGTTAAGTGGGGTAAATTCACTTGGGTTAATGATCCCAACTTGTGGCACATATAAAGCGCCAGCAACCCCTGCAATCAAGGCTGACAGCACAAACACCCAAAGTTTAATTTGGTCAACATCATAACCGGTAAAACGCGTACGCAGCTCTGCATCACGCACAGCAATTAACACCCGACCTAAACGGCTATTCATTAAGGTGCGGCAAATTAAATAACCAATCACCAAGGCAATACAAGTGGCGACAAATAGCGCAACTTTGGTGCTATCTTCGGCTAAACTTGCACCTAAAATATCTTTAAAGTCGGTTAAACCATTGTTGCCACCAAAGCCAGTTTCATTGCGATAAAAAGCAAGCATAAAGGCAAACGTCAGCGCTTGGGTCATAATCGATAGATATACGCCAGAAACTCTTGATTTAAAAGCAAAGTAACCAAAGACAAAAGCTAAAATACCCGGCGCTACCAAGGCCATTAATGCCGCAAAGCCAAAGTGCTCAAAGCTATTCCAAAACCAAGGCAGACTATCCCAGTTCAGCGCCACCATAAAGTCAGGTAGATCTGGGTTGGCATATACGCCGCGATCGCCAATTGAGCGCATCAAATACATGCCCATGGCATAACCGCCCAAGGCAAAGAACACCCCGTGACCTAGGCTTAGAATACCTAAATATCCCCAGACCAGATCGAGCGCCAGCGCCACTAAGGCATAACATAGATATTTACCAAGCAGTGAAACGGTATAGCTGCTTACGTGTAAAACATTGCCTTCTGGTACCACAAGGTTTAAAACTGGCACCACAATGGCTAACACAATCAAAAGGCTAACGAGGATCTTGCCACCTTGATCGGATTTTAAAATCGAATTAAAAATCATATTTCCTCCTAGGTTGGCATACGGCCTTTTTGTGGGAACAAACCTAATGGGCGTTTTTGAATAAACAAAATGATGAAGGCTAAGATCAAGATCTTCGCAACCACTGCGCCGACCCAAGGTTCCATCACTTTATTTAAAATCCCAAGGCTAAATCCTGCAACCAAGGTGCCCCATAAGTTGCCGACACCACCAAATACAACCACCATAAAGGAGTCAATAATATAATCTTGGCCCATGCTTGGTCCGACATTGGTAAGTTGCGACAAGGCAACCCCTGCAACGCCAGCGATCCCTGCGCCAAGACCAAAGGTCAATGAGTCCACACGCTCTGAATGCACGCCCATTGCACGCGCCATCGCTCGGTTTTGCGACACAGCGCGAACCTGCAAGCCAAGTGGCGTACGTTTTAAAATCATCATTAAGCCAAAGAAAACCACTAAAGCGAACACAATGATATATAAGCGGCTATAAGTAATTGAAAGCATAGAGTTGATTTCAAGTGCGCCACTCATCCATTCTGGCGTCGTCACCGAGCGGTTTAATGGTGAGAAAATTGAGCGAACCCCTTGTTGTAAAATCAGGCTGATCCCGAAAGTTGCAAGCAAGGTTTCAAGTGGTCTGCCATATAAACGGCGGATCACCAAACGTTCGATTAAGATCCCAACTAATGCGGTAATAATAAAGGCTGTTGGAATCGATAAAATCAGCGAAAATGACGAATTTGGCAGCAATTGTTGGACAACATATGTGGTATATGCGCCGATCATGATAAGCTCGCCATGCGCCATATTAATCACGCCCATCACCCCAAAGGTGATCGCAAGGCCGATGCCGGCTAAAACTAAGACGGAGCCAAGGCTTAAACCGAAGAATAGCGTCTCCACCCCTGCCGCAACTTTTTGGCTTTGCTCATAAGAGGTTAAACCTTTTTGCGCCGCTTGATGGACAGCTTTTGTATCCTCGCCAAACTCTTGGTTTAAAATTTGAGTTAAAGTGGAATAAACCAGTGGCGTTTTTGCGCTTGAAAGGGTCTCAATCGCAGCAAGACGTGTATCAAGAGCAATCGCTTTGGTTTGGCTGGCATCATCAACCGCCAATGCAAACTCAATCGCGGTTAGGACGTCAGCATCGCTCTCTTTGGCTTGACGATCCACCAGTGCAGCGCGAGTCGTGTCATCTAAGTTGCCCGTCAGTTCTTGGATTGCATTTAAACGCAATGCGACATCATCTGAGCTTAACTGCATATTCGCGAGCGCCGTTTTCATTTGGCTACGCAATTTATTGGTACTGCGCACCTTCGTAAAGTCACGACGATTTTTAATCTCAAGGGTTTGGCTTGCATCAAATAATTGTGTCGCAGTGGCGCCAGTTTTCATGCTTTCAATCAAATATAATTGCTGTGTTTCTTTTTCTAAATATAAATCCCCAGCTAGCCAAGCATTTAATAACTTGACACTTTCTTCTAAAGAGAGCGTATTTTGCTCATTTGAAGATAAAAATTGAATAGTGTCTTCTTTTACAGAAGATTTCTTACTCATTAGAGCGTGGCTTATCTCTGCCTGAGTTGAAAAACTCGCGCCTGCATTTGCCGCGCTATCATCGGCAAATGCAGGTTTGATGCTTAAACAAAGTAGGCACAGACTCAAGCATATAATATGAAGAGTAGTGTTGCGCATGATGGTCCTTAGTTTAAACAAGCTTTAGTTTTTGTATCATAGTTACTACACTTGATACCTTCACTCCAATCAGCAACTAAATCTTTTGAGCTGTCTAGGTAATCTGACCATGCATCACCTGCTACTTCGCCATCAGTTTCCCAAACCACTTCAAATTGACCGTCATCTTGGATTTCACCAATTAATACTGGTTTTGTGATGTGGTGGTTGTTACCCATAGTCGCAGTGCCGCCCGTTAGGTTTGGCACGCTAAGACCAAGAAGTGCTTGCTGGACTTTTTCGCTATCTGTTGTGCCTGCTTTTTCGACCGCTTTCACCCATAAATTAAAGCCAATATAACTTGCTTCCATTGGGTCATTGGTCACGCGAGAATCAGACTTGATGTACTGCTGCCATTTGCCGATAAACTCGTCATTAGCCTCGGTATCAACGCTCATGAAGTAGTTCCACGCGGCAAGGTGGCCGACAAGGTTGGTTGTATCCATGCCAGAAAGCTCTTGCTCACCGACAGAGAATGCAATCACAGGAATGTCTTCAGCGCTCACGCCTTGCGCAGCTAACTCTTTATAAAATGGAACGTTTGCGTCACCGTTAATGGTTGAAACCACAGCGGTTTTCTTGCCTTCTGAACCAAATTTCTTGATGTTAGAAACAATTGATTGCCAGTCAGAGTGACTAAAAGGAGTGTAGTTAATTAAGATGTCTTCTTTGGCAACGCCTTTTGAAAGCAAGTAAGCTTCAAGGATCTTGTTAGTGGTACGCGGATAAACATAGTCCGTCCCTTCTAGCACAAAACGTTTCACGCCAAGCTCATCAATTAAATAGTCCACAGCAGGGATCGCTTGTTGGTTTGGCGCAGCGCCTGTGTAGAAGATATTTTTCGAAGACTCTTGGCCTTCATACTGCACAGGGTAGAACAAAATAGCGTTATCTTCTTCAAACACAGGGAGCATTGACTTACGCGAAACCGAGGTCCAACCACCAAACGTTACGGCAACTTTGTCTTTTTCAATCAACTCACGTGCTTTTTCCGCATACATTGGCCAGTTTGATGCTGGGTCAACCACAACTGCTTCCAATTGCTTGCCTAATACACCGCCCTTCTTATTTTGCTCATCGACAAGCATCAAGATGGTGTCTTTTAGCGTACTTTCACTGATAGCCATGGTGCCAGAAAGTGAGTGCAAGACGCCGACTTTGATCGTATCTGCTGCCAATGCCTGCATGCTCGACACACCAAGCACGACGCTAAGTAGGCTCATTTTAAGCATTTTAGTGTGACTAGACGCTGATTTAAATTTAGCTAGTTTCATATTCATTCCTTTGTCATTTGAACGGTATATCAAAAATTTCCTTACCTGATTGACAAAGCAAAAGATGTGCCAAGTTGTTAACCACAGTGATAACTTATGGTTAACGAATACTTATGCAAAATCAGTTAAACGCCAGTGCACAAAAATGATGCAATTTCATCGCGAAGGTGCACATTTTTCCCCAAATCAATGCAACTCACTAAAAAGGTTCAATCTAGCTAAACCTATGCAGGATATGACGCGCATATGACCATCACAAAACATGACATAAAAATTACATAACTTGTTAACATTTGTTTAACCTTGAGCCGTTAGATTGCTTTCACGTTGTTCGACTATAATAATGAAAGGAAAGCAAAAATGAGCAAGGAAACCTTTGATCCAACTCGTTACAACCCAAGCAATAATGAAGCCTTTGCGAGCGTCTTAGCGAAGCACTTATCACGTCGCGGCTTCATTAAACGTGGCTCTGGCTTTGCTGCGTTAACCGCTTTTACCAGTTTGGGGATCACCGCATGTGGCAGTGATAGCTCAGACTCATCCACAAGCAGTAATTCGGATCTCACCTCACCAGAGATAGAAACTCCAACAAGCTCTGTGTCACTAGGCTTTGAATCCGTTCCGGGCTCAAAAATCGACGCTGCGGTGATCCCAGAAGGCTATCGCGCGCAAGTCTTGGCGCCATGGGGAACCCCGCTCAATACCCAAGCTGCGCCTTGGAAAGATGATGGCACCAATACGGCCACCGATCAGCTCAACAGCGTCGGTCAGCACCATGATGGGATGCACTTCTTCCCATTGGGCGATGCGACAGATGATGGGCTTTTATGTATTAACCATGAATATTTAGACACTGATGCCCTGCATCCTGAAACGGGTCGACAAAGTCTGGATGATGTACGTAAAGAAGTCTATGCCCATGGCGTCACCGTCGTGCGAATCAAAAAAGACAGCCAAGGCGTTTGGTCTGTTGTTGAAGATGATGTGCACAACCGCCGCATTACAGCAGATAGCCTGCACACCATGGCAGGTCCACTTTCTGGCAGCGACTTACTGGTGACAAAATTTACCCCAGATGGCACCAAAGCGCGCGGCACCATTAACAACTGCGGCAATGGTTATACCCCTTGGGGCACTTATATCACTTGTGAAGAAAACTGGCCGGGCTATTTTGTCGACACCGGCAGCATGAGTGAAGCGAATACACGTCTTGGGATCTCAACGAGTGGCACCCGTTATGGCTGGGAAGAATTTGCAGGCATGGATGGTGAGCTTGAAGATGAATTTGCGCGCTTTGATATTACTGCTAGTGGCGCAACCGCTGCGCAAGATTATCGCAATGAAGCCAATGCCTTTGGTTATCTAGTTGAAATTGACCCTTATTCTGCGCAAAGCCTGCCAGTTAAACGTACGGCAATGGGACGTATTCGTCACGAAAACTGCACCTTTGGTAAGCTTGAAGCAGGCAAGCCATTAACCTTTTATACAGGGCATGATTCTCGCTTTGAGTACCTATATAAATATGTTTCAGATACCAATTGGGATGAAGCAGATGCACTGGATGCCAGCAGCACAGCGGATCGCTTAGCTATCGGGAGTAAATATTTAGACCAAGGCACCTTATATGTGGCGAAATTTAGTGAAGATGGTGTTGGCACTTGGTTGCCACTCACACTTGATGCAACCACCGCAGATGGCGGCACTTTGGCCGATCACTTTGCAAACCTTGAAGCGATTATTCTCAATACTCCTGGGGCGGCAGATCTTGTCGGCGCAACGCCAATGGATCGCCCAGAATGGTGTACGGTTGACCCGATCACAGGCACTGTGTATTTGACCTTAACCAATAACACAAATCGCACCGAACCCAACCCTGCGAACCCGCGTTTGGATAATGCATTTGGACATATTATCCGTTGGGACGAAGGTGACAGCGTCACTGATTTTACATGGGATATCTTCTTATTTGGCGCGCCAGATGATGGAAACGCCGACACCAACCGCTCCGGCTTAACCGATTTAAACCAGTTTGCCAGCCCTGATGGCTTAGCTTTTGATGGCCGCGGCATTTTGTGGGTGCAAACCGATAATGGTGCCAGCGAAGTCACAGAAGATACTAATGATCAAATGTTGGCAATTGTTCCATCCAAATTGGTAGATGAGAATAATAATCCGCAAGTGGTGGATGCAAGTAATCAAGCAGAACTAAAACGCTTCTTTGTCGGGCCAAATGGCTGTGAAGTCACAGGTGTTGCACTCTCGCCTGATTATAAAGCGATTTTTGCCAACATTCAGCATCCAGACAACTGGCCTTACTCTGATGACGCCGCCGAACAAACGCCAGCAGGCATGCAAATCAGGCCACGTGCGGCAACCATCGTCTTTAGTAAAATTGATGGTGGTGAAGTGGGCGTTTAACCCCTCTTCGGCGCTGCCCTCAACTTAAATAATATATAAACTTAAAGCAGCTGTGCCTAGGCCAAAGACAGGATTTTTGGCAGGTAGGCTGCTTTTTTATTATTTTGAGCTAATAAAACTATATTAAATACATATCAAAGCACCTCATACAGCATTCCTCATCCTGCATCATCCTACTCTTATATTTAATATTATTTCCATAGCACTATCACTCTAAACTTTTGAATCATAAACTTATATAACCTTATTATAAGTGAGATTAATTTATCAACCCTTAAGTATTAAATATAAGAAATCATTTACCATTGAATCTCATTCGATTATAAGTTATTGATATTAATTATCTTAAATAGTAAGAGACTATTATCAAAAAGTCCCTGACTTATTCAAAATAAAATGAATCATGTCATACAAATACACTTAAGAAAAACAAGATACAGATCGAAAAACTTTATCTAATTTTTTAAAACAATATTTCATATATAGATCTAATTTAATTAACCTTCTATCTTTATCTCGAAGTTAGTTTATCCCTACAGATAAATACAAAATAAAAGGAATATATATGAAAAAGGTCTTTACACTCTCATTAGTAAGCGCTGCGCTTTTTTCTACAACAGCTCTGGCAACGACGGTGAATCTACGTCACGAATGGAAGCCAGAATGGGGCAAGCATGACAATGCGCATGCTGATCGTATTGCAGTCAGTCATAGATTTAAAAATGGGATCGGTTTTGAAGTCGAAACCAAGTATAAAAGTAATAATGAAGATGCCTGGGGAGATATCTCAGGCAATGGTAGCCAAGCAAATATAAGTTATCGTTGGAACCTCAATGAAACGTTTAACTTAACACCACAATTTAAAGTTGAAGTGAACGATGACAAAATTGGTTATCAAGGAAACTTAACTTTAGGTTATAAGGTCACGAGTGACTTCTCAACCTCTGCGCGCTACCGTTATCACTATGAAAATTATAAAAGTTCTATAGATAAGGCAAACTCACACTATAACCGTATTACTTTAGCAGCCAATTATAACGGGATTGAAGACTGGGGTTTAGGCCTAAGTACAGATTACACTTTCAAACAAGAAGGCCAAGAAGTGCGTGATGGAGATGATCATGGAATTTCTGAAATTAATGCCAAAGTTGCCTATAAAGGCTTCGAGAGCGCTTGGTCTCCATTCATGGAGTTTGGCGTAACCCCTGAAGATAAAACCGCTGCGGGTAACAATGATAAAGATGATTGGCGCCCACGTATCCGTATTGGCGTGACTTATACCTATTAATCCAAACTAGAAAATTTTGTAGCCCTACCCTTTTGCTACAAACTCCTCCTGCTTCCCCTGTCTTGCAGGGGGAGTTTTGATTTAAAATCCGATTCACCCTTTCTAGCCATTGCGACTTAAGTTAAACAATGTTATTTATTATATCCTCATATGTAACCAAATTTTAACACAGATAAACCTTCTACTTTTAATGGATAATTAACTTATGATCAGGATGATTACTAACTTATTCCCACTTTGGGCAATCATATTTGCTGCGCTCGCATTTTTTCAGCCCACACTCTTTGTTGATCTAAAATCATCAATTGTGCCGCTTTTAACCATCATTATGCTAGCCATGGGGCTCACACTAAAACCTTCGGATTTTTTGAATCTAGGTAAAAATAGCAAAGCAGTATTCCTTGGGATCATATTGCAATTTTCTGTCATGCCTATTGTCGCCTTAGTGATTGCAACCCTTTTAAATTTTGATACAGACCTAACCGTTGGCTTGATTTTAGTGGGCTGCGTTGCAGGCGGCACCAGCAGCAATGTCATGTGCTTTCTTGCTAAAGGTGATGTGGCGCTATCAATAACCATGACAGCTATCAGCACCCTGCTTGGCGTATTGTTGACGCCACTTTTAGTCGAAGCGCTAGCAGGCAAAGCGATCGATATCCCAGTTGCAGGGATGATCGTCAGCCTAGTCAAAGTTGTGCTTGTTCCTGTATTTATTGGCGCTTGTTTAAACGCCGTATTCTCTCGCTATATTGCAAAAGTTGAACCTGTTTTGCCACTCGTATCGATGGCAGCAATCGTATTGATTATTGCCATTGTTGTGGCATTGAATGCCGGTAAATTAGTTGAAGTCGGGCCTATGGTCGCCTTGGCGGTTGTCTTACATAATTCCATTGGTTTAACTGCTGGTTATTGGATCCCCAAAAAGCTTGGCTTTGAAGAAAGAGTCTGCCGCACCATTGCCTTTGAAGTCGGCCTGCAAAACTCAGGCTTAGCCACTGCGTTAGCTATGAAATTCTTTGCTCCAACCGCTGCCATTGCCGGCACCATTTTCTCGGTTTGGCATAATATTAGCGGCTCCATCCTCGCAGGTTTCTGGTCGAAATCTAGTGAGCCGTCTAAGTTGGCTTCAAACACAAGTCTTTAAACCTCAAAGACCACTGCATGATTATTTTGATGCAGTGGTCTTTTTTTCCTTCAAGTGGCATAAAAATGCTACATTAATGTCCTAATCGATTGATTTTTAAATACGGATATCTTTTATAGGACATAAAAATGAAAAACCTTTCAATCACCCCTCTTATCGCACTTATTGCCGCTGGACTCTCGCCTGCCTTTGCCGCGCAAGTGCCAACAGGAACGCAATTAGCTGAAGATCAAAGCTTTGTACGCGGTAATGGCGCTGAACCAAGCACCCTTGACCCAAACTTCGTCAACTCAGGTATGCCCGGCGACATTATAGTCAACGACATGTTTGAAGGCTTAGTTATCGAAAATGTGCAGGGTGAAATCATTCCAGGGCAAGCCCAATCTTGGCAAGTCTCAGCCGATGGCCTGACATATACCTTTGAATTAAAACCTAATTTAAAATGGTCTGATGGCTCGCAAGTGCTTGCTAGTGATTTTGTCTTTGCATGGCAGCGCGCGATTAATCCCAATACTGGCAACAATACTAGCCACTACTTTCAAACCGCAAACATTGCAAATGCCGATGCCATCATTGAAGGCGCACAAGCTCCATCGAATTTAGGTATCAAGGCAACCAGTGACACAAAACTTGAAATTACGCTAAGCAAACCCACGCCGTATTTCTTAAGCCTTTTAAGCGTAAAAACTTTTTTCCCTATCCCGCAGGCCGTTGTGAGCAAATATGGCGAAAAATGGACGCGCCCTGAGCATATCGTCAGCAATGGCGCTTACACCCTCGTAGAATGGGTGCCAAATGAATATGTAGAGGTAAAGCGAAACCCGCATTACTGGGATAATCAACACACTGTGATTGAAAAAGTGACCTACTTGGGTCTCGCATCGCAAAGCGCAGAACTGGCGCGTTATCAAGCCGGTGAAATTGATATGACCAACCGTATTCAATTAGAGCAATATCAAAGCTTGATGCAAAAAGATCCTTCTCAGATCAAGGGACTGCCTTTACTTGGCACCTATTTATATTCATTTAATCTGAAAAAGCCGCCATTTGATAATCAAAGTGTCCGTCAAGCGCTGACAATGGCTGTCGATCGCGATATTTTGGTAGAAAAAGTAACTGGACAAGGTGAAATTGCAGCCTACTCCCCTGTGCCTGGGATCATTGCAGATTACACAATGGCGCAGCCAGATTATGCCAAGCAGGACATCAAAGCATGCCAACAAACAGCCAAAGCTTTACTTGAAAAAGCCGGCTTTAGCGAGCAAAACCCACTTGAGTTTACCTTAACTTATAACACCAGCGAAAATCATAAGAAAATTGCCCTCGCGCTGGCATCGATGTGGAAAAGTCTAGGTGTAAAAGTACATCTGCAAAATATGGAATGGCAAGTCTATGTGTCAGCGAAGTCATTAGGGGATTTTGAAGTCGCACGTTCTTGGCGTTTTGGCGATTACCCAGAGCCATCATCCATTTTACAAGGGTTTAACTGTAACCATGTAGAAAATGAAAGTGGGTATTGCGATCCTAAGTTTGACAAACTACTTCAAGAAGCGAGCCTTACTTCTGACAAAACCAAACGTTATCAGTTATTTAACCAAGCAGAGAAGCGATTAGTCGACGCTGCGCCTGTGATCCCTTTATATTATTACAAACACACTCGCTTGGTACGCCCAACATTAAAGGGTTTTCCTCAAAACAACCCGAAAGGCAATATATACGCCAAAGATCTGTATTTTATCAAAGCCAACTAAACTACTTTGCAAAAAGTTTTGTTTATTTATTCGCACTTTTATAGCCATAAACAAAAACTGCACCCAAATTGAGGTGCAGTTTTTTAATTCTTTCGCTTATCAACTTAAGGCCATTATTCGAGGCGTTTGCCTTCTTTTACCACATACTCGTGGAAATCTTCACCTTTAAGTACGCGCTTTTCTGTCTTGGCTTTTAGCTCTTTACCCATCTCGCACAAGATTGCACGGTTTTCCTTGGTTTCACGCTTTCCGCACTTTTTCAATACATAGTTAAGCTCATGATCTTCTGAGAAGTTTACGTAATCACTATCTTTCATTGTCCAGTCCTTTTGTTCACTAAATGACATTTATATTTGTAAGCTATTTCAGCATAATTTACCAGTCTTTTTTACATGGGTAACATAAAAATAACATTGTAAAGCAAAGACGTGGGCTTGAAACTTGCATACCTAAGCTAGTATAGCGGGGATAAAAACAAAAAGGGGTCTGCTTTGACACAGACCCAAGTCCACTCTACTTTCTAGGAATTTAGTGAATTAACTAGGAGGTTAATAATTATTGATCAAGCGTTAGTTTATAGAAACTTGCTTGTGCGTAATCACCTTTTTCTAAGCCGTCATTCGAACAGCCAGATGAGCCAGTGTTACATTGGTTATATAGACCCGCTTTGAAATACATCCAATCTTGCGCATAGCTTTGATCTTTTGCTTCGTTTGGATATGGCTTGCTTAGGTCCAAATCGTAAGTCTTAGTGACTTCATCCGCTTGGCCTAGGTTTTTCTTAAAGGTGAGGTGCATCACATTGCCATCAACATTGATGTCATAAGAGAAAACTTCACCTAAACGGATCCCATCTTTTGGATCAGCGTCACTGCTGCGTAATTTGTTCTTTCCAAAGATGTCATGTTTGATATCTTTACGATCCGCTTTTTCAGCAGGATTCGTTTCATAGTTCCAAGACAATGAACCGAACTCATGGTTTGGCAGTTTGCGATAAACAATTTTCAATGGCTCGTTGTTTGAGCCGTGGATTTGACCAACAATCACAGCATATGCGCCAGATTTAGAATCATTACCACTTGTGCTCACCCAATCAACAGAAAGCGTTGCACTTAAGCGACCGCCGACTGCGCCATATTCACTTGCCTTTTCATTGGCAGCAATGGCAAAGTTGTTTGCTGGATCTTCGTAGTCATCGCCAAGCATAGCGCGCAGCTCTGAACGTGTATTTTTACTATTTGGCGTCGTCACCGCATCATTTGGCGAGCGGAAAACCATTGCGCCAGTTTGTGGGTTGGTAAAGAACCAAAGTGGATGTGAGAACGCAGGTTTTTGATTAAGCTGCTCTTTTGAAAGCTCCATCGTTTTGCCCTTGCGCTCAGGCTTGTCATCTGGATAAGGTAAGTTGATTTTCCATTTAGTTAAATCAAAATTCTCAGATGGTGCCTTGTTGGCATCAAGTGCTTTTGAAAGTGACTGGATCACTGGCGTCATGGTTACATTTGGATCAGTGGCTGGGTTGACTGGGTTAGCCAATGCAGCGCTTGATAAAGTTAACGCAACAATTGCGCCAAGATAAGCAGGTTTCATTTTATAAGTCTCCGTTCTTATTCATCGTCAATTAAGTTATCATAATATTGTATGAAGAATTAAAACTGCTTTTCATTTTGCGATAGAGGTAGAATTTCTACTATTTTTTCCCGTATTTTTTTGTGCTTTTACGCAATTTTCACCTTTTTAATCTCACTTTTTCTCCACTTTGGAAAAACTTTATTTGCAATATAATGGCTTAGCTATTTATTTAACTTATTAAAATTATTATATTTTTTTAAATATTGTAAACTTTTTTTGAATATACAAATTGTGTATCGCAGTTTGAACTGATAGCTTTAAGTTTTCATTCACGGATTGATGCATAAAAGAATATGAAAAACTGGCAAACGCACAAATATACGCTTTTTGGAATTATCGCGATTTTACTTTGGAGTAGCGTGGTCGCGCTGATTCGAGACATTGCCGAGCGCTTTAGTCCGATTGGCGGCGCAGCCATGATGTATAGTATTAGCGCAATATTTTTGCTCCTTGTGATGGGAGTGCCAAGACTCAAAACCTTCCCTGTGCGCTATCTCATCATTGGCACTCTTTTGTTTGTTAGCTATGAAGTTTGCCTTGCGCTTTCGCTTGGGATGGCAAGCAACAGGCAGCAAACCATGGAAATGGCTGTGATCAACTATCTCTGGCCTGCGCTGACTATCTTACTGAGTGCATTATTTGGCCAACGTAAAATTAGCCCTTTGGTTTACCCGTGCGTGCTTGTGACCTTTATTGGCGTGGCCTGGTGCATCTCAGGCGATCGCGGCATTTCAATCCCTGTCCTTGTTGAAAACATGACCCAAAATCCGCTGAGCTATGCGCTCGCCTTCTCTGCTGCTTTCTTATGGGCGATTTATTGCTTTTTGACCCAATCACTAAGCCAAGGAAAAAATGCCATCACGCTGTTTTTTGCCGCAACCGCCCTCTCTTTATGGGTAAAATATTTTATAAGTGATGAGCCGAGTTTAAGCTTTAGCCTAAGCTCTGTGAATGTCCTACTCATTGCAGGGGTAGTGATGGGGACTGGTTATGCTTTATGGAATCAAGCCATTATTGGCGGCAATCTGATGCTATTGGGTACTCTTTCTTATTTTACACCTGTATTTTCAACTATCTTTTCATCTATTTATTTAACTGTCGCCCTCACGCCAAGCTTTTGGCAAGGGGTTTGTTTAGTGACTTTCGGCTCCCTTGCTTGTTACCTTGTCACAAAAGAAAAACCACACAATAAAAAGGTCAATATACAAGGATAAGCACTTAATTTTATTGGTATTCATGCAATTTATAGGTTAGGCATAATTATCACTTGCTTGCTATGATTCACAAAGGTTAAGGTAGGCGTAATTGAAACTAAAAGGAGCACACATGAAAATTTCAGTGTACAGTTCAAAATCTTACGATGAGTCCACCTTTAAGCAAGTAAATGCGCAATATGGATTTGAATGCCATTTCTTCAACTTTAGCCTCGACCTTAAAACAGCGTCACTAGCAGAGGGTTCGCAAGTGGTTTGCGCCTTTGTGAACGATGATTTATCTCGCCCAGTGCTTGAGAAACTCGCCGCGCAAGGCACAAAGTTAATTGCGATGCGCTGCGCAGGTTTTGATCGTGTGGATTTGGAGGCAGCAAAAGAATTGTCGCTACAAGTGGTGCGCGTGCCAGCCTATTCTCCTGAAGCGATTGCCGAACATGCCGTTGGGCTAATGATGTGTTTAAATCGCCGTCTGCATAAGGCCTATCAACGCACCCGTGATGCAAACTTTTCACTTGAGGGTTTAACTGGTTTTAACTTTCATGGCAAAACCGTTGGCGTGATTGGTTCTGGCAAAATTGGATTGGCAACCATGCGTATTCTCAAAGGCTTAGGCATGAACATCCTATGCTATGATCCCTACCCGAGTGATATCGCGATTGAAATTGGCGCCACCTATGTTGAGTTAGATGAGATTTATCAACGCGCAGATGTGATCACCTTGCATTGCCCGTTAACTCAAGATAATCAAAAATTATTATGCGCTGAGTCGTTCGCCAAGATGAAAGATGGGGTGATGATCATCAACACCAGTCGCGGCGGTTTGTTAGACTCACAAGATGCGATTGACGCCTTAAAAACAGGCAAGATTGGCTCACTGGCATTGGATGTATATGATAATGAAAAGGATTTATTCTTCCAAGATAACTCCAATGAAATCATTGCCGATGATGTGTTCCGCCGCATGTCGGCTTGTCATAACGTGTTATTTACCGGCCATCAGGCGTTTTTAACCATCGAAGCCTTAACCAATATTGCGCAAACAACCTTGAGCAATATAGATAAGTTTGCCAAAGCCGAAACAAGCGGCAATGAGTTAATTCACGCGCAATAAACCTTCAAAAGTAAAAATTGAATATAAAAAAACCAACCTGTTTGCAGCAAGGTTGGTTTTTTATTCAATCATTTTAAATTATGCAACAGCAGCAATCTTCTTTAGATGATCTAGATACTCATCATAAGTGCCTTGGAAGTTCACCAACTGCTTATCTTTAATATCAATAATCGCAGTCGCCAGTGATGACACAAATTCACGGTCATGGCTGACAAAAATTAATGTGCCAGTATAGACTTTGAGCGCATCGTTTAACGCTTCAATGGCTTCCATATCCATGTGGTTGGTTGGCTCATCCATCACCAGCACATTGACATCTTGCATCATTAACTTGCCAAATAATAAGCGGTTTTTCTCACCACCTGAGCAGTTGCGAGCTTTTTTATTGGCATCATCTGCGGTGAAGAGTAAACGTCCTAAAATGCCGCGCACCATTAAATCATCATGCTTAACTGTGCGCCATTGTGAGATCCAATCAAAGATAGTCAGATCATTATCAAAATCTGCCGTGCTATCTTGCGGGCAATAGCCAATCGAGGCATTTTCCGACCACTTCACAATACCATCTTTTTGCGCTAACTCTTTGACTAAGCAGCGTAATAAGGTCGTTTTACCCACGCCGTTTTCGCCGATTACCGCCAGACGTGTGCCTGCTTCTAATAATAAGTTGCCGTTTTCAAACAAAAGCTCATCATCAAAGGCGTGACCCAGATCTTGCAACTCTAACGCTAAACGGTGGAGTTTTTTACCTTCGCCAAAATCAATCGATGGGCTGATGCGACTGCTTGATTTCACTTCATCAAGCTTAATTTTATCCATTTTCTTAGCGCGAGAGCTGGCTTGTTTGGCTTTTGATGCATTCGCGCCAAAGCGGTTCACAAAGTCTTGCAACTCATTAATTTCCGCTTCTTTTTTCGCATTGCTTGACAACAATTGCTCACGGATCAAGGCAGATGCTTCTAAAAAGTATTCATAGTTGCCCGGATAAATACGCAATTCACCATAATCAATATCTGCCATATGCGTACACACAGAATTTAAAAAGTGACGGTCATGCGAGATGATGATCATGGTGCACTTTCGTTGATTCAGCTCTTCTGCGAGCCAGTTAATGGTATGAATATCCAAGTTGTTGGTTGGCTCATCGAGGAGCAAAATATCAGGGTTGGCAAAAAGTGCCTGCGCAAGCAAGACGCGTAATTTCCAACCCGGCGCAACCTGTTGCATCAAGTCAAAGTGAAATTCTTCTTCGATGCCCGCTTTAATTAAGATATCACCGGCGCGACTTTCTGCGGTATAGCCATCCATTTCAGCAAATTCGCTTTCCAAGTCTGCTACTTTCATCCCGTCTTCTTCGCTCATTTCAGGCAAAGAATAAATGCGCTCGCGCTCTTGTTTAACTTCCCACAATTTACGATCGCCCATGATCACCACATCAATCACATTGAATTCTTCAAAGGCGAATTGATCTTGACTTAGCACACCGAGTTTTTGGCCTGGAGTTATCGACACATTGCCTGAGCTTGGGGTAAGCGCCCCGCTTAAGATCTTCATAAAGGTCGATTTACCGCAGCCATTCGCCCCGATAAGTCCGTAACGATTGCCGTTACCAAATTTTGCTGAAATGTTTTCAAATAGCGGCTCGGCGCCAAATTGCATGGTGATGTTTGCTGTCGAAATCAAGGAATACCCTTAGTGTAATAACAAATGGAAAGCGAAATGAGGTCGTTAGAAATGAAGTCCTGCGCTTAATAGGCGGCGAAGTATACAGACTTTGTATAAGAATTGATAGTTATCTATGCGTGGTAGCCACCTATCTTTGCATGTCAGCTTAGAATAAAAGGTCCATAAAATTACCATTTGTTATACAAACCTTTCCAAAAACGACTAATTCCGCACTTTTTTCGGGCTTATAATTTTGTTACCTAATTGTTATCTTAATGATAATATGAGCCGAAATCATATAAGAATAAACCTTGTAAGCGCGGTAAAATCACGCGATAAGCGCAAGACTCAAAGCATCAAAATTGGAATAGTGAAGTGTCTATATGCCAAATGTAAGTATTGATTCAAGTTATGGGCTTGTGGTCATCCAGGATTTAAAAATTGTTTATGTTGATGATACTTATGCCAATATTTTTGGTTATGAATCCGCTCAAGATCTCATGTCTCATATCGATTCTTTTTTAGACCTGATAGATCCCAGGCATCATCAAGAAGTGCATGACAATTATTACCAGCAAGTAAATGGCACTGTCAGCCCGCGCGGCAAAACCTTTATCAATACCGATCGACATGGCCGTAAATTTACCGCCTTCACGATTGACCATGTGATTGAGTGGGAAGGCAAACCGGCGATTCAAGTCACCTTAATTGATTTTTCAATTGTAGAGCAAGCCCACCAGCAGATTAAACAAAAAGAGCAAGAGTATAAAAACTTAATCCTCTCTTCCCTGCAAGGCATTGTCGTTCATCGTGATTTTAAGCCTTTATTAGTCAACCAAGCTTGGGTTGATTTAATGCAAGCGCCATCCATCGAGCATGTCCTCAACCATGTCAACCTGCTTGATTTAGTTCCAGAGCAAGACAAACAAACAGCCATCACCCGCACCCAAGATATTCTCTCAGGAAAAATTAAAGGTACCCATGTGGTTGTCGAAAGTCATAGCTTTCATGGCAACACGCGTTTTTTGAACTTATATGATAATTTAATCGAATGGGATGGCGAGCCTGCGATTCAAACCGTTTTAAATGATGTCACAGACAAAATCGAACTTGAAAAAGAATTGGAATATAAAGCGCACCATGACGCCTTAACAGGGTTATGGAACCGCAGTGCGATTTATGAGTGGTTTTTTACTCGCACCAATGACTCAAAGGCCCTGACTTGTTTAATTGTGGATATTGATAACTTTAAACAAGTAAATGATACCTATGGGCATATCGCCGGAGATGCAGTGATCCGCTGTGTGGCGCAGTTGTGTCAAGATGTTGTCTTGGATAATGGCGTTGTCGGACGTTGGGGCGGTGAAGAATTCGTTATTTTCTTACCCGATTTATGCCATAGCGATGCCTTAAAGATTGCTCAAGAGATCCGTCTACGCTGTGCTCAGGAGTTTTGTTATACGCAAGATCACAAGGTTCAGTGTACCCTCAGCATCGGCATGGCGCATTGCGATCATCAAGATTGTTTTCCGAAGCAGCCATCACTTGAGGAAGAGCGCAATATGATGGATGACTTTATCCAAAAAGCCGACAAACATTTATATATTGCAAAGAAATCAGGGAAAAACCAAGTTCAGTATTAAGCTTGGTTTCAAGTTAAACGCGGTTTCAAATCGATTCTGGCCGCGCTTAAACAAAATATTATGCGCGTGAGTCGCCCTTTCGCGCATAATAATAGTTACTCACGACAATTCCCAGCAAGCTAAATAAAATGCTTAAAGCCGTTGATGCCAGCACATCTTGCGGCCAATGCATGCCGAGTAACATTCGGCTCACTCCCATTGCGATGCCCCAAACAAGCATCCCGCCAAGCAGCAGCCGCGCCCCACAAAGTAATAAATAATAACTTGCCGTGATGACTAAGGTTGCTGAAAAAATCGTATGACCAGAGGGAAATGAATAACCCACTTCATGGCGCCAATGATCTTGTAGCAATTCAAAAATCTGTTTATTTTGATGCGCAAGATCCACCGAATCTCGCTCTAAAGGCGTTGAATCTGAGTAGGCTTGCATGGTTTGATCCATCATTTCTGCTCGCTCTTGACGATTGAGATCATAAAAGCTATCCAAATTAAGCGGTAGATTTTCTAGTTCAGACAAAAATACCATGTTCGGCCTTGGCTCTTTAAAATATTGCTTAAGCAGCACATTTAAGCTGGTACTGAGACTTAGACTAACCACAGTCGCAAGCACAAGCCTCAGCCAAACTTGCTTTGGAACGCAAAAATAACTCAGGCCAAAAATAAACAAAATGGTTGAAACAAAATAAGGCGAGGTGCCTGTCATGGTGATTGCATACAAGATATATGACCAAGATGAGCTTAAATCGATCCAAGGAAAAACACTTTGTTTGAGTAAAAAGATCGCCAATGGCGGCAGTAATAAAAGCAGCCAAACCAAGAACACTTTCTTATAAATTTTCACATCATTTGTCATAATAGCTTCTAACGTATTGAATCATAATTGGTATTTTACATAAGCTGAGGACTGATTGGAATCATTAGTTAAATTTTAAAAAACTGATATATGTATGACAAATATAAATACACAGATATCATTACATTATATTCATAGGTAGAAAACGCTATGAAAACCATATTTATTTAACTAATAGTCGTCAAGTAAAGTAATTTTTAAAACTTCAACTGAATATTCAAGCAATAAAACAAAGGATATTTAATGTAAATATTATGTAAAATACTAATTGATCACTCATAATATAAATGATATTTTTATTTGAACCTGACTAACCACATAAATATTATGAATTAATTTGCCCATACATTTACAAAGAAATTAAACTCGTACTTATTTAATTCATCAGATATGTTTTATATGGGATAAACCATAATAAATAAAGGTCAATACATGTGAACTCTCGTAATTTTAACCCTTTTTTACGCGCTAAAATCATCCATTGCGTACTACTATTTATAACTATATTTATTGTGGGTACTGGTTTAGTCATTGTGGATGCTATCAAGGCAGCATATGATACAAATCAGCTGCGCATATCCATAGCAACGAAAGTATTAAATGAAGAAATCACGAATGCAGAAAAAGCCCTGCAAGTAATCAAACCATTTCATGATAAAACTTGCGCTGAAACGCAGGCACAGATCTCAAAAATTTTGGTGGAAAATCCAAATATCCAAACCATTAACATGTTAAAGAATGATGTGGTGACCTGTTCGAATTTCAATCCGATTATAGGAAAGTCACGCTCATTAGTTGATAAAAATGAAATATCTTTGGTCAATTCAATTTTCTTATCGCCAGGTAAGCCTTTATTGTTAATAAAAGACGTCATTGATAATACGACTATTGCCGTGACGCTACATTATTTTAGTTTTTCTGGCATCTTTAACTTGCTTGAGGATAATTCCACTTTTTATTTATCAACCAATTCGGCATGGGTCAGTGGTAACAAAGTTAACTTTATTCAAAAAGATCAAGATGATATCGTCGAGAACTCAACCGAACATGCTTTTTCTGTGAGTGCGAAACTCAATTATGCCAACATAGTTAACAATGCGCTTCACAATAACCTCACCCTGCTATTTTTAATTGGCATAGCTTCTTTAGCGACCTATTATTATGCAAAATTTCATCACTATAATGTGATTAAGTACGCCTTGAAGCGCTCGATTAAGAAAAAAGATATCATCCCATATATTCAGACGATAAGTGATCATCAAGGTCAAATCGTTGGCGGCGAGATACTAATGCGCTGGAAGTATCGCTCAAATGTCCTTTCTCCGTATCACTTCATTGATATTGCTGAAGAAAGTGGCTTAATCGTGCCGATGACGCTACAGCTTTTTGATGATCTTTATCAAACCTGCATCAACTCTATTGATAATATCAAACAAGACTTTTATTTAAGTATTAATATCAGTGCAAAACAGCTCGCGAAAGAACATCGTGACGATTTAATCGCTAAATGTCAGTTATTTTTAGCAAACCCTAAGCTGAAACATATAACTTTGGTTCTTGAAATCACTGAGCGCCAAATCATTAGTAATAACCAAGAAAACCTAAAAACCATCCATGCATTAAATTCACTTGGGATCACCCTTGCCTTGGACGATTTTGGCACCGGTTATTCAAGCTTGGAAAATATACACAGCTTTAATGTCGGTATTATAAAAATAGATAAAAGCTTTATTGATCATATTGAAAGTTCACCATTAGGTTGTAACTTAATCGCAAATATTATCGATCTCTCTGAGCGATTAAAGCTTAAAACGGTTGCCGAAGGTGTGGAAAATAAAGAACAGGCACAGTACCTCATTACCAATGGGATAAACTTATTACAAGGTTATTTGTACCATAAACCACAATGTTTTAGCGCCTTTATTCAACATCAAAATAAAGCCGCTTAAATCTAACGAAGCGCATCTTTTATTATAAAATAGCAGCAGGCTTATATTTTAGGTTTGCTGCTATTTTTCTTTTTACTTTATTTCCCTTCTTTTATTATGTTTTAAACTTGAATTTTCTTCATATTCACTTGCAAATAAACTAAATATCCAAGCAGCGCTTAAAAGGTTATAACTTAAGCATATAATCTTTTTCGGATATAGGGACACGCACCGATATGAGCAATGAATTTTCTTTTAGCATAAAAAGCATACGTTTTGATGAAAACTACAAGCCGGCGCAAAGCACACGCGCTACCACCAACTTTGCGAACTTAGCACGCGGTCAAAGCCGTCAGCAAAACCTGCGTAACACTTTGAATATGATAAATAATCGCTTCAACTCATTCGCCCGTTGGGATAACCCAAAAAGTGATCGTTACTCAGTTGAGCTTGATATTATTTCTGTCGATATGCAGCTACAAACGAGCCATGAGTCATTTCCTTGCATCGAAGTGTTAAAGACCAATATTTTTGATCATCACACCAATCAGCGCCATGAAGGGATCGTCGGCAATAACTTCTCATCTTATGTCAGAGATTATGACTTTAGCATTCTTTTGCCTGAACATAACCAAGGCCAAAAACAGTTTAGGATCCCTGCCGACTTTGGTGAGCTGCACGGTAATATCTTTAAATCTTTTGTAAACTCAGAGATTTATAGCAATCATTTTAACAAGCGCCCTGTGATTTGCCTGAGCGTTTCAGAAAATAAAGTCTATCAACGCACCACAAACGAGCACCCAATCCTTGGGGTTGAATATCTGCCAAATGAGTCGTCATTAACCGAGCAATATTTCCACAAAATGGGCTTACAGGTGCGTTATTTCATGCCACCAGCATGCCGCGCCCCGCTTGCATTTTTCTTCTTTGGAGATTTACTGGCCGATTATTCAAACCTTGAACTGATCAGCACGATTAGCACCATGGAAACCTTCCAAAAGATTTATCGTCCAGAGATTTATAATGCCAATGCTGTGGCAGGCGAGTGCTATCAACCAAGCTTAAAAGACTCGAACCACTCCCTAACGCAAGTGGTGTATGACAGAGAAGAGCGTAGCCGACTGGCGATTGAGCAAGGTAAATTTGCCCAAGAACATTTTATTACCCCTTATCAATCACACCTTGAGCAATGCTTTAAAAATTTTGCCGCCTAATGAATATAAGAAGAGATTTGATGATGAAAACACTTTTACCCACTTCAACAGCAGGCAGTTTGCCAAAACCTTCTTGGCTGGCTGAACCTGAAAAACTTTGGTCTGATTGGAAACTAGAAGGCGAAGCGCTAAAGTTTGGCAAACACGATGCACTGCGCGTGGCGCTGCAAGAGCAATCTCATGCGGGCGTGGACATTGTGAGTGATGGCGAACAAACCAGACAGCACTTTGTGACCACATTTATTGAGCACTTAAATGGCGTTGATTTTGAAAACCGCAAGACAGTGACAATCCGTAACCGCTATGAAGCAAGTGTGCCTGTGGTCACTGGCCCTGTTAGCCGTAAGCAACCTGTGTTTGTTGAAGATGCAAAATTTCTGCGCCAACAAACCAAGCAACCAATCAAATGGGCTCTGCCTGGGCCGATGACGATGATCGATACTTTATATGATGATCATTACGGCAGCCGAGAAAAACTTGCGTGGGAATTTGCTAAGATATTAAATGAAGAAGCGAAAGAGCTTGAAGCGGCTGGCGTGGATATTATTCAATTTGATGAGCCAGCGTTTAACGTCTTTTTTGATGATGTGAATGACTGGGGCATCGCTTGTTTAGAGCGTGCTATCGAAGGACTAAAATGTGAAACCGCAGTGCATATTTGCTACGGCTATGGCATCAAAGCGAATACAGATTGGAAAAAGACATTGGGCACAGAATGGCGTCAATATGAAGCTGTTTTCCCTAAATTGCAGCAATCAAATATAGATATCATCTCACTTGAGTGTCATAACTCACATGTACCAATTGAATTGTTAGAATTGATCCGCGGCAAGAAAGTCATGGTTGGCGCAATTGATGTGGCAAGCAACGACATTGAAACGCCAGAAGAAGTTGCCGAAACCTTGCGTAAGGCCTTGAAATATGTCGATGCGGATAAGCTTTATCCTTGCACCAACTGCGGCATGGCGCCCCTTTCACGTGAAGTGTCATCGAAGAAGCTGCAAGCATTGAGCGCCGGCGCACAGATTGTACGTGATGAGTTAGGTGTCTGATTTTAACTTAGAATTAAAGAAGCCAGTAAGAAGTCGACAATGTCGATTCGAAACTGGCTTCTAGCAATGAATAGTTTTATGTTTTGAATTGAAGCTGGTTCAGAAAATCTCATAATACCAGAGGTAGTTACACAAAATATGTTACAACCTCTATACCTTTTAAGCTGCACCAGAAAGAGTTCGCATTTTACCTTTGTTCAGCAATTCTTTTGGATCATTCGAGCGCTTACTATCTAAAATAGACTCACTCAACAAGCCGCCGTGCTTTCCATCTTCAAGAGTATATACATGAGGATTATTGATACCAATCCCTACTTGTTTATGCATTTGAATAAGCTCATCTAACCTTTCATTAGTCGTGTATTGAATTAGAGGTAAACCCGCTATCATAGGTTGTTTATCGGCTGTAGAAATAAACTCTATATGAATCGAAACTTCATTAGACAAGCTCGATTCTATTTCTTTTAATTGCTCTAATGCGCAATCTACGTCATAGTGCGCCTGTAAGTAAGTGAGTGATTTATTATATTTTAAAGCATGTAATGTTGAATGATTCCAACAGTTTTCAACCATTGTTTCGGAATCATCTGTTTTCATTGAGAAGTCTTGGAACCAAGATATTCGTCCATTATGCTCAGTAAGTAGCTCTTTCAATGGGATTCGAGCATTTTCAGCAGCAATAGTAATTACAACATATTCACCTGCTTTTACTGTATCACCATGTAGTAAATTCTTGGCTCCATCGTAACTAAATAAAGCTACATTGCGTTTATCAATACCTGAACTATAAGCTAAGGTATAAGCTAATGAATACGCATCTTCTAAAGAAGGAAAAGAAAGTATATATTCATCCCAGTTCCTTTTAGGCGCAACAGCAAGATCGATTTCTACAATAATACCATTTGTTCCATAAGTATGATGATAATTCATTAAGTCTGGACCCGTAAATTCCAACACCTTTGGTTCAGTTTCGATCGTGAGTACTTTAATTTTAAGGATTGTTCCTTTTGCCGCAACAGGTCCATAATTTATTGACCCGATGCCACCAAAACCTCCTGAAAAGAAGCCGCCCATTGTAGCCATTTTGTATGTTGAAGGCATGCATCTCATTTCATACCCAAATTGTGCAATGTTGGATTCTACATCAGAGATCTTAATGCCAGGTTCAACTGTTGCAATACCATTTTCAAATTTTAGAAATTTAGAAAAATTTGTCATATCGACAACAACACCGCCCATTAACGGTACCGATTGCCCATAATTTCCAGTGCCGCCACCACGAATTGTGATAGGAACATTATATTCAACACATTTCTCTACAAGACATTTTAGTTCGTTGATATCCTTAGGTTTAACAATCATATCTGCAACTTTACCTGCAAGTTGATCAGACAATACTGGACTAAACCAATGGAAATCTTTTGATAAGCGTTTCACATGAATTGGTGTCACTAGCCACTCTAAACCCTGTAACTGTTCCTTAATTTGATTACAACCTTGTTTAATATCCATATATATTCCCTCACTATCCGTTTGTATTAATGAACTTCACTCTCATGCCAATGACCAATAAAAATCTTAGTTAACATGGACATCGCAATAAATAGAGCTACACCTGTAAAAGAAATTAAAGTAAGCGCAGCAAACATACGCGGAATATTAAGTTGATATCCCGCTTGTAAAATTTGGTACGCTAAACCCGTATTTGCTCCACCTGTACCTGCAACAAATTCAGCAACTACCGCACCAACTAGCGATAAACCACATGCAATTTTTAATGCCGCAAAAAATAAGGCATTGATGATGGGATACGCAAACGAAGCAAAACTTGCAACCTTGATGCATTTCGTAACTTAAAGTAATTCAATAAGTTCGGTGAAACACTTCTAAGACCTAAAGTTGTATTTGAAATAATTGGGAAAACTGCCACCAAGGTAGAGCACACGACTAATGCAAGAGTTGTATTATCTACCCAAATAATAATTAAAGGGGCGATTGCCACAATTGGTGTGACTTGCAATAAAACCGCATAAGGAAAAAATGCTGTTTCGATCACTCGACTTTGCACAAAGAAAAAAGCAACTATTACACCTATCACTATCGCAAGTAAAAAAGACAAAAACGTTATTTTTAATGTATACATTAAAGAAGGAGCCAAAATCGCCCAATCATCAAATAGAGTTTGAAATGTTTTAGATGGTGACGGTAGAATGTATTCAGGTGTGCCAGTAACCTGAATCGTTAACTGCCATACTGCAAGTAAAACAATCATCACAAGTGTTGGGAAAGCGATTCTTTTAAATTGCTTATTCTGAATTAAAGGGCGCGTAAACTGATGTATTCTATTGCTCATGCATCCTCCTCAATAGAAGCTTTGGTCAGCAATCTATGTAATATCATGGAATATTTTGAGAATTCAGGACTTAAGCGAAAATCTTCGGTTCTTGGAAATGGTTCATCTATTACTATTTCATCGATGATTCTCCCAGGACGAGCAGCCATCACAACAACCCGTTGAGATAAAAACACTGCTTCATGGATGGAATGCGTCACAAAAACCACTGTCAGTCCATTTTTTCGCCATAAATGTAAAAGCTCACTATCCAACTTAAAGCGTGTAATTTCATCTAAAGCACCAAAGGGCTCGTCCATAAGTAGCAGATCTGGGTTTACAACCAAACCCCTAGCTATTGAAACACGCATCTGCATTCCTCCTGATAGCTCTTTTGGTAGAGAGTCTGCAAACTTGGATAATCCAACTAACTCTAATGCTTGATCTACGAGTCTATCCGCCTCAACACCTTTAATACCATCAAGATCCAAAGCTAAACGAACATTTTTTCGCACTGTCGTCCACATCATTAAAGATGCTTCTTGAAAAACAAAAGATAACGATCTATTTTGACTAGCTAACTTATCAACCGGCTTTCGCCATAATAATAATCGACCATCAGATGGTTCTTCCAAACCTGCTACCATTTTTAACAGTGTACTTTTACCGCACCCTGAAGGTCCAAGAAGTGTTACGAACTCGCCTTGTTTAACTTGTAAATCAACAGGTAATAAAGCTCTCGTCCCATTATCATAAACCTTTTCAGTTGAAAGCATCTGTATTGCGGGCATAGGTTCATCAACAATTGAAATGTAAACATCTTTATTATTTTTTGTATTTTTTATTGCTAAACTCATGGCATCACCTTCAAATCATCCATAAACGTTGTGGTATAGACTTTTGTTAAATCAACATCCTCAGCAGAGAATAAGTCATTTTCAACAGCCATCTGCCATGTTTTTTTCATTCGTTCCGGTGTGATGATGCCTATACCTTTGTCAGCTGCATCGCCTCCTGTAATAATTCCAGATTCACGTAATTTCTGTATTGAATATGCCATTTGATCATCCGTCATACTCGGATTATCTTGTTTAATTGCTTTATTGCCTTGGGTAGGATCAGTAAGATAGTTTTTCCAACCTTGCATTGACGCCTGTAAAAAAGCTTTGATTTTTTCTGGATGCTCTTCAATCACATTCTGATGACATGCAATTGAATTCCCATAAGGCGGATAACCTTCTTTACCGATAGAGTAGACATTAAAAGCTACACCAGCTTTTTCCAGAGCAAAAGGCTCTGAAGTCATAAAGCCTTGCTGTGAGACAGAGTTATCCATGACAAATGGTTGAATATTAAATGTATAAGAACGTGCCATTGAGTCATTAAAACCAAATTTCTTTTTCGCCCACGGCCACCAACTTGAATGTGCAGCGGTAGAAATCAGAACCTTTTTATCTTTCAACTCGGCTAATGAATTAATGTCGTCATGGGTAATAATGACAGTTGGATCATATTGGAAGCTTGTCGCAACTATCTTAATTGGAAGCCCTCGCTTTTGTGACATCATGACACCAATATCATCTGTAATGATACAATCTGCTTTTCCTGCCACTAATAGCTGAGTATTATTGACCTGTGGCCCCCCCATTTTTATACTGACATCCAACCCCTGTTCCTTATAGAAACCTTCTTCTTTTGCTTGATAATATCCACCATGTTCAGCTTGTGCATACCAGTTGGTTATAAAAGTAAATGACTCTTCTTGTGCATAAACACTTGGAGAGAAAGCTCCTATAACTAAGAGTGCGATAAATGAATGCTTAAATGTATTATTAACTTCCATGTTGATTCCTTTTTGATTAAGTGAGCTAATTATTTAGAAAACTTAGTTATTAACTTGAATGTGACCATTAAAATGTGCTTTCCCCCAAGTAGGCTCTGACCGTTTCACCCATTGCGCCTCATAAATTTCCATGATAGCTTTTGCCCATTGACTACCCAATTGATTCAGAAGTTGTTCTCCAAGTTCTAATGTTGCTTTCGTTGGATCACCGATAACACCAGTGGGACCAAAGTCAAAACTTGCCCATGCGGCGGCAGGTCGGCCAGTTGTTAATGTTGGACAAGGAAAAGGTTCTGGATAATGCGTTTCGGTTCTATCCATATGGACATAATCACCTAGAAGTGCGAGCATAATGGCTGTTTCTCCATGACCTGCATGCATGGATAATTGTTTTTCTTGTTCAGTAAAACTTGAATCGTCATGTTTTACACTCCATGCTGAGCGAGGGATAACCATATAATCTCCATGGCGTAAACGTAATTCTCTTGCAGCCATTTCCAATGGTTGAGGTTGACCGCCATGAGCATTAACCATAATTAATTTTTTAAAACCAGAACGATAAATGGACTCGCCAATCTCAATGATTGTGTGGAGTAGAATTTCACCTGTTAACGTAACCGTTCCAGGAAAATGTAAATGCTCATCGGATTTGCCATAAACCACAGGCGGCAAACCATATGCTGGAATATCTTCAGGGAGAAGACTTAAAGCCTTACCGACTACACCAGCAGAAACAGTTGCATCGACCGAGCAAGGGAGGTGTGGGCCGTGCTGCTCAATCGCACCTACAGGTAAAACGATCACAGTATTCTCTTTGTCCTCGATTGCATCGATATCAGTCCAAGTTAAATAAGGTAAGAAACGCTTAGGTGGTATATATCCATGTAACATATTTAATCCTTTTTACATTTAAAATTAATGATTTAATGGCAGATAAGCTGTTGCTTCGACTTCAATTAATATATCTTCAGTGGGTAACATTTCACTTACTTCTACAACTGTTGATACAGGTAATTGTTCAGAAAAAAATTGTTTACGTACCTCACTGTAATAAGGGAAGTCATCTAATGATTTAAAATATTGAACTAGCTTAAATACATCACTCATTTGGCCTCCTTGTTCTTCTATCATTTCTCTTATTGCATTCAATACGAACCAACTTTGAGACAAAATCGGCCCTTTTTTTAGGTCTGTGGAAAACTCCCCTGTCTGCCCAAGTGTTTCTGCAATTTCCGATGAAATATCATCAAAACCATTAATTATTTTCTTTTTTTGAGGGTTAACAGCAATCACACCTGAAAAAAAAATAAAATCTCCCATTCTTCGATATGCTTGATATTGTGCTAATGGTGCTCCATCAGACTGATTAGTTTCCATACCTATTCTCCTTTTTATATTTTGCTTAACTTAGCCATTGCCCATATCGCATAACAGTAACAGCCTTATATTCCGGCCATATATGTAAATTAGAGTGGTCAAATATAATGAAATCAGCTGGCTGTCCTATTAAAATTGATTTATTTAAATCTTGAGAAGGTTTTAATGTACAGATTGATTGGCTCCATTTGTGAAATGGTTCCTCTAGTTGAGCTGTAATACATGCTAATTTTAATATTTCAATCGGGTTATAGTCACCATATGGGCAAAATGCATCAGCAACGTTATCACTAGAAAACATCACGCTTACATTTTCTGCTACAGCTTCTTTAACAAGAGTAACCCCCCTATGAGTAGGCGTAACATCTTTTTCAGCATCTTGTAATAATAAATTGGTTGTAGGTAAAGCCACTAAGTTAACTTTATGTTTAGAAAAAACTTTTAAAATATTTTTAGCCACTTTTTTATCTAAACTTTGGAGACCACACGCATGGCCACATGTTATTTCACCTAAGAATTCATTTTTATTTAAATAATCACTAATCCAGAGAAGACCATCTGCGCTGCCTATTTCCTCATTAATATGAAGGTCTAAGTCTAATTTAAACTTATTTGCCACCTTAAATAAGTTTTCCATAGCTGTGCGACTATAATTGCTCGAATGTATAAATGCCCCTAACAAACTATTGTTACTTTTACTTATTTTTTCTGCTAAATCTATACTTCTACTTTCATCTTCAAAGACAGTTAAAGGAGCTAAGGCGACTCTTTCTATGAGTAGTTTTTTTTCCCAATTTAAAATGATTTCATCTAAAACTAACCATGCAGTAGGAGTACATAAATCAAACCAATCTATATGAGTTCTAATATATGAAACACCATTATAATATGCTGATTGAAGCGCTTTATTTATCCTTTCAAACAGATCCACTTCATTCCAATTTGTCTTATCTTTATTCATTGCATGGATAGCATTTAATAAACCAGGACCAATATTCCCTAGCCGTGAACGAGTATACGTCTTATCTAAGTGGGTATGAATATCACATAACCCTGAGATAGCTAACCTTCCATTACCTTCCCAAATTGAATCTTCACGCTCAAAGTTTGCTTCGGTAGCTTTCACAACTTTTACAATTGAGCCGTTTTCTATTGAAATAGATACTCGATCAGAATCTTTTATATTAGATAGCCAACTGGGGATCTGAATATTATTCAACCAATACGCCACAATTAAATCTCCAAAGTAATAGAGTTTGAACGGCAACCTGCACAACATAATGCAACATATTCGTCACGTTCCTCAGGCGTTAAGCAACTATCATTATGAAGAGGTTCTCCATCTTTCCAAGCAACAATACAACTACCACAAACACCTTGCTCACACACTGTATCCACACTGATTCCTGCGTGACGTAAGGTTTCTAAAAAACTATCACCAGGTTTATGAGAGATTGTTTTATTACTTACTGAGAGATTTAAAGTGACAGATTGATCAATAGCGACACTATTTGCATTGAAGCATTCTTGAGACCAATGTTGATCATCAGCATGAGTCAAGGTTTTCATTAGTTCCATAAAAGATTCTGGACCACAACAATAAAAGTCTATAAGTTTGCCTTCTGGTAGTATTCCCTCTAAACAAATATTATTTTTTCCTTGATTAAAGAAGTGTACTTCTCCACCTAACTTTGTAAATTCAGACTCAAATAGTGGGCTGCTATAACGAGAAGAAAAAAATAAAATGCTAAATGGAACAGCTTGCTTGCTTAATGTATAAGCCATACTCAATAAGGGTGTTATTCCGATTCCTCCCGCGATTAACACGACATGATCTGATTTTTCACGTAAAGGAAAATAGTTTTTTGGTAGTGTTGATAATAAAAGATCACCTATTTTTAGGTGAGAATGTATGAATGATGACCCACCACGACTATTTCGTTCTCGCTTAACCGCAACTTGATAGTAAGAAACGTTACAAGGATCGCTACAAAGCGAATATGCGCGTGTAATGCCGTTTTGAAGTTCAATTTCTATATGTGAGCCAGCTTCGAATCTAGGTAGCATCTTCCCACTTTTTGATATTAGTGTAAGAAGTACTACATCATTAGTTAAAATGGCTTTGTCATGAACTACAAGTTCGATTTTGTTATTCTGCATAGTATCAACCAATAAGTTTGTCCGATTGGTCAAATTAATGCATAAACAATGCCAGTCTTTCAAAGAAGATATGAATATCTTAATCAGCAGATCTTATGGTTAGATTATAATTAAAAATAATTAATTATAAATCAATTAGTTAAACCACACCCGCGTAATATAAACTCAACAAGTTCATCACTAATTTCCTTTTTTTGTTCAGGGTCTACAACAGGCTTACCTAATAAATGCTCTGCTTGTAAGGCATAATCAGCGTAATATTGTGTTAGTGCCCAAATATTCATTAACAAAAGCCTTCCATCTAATTGCCTGATTTTATTATCTTTAACCCAATCATTAATAATATCAGCCTTTACTAAAGCTGAACCCATAATTTGTTCCCAATACTCATCTAAATACTTCCCTCCCCCCATTACTTCCATAGTAAATACACGTGATAACTCAGGGTAGTTAACCGCAAACTCAAACTTTTGTTTAATGTATTCCGTTAGAGTTATTTGAGGTGTATCAGAGCTGTTAACATCATACTCAAACAATACGTCCCATGATTCAAATATTTCATCAAGAACTTGAAAATAAAGGCTTTGTTTATTTTCAATATAATAATGTAACTGAGACTTTTTTAATCCAGCGCGCTCAGCAATTCCTTGAGTAGAAGCACCATTAAACCCATGTAAACTAAATTCTACTATCGCAGACTGTAAAATTTTTTCTTTTATTTTTTCTCGATTACTTTTCATTAGAATACTCTTAGTCATAGTGTTATCTCTCAAGGTTTAATTTGGTGCAAATATATGCAACGCACTATATATGTGCATAATATGCACAATTATAAATACCATATTTTGTATGGTTAATATCTTTTATTCATTATTTAATGATTGTTAACCACAATTTAATAATGGTAAAATTCAAATATAAAAAATTAACTAATCAAAAATATTAAAATATTTAGAATATGATACTTAATATTAAAAATCATATCACAAATAAAAACAAGCAAACAAAAAAAGCCCCAAACTTGGGGCTTTATATTTTTACAGTTTATTGAATCTAATTTGTCGTCACACCTTGTGCCTCTGTTTTTTCTTTAGATTTAATCCAGACAAACACGGCAGCCAGAACAACAAGCGGCACGATAGGATCGATTAAGGTGCCACCTTTGCCAAAGATTAAGTTTAAAACCATCACAATTGACGCCCCAATACCCCATGCCACCATAGATGAAACCGTCCATACTTTAAGTTGATCCGTTAACTCAGTAATACCTAAAGTTCGGTTAATGATATGAAAGTATGAGTCATTTAAGTGCGAGAAACCGACAGGACCAACCGCGCACGCCAAAGCAACAAACACAGGGTCTAAATTTAACGTATCCACAAGTGGCAGTGTCATGGTTGCAGCGACCATCATCGCAGCCGTTGCTGAGCCTTGAATCAAGCGTAGCATTGAAGAAATCGCGAGTGGCACAAGCAATGCAGGGATCCCACTACTTGCAATCGCATCGGCTACCGCAGGCCCTGCGCCAGATGCTTTCAACACTGCGCCCATTGCGCCGCCACAACCTGTGACCACTAAAATCAAACCTGTTGTCGACAAGGCATCATCCATCGAGCCAACCATATCTTTACGCTCAATTTTACGAGTGAGGCCATAAAGCGCCATCAATACGCCTATCCCGACAGCTACCACAGGGTTGCCAATTAAAGCAATAACTGAATGAAATGTATCATCCCCTTGACCAATTAATGTGTGCAATAAAATGAGCGCAATTGGGATTAAAATCGGACCAAATGATAGAAAATTACTTGGTAACTCTTTGTCATCGGTTGCAGCAACTTTCTCTAAGTTTGCCCAATCGGCTTGATTTGTGATCCATGTATCTGCATTGGGCACGCGGTAATATTCATTCCCAATACGGCGAATATAAATCAGCGATAACATCATCATTGGCACAGAAACAATCAAACCCCAAAGCATGTATTGACCAAGATCGACGCCTAAAATACCTGCGACGGCCACAGGTCCTGGCGTAGGCGGTACCAAAGCATGGGTGATCAAAAGACCAAGCGCCAAAGTAACCCCAAGGCCTACGGCTGATTTACCTGTGTCTCGTGAAATTGCGCGAACGAGTGAATGTAAAATGATGTATGCAGAATCACAAAATACAGGAATAGCCACCAGTACCCCAGTAAAACCAAGGGCTAAGTCTTCGCGGCCCTTGCCACAAATTTTGACGAAGGTTTTCGCCATACGCACCGCAGCGCCAGAGCGTTCAAAACACGCCCCCATAATCACGCCAAAGGCAATAATTAAACCAATGCCGCCGAGCACTCCGCCAAAGCCGGATTTAATTGCATCCACTAACTCTGTTGGCGCCATGCCTGCAAAGAGGCCCATAATAATACTTGCGATAATCATGGCCAACGCAACGGGGATCCTTGTTTTTATTATCATACCCATCATTGCCAAAATACCGATCACAATGCCTATCAATGCTCCATCCATTGTCGCTTCCTTTTTGTTTCTTTACCTGTAGGGAAGTGTGTTGGACCCAGCTTGTGAGCCCAATTCACTTTGTTATTCAATTCGTTATTATTAAAATATAGTGTCGAGCAGAGTGTTTATTTGCATAAACGACTTATCTCAAGGCTCACTCCAAAGCCCTCTCGCCTGTTATAAATAAGGCGTCACCCACTCCAACCCCTCCTCAGTCGAATGTTTTGGGTTATATTCACAGCCAATCCAGCCTTGATAGCCAGAAGTATCTAAAACTTTGAATAAATGCGGATAATTTAACTCACCTTCTGATGGTTCATGCCTGTCAGGGACAGAGGCAATCTGGATATGCCCGGTATAAGCGGCAAGATCTTGAATGAGATGAGTCAAATCGCCATCCATAATTTGAGCATGATAAAGGTCAAGCTGGAGCTTCACATTTGGCCTTTCCACCTGCTTTATCAATTCAACGGCTTCATATTGATGCGCAATGAAATAATTCGGCACATCACGTGTATTAAGCGGCTCAATCAAAACATCTATTCCGTGCTCAGCAAATTTATCTGCCGCGTAACGAATGTTGGAAATAAATGTCGCCACATGTTGCTCGCGCGTAAATGCACTATCAACAATCCCAGACATTGCATGTACCTTTTTACAATTCAATGCCTTGGCATACATGAGCGCAGTTTCTACACTTTGCTTAAATTCTTCCTCACGCCCTGGAATTGCAGCAAAGCCACGCTCGCCGGCTTCCCAATCTCCTGGCGGCATATTGAAGAGCGCCTGCTCAAAGCCAAATTGTTGCAATTTATCGGCAAGCACTTGGGCTTCATAAGCATATGGAAAAAGATATTCAACCGATTTAAAACCCGCTTGATGTGCCTTTTCAAAGCGCTCTAAGAAAGGCAGTTCTGTAAATAACATGGTTAAGTTTGCTGCAAATTTAGCCATTATTTTCCTCTCCCTTTTAAATCTTCAACTTCTGCATCCGTTAAATATCTGATGTTGCTACCCTTTAATAAAAATGCGAGTTTAGCCGTTTCTTCAAGCTCCTCAGCATTATCAACCGCATCTTCAAAATCTGTGCCTGTGATGACAGGCCCGTGATTGCCCAATAAAAAGGCGCGATAATCTGCGGCGCGTTTTGCAAGCTCTTCTGCAATTTGCGGATCTCCAGGTCTTAGATATGGGATCACCGGCAACTCGCCAATGCGCATCACATAATAGGGCGTGAAAGCTTTTATTGCGTTCGTCGGATCAAGACCTTCAAGACATGATAAGGCGGTTAGATACGTCGAATGCAGATGCACAATGGCATTACACGCTGGGTTATTACGATAAATTGCGAGATGAAATGCGACTTCTTTGGATGGCTTTTTGCCAGAAAGATGTTGCCCTTGGATATCTACAACCGAAAGCTCATCAGCGACTAGGCGGCCAAATGATGACCCCGTTGGCGTAGCTAAAAAGTTGCCACAAGGAAGCTTGAGGGATAAATTCCCTGCGCCACCAGTGGCATAACCACGCTCAAACATCGAACGTGCGAGTGTCACCATTTGCTCTCTAAGTTCTTGCTCTGTCATTAATTTATTGCTCATATCCGCCCCTTTATGCGTAGAATGTCTGCGCTGTGGCAAAAAAGTTTTGATCGCCGAAATTACCTGACTTCAAGGCCAAAGAAAGATCGCCGTCGATTGATTTCACCCATGGCACGCCTGGCGCAATTTGAGGGCCAATATGGAAACCTTTCACGCCTAAACTCTGTGTCACCACTCCTGAGGTTTCGCCGCCAGCAACTATAAAGTTCTTCACTCCCTGCTGTTTTAATTTCACCGCTAATTGGCTAAAAAATGCTTCTACAGCATGGCTTGAAGCTTGTGCGCCGTATTCATCTTGAATCGCTTTTAATTGCGCCGCATCTGCTGTGGCATAAACCAATGGCGCATACTCAGCTTCGATATGAGAGAGCACCCAATCAAGTATTTGATTGACATAATGCTCATCCGTTAAACAAGCTTTCACATCGATGGCTTGATGCGGTGCAATTTGTTTATAAGTTGCCACTTGTTGATTGGTCATCACAGAGCATGAGCCAGAAAAAATCACACTTGAGGCTTTAATCGGGTAACCCGCCTGCTTTGCAAGGCTTTGATCAGCAAGTTGCTCTTCCCAGTTTTGCGCGATGCCTGCGGCAAGTCCTGAGCCGCCAGTCACCAGCTTCAGGCCTTTTGCCGCTTTGCCTAAAATCGATAAATGTGTTTGGTTAAAGGCATCAACTGCGACATAACGTTTGCCCTGTAGCTTGTTGGCTTTAAAGGCTTCGCTGACCGCATCTGCGCCCTGTTCAATGGTTTGGAAGTTGACTAAGCCGGTTTCCCCTTTTGCTTGCGCATTCATCATGCGGATAAGACTTGAGTCGGTCATCGGTGTCACAGGATGATTGCGCATCCCTGAATCACTTAAAAGATCTTCAAAAACAAATAAATGGCCGTTATAAACGGTGCGTCCATTCACCGGCAACGCTGGGCAAACAATCGTAAAGTCTTCTTCTAATTCATTTAATAAAGCATCGGTGACCGGACCAATATTGCCATCTCTGGTACTGTCAAATGTTGAACAGTATTTAAAATAAAATTGCTGACAGCCTTCCTTCTTCAGCCAACGTAACGCATCAAGCGAACTTTGGATGGCTTCATCAACCGGGCACGAGCGAGATTTCAGGCTGATCACCACGGCATCGGCATCAATCGCCATCGCTTGTGTCGGCACGCCATTGAGTTGCACTGTACGCATACCGTTTTCAACCAAGAAACCAGCAATATCCGTTGCGCCGGTAAAATCATCTGCAATAACACCTAATAACATAGTCATACTCCGTCTCAATGCGCTTATTTCTTCGGTAGATCCACACCTGGTAACTCGATACCATCAAAAATTTTAATTACTGCGCTATCATCTTCTTGCCCATAGCCTGCATTGCTGGCACTCACAAACATATTTAATGCTGCGCTAGATAAAGGCAGAGGGAATTTAAGATCTTTAGCCGTGTCGGAGACTAAATTGAGATCCTTCACAAAAATATCCACCATAGACTTTGGCGAATAATCACCATCCACCACATGCTTCATGCGATTTTCAAACATCCATGAATTACCCGCCGCATTTGTGACAACGTCATACATAAGATCCAATGGAATATTTGCACGCGCAGCAAGCGCCATCGCCTCCGCACCAGCAGCAATATGTACACCTGCAAGCAACTGATGGATAATTTTCACCGTTGCGCCTAACCCAATCGCCTCGCCAATGTTATACACCTTGGCAGCGGTGGCATTTAAAACAGGTTCCAGCGCATCAAATGTCGATTGCGCACCAGATGCCATAATCGTCATCTCACCGGCTTCGGCCTTCACCGCGCCGCCTGAAACAGGTGCATCCAACATAACTAAATTGTATTGGTTTAATTGCACTTCAATTTGTTTTGCATCTTCAGCAGAAATTGTTGCAGAGACCATCACCGGCGTTTCTGGCTTCAGCGCTGCGGCTAAACCAGAACGAAACAGCACAGTGTTAACTTGCGCCGCATTGACCACAAGAATTAATACCGCATCTAGTTCACTCGCATATTCAACCGCATTGGTTGATACTTTCTTCGCCCCAAATGAACCAAGCGCCTCTAAAGCTTGTGGATTGAGATCAAAACCATACACATCCAGCCCTGCGCGGATGCAAGATTTCGCAGCGCCCATTCCCATAGAACCAAGGCCGATAACACCAACAGATTGCACTTTATTCATCGCCATAATGCCTCTTATATTTAAAAGATGATTTGTTAAAATATGTTTGATGATGTGATTATATGTTAACGCTTGAGATAATTCTTGGGTTCAAGTCACACTTTTCACAAAACTTCACATGCTTTATGCATTTTGATTGTGAAGATCAGGGCCAATTCAGGCTGAAATGGCTCATTTATGGCTTATATAAAGAAAGAAATAGCCGTTTTACGAGCTAGAAGTGAGCGACCTTGCAAAAATGCAACATAAATTCACATATATTCACAAAGCAATGAATTCTTGTTAAGATGAAGAAAACCATAACCAAAGAGTGAGATTATGATTCCTGCTGAACGACAACGAACGATTCTGAGCCTGTTATCTCAAAAAGGTGTGTTAAGTATTTCAGATCTAACCGATCACCTAGGCGTATCGCATATGACGGTTCGCCGCGATATCCTCAAACTTGAATCCATGGGCAAGGTGATTTCTGTCTCTGGTGGCGTTCAGCTTGTTCAAGCACTCCATTCCGAGCTCTCGCATGACGCCAAAGTCGAGCAGCAAGCACAAGAAAAAGCACATATCGGAAAAATTGCGGCAAGTCTTATCGAAACAGGGATGACTGTGTATTTGGATGCCGGCACAACAACCTTAGAAGTGGCTCACCAACTGACGCAAAGAGATGACCTTTTAGTCATCACCAATGATCTTTCTATTGCAGCTTTCCTGATGGCCAATAGTCGTTGTGAGCTCTACCATACCGGGGGTAAAATCGACCGTGACAATCATTCGACGGTTGGCACAAAAGTAGCGCAATTTTTAGAAGGGATGAATATTGATATTGCCTTTATTTCTACATCTTCTTGGAGTTTGAAAGGACTGTCGACTCCGAATGAAAATAAGGTGCTAGTCAAACAAGCGATCGTTCAAACGGCGCAAGTCACCTACCTTGTGTCTGATGCCACAAAATATGGTCGCATCGCCAGTTTTCATGCGTTAGATATTGATCAACTAGATGGTGTGATTAGTGACAAGGATTTGCCCGAGACAGTTGTGCAGGAGTTAACCGATAAAGGGATTCATGTGTGTTTGGAGTAGGGGTAGGTTTTGTTGCGATTAGAGGCCGCGACACGGGGTGTGGCAGCCTCTTTTTTATTGGAAACTATCAATCCATATTTTTTGTTAATCTCTGAATACTTTCTTGCGCACACTCTGAAAAGATCTTTGAAAGCTCTGTCCGTGTGCGATCTGATGCATAATACATACTGTAATTGTATTGCAATCTAGGCTGAAATGGCCTTGTCACAATACAATCCTCTGGCCACAACTCTGCGGTATAGGGATCTAATAATGCGATACATAATTCATTCGCGACTAAGCCATAGCCAGATAAAGAGCGTTGTGTTGCAAACTGGAGTGTCACATCGATGTTATAATCTTCCAAAAGCTTTTTATGCTTGTTCCATTCAATGCCATCTTCATCAACTAATTTCAGTAAGCTTTCACCATTTAAGTCCTCGGGTGTGATCACCTCTTTGTGAGTTAGCTTATGCTTCGCTGGCAGCACACATACCCAATCCATAGTCATTAAGTGCTCTTCGACAAAGCCAAAATCATACTTCACTTGGTTGGTCATGATCAGGTCATACTTGCCATGACGAAGCCCTTGCATCAGTTCATTCACACTATCTGAGAGTAATGTAATCTCAACTTTTGGATAGTGATGTATAAAGTCTTTAATTACCATGGCGACAATTTTGGTTGCCAGTGCCGGCGTCGCGCCTATGATCAAACGCGCATTAGATGAATTTCTTATGTGCTCTGCGGTGACTTCTAAGTGGTTAATGCCATGAAATATATTTTTAACCTCATCATAAAATGCAACACCTTCAGGAGTTGGCCTGACTCGCCCTTTTTCCTTAACAAACAACTCAAAGCCGACATTTTCTTGCAAGTCAGCAATTAATCGACTGACTGATGGTTGAGAAATACCTAATTCATCAGCCGCTTTCGTAAAGGATCCTGTTTGAATAACAGAGAGTAGCGCTTGAAGCTGTTTATATTGCACCCAATCACCTCATAGTATTTACAAATAATGCTATGCAAAAATAGCCATTGTATAAATGGTATAGATATGGGACATTTTAAGCAAATAATAAAACCGAAGTAAATGGAAGGTTACTTTGCTCACGAAAAGGAGAACACAGTGAACACACAACACACTCAAACTAAATTACATAAGCCACCAAAACCTTGGTATGAAAAACTTCCCGATCCAATGGTTTTAATTTTCTACATTCTATTGGTTGCTAGCGCTTTAACTTGGATTGTACCCAAAGGTGCTTATGACACAGAAACAATTGATGGTCGTCAAAGAGTTATCGCTGATAGTTTTCATTATTTAAGCACTAGCACAGATTCTCTTGGCCTATTTGGTGTTATTAATAAACTTTTTGATATTTTCGTCGCCATTCCTCAAGGCTTAGTTTTATCAGGCCAATATCTCTTTATTGTATTTATTGCAGGCGGGTTATTTAATATCATGTACCGCTCGAATGCTCTTGAGAATTTTGTCGGCAGTTCAGTTAAACAAATAGGCTTAAAGCGTGGTAACTTGTTAATATGGTTATCAACTTACCTATACGGCCTGTTTGGGATTTCAGTCGGATTTGAAAATAATATCGCCTTGGTGCCGGTCGCCTTGCTTGTCTCTAGTGCTCTTGGATATAAAAACCTAGTTGGTGCATGTATTTCAGTCGGAGGAATAGGTGTCGGTTTTGCCTTGTCACCAATTAATCCATATACCGTTGGTGTTTCTCAAAATATAGCCGAACTCCCAATTTTCTCCGGTGCCCTTTTGCGCTGTATTCTTACTTTTAGCTGCTTATCGCTGCTCGCTTGGTATATTACAAAATATGTTGCGCCGCACTCACGTGAAGATTCAAGCGATCCTGAGAAACTAACCACTAAACTCAACAGCTACTCAATGTCGAGTCAAGATAAAGCTGTCATGTTAGTCTTTTTACTTGGTATTTTAGTCATTGCAGGCTGCTCTTATTTAGCGGGTACAGGCCAGCTCGGTCGCAGTTGGTATATCAAAGAAATTACAGCCGTTTTTCTTCTACTTTCAATAATCATTGCCGCTATCTGTCGAATTAACGCCAATGATTATGTCAAATACATGATTGAAGGGGCTTCAAGCGTCACCGCAGGTGCATTAGTCATAGGTCTTGCAACCTCTATCAAAGTTGTTTTAGAAGATGGTCAAATTATCTATACGATCGTTCACACCTTCAACTTATTGCTTAACTATGTACCAGAGCCATTAATCGCGGTAACTATCAGTATCATTCAAGGTGTTATTAACTTATTTATACCAAGTGGTTCTGGCCAAGCTCTCGTAACCATGCCAATTTTAATCCCATTAGCAGATTTAATGGATATTAGTCGTCAAGTAATGATTTTAGCCTTCCAAGTTGGTGACGGGATCACGAACTTAATTATTCCAACGTCTGGCGGTACACTTGCGATGCTAGCATTAGCAAAAGTGGGTTATTCGCAGTGGGTAAAAACTATCTTTCCTGTGATTGTGATGGTGTATGTCATCAGCTGGATTTGCTTAATTATCGCTCAATATACAAACTGGTCTTAACCATCAATAATACGGCGTAACGTCATATTACGCCGTATCTTAGGAGTAATATTATGGAAAAATTTAAAAATATAGCTTTAGTTGGTGGTACTCATGGGAATGAGCTTTCAGGTATCTATTTGATCAAGAAGTGGGAGCAATTACAAAAGCTAAATCATTGGGGTTCACTCAGTATAACGACTAAAATCTCTAACCCACGAGCATGTAACCAAAGCGTACGTTATATTGAATCTGACCTTAATCGAGAGTTCAACCTTGCCGATTTAGAGAATACACAAAAGATTGGGTATGAAGAACTTCTGGCTAAAAAATTAAATCAAGAATTAGGCCCCAAAGGTAACTCACCTTATGATTTTATTATAGATTTACATAACACAACTTCCAATATGGGCGCGTGTTTAATGCTATTGAAAAAAGATGAATTCAACTTAAAAATGGCAGCTTTTGTGAAAAGTAGAATGCCTGAGGCAAATATCTTTTTTCAAGATAGTATTCCAGAAGAGGAAAGAAGCTTTCTAATTACCATTGCTCGACAAGGTATTACGATTGAAGTTGGTGCACAACCAAATTCAGTCTTGCAGCACGAAACATTAGATCTAATGGAAAAAATGACAAGATTTGTCTTAGATTTTGTTGATTTGTATAACCAAGATAAAGAATTGGATTTACCTCGCTCATTTGAAGCCTTTCAACTCAGTGGTCAATTAACATTACCACTGAATGACGCAGGTGAACGTAATGGTATCGTTGCTAAAGAATTAGATCAACATGACTTCTGCCCGATCGAGCCTGGCGATAAAATCATGGAAACTTTTGACGGCCATGCGATCACATGGGATGGCGACTATACCGTTTATCCGCTATTTATTAATGAAGCTGCCTATAGGAAAAGTGCAAGCGCAATGACTTTGTCAAAGAAAATTATTGTGAGTGATTATTAATATATTATTTATTAATCATTTCAATTTAATCCCCCCTCTATCAAAACAAAAAGTGTCTCATAGAGGGGGACAAATACTACTTTAGATAGTATCAAACTAAAACAGTCACAACACTGGGGAAAAAAACTAAGAAGATCACCAAAGAAATCATCATCATCACATAAGGAATGATACCTTTCATCACATCTGAAATATCTCCTTCATCCGGTCTTATGCCTTGTACAACAAATAAATTCATTCCAACTGGTGGAGTAATTAGACCCAGCTCACACATAATGACGATAAAAATGCCAAACCATACAGGATCAATTCCTAATGCAACAGCCATTGGATATACAATTGGAATGGTAGCAACTTGCATTGAAAGTACATCCATAAACATGCCTAATAAGATGTAAAAAACCATAAGTACTAATAAAAAGCCAGTTGCTGATAAACCTAGACTCGCTACCCAAGCAGACATAGATTCAGCGACACCAGTTAAACTAATCGTAAGGTTTAGAATAAAGGCCGCTGTCATTATCAATAAGATCATGCCACTGACTCTAGCTGTCTGAATAAAGCTAACTAATAACACTTCTTTCGTTAGACGACGCTTTATGCCAGCAAGTAATAAAGTAGAGACAAGGCCTAGTGAGGCCGCTTCAGTTGCAGTCGCGACGCCAGAATATATACTTCCCATGACAATGCCAAATATCAATAAAGGTGGGAGCAAATTCATTGATTGCTTCAAACGTACAGCCCAATCCACAGGAGCAACTCTTTTAGGATCACTTTTGTTTAGTACACTACTCACCGCAATATAAAACATAAAGAGCAATGCCATTAAGATACCAGGAATAATACCTGCTAAGAATAAACTGCTGATAGAGGTATTTGTAAATGAGCCATAAATAATCAAGTTAACACTAGGTGGAATAAGAATACCTAATGCTCCTCCAGCAGCCAATGAACCTAAAGATCGAGAGTGCTGATAACCTTCTTTATTTAAAGACGGAAGAGCAACTGTCCCTACCGTTGCCGCTGTCGCAACTGATGAGCCCGAGGTTGCTGCAAATAATGCACATGTACCTATATTTGAGTGCAATAATCCGCCAGGTAAACGTTCTAACCAATTAGTCAAAGCCTTATACATCCCGTCAGCAATACCTGCTCTGAGTAATAATTCACCTAATAAGACAAATAAAGGTATTGATGTCAGTAATTCATTATTCTGTACCCCCCATACTACTGGAGAAATTGAATTAATAAATGGCTCACCATATGCTAATAACCCCCCAACAATGCCAATAAAAGCCATTGTCACTGCAATAGGTAATCCCATCATCATCATTGCTAACATGAGTACAAATGCTATAAATGTCGCTATAACCATTATCAGTCATCCTTTATGAATTCAGAGCGTAAGCTGGCACTTTTTATCTCATCACTTACTTCTTGCTTAATACTTTTAGGCTGGTAATGAAGGTCTATTGCAGACCAACGTTTGCCCAACAGCCACCACAAAGATTTCAGTGCAAAAAATATAGCCAGTAGCATGAAAATGAACTGTCCTAAATACCAAAAACTTTGAGGATAAATTAAAGGTGTGGCCCATGGTGTTTGAGATGTAGCTTGGTATTCAATAGTATCTCTCACAACGCCCCAAGATAAATAACTGAGCAAAATAGCAAATATGGCAATTAAAGATGCGGATAATACATTTAATATTGCACGTGTGCGCAACGATAAGCGTTCATGTAATACATCAATACGAATATGATTACGCCCAAATAGAGCAATACTAAAAGACAATGTTGCCCCTATAGCTAGAGCATAACCGCTCAACTCAAATGAACCTTCAAGAGCAATATTAAAGACTTTTCTAAAAATAACTTCCATAGCAACCAGAATCGACAGGGCAATAAATATTACCCCGAAGATGGTCGCCAATACTGCTTCAATTTTTGACGACATAGCCTACCCCTTATGATTTTACTCATTAATTACGGTTACAACTGAGGACTTCCAATTACTTGAACAATTTTCACTAGATCTGTCGCATATTTCAGCCCATGCCGGAAATGATGTTTCCATGAGAGCTTTATGAACTAATTTAAGATCATCATCTGAAGGTTCTATTTGCGTCATATCATATTTCTTGCCATATTTACACGCATCACCAATATTGCAACTCAATGCATCTTTATAAAGAGCTTCTGAGTACTCCCAGATTTCATTTGTTAATTGAGCAAACTCTGATTCAACTATTTTTTGTTGTGCTTCATCTAGTTTGTTCCATGCTTTTAAGGATATTCCATAGGCATTCATTGCCATCCCCATAGCAAGCGGCATTTGATATTTTGCCACCTCAGGCCACCCTGCCGAATTTGCAGAGCTTGGCCCTGTTACAGCACAATCGACAACACCTAGAGATAATGACTGCTGAACATCAGGAAAAGATAAAGGGACAGGAACACCACCTACTGACTTAATAAAGTTAGCTAGACTTTGGTCATTTACTCGCACTTTTTTTCCTTCAATATCAGAAAACTCACTAATCGGAGATTTACAAAATAAAATTTGAGGGCCAAACGGCCACACACCTAGCAGTTTAGTGTTAAATCTAGTTTGAAGTTGTCGATCTACGTCTGGGGAATATGCATCCACTACTTTTCTAGCTGTTGTATAATCAGTATTTAAACCAACTAAATCTAAACCTAGCAAAACAGGTTCATCTCTAGAGTTTGCCGATCCTCGGATTGAAATAACATCAAATAATCCAGATTTAAGCATTCGTAATTCTTCAGAATCTTTAATCCCTGTAGTATCAACAGGTTTATAATCTACTAAAATCGATAAGCCAGTGCGATCACTAAGAGTTTCAAAAAAAGGTTGTTCCTTATCTTTTTGTATCGTCCCACCTGCAATAGGTTGACCTAAGACTTTCCATTGAATATCTTCAGCAAATGCATTAACCGAAAATACACTTAATATACCTAATGTAACAAGTGTCTTGATCCCTTTCATATTTCCTTCCTTTATTTAATCAACTCTAAAAAATTACTCACAATATTTAGTGCAATATTGCTGACAATTTAATTAATGCAGATTGTGTGCCAACTATTACAAGCCCCCATATTTACTCTTTTTATGATGCACAATCATTATTCACACACTAAAACAAGGAGTAAATATGGTGCAAAACTAATATGAAACGCACTAAAAAGAGGCAAGCTTTAATATTAAATAGTATTAGATAAAAAGGATAAAATAAGGTATTACTAATAAAAATGGATTCACATTTTATTTAATTGAAAGCGAGATTTAAGATGGAATTATCAAAATCGACTAAATTACAACCTGAGTTTATCGCCGATAAAATAGTAAATGCTATCATGGAACACCGTCTTGCACCTGGTAGTAAACTATCTGAATCAAGAATGGCAGAGGCGTTCAATGTATCTCGTTCGAAGGTCAGTCAGGCATTACTAATTTTAGCTGAAAATGGGTTGATTCAGCATTTTCCGAATAGAGGTGCGTATATTAGTAGCCCAACTATAGAAGAAGCCAAGGAAATATTTGAGCTAAGAAAACTACTTGAACCTGAAATTATAAAAAAGCTCGTGAGAAACATAAAAAGAAATGATATCAATAACTTAAAGAAACACATCAATGAAGAAAATCAAGCTAGGGCGCGACATGATAGAAGACATTTGATCCGTCTTACAGGTGACTTTCATATGTTACTCGCTCAAATGTCTGGCAACCGATTTATAGAAGATATCATGGCAAAACTTTGCCCACTGACATGTCTAATCATTCTATTATATGATGCGCCAAATTCAACGACATGCCCAGAAGATGAACATGAAAAAATTGTTATGGCTATTGAGTCAAAGAATGAAAATGAGGCTATACATTTAATAACACATCATTTATCTCATATAGAAGCAGCACTAAATCTAAATAAAGGGAAACACACTAATGATATTAACTGGGATAAGATATTAGGTTAATAGCTTCTTAACCCACAATATTTCTTCATGTATATCTATCACACAATACTTGGCATAAATATTGCTTTTGTAAAATATAAATTGCTAACAACTTTGTCGGCAATTTATATTTCATCAATCTAATTTCAGTAGGATTATTTATGTCTACATTAAGTACTAACTCACATTCCAGATTATTACTGGGGATATTAACGCCATCATCAAACACTGCCTTAGAGCCTCTAACTTCGGCCTTATTAAGCCAAGTCCCTCATGCATCTGCACACTTTTCTCGTTTTAAAGTTACCCGAATTAGCCTTGACTCCAGAGAAATTGAACAATTTGATATTAAACCCATTATAGATGCGGCAAAGCTTTTATCTGATGCACATGTAAATATGATTGGCTGGTCTGGAACTGCTGCTGGCTGGTTAGGTTTTGAACATGATAGAGAGCTATGTAACGCTATAGAAAAAGAAACAGGAATCAAAGCAACATCATCAATTTTAGCTTTAAATGAAGTTCTTCTAAAACTTGGTATTAAACGAATTGCAATCGTTTCCCCATATACCACAGATATCCAAAACCGTATCATAGAAAACTATAAATTAATGGGTATCGAGACAGTATCAGAAAGTCACTTAGACATTAGCAACAATTTTGCATTCTCTGAAGTAGCGACTTCAACACTCAAAAAGTCTGTCCAAGAAGTTGCGAAGCTTTCTCCTGATGCAATTTTACTCTATTGCACCAATTTGCGCTCAGCTGACCTCGTTGCCAAATGGGAAGACGAAGTAGGTATCCCCATCATTGATAGCACCTCAACAGTTATTTGGAAAATGCTCAATGAGTTAGATGTTGACTGCACAAACATTACAGGCTGGGGACAATTCTTCCAGGAGGTAAAATGAAACATACATATGATTTAATTATTCGAAATGCAAATTGTGCGACCGCAGCAGATAACTTCACGGCTGATATTGGTATTATCGACGGGGTTATCGTGTCATTAGGGCAAAGCCTTTCAAATGCTAAACAAGAAATCGACGCTCAAGGTGCATGGGTCACGCCTGGTGGTATCGACGGTCACTGCCATTTTGCCGAACCACCAAAAGATGGAGTAGAAATGGCCGATGATTTTATTTCTGGTCCACGTTCTGCAGCGTGTGGTGGTACGACAACTGTTATTCCATTCGCTGTTCAGCAGCGTGGACATAGTTTAAAAAGTGCACTTGATGATTATCATAAGCGTGCAACAGGTAATTCATGTATTGACTATGCATTCCATATGATAATAACCGATGCCAACGAAAAGGTTTTAAAATATGAGCTTCCTGAGCTTATTCAGCAAGGTTACACTTCATTTAAAATTTATATGACTTACGAAGATATGAAACTATCTGATCGTGAAATCATCAATACATTGGCGGTAGCGCGTGAACACGGTGCATTAGTCATGGTTCATGCCGAAAATGCCGATTGCATTGCATGGTTAACTGAGCGTTTGTTAGATGCTGGACATACTGCGCCAAAATATCATGCACAGTCTCGACCTATGTTAGTTGAACGAGAAGCTACTCATCGCGCTATCACCTTTGCCGAGTTAGTTGATGTGCCGATGTTGATCGTACATGTTTCAGGTAGAGAAGCAGTGAAACAAATTCGTTGGGCTCAAAATAATGGCTTAAAAATTTATGCTGAAACTTGTCCACAATATTTGTTCCTTTCAACCGATGACTTAGGCGATGAAGACGATTTTGAAGCCACTAAATGTATTTGTAGCCCACCGCCACGCGATCCTGAAAATCAACGCTTTATATGGGACGGATTGCAAGCCGATACATTCTCAATTTTTTCATCAGATCATGCCCCTTTTCGGTTTGCAGACCCAAAAGGTAAACAGGCTCACGGAGAAAAACCTAGTTTTGATAAAGTTGCAAATGGGATCCCTGGTGTTGAAACAAGGTTACCTCTGCTTTTTTCCCATGGCGTTTTAAGTGGAAAAATAACCATTCAACAATTTGTCAATTTAACCTCAACCAACGTAGCTAAAATGTATGGTTTATACCCGCGCAAGGGTTCAATAGCTATTGGTTCCGATGCAGACTTAATTATTTGGGATACTCAAACTTCGCATGTGATTAAGAATGAAAATTTACATCATGCTGTTGATTATACTCCTTATGAAGGAATCAAAGTAACAGCTTGGCCAAGTATCACACTCAGCCGAGGCGAGGTAATCTGGAAAGATCGTCAATTTCAAGGTCATTCCAAACATGGAAAATTTCTTGCGTGTGATAAGCCTGAGCCTGCAAAACCAAAAGTCCATTCATTGCCTTTTAAAAGAGAGTCGGCTCATCATGAATAAAAAGAACAAAGAATTAGTCAAGCAACTCATTAATTCGAGAACAACTTTAAGCCCTATCACCTTAAAGCAAGCCTCGCTTTTAACCCCCAAAACTGCACATGAAGCTTATCAAATTCAAAAAATGGTTGCCGATGAATTAGCATGGTTTGATGAGCAAGGGCCTATGCTATGGAAATTAGGTGGTACTATTGGTTCATCTTCTGCAGCAGCAGTGAGCTTATCAGACTTAATGATTTATCCTAGCAATGAACCAATAACCTTATTTGAAAAGGATCAATGCACTTTAACAGGCTTAGAATTAGAATTAGCAGTGAAACTAAAGACATCAATCACAACTGGAGCGACACGCGAAGAAGTCTTGGCGGCAATTGATAAAACTTATATAGCCATTGAGGTATGTGATCAAAGAGCAGAATCTTGGGAGCAACTACCACCATTATTTAAACTTGCAGATAATCAGATGAATAGAAAAATCATTTTGATTGATTCACCAATAACATCTTGGGATGAGAAGCTCAGTAAGATTTCACCTGATATATATTTAGAGAACCACAGTGTCACTTCCGGTACTCTAAAGCATCCTCAAGGGCATCCACTCAATGCTATCCCTTGGTTAGCTAATTTAAGCCAAGCTCTCTACAATCAACCATTAGGTGAAGGAACAATTATCGCCACAGGTACTTGGGCCGGCATTCAATTACTTTCAAAAAATAAAACTTTCAAAGCATCTCTTTCCCCCTTCGCTAACCTATCCGTTAACTTAAATTAAATTTAGTCCGATGTAGCGACACTAACAAACATTACCTAGATATATAAGATTAACAGTCAAGTAATAACTACTTGACTGTTAATCTTATATTTATAAATTGACAATTTTCCGTTTATTAATTCGCAAGATCCTCGAAGCTAAAATAGAAGCCACAAGCATTTGTGTTATGTGATAAAGAATACATGTTACAACCGCAACACCAAAGGCAGGATTAATACTGATAATAACTGTTACTGCAATAGGCATTGTTTTTTGACTTGCAGTAAATAATATAGCAAGTTTATCACTGTTGTTAATCTTTAATACATAAACGCCTATAGATATCAAACAAAGTAATAAAATGTATATGCATATGCTTAAAACGATAATGGTTAGTATATCAAGTAATTTAATTGCAGCTAATTCCTGACTATTTGATGAAAGCGTAAGCCATGCACCAGCAATCACAAATACTGTAGGTAAATGATCCATGTATATTTTAGGTAACGTGCTGAGTCCTAATATCTTATATATCAACCCTATAATAAAGGGTAGCAAAATCATGACTACTAACTTTAAAAGCAATTCTATACGATCTACACCTACTTGCGAATCCAGAATAATACCCAGTGTTATCGGCATTGTTAAAATACCAATAAAATTAAGTATTAAGGTTAAAAATAAAGCCCAGTGAACACTTCCGCCAGTTAACCTTGTTAATACAATACATGATGATAGTGTTGGCGGGACAGCGCTCATCACTGCAAGCCCGAAAAGAAGATCCTTTGATAAATCTAGATTATGATAACAAATCCAACCAATCATTGGTGCAACGATTAAATTGATAAACAAAGAGAATACAAATATTTTCTTGTAATCACTCTTTAATTTAAAATCATCTATCTTAGTTTGAATTCCATTGATAAAGAATATCCCAGCAACAAACCAAGGTAACATTCCTAACGCTTCTAAATATGCACCTGGTGTTGGTATTAAAATAGATATTCCTATTGTTAGAACTAAACCTATAGGCAATAACCAAATAATAATAAATACCTCAATTATCTAATAAAAATAGTATAATATACTTCTTATTTATCATTTATATACCGTGACGGCCAAATATAACTATCACTCAATGTTGCTAATTGACTTGCTAAATCAATTATCAACTGTTCCTGAAAACGGTTAGCAATCAATTGAATACCGATTAAATTTTCTGGCTTATTTCTCGCCACTGGGATATTAAGTGAAGGGATACCAGCCATATTTACCCAACCGGTATAAACAGCATGCCCTCTTTCTTCAACTGGTTGTTGGTTTATTTGCTGTGGATATAGTTTAGAAATAGGCCATGCATAAGTAGCAATTGAAGGCATGACAACAGCATCATAAGTTTCAAATAGATCATAGACCTGCTCCCGAAATGATAAAGTATCTGCCCAGAACTTCATGATATCAATGGCACTTAAATTTGTACTTTTAAGGGCTAATTCTTGAAAGTGTTTTTGCGCCGTATGCTCACACTCGGGAAAGGTATCAAATATATATGCAATACTTAACTGTGACAAAATAGGCCAATTATTTTCAAATAACTGAAAATCTATAGGTAAGCTAGCATAATCAACTTCATGTCCAAGACATTTAAGTTTTTCTCCAATACACGTACAGGATTTAACAATTCCATCTTCAACCGGATGTTCACCTAACTTGGACACGACGAGAACCTTAAGTTTCTGTTCCAATGGGTTATTTACGCTATAGGTCTTATTTGTCAAAATTGACAACAGTGTTGAAACATCTTTAAGCGAACGAGCGATCGGACCTACCACTTCAAAGTCAAACATAAATCTCGGCAAACCACCTTTTCGACTAATCAGACTTGATGTTGGTTTCATGCCATATAGACCTGTATGTGCTGCAGGTCTACGAATAGAGCCACCACCGTCTGTACCTAGTCCGCATGGTGCCATTCCACTTGCAATTGCAGAGACCATCCCACCGGATGAACCTCCTGGGGTTAAATCATCATCCCAAGGGTTTCTAGTTGTCCCAAAAGTCGGATTACTGGTCGTTCCTTGTGAAGCAAATTCTGGTACATTCGTCTTGCCAAGAATAATCATCCCAGCATTTGTACACTGCTTAACGGAGTACTCACTTTCTAAAGGATAATGATTAACTAACGTAGCATTGCCCCAACTTGTTGGCATTCCCTCAACATTTATATTGTCCTTAACACCAATTGGAACACCATCGAATGGACTTAACGGTTGATTTATTTTCCAACGCTTTAAGCTTTCTTCGGCTTCTTTTAATAGGTTTGGATTTAAATAAACATAAGCGTTTAATAGTTCATTATTCTCCTCTATATGATGAAGAATACTTTTACATACATCCATAGGTGTAAAAGATCCTTTCTCATAGCCACTTGATATCTCATTTAATGCCATTTTCCAGAATGGCTTATTTGTGATCACATATTCATTGGTAACCATAAAACAACCTCCGGCATCGTGATAATAAACACCACAAACAACATCATAATTAGCACATATGGAATTGCACCATACATCACATCTCGAATATCACCATGATCACTTCTCACACTATGCACAACAAATAAGTTCATTCCTACAGGGGGAGTAATTAAGGCAACTTCACACATTACAACAATAAAAACCCCATACCAAATAGGATCAATACCCAGAGCGACAATAACTGGATAAGTAATTGGAATAGTCAGAACTTGCATCGAAAGCACGTCCATAAACATCCCTAAAATCAGATAAAAAATGATTAAAACAAATAAGAAACTAAGCGATGATAAACCTAATGAAGTCACAAAATGAGTGAGATCATCAACCACACCAGTTAAGCTGATTGTTAAATTTAAAATAAAAGCTGCTGTAATAATTAATAAAATCATTCCAGATATTTGACTTGTCTGTCGAAAACATGCCATCAAAAATTCTTTAGATAGTTTATTTTCACGATAAACAAAGAAGAGTGCTGTTATAACGCCTAACGCAGCCGACTCAGTAGCTGTCGCCAACCCAGAATAAATCCCTCCCATAATCATTCCAAATATAATAAAGGGTGGTATTAAGTAACGAGAAAGTCTAACTTTTTCTGAAAAAGTCTTTTTAACACTTTGAGTCGAGCATTCATTTCTATTTGAAATGGCAATATAAATAATAAAACTTAATGTTAAAAGCATCCCAGGGACGAATCCTGCAAGGAAGAGCTGACCAATTGAATTATTCGTCAATGAACCATAGATAAGCAAATTAACACTAGGTGGAATAAGAATACCTAATGTTCCTCCTGCTGCTAAAGAACCTAATGATTTTTTCATTGAATAATTGCGCTCTTGTAACGCAGGCAGCGCAACAGTCCCAACAGTTGCCGCAGTTGCAACTGATGATCCTGATGTAGCAGCAAATAAAGCAGATGTTCCAATATTTGAATGTAATAGCCCTCCTGGTAAATGACCAATCCAAGCAGAAACAGCTATATACATCCGATCTGCAATCCCGCTACGTAAAAGTAATTCACCTAACAATACAAAAAGTGGAATGGCTGTAAGGACTGCACTATTTAAGACGCTCCACACGACAGCACCTGTCGCTGAAATAAAATAACTACCGAATGTTAAAAAGCCACCAATCGCACCCACTATAGCCATTACAATTGCAATCGGTAGACCCATAATCATAAGGATTAACATTAAAAGAAATGCCAAGACCGCAATTGTCATAGTCATAGGTTATCTCCGAGTTTGATTGATTCTCGCGTTACACTTGTGTCTTGTTTTTTATTCAGCGCCTTTCTTTGGTTAAAGCTATCTAGCTCCTCATCTATCTCATCTTTTACCTTCTTAGGACCAAAGACAAGGTTAAAAGTGTCATACTCGCCTTTTCCAATGAGAACAATTGCTTTAAGGGTAAAAATTAAAGCAACAATGCTAAAAATAAGCGTTACAAAAAACCAAACGGATTGCGGCCATATTAACGGAGTAGCCCATGCTGTGGCTGATGTACTTCCGTATGATTGCGTTTCAAGCAGGACTAAATAATTAACGTATGCTAAAAAACCTGAAAACAGACACAAACTCAATATGGAAAACATATTAACCGTAGTCTTTAACCACTTGGGGTATTTTGAGTACAGTAAATCTATGCGCATATGACTTTTATGAAATAAAGCAGAAGTGAAGGCAAGAGTTGCCCCCACTGCCAGTACATACCCACTAATTTCATCAATCCCTTGAAGTGAGGTATTTGCTAACTTTCTCAACATGGTTTCAACGACTATTAATAATGAGAGTATTAAAAATAAAGCACCAAACAAAAAAGTAACAAAATCATCTAATTTTTTCATAAGTGAAATCCTTTTCAATTAGCTATGATATTAGTGTTACTTCATACCCATTACGCGTAACCAATCATCCGAGCAAGTTGGGTTTGTTTTATCACACATTTCAGCCCAAGCAGGGAATGATACTGTTTTGACTGTATCTGAAACCGTTTTTAAATCTTTATCAGTTACCGCCACTCCCGTTAAGTTATACGATTTAACAGTTGTGCACGGCTCTTTACCAACATTACAATTTAAAGAATCTTCATATAGCTCTTCTGAATAATCCCAGATTTTAGCGACCAATTTATCAAATGAACTCTGTAGCGTTTGTTGTTGCTCATCCGATAATTTATTCCAAGTATCTAAGTTAATTCCATAACCATTTAAGCCAAGTTGAAACCCAATTGGTAACATATGGGTTGTCACCTCAGTCCAACCCGCGGAGTTTGCTGAACTCGACCCAGTCACGGCACAATCCACAACACCTAATGCCAAACTTTGATGTACATCGCCAAAACCAATTGGTACAGGTACACCACCAATTGATTCAACAAATTTTGCGAGATTTTGATCGTACACTCGAATTTTCAAGCCTTTCGCATCATCTAAACCATGAATGTCTTTGTTACAAAACATGATCTGAGGACCAAATGGCCAAATACCTAGAAGTTTGGTATTGAAGCGCTCTTGTAGTCGCTTATCAACAATAGGTTGGTATTTATTAACGTTCTCACGTCCAATATCATAAGTAGGGTTAAGGCCGACAAGATCTAAACCTAAGATAGTTGGCTCATCTCGTGAGACTTGGGATAAACGTAGCGATATAAGGTCAAACATTCCAGACTTTAAGACTCTCAACTGCTCTGTATCTTTAATCCCTGTTGTGTCTGACGGCTTATAATTCACAGTAATCGGCAGCCCAGATTCTTGTGCTAAGGATTCAAAAAATGGTTGCTCTACATTTTTCTGGATCAAGCCAACAGACATTGGCTGTCCCATCACCCTTAAGTTAAGTTTCTCTTCTGCTAACGCTGAATTTGTTACAAGCAAAGCGGCTAATACTGAACTCAAGCTAATAATTTTCTTCATATTAAAACTCCATTTTGTAGGTTTATCATCCATTATAATTATGTATATATAATTATATTTATATAGAAAGCATGAATCATGCCAAGAATCAAAACCTACAGAATATAGAGAATTTCCGTAATTTAGTGAGCGATATCCTTTATTTATGCACCGAGTTAGTGCTAAATTGCACCATGTAGGGATGTCTAACCTGTTTATGAAAATTGTTTTTGCAATGTATACCCAGTATGCATGACATGTTCAGATAAGATCTTCCCTGCTTGTTCAGCATCCCTTACAAGAATGGCAGAAATAAGCGCCTGATGCTCTTGCATTGATTCCATCCAACGATTTTCTGAGTCAATAGCTTTATATCGTCCAAAAGTAACTAGATTTATCAACTGTTGATGTAATTTCTCTAGCTTTTCGTTGCCTGATAAATAAATAATATTTTTATGTATTGATTGGTTTAAAGCAAAATAAGCTTCCTTATTTTTATTATCAAACTGATTTTGCATCTGATCATGCATTTCTTTCAAAGCTGATAACTGTGAATCTGTTGCATTCTTCACAACAAGTTCAACAGCTTTACGCTCTAAACTGCTAATAATTTCAAAAGTTTCAAAGTACTCTTTGCCTGTTAACTTGGTTACCCAAGATCCCCTATTAGTTTCAATCGTAACTAACCCTTCGACATGAAGTGACTTTAATGCTTCTCTTAACGGGGTGCGACTAACAGATAATTGTTCACAAAGTTCTAATTCTTTTATATGTTCACCTTGTTTCAGTGAACCATCCATAATCATATCACGCACCATAGCCGCAACTTCTATATGCAAAGGTTGTCTCTTTAACGACCGTTTGGGTGAAGTCGATAAATCCATAAGCAAATCCTCCTATTTATTTCATAAACCATTAGATTTTTTGTGAGTATCAAACTTGAAATATAAATACCCCCATTTAAATTACAGCAAAAACCTAATTTTGTAGCCCTTTGTACCACAAAAATTTCTAAATATACGTATAAAGAGCATTTAATCAATTATCAATAATGTAATTTAGCAACAACAAAACATGAAATACATCACATTCTATTTTTAAATTATTTATCTAGAATCATATTTTTTAAGTAGATTTGCGATTGGCCTCGTAAAAACAATCATCTTCTATCCTCTTTTTTCATGGATTGATAGATATCAAGATGCTCACTACATAATACTTAACCCCCCAGCTCAAGAAATGTTAACGGCATGTTAAATCATATCTATGACCTATATCTGAACCTGAAATAAAGATTCAAATCACTAGTAAGCCACACATTAACTCAACATAAAATTAACTATAAATTAACAATAGTGTGCATCGCTCGCAAAATTATTTTGACTATCTATTTCGTTCTTGAATACTTTCCTAAGCTTTACTCGTCAGCCCCCTACTCTAGATAACGAATGAAGGATTATAATCATGAAAAAACTCTTTCTAAGCGCAGCAATCGCTTCCCTCGTTTTGGCTACAACGAGTGCTCAAGCAAAAGATTATGAAATTGTAAATGTTGTAAAGGTCTCAGGTATTCCTTGGTTTAACCAAATGAACAAAGGCATCGAACAGGCAGCAAGTGACTTAAATGTCAATGCAAGACAATTAGGCCCCTCAACACCAGATCCCGCTCAGCAAGTAAAAATTATTGAAGATCTAATCGCAAAAGGTGTCGATGCAATTACTGTCGTTCCAAATGATGTGACAGTACTTGAACCTGTTTTCAAAAAAGCACGAGAAAAAGGTATCATCGTCATCACACATGAGGCGCCAGAAAACCATGGCGCAGATTGGGATGTTGAAACGATTGATAACCAATCATACGCCCGTACGACTATGGATGAATTAGCCAAAAATATGAACCAAGAAGGCGGTTATGCTATTTATGTCGGCTCATTAACCGTACCTTTACACAATAACTGGGCAAATTTAGCCATCGACTACCAAAAACAAGCCTACCCTAAAATGTATGAAGTCACCTCTCGTATGCCTGTTGCTGAAAGTATTGAAAAGTCTTACGCCGCGACAAATGATCTGATGAAAGCACATTCTGATATGAAAGGCATAATTTCTTATGGTTCACTTGGCGGGATTGGCGCTGGGCAGGCGATCAAGAAAAAGCGTGCCAAAGATAAGGTCAGTGTCGTTGGGATCATGATGCCAAGTCAAGCAGCGCCTTATCTAGCAACCGGTGATATTGATAAAGGTTTCTTATGGAACCCAGCAGATGCCGGTTATGCAATGGTTGCTATAGCCAAGGAAATGCTTGATGGCAAAGAAATCACACAAGGTATGACAGTCAAAGACTTAGGCGAAGCTGATGTCGATAAAGAAAATCGAGTTATCAAATTCAACCGTATATTAGAAGTTGATAAAACGAACGCTAGTTCTTTAGGCTTTTAATTCTTTATTCGCATGGGCAGTGCAATGCTGCCCTTCATTTTAGGGGAAATTCCTATGTCTCATGTCCCTTTTATAACCTTAAAGCACATTTCAAAACATTTTGGCTCGGTGAAAGCACTCTCAAATATAAACCTTACTTTTAATAAAGGTGAGGTTCATTGTCTTGCGGGAAAAAATGGTTGTGGAAAAAGCACATTATTTAAAGTAATTTCAGGTGTCCATGCTCCAGAACCAGGTGCAATTATTGAACTTGGCACACAATCCTATTCTCGTTTAACACCACAACAATCGATTGAACATGGCATACAAGTTATATACCAAGATCTCTCCTTGTTTCCAAACCTAAGTGTGGCAGAAAACATAGCCATCCATGATCACATAAATTGGACTAAAGGATTGGTAAACAAAAAGAAAATGCGCCAAATGGCTTTAGATGCCATGAATATTGTTGGCGTCTCTTTGCCACTTGACAAAAATGTTGAAGATTTATCTATTGCTGCTTGCCAATTAGTCGCAATTTGCCGCGCGATTGCTTCAAACGCAAAGCTAATGATCATGGACGAACCTACAGCTTCGTTGACTCGAACAGAGGTTAATCAACTCATCAATGTGGTTGCGGATCTAAAATCTAGAGGTGTCACAGTGGTATTTGTTAGCCATAAGCTAGATGAAGTTATGGAAATTTCAGATAGGATCACAGTCATTCGTGATGGCGAAACTGTCGGCACCTACGCTGTCGATGAGGTAGATAGTGACGAGCTTGCTTATTTAATGACAGGACAAAGGTTCACCTTTGAACCTCTCCCGTTACAAACAACGCAGAGCGAAGTTAAACTAGCGGTCAAAGCACTCCAAAAAGAAGCGCAATTTCATGATATCTCTTTCGCCGTACGAGCAGGAGAGATTCTTTCCATTACCGGTCTATTAGGTTCTGGCCGAACAGAGTTATGTTTAGCCTTGTTTGGCATGACTCAACCAGATTCTGGTGAAATCTACATTAAAGGTCAAAAAGTTAAATTTAATTCTAACCAAGATGCGATAAAGCATGGGATTGGTTATGTATCTGAAGATCGCATGACAACAGGCTTAGTCATGGCGCAGCCCATACGCGATAATATAATTTCAACCGTTCTCAACAAGCTCAAGAAAAAGTCAGGCTTATTTAACCACCCCAAAGCTGCAGCGCTCGTCAGCGAACTCATCGGATCATTATCCATTAAAGTCGCAGATCCTCTCTTACCCGTTACGAGTTTATCTGGCGGCAATGCACAACGTATATCGATTGCAAAATGGATAGCCGCAAATCCGGAAATATTGATCCTTGACTCACCAACTGTAGGTGTTGATGTTGGCAATAAGGAAGCCATTTATAAAATAGTCCAAGAGCTAGCCAAGCAAGGAATGGCTATTATTTTAATCAGTGATGAGATCCCAGAAGTTTACCACAATAGTCACCGTATCATGGTTATGAAAGATGGGCGTTTAACCCATGAGTTTCTGCCTTTTGATTCAACAGAGCAAGAAATCATGGAGGCTGTTAATGCATAAGTTATCTTTGCAATCGCTCAGCAAGCGACATGAATTTTATTTATTCATCATTATTACAATCATTGTTTTGGCCTTAATCAGTATATCTGAAGAATTTTTGACCCTTGGTAATATATTTGACATGACCACCAGCTCCGCTTTATTAGGGATTATGGCTTGCGGATTGTTTGTCGTGTTAATTTCGGGTGGCATTGATATATCATTTCCAGCCACAGCTTCTATTGCACAATATGTCACTGCAACCTACTTACTTAATATCGGTGGAAATTTTTTCATCGCTTTTGCTATAGCAGCTATCGTCGGTACCCTGCTTGGCCTAATTAATGCGTTACTAGTCTACCGCTTAAAAGTGCCATCTATCATCATCACAATATCGACTCTCAATATATTCTTTGGATTATTAATTTACGTTACAGATGGCAATTGGCTATATGGTTTTCCAGAATGGTTTATGACTGGTATTGAACTATTTAGCTTTACCGCAAATGACGGCTATGACTATGGGCTTACACTACCTATTTTAGTCTTAACTGCTGCGATTATTTTCACCTCATTTCTAATGAATAAAACACGTTTAGGTCGACAAATTTATGCTGTCGGAGGAAATTCAGATGCAGCAAGTAGAATTGGGATCAGCTTGCTCGGAATAAACTTATTTGCCTACGGATATATGGGCGCACTAGCAGGCGTCGCATCAGTCGTTCAAACTCAAATTACGCAATCTGTGGCACCAAATGCTTTGATGGGGTTTGAATTAACCGTTTTAGCCGCGGTAGTTTTAGGCGGCGCAAGCATGACAGGCGGAAAAGGCACCCTGCTAGGCGTCATTTTAGGGGTCATTTTATTAGCTATTATCAAAAATGGATTAACACTTTTAAGCGTACCTTCTTATTGGCACACAGTCGTCACAGGCTTCATCATTGTAGTGAGTATCAGCCTGACGGCAATCAATGAAAGAAAACAGGCAGTACAAGGAGGGAAACGCATATGAAACTGAGACTTAAATCATCCTTAGATAAAAATATTCTATATCTATTAGCAATCTTACTCGGTATTTTTATTGTAATGGGTAGTAGCGTTGGCACTTCTTTTTTTTCTATTGAAAATTGGCAATCGATGGCCTCCCAAATGCCACTACTTGGACTCTTTGCCTTTGCTATGGCCATGTGTATGCTAACTGGCGGCATTAACCTTTCAATTATCGCGACGACCAATGCTTGCGGCCTTATCATGGCCAGCATCCTAACCATATCCCCAACCAACCCTATGGTTTTAATCTTAGCTTTAGTTGCTGGATTAGCTGCGGCGATCTGCATTGGAATCATTAATGGGAGCTTAATTGCATATATTGGCGTATCTCCTATTTTAGCGACCCTAGGTACCATGACCCTCATGAATGGCTTAAATGTATTAATCTCTGGCGGCAGTGTTATATCAGGGTTTCCAGACGCATTACTGATAGTTGGTAGTGGCTCATTTTTAGGGATCCCAATTCCTATTATGCTTTTTACGCTGATAGCAGTTGGATTATGGGGGATTTTAGAGCATACCAGTCTTGGAAGAATTATTTATCTAATGGGTTCAAACGAAAAAGCTGCGCGTTTTTCTGGTATCAATACTCAAAAGGCAATCATTTATGTCTATATTATTTCATCAATTCTATGCTGGGTTGCCGCTATTTTGATGATGGCAAAATTCAACTCTGCTAAAGCAGGATATGGTGAGTCTTACCTGCTCATTGCCATTCTTGCTTCAGTGTTAGGTGGTATTAATCCTGATGGTGGATTTGGCCGCATAATAGGAATCACTCTTGCACTGATAGTCTTACAGACCTTAGAAAGTGGATTTAATCTTTTAGGGATCAGTAGTTACCTCACCATGGCGTTATGGGGTGGTATTTTAATTTTATTTATCTTTTTACAAAAGAATAAAGCTTAAGGGAGAGTAATATGAGTATTTACTTTATCGGCGTGGATGTAGGCAGCAGCAGTGCAAGAGCGGGTATTTTCGATTCCTTAGGTAGAAAAATTGGCGAGGCAAAACGCGACATTTTAATCTTTAAACCGAAAGCTAATTTTGTTGAGCAGTCTTCTGAAAATATTTGGCAAGCGGTTTGTTTAGCCGTAAAAGATGCGATCGCAAAAGCTAATATTGATCCTATTCAAGTCAAAGGTATTGGCTTTGATGCTACTTGCTCATTAGTTGTATTGGATAATGAAGGCAAACCAATTACGGTAAGCCCAGATGGGCGTAGCGAACAAAATATTATTATGTGGATGGATCATCGAGCCATTGAACAAACAGAACGTATTAATGCAACCAATCACCCTGTTCTAGCCTATGTCGGAAACCGTATCTCGCCCGAAATGCAAATGCCTAAGCTCTTATGGCTAAAACAACACATCCCAAACACTTGGTCAAAAGCTGGTTACTTCTTTGACTTACCGGACTTTTTAACTTGGAAAGCCACACATACAGCTAGCCGTTCTTTATGTTCAACAGTATGTAAATGGACATATCTTGGACATGAAAATAAATGGGATAAGCATTTTTTCGAACAAATAGGTTTAGCTGATTTATTAGAAAACAATGCGCAAGCTATTGGAGAAAACATTCTTCCAATGGGTCATCCGGTTGGTAATGGCTTAACCGCTCATGCCGCTGCTGATTTAGGGCTGATTAAGGGAACAGCAGTTGGAACGTCCATTATTGATGCGCATGCTGGTGGCATTGGCGTATTGGGAGCAGCGGGTATTACAGGTGAAAAAGCTGACTTTAATAAAAGATTAGCTTTAATTGGTGGCACTTCATCATGTCATATGGCGGTATCTAAAACTGCCAAGTTTATAGATGGAGTCTGGGGCGCCTATTACAGCGCGATGATCCCAAACTATTGGTTAAATGAAGGTGGTCAGTCTGCAACTGGTGCATTAATTGACCATATCATCACATCGCATCCTCGCTACCATGAAGTATTAGAACTTGCGAATAAACAAGCTAAAACTGTTTACCAAATACTCAATGAGCATTTATTACACTTAGCCGGTACCAAGGATGAAATTGCCTTTTTAACCCAGAATAAACATGTGTTGCCCTACTTTCATGGTAATCGCTCACCAAGAGCTGACCCACATTTAACCGGTACGATAACAGGCTTAACCATGTCACAAAGCATTGACGATATGGCATTAGAGTATCTATCTAGTATTCAAGGTATAGCACTTGGAACACGACATATTATTGAAGTCATGAATCAGGCAGGTTATGCCATCGATACCATCATGGCGTGCGGGGGAGGAACTAAAAATCCAATCTTTCTGCAAGAGCATGCCAATGCGACAGGGTGTATGATTTTATTACCCGAAGAAAGTGAAGCTGTGTTACTAGGCTCGGCTATGCTGGGCTCCGTAGCTTCTGGTTTTCATTCTGATATCCCTGATGCAATGAATGCAATGAGCCGCATCAGCAAGGTGATCATGCCTCAAACGGAAAAAATGAAGCGCTTCTACGATAAAAAGTACCAAGTGTTTCATGAATTATATAGAGACGACATCAAATATAAAAATATAATGCAGGGCTAGCCTTTATAGTTATAAAGATTATCAGATATAAACAAAAAGTGTCTCACCTCTGACAGACTGAGACACTTTTAATCGCACTATAGATAGAATAAGAAATATCTTACATCTATATTATAACGTCCCCTCTTGCGCCATTTCGACAAAACTTGCATCAAAACGGAGTTTAATGTTTTGAGTATCGCCTAATACAGTGCCGTCTGGGAACTCTATGCCGACAACATCTGGGCTGCTCGTATTATCACCGAATAAACCTTTGTTGAATGAAAAAACTCTAATTTTATCCATGGTTTCATGTAAGGTTTGATTATTAACAAATTCAAGTGCTGCTTTCGGTGTATAAAACATTTGAGTAAGTTTTAATTGCGCATCATAGCCAGCAAGATCAGTACCTGAGTTTTTCGCCATTACAGTTCGCGCTGCTCTCGCCTCAGGAGTATCCGCAGACATAAGTTGCATAGTTTCAAACCAAGCTCCGACTAAAGCTTTTCCAAAGTCAGGGTTTGCTTTTAAAACTTCTGTATTCACCGCCATCATATCAATAATCTCGCCCGGAATTTCAGAAGAATTAAACACAGAAGCAACATCAGGATATTGTTTTGTGATCATACTAAGCTGAGGATTCCAAACTGCTGCAGCGGTGACATCTGGCGTTTCAAAGGCTGAAACTATATCTGCATCTGAAGTATTAACTATCTTCACATCTCTTTCAGACATGCCATAAATATCTAAAGCACGAGCCAATAAGTAATGCGAAACTGAAAGCTCAACTAGGTTGACATTTTGCCCTTTAATATCAGAAAGAGTTTTACCTTCTTTTAATAAGATCGCATCATTACCATTTGAATAATCGCCAAGAATAAGCCCTGTAGTATCCACGCCACTGACGCTAGGGATGGTTAAAGCATCCATATTTGTCATGCCACATGCATCAAAACTTCCGGCCGTATACTGGATGATGGATTCTATATAATCGTTCATTTGCACAACTTCGATATGAATGCCGTACTTTTTCGCCCATTTATCAATAATTCCATGTTCAGTTGCATAGCCCCAAGGCATCCATCCTGAGTAAATTGACCATGCAACTTTAAAGTTTTGCTTTTTCTCACTTGCATATGACGTAGTGGTTAAACTTAGTACTGCGATACATACGATAATGAATCTCTTATAAATAGATTTAAAATTTATCATTGTGACCCCTATGAGCAGTTAATTTTGAAATAAGAAGACTAAATTAGTGGCTTTGTGTAACGAGTTAATGTTTGTTTTTCTCGTTCAAACCATGCTTTGGATTCAGCTGTAAAAGGTGTCGATTGCTGAAAATCAACTGTTGGCTCAAGCGTATCAACTGTGAAGATTCGCTCACACACTTCCCCTTGGCACTGAAGCACTTGGCGAATAGTACGAATTTCGGAACCACTCGTTTCGACAACCTCAAAGCCATCTAATGGGAACAAATCTTCTTCAAGTCGGTGTGCATTTGTTGAAAATATCACCTTAAAACCAGTGGTTAGATCTCCTTTCGCCACAGAGGTTTCAAAGTTAAACAAACGAGCTAATGCTGCTTCATCTCCTTGTGCATTCATCACCAGTTCACGCATAGCGTTATATTTTATCTGTGAATTGATTGGCTCTGAGCGCCCTAAAACAAGGCCTGCATAATCACCACAAACGATTAAACCACCTCCGCAATGTCGAACCTCTCCAGTTTCAATCACGCGCTCTTCGACTAATTTCAAACCCATCAATGGACCAGGTGTTGAAGGTTGTAACCGCCAATCTTCAACATAAGTTCCGTTAGGCGATGTCTCGATCATGCAGTTACCAAAACGCTGGAGGATCCCCGGTTCAATCCAACGATTATGAAGTTGAAGTGAGGTTTCTGTCTCAAGCCAGCTCAAGGTCTCCTCCTCCTCCTGCCACACGCAGTCGGCTTCCCAACCCTCATAATCTGCCAGTACTAATAATTCATTATGCGAATAATCCTTCAGTGATTTCGCAACAACTTGATCGCTTTGAATAGGTAAACGCAGATCTATGGTGAAATTGCGACTTTGCAACCAACATACAATCGTATCCAGATCAGTATCACCATTCGCAAAACTAATTGCATAACGCTTAAAATAACCAAGCATCCAGTCTGGTACGCCTTGCCTAGATTTCTGCGCATGCGTTAAAAGCAGTTCATTTAAATTCATTAAACAGCCTCCTTTTGAGCCAATTGTCCAAAAGAAGATAAGTCCCTAGAACCGCTTGGAAGCATAATTTCACCTGCTTCAAGACGTTTTTTAAGATAGCTAAAGGATTGAATTGTTTGAGCATAAAGGTGCTCACCACAGGAAAGAGGCTCATAACGATTCGGGCAGGTAGGATCGATAAGTTCACTAAGCGGGGAAATAACCGTGTCGTAATCACAGGCACAAAAAAGTGGAAAAGAGTAACGTTCTTGCGCAACCTTCCTGACTCGGTGAGAAGTTGCAATAAAACGTCCGTTGCTTAAGATTTCAAGCATATCACCAATATTAATGACAAAAGTATCGTCAATTAATGGCGCGTCAATCCACTGTCCTTCACCGTTTAAAACTTCCAACCCTGGCGCTGTTGGCAGAAGAATCGTAAAGCATTCATAATCAGTATGTGCGCCGATCCCTGGTCGGTCATCTTTAAGCGCTGGATTATATGGGTAGTGAATTAATCGTAGCTGACTGGGCGGATTTTTGACAAGCGCTTCAAAAGTATCCTCAGCAAGTCCTAGCGCTAAAGCGAAACCTTTAAATAACAAATGGCTTAAAGCTAATACCTCATCATAATAAGCCTTGACGGTTTGTTTAAACCCTGGAAATTCAGACCATTGAGTCGGCCCAAGCATTGGCCTCCTACCAGTATCAGCTAAATAATCAAAATTAACATCGTAAGACTCCTTTTTATCAACAACGGAAGTCTCCGTATTTAGTTGCTCCTCTCCTTCTGGTACATAACCACTATGGTTAACTGAGTTCCCTATGTAATCACGCATTTTTAAATCGAGAGGTTGCGAAAAATATTCGTGTGTTTTGACCTTGAGTTGATCGATAATATCTCGCGAAATTCCATGGCCTTTGATATATATAAATCCCACTTCACTCGCGGCAATGCCTAATTGCTGAGCAACAAATTGTCGATCCGAAAGTTTAGCTGAAGATAATAAGCTAATATCAACGAGAGGGATCTGCTTAAATGCAGTTTGTTTTTCCTTAACGTTTCCATACGCCGGCATAACATTCTCCTAATTTGAAATCTAAGTGTTATCTGGCCGTCCAGAAGCGTTGGTAGATGAACTACCTCCGGGCCGTCTCGGCTTGTACGATTTTAGTGTTTCAAATTTAGAATATGCAATTTACAGGCCATAAATTTAACCAAGAATAAACATTTTAACAACAAACACTCAACCAAGATTAATTAATACACATGAAATCGTTATGGCTCATTTCAGTGCAATTGCACAAATTTTAACCGCCATGTTAGTATGTGTTTATTAGATATATAAAAAAAGCAGATACCAATGGCACCTGCTTAGATCTTTATTTAATCCTGATTTAAGATTTCTCTACACCCTCACTCTTTGCTAGCCCATTTAGCAGAAAGTTTAAGCAAATGGCAGTTAACGCCCCCATAATCACTGGAGATTTAAAAAACAATTGTGACCATTCAGGCATAAACTGGAAATAATCCGGCTTAAGAATTGAAATCATCGCCATTGAAATACTTAAACCAACAATTACAAAGTTATTATAAGTGTTTTCAAAATCAATCTTATTTAAGGTTTTGATGCCAACAACAACTAAGCTACCAAACATAATAAAACCAGCGCCACCGACCACAGGCTTAGGAATCGATGACACAATAGCAGCAAGCCACGGCGACATGCCTAACAAAATCAAAAATATCCCTGCCAGCGCGATCACCCAACGGCTTTTCACTTTCGTGATACTGATTAAAGCAACATTTTCAGAAAAAGCAGTGTAATGAAATGAATTGAGAATACCGCCAATCATGCTTGAAAGCCCATCCGCGCGAATTAAACGCGCTATCGTTTTATCATCTGGTTTTCTATCTACCATTTCACCCACAACAATTGCGTCCCCCACTGACTCCACCCAAGTGATCGCAATGACTAGTATCATGGTGAGAATAGGCGCGATATGAAAAGTTGGCGTGCCAAAATAAAAAGGCTCAATCATGGCAAAACTTTGCGCTTGGCTCACATGTGAGACATCTAACATGCCCATGCTAGCCGCTATCCCAACCCCAGCAACGATTCCAATTAAGACTGATATATTTTTAATAAAACCTTTGCCAAATAAATTGGCAACGATAATAATCCCCAGCACAGCAAATGCTAGCCCTATGTATTTTGGATCACCCGCATCAGCAACATAACCACCTTCTGAATATTGAATAGCAACTGGCAAAAGGCTTAAACCAATCACAGTTAAGACGGAGCCCACCACCACAGGGGGAAATGCTCGAACCATATAACGCCCAAAAGGTGCCATAAAAATCCCAAACATTCCCGACACAATCACCGCGCCATAGACCGCCCGCAAACCATCTTCGACGCCCGCAGCAGCCAAAGTGGGGTCACTCGCAATCGCAATGGCAGGTGAAATACAGGCAAAGGTTAAGCCTTGCATCAATGGCATACGGCTACCAAAATGCCAAATTCCGATCGTCTGGATCAAGGTTGCAATCCCACATGTGATCAAATCTGCTTGGATCAAATAAGCAATCTGCTGTTGATTGAGCCCAAGTGCAGCGCCGATAATAAAAGGCACAGCAATTGCCCCTGTATACATCACCATGACATGCTGCAAGGATAATAAAATTAACTTAGATGTTGTTGGCACGGCATCGACGGGGTGACACTGGGTGGGCGATGCGTGCTTACTTTTTACCGCCAATATAGTCATAATCTTGAATCTCCATATTCAGACAAAACAACCTTGCTTACCAAAAACCAATATGCTCGGCTGCAATTTCTTCCTCTAACTGCGGGTATGGCCCATGCACCACAACGCTGCGTTGGCCAGACTCAAATACCTGATAACACGAAAGATCTAGCGTTAGGTTTTCAGGATTATCCCCTGTTAGCTGTGCCAAGCGCTTCTCTGTCATACCAAAAATGACCTGACCTATGCCAGACCAGTAAATCGCACCCGCACACATACAACAAGGCTCGACTGACGTCACTAGCGTACACTGTTGTAGGAATTCAGGTGTATAATTTTGTGATGCAATCCGCGCGACATTGGACTCAGCATGTCCAACGCCTTTATCTGTTAAATATGTATTTCCCGACTCAACCAAAACTTCACCATCAGGCCCCACTAACAAAGCACCAAATGGGTGATTCCCCTGATTTTTACTTTGCTTTGCTAACTGGATAGTTGTTTTTAAGTAATGAATGTCCTTTTCCATTTAAATCTCCTAATAATATATTCATCGCATCTATTGATATAAGAACTATAAGAGAGGACTGGTGTTTTATAAACTAGAATGTTTCGCCCAGTGCGTGCTAAAATTTAGAACACCTATTCAATTACCTAAGGAAACGGATGTCAGCCTTAACCAAAGAAATTCGCTCATTTGTCGTGATAGCAAGGGAAGAGTCGGTCAGAAAAGCAGCGCAAAAGCTTCATGTTTCGGCCTCCGCGTTGAGTCGCCAATTGAGCATTTTAGAATCAGATTTTGGAACCCGTCTATTTTTTAGAACGCCCAAAGGGATTGAATTAACAGAGCAAGGGCAAGCGCTCTATAAACAGGCACAAGCTTGGATAGCCGAAGAGAATCGCTTCCGTCGAGCCTTAAAAGAAAACCACAGCCCTCATTTTATACAGTTTCGAATTGGCACTGTGGAGTGTTTAAGTAATCACGCTTTAAGTATGCTTTATCACAAGTTATCGTCTAAATTTGGCAATATTAGAGTTCACTTTAAAACTGGCGACACTCAAACTTTAACGGATATGCTAATGAATGATCAGCTCGATTTTATCATTGCATTCAACGTTATCAGCAATGAAAAAATTCATTTTGCTGCGCGTAAAAAAACAAAAATAGGACTGGTGCATTTACCTAACCTTCTCCCTCAAGCGACAAAAAGTATTGATTTACACGAATGTTTGCAATGGCCGATTTGTTTTCCCGATATAAATCTTTCTGTTCATACTCGGCTTTATTCTGAAATACTAAGGCAAAATAGTAATTTTGAAATCGCCGCGACCAGTAATTCTTACCATTTATTAGCAAACTTGGTTTTGGATGGCGCGGGGGTGAGTTTTATGACGATTTATGATGTCGAAAAGTTCGTTGAAAAAGGTCAGCTTGTGTTTACGCCATTGACAGATAAGCGCCTTGAAGAAGAATTGTGCGTGTGCTTGCCATCTAATGTGAAGATTAATGAACAAACAAAATCTGTCATCGCTTCGATTCTTGAAGTGATTGAATAAAAAGGATAATAATTCATGCAATCCTAACTATTTCACACCCGCAACAACTCACATTTCCATGCTAGTTTCAACGCTTAGATTTCAGAGGTAGTAGGATTTGATGCTAATTGATGCTCAAGGGGGGCATTGTGCTGCAATATAATTCAGATGAGCCCATAGACTAAAACGTCGACACTCTATAGAGTAAAAAATCAGTTGTAATATTTTTGACAAATCATGGATGAAATTATGAAAAAATCTCGCATCGTCCCTTTAGCCTTAGCTTCTTTGTTTTCAACAATGGCATTTGCAAATGGGGATACAATTCGATTTGGCACTGATGCCACTTTTCCACCTTTTGAATCAATGACCCCTGAGGGTGATATTGTTGGCTTTGAAGTTGACATTGGCAATGCTATCTGTGAAGAGATGAACAAGACATGTGAATGGACAAACATTAATTTTGATGGATTAATTCCTAGCTTAAAAGTCCATAAAATTGATGCTGTATTCTCTTCTTTAGGCATTACTGAAAAGCGCAAAAAACAGGTTCGCTTTACAAATATTGTGTGGGCCGGCTATACCTCAATGTTAAGCCGCACGAGTGAAAATATAAAACCGACCGCTGAATCTTTAAAAGGTAAAACCATCGGCGTACAAATGGGCTCGATGCAAGAAGAATACATAAGTGAACGATTTACCCCCTACGGTGCAAAAGTCAAAATCTATCAAGATCAAGATTCTATTTACGTTGATTTAAAAAACGAGCGTATCGATGCTTCTTTCCAAGATATGATTCAAGCCCAATTTAACTTTATTGAAGCTGGCGATAATCGAGACTTCACGAACACACGTGTTGAAGATGAAATGCTACCAGCCGATTCTGCGATCGCGGTTCGTAAAAACGATAAAGTATTAGCTGATGTGATTAACGAAGGCCTACTACGTATTCGTAAGAACGGGACATATGATCGCATTCAAGCCAAATATTTCGGTGAATTGAAACTCTACAACGAATAAATATTACTCGATGTTAGATTACCTAATGAAGGCAGTTAAGCTCACTTAACTGTCTTTGATTGATTTAAATTACGAAGTAAAGTCTTTATGAATCATCTAAAAACACCACTAATTGCTCCAGTATTAGGCACACAACGTGTCATCGATAGCTTCCATTTTGGAAACTCAGGCCGCGGAAAAAAAGTCTATATACAGTCGTCTCTTCATGCTGACGAATTGCCGGGAATGTTGGTTACATGGAAGCTTAAGCAAGCATTGCGCAAGCTCGAATCGATAGACTGTATTCATGGTGAAGTTGTTCTTGTGCCGGTCGCAAACCCTATTGGTCAAAACCAGCATCTGATGGATATCCATTTAGGCCGTTATGAGCTTGAAAATGGCACGAATTTTAATCGTGGCTACTTTGATACTTTTGACGATATAAAGTTGCAGATTGAAGATCAACTAACAACTGATCTAGAAACGAATAAAAAAATCATCCGATGCGCAATGAAGGCTTCATTAGATAACTGGCAAGTGGAAACTGAGTTCCAATCTCAACAAAAAGTACTTCAGATGTTAAGTTATGATGCTGACATCATGCTCGATTTGCATTGCGACTTTGAGGCTATCTTGCATATTTATAGCACGCATTATTCATGGAATGGGATCGAACCTTTAGCGCGCTTACTCGGCTCAGAAGTCAATATGTTAGCCGATAATACAGGCGGTAATCCTTTTGACAGTAGTGTCGATATGGTGTGGCAACGTTTGCACGCTATCTATGGTGATATCGTGCCGCAAGCTTGTATGGGCGCAACGGTAGAACTTCGCGGTCAAGCAGATGTAAATGATGAATACGCCCAACACGATTGCGATGCAATTTTGCAATATTTAAGTGATCAAGGAGTTATTGATGGTCAGTTTAAGGCTGCCCCTGATTATTCATCACCATCATCTGATTTACGCGCGGTTGAGACATTAAAAGCGACTCAAAGTGGGCTGTTAGTTCTCAAAGTTCAGCCCGGAGATTGGATTGATGCAGGCCAGTTATTTGCTGAAGTTATTGATCCTATTAGCGATCAAGTCGAGCAAATAAAAGCAAGCCAGTCAGGCCGCGTCTATTCAAGAACGAACAGACGAACAGCTACAGCGGGAATGCTAGTCGGTAATGTTGCAGGAGAAAAAGCTATCCGTGATGGGTACTTACTAGCCCCTTAAAAGTTCTCGGCAGCCGTAAATATATGTGGATTATCGAGGCTGCTTGGCGAGGTTAGACGAGATAGGATAGCCGTAGAAACATCTTCGCTATCCTCTATTGTTAATAGTTTCACTTCTTTTAATTTTTCTTTTAGGCTTTTACTGTCGCCAATTTTTTCAAACACGACTCTCGAAGTAAATGGAATGCGCGAGTTACGCCCTTGAATTCCCATTGTAAGCCCTGAAAGTAGATGAATGTTACCTTTAGTCGCGCCGTAGAGAATTGTTTGTGATACGGCGCGCTGGCAATGGACGCTATAATCGACTATCTGCAAACGCTCGCCAAGCAAGAAGACTAATCCAACAAACTTACCAATCTCAGCACCTTCAAGCATCGCCTGTTTTGGATCTGCATGTTCATAAAAGTGGGAGTAACAAAAGCCGTCAATTAAGGAAAGTCGAGCAAACCCCTTACTAATAAAGCCTGTATAGGAAGGCGTCATGTAGTAATAATAATAATCCCCCAGATATCGTTCGATAGCATTTGAGGATGTTAGCATCATATTTTTGATCTGATTGCCATAGCGTTGCCCTGATGGTCCCTGAGCTAAAATGCTATCGAGTGTAAATTCTTTCTTTTGAGTCGAGACAAGTTCTTTAAATTCATTTGGATCTAAATAAATTTCCTCAGTATCCACACCAAAAAAATCACAAATTTTCCGCAGACTTTTCATTGATGGTTGACTATATCCATTCAAATATTTAGAGAACTGCTGACGATTTATACCTATCTTTCTAGAACACTCTGTAGCGCTTCCAACATAACTACATAACAGACGCAAGTTAGCCTGTAAGTATTCTGATTTCATAATTGTTATCCCTATTACTACATTTTGTTTTTGGCGTATCACACCAGTTTATCATAACTTTCCGATTGACAGTTTAGCCACTACATTCTGAGCTTTGATAGTGATAGAATCTAGGCATTAGAATTAATGAGAAAGATTATGTTTATCCATCATGTCAACGGTATTGACTGGCTAGTGATCACAGGGTTTGAAGAACTGAAACCTTTGTTTATCGAAGAAGCCGGCGCTATCCCTTCTTACTTTTCAACCCGTAGTGAATTGGGCCTTATCGATCAAGCTAAAAATGCTTATGGTTTTTTGCCTCGGCTTGATGGCAAGATCACAGATACGGGCACCTTCCAAAGCAAAGCACTCAAAGAGGATTTAAACCCACAACTTGCCTGCATTGTTGAGGGGCGCGGGCGCGTGTTTATCTATCATGGTGGCTATGTCGCCTTTGTGGATGACGAGCACACCTTTATTACTCAAATGGATTGAGTCTTACTTAGTCACTAGAAAAGCAAGAAAGCAGGAAAATATGAGGAATAACAAGGCACAATAGAAAATCTATGGCAAGATAGTATATGATAGGGAAACAAAAGCTTAGACGCACATAAATGAGAGAAGAGGCAGCATGACAAACCAACTAACGCGAGAATACAAAGGTTTTTTTGACAAATTCACCCAAGGCGGCTTTGGCCTTGCCAAAACATTCTGGCTCGGTTTGTTTGTCCCTTCGATGATTTTAAACCCTATCATCTCTGCTATTTTTTCTCAAAGCACTTCGTTTGCCTTGATGCTTGGTATATTAGCCTTGGTGCTTGTTTATATGCTATCTGTGCTGATTGCCTTGTGGCGCGCCGCAAAGCTATACCAAGGCCTCGCCGTCTGGCGCATTTTGGTTCAGATCATTGTGATATTAAATGTGTGTTCGCTCCTGTTTGGAGTGTTTGGGATATTGATGTCTTTTGTGAGTTAGCTTGAGATATTTCTGACACAAGCTAAATAAATGACATTTAAAGAACAAAACCAATAGTCTTTTTATACTTCCAAGTGTCTTAATACATATTATAAATAATAAGTTTATTTATTTTTTTAGTACACCGACAAGAGCGTTATTATCCATAACCAATAATAAATTCACTTTTCTAGATTCCATTAAATCAATAGATTCATGAATTCTTGCTTTAGCTTGTATGGTTAAGGGATTTTTTGTTGCTATATCAATAGCTTTTAAATCGAAAGCTTCTTTTTGGTTAATTTCCATTGTACGGCGAATATCACCATCAGTTATTATACCAAAAGAATTATCTATCTTAACAACGGCTACACCTAACTGTCCAATGCTAATAGCAGTTACAATATCTGTAAAAGAAGCTTCCGACTCAATGATGGGTAAAGGCTCAGATTGCATTTCATCTTCAACTTTACTTAATAGTTTCCGGCCTAAACTACCTCCTGGATGAAATCTTGCAAAGTTTTCTGGTTGAAAATTGCGGGCTTCCATTAACGCGACAGTTAATGCATCCCCCATTGCTAGTGTTGCTGTAGTTGAAGATGTTGGTGCCAATTGTAACGGACAAGCTTCTTTTGGCACTGAGATATCTAAGTGACAGTGAGAGTTTTGCGATAATGTAGAATTTTTATTACCCGTGACAGCTATTATGAAATTACCATTATCACGTAAAAAAGGAAGCAACTTTAAAACCTCATCGGTTTCGCCTGAGTTAGATATAGCAATAAACACATCTTCAGGTTTAACCATACCTAAATCACCATGAAAAGCTTCTCCTGGGTGCATAAAAAAGCTTGGCGTACCTGTACTAGCAAATGAAGCAGCTATTTTTTTACCAATAATGCCAGACTTTCCCATTCCACAAATGATAGTACGGCCATTAGTATTAATAATTTCACCAATAGCTAAAGAAAAGGTTTCACCTAAATTGGTAGACATAAAAGCCAACCCATCGATTTCAGTCTTAATAACTTCTTTAGCGATTTTTATAGAGTTTGAATACATTTAGCTCTCTTGCTCCATGATTATTTTGGTTTATTTGATAGTTATCTTCAGTATCAATTCACTAGGATTGCTATTACTATAAATAATAGATCCAATTGAAATATCATAACTCAATGCTCATTGTTACCCTAGTTATCATAGCTTTATAAAGGGCACTCAGGTCAATTAAAAAAATTTACAGCTACTAAAGAATAGGTAAAGTTTCTACAGGGCGAAAACTTAAAGATGGATTTTGACGATGAACAAGTGCTGTAAGGGAAAAATATAAGAACTATTTCACTCACCTAGCATAGTTTTAATAACATTTTGGATATCAAAACCGTCAAGATTACATATAGGTCAGTAATTAACCACACATCCAATATATATTTAGAAATACGATTAGGTTTATAAAATACCACATCATATGTTCAATAATTAATCATTATTGAATCGAATTCATTAGGTGGGTTAGAAATTATTAACATATATGCAATAAGTAATAAGTAATAAGTAATAAGTAATAAGTAATAAGTAATAAGTAATAAGTAATGTTAATCACTGCCAGAAAAATAGCTAATCATAAACTTAGGATAATCTTTTAATACTCGATTACGAACATGACTATGCATAATAAATCTTTGAAGCCAACGCAATCCTGTTTTTTTTATAAGTGGATGATAATAGTCCGGTTTTATTGCAGTTTGACTAAGAAATCCGCCACATGTAAAAATAACTTTAACGTTCATTAGTCTATGTCTAGAAGACATTATAAAATCTTCTTGAAGAGGACACCCCATACCAACAATAAGGTAATCAATAGATAACTCATTAATTCTATTTATCACTTCATCAATATCATCAAAAAAGCCATTATGAACATAACTAATATCAAGTGAAGGATATAACTTAACAAGATTTTCTTTAGCTGAATTTATTTCATCACTATTCCCTCCAATAATACCTACCGAATAGTTATTTTTTATTGATGCAGAAAAAACATCTCCTGCTATAGATGAAAAGTCAAAACTTACACGTTCAACTACATTATGTGGGTATTTAAAATTATGAAACTTTTGAAGTAAAGAACCATCAATGAAAAAATAATCTACGGAATCAATTAAATCAATCCTATTTCTAAGTATTTGATATGAAAATGGATTAATGAAAGAAACTGTCGAAATATTAGCATCAAAATTGCGTTCGAGTAATGAGCTAATTTTTTCATATCCAAAAATTTTTGAATCTAAAACTTCACGATAATTAGACAAGCTAAACTCCTCGACCAATGATATCATCAAACATTTTATTTATTTCATCCTTTGCATTGCTCGTGTAGAACTTAACATTTTCAAGTTCATTAGGTGTATACTTATATTTATCAATATCACTAAGATCTAATGATGAAACATTATCCAAAATTCTATTCTTATTCAATCCAACATCAAAAAATAATGACTCCACTTTATGAGAATTAGAACTTAAAGCCAAAATAGGTGTTTGAGAGTTAATAGAAAAACAGTTAGCATGGAATCTACCGGACACTAGTAAACCAAGAGAGCTAATATAATTTTGCATCGAAATATCACAGTCAAAAGAAACTGATTTTCTAAAAATTTTTTTATTATCAACATATAACTTTAATTTTTTTATTATTCTATAAGGAGCATTCTTATAATTCCGCTTTAGATTTGATGGATTAAAATCATAAGCAGGTTTTATACCATGTGAAAAATTAATAAAGTCCAAACTGTTATTATCAGAAAAAGATTTTAAAATCAGTGACTTATAAGGGTCAACACTACAAGTTGCTGCTATCTTAGTAGTTGCTGCTATCTTAGTATTTGTTAAGGTACAAATATTGACGTCACTCAAGAAGCTTAAATCAGGTACAACTTTTGACTTTACTCCCAAAGACTTCAACTGTGAATGACTGTATGAGTCACGAACATAAATAAATTCAAAATTATCAAGTAAATTTATAACATTTGACATATCTTGAAAAAGGGCATTAACAAGATATATAGGCTTATTATAAAATTTACAAAACCTTGAAATTTCTAACAATTTAATAGCATGAAATCGATCATGATGAATTGTACCTTCACCATTAATTATTACAATATCAGAACTAAGAATAGACTCACGTGCTTGCTCATTATTAGTCCAATTTGAATGAGCTTGAAAAAAATCAAGCTTAGTAACACCTCTACGACTAAGAGCTGAAATTAAATTGTGCATTACACGTGAACACCCATGATGACCATCAATACGGGTATCATTAAAAATCGAAACTTTCATTTTGCTCTCTTTAAGAAACGAATAAAATTAAAACCTAAGATTTTATCATTAAAATATAAAACCGTATTTTTTGATAAAAGATCAAAAACAAATGCAACCACAAACAACGAAAACAGCGTTGAAATAGCAGCTCCAAGTAATCCCCAGATAGGAACCAAAATAATATTAAGCACAAAATTTATTAATAAGCCAATTATCGATCTATAAAAAGTTAACTTACCCAACCCATCAATTAAGTATATCTTTCCACTCAGTATTCTTACTGATACAAAAAATCCACTCCAAGTTAAAATCCAAACAATTGGAATAGAAGATATATATTTTTCGAAGAAAAAATTAATAATAATTGAAGAACCTATTCCAAATAATAAACACGAACTAAACAAAACCATATATAAAATAGAATAATACTTAGCTATAGTATGCTTTATAAGATATGATTTTCTTATTTTAGAATACTGACTTGATATAAATACAGATGGTAAAATCAACCAAAATTGAGAAAAATTAACCGCGACAGAATAATCAGCCAAATATGAATAATCTAAATAATACTTTATTACTATTTGATCAACTTTCATATATAGCATAGAAATAAAACCAGCTAAAACAAAGGGAGTTGATTTATTAAAAATATCAATGACTGAGACTAATTTTTTTTCGTTAACTTCATTTGATAACTTAAACCAATATATTGCACAAAAGAAATAATATAATACTATATCAATATAGTAAATAATAGATATTTGAAATATATTTATGTTTTCAGGATTCTTGATTGCATATACTTTAACTGGAGCAGTTACTAACAATGTGACCACTTTACAACAAAATATATATTTAGACATTCCATTTGTATATGCATATGTTCTTATTGGTTCTAAAATAAAACCAGATGCTGATAATATTATTACTAATCCCCAAGTGGAAGATTGTAAGCCGAATAATATAGATAATCGATTTCCACTAAGAATATCATAAATAACAAATAATAATATAACGCTAAAAAATAAAACTAATCGAACTAGAACTACTTTATACAATAATTTTTTATGGTCGATATCTTGCTGAGAATACTCTTGCAAAACTTCATTAGTACCCCATGTAATAACAATTGATAAAAGTCCCAAGATTACAATAAAGTAGCTAAACTGTCCAAAGACTTCCTTTTCAAATAAAGATGAAACAATGTAAAAATACAAAAAAGAGTTTGAGTTATTTAATATTGCATCCATCATTAAGTAGTATGAGTTTTTCACTTAAATAAAGCCTTAACTTCTTATATTGAAAAGTTTATTATAAGCACTAATATAAATTCTTTTATTAAAAACTTCTCTGAATAATAATGCCTTAATATATTCGTAAGGTGAATATGTCCGACCATTAATTACACGTTGTGAAATAGAATGTTTTTGATTAAAATATACTTCATACTCTGATGATCTTTTCCTATATTTTTCATAATGACCAGATGTAATTGGATAATGTTCAACAATAACATTTTTGTTTATTGTTATTCGTATATCATGTTCTTTACATTTAATAAAATAGTCATCATGCTCACGATGAATCTTTATCTTATTATCCCATTCAACTATATTAGATATATCCTTCCTAGCACAAAAAAAATTTGGAACGAAATCATATAATTCATTTTCTTTATTTTTTGTTTTTTTTAAATTTAAAGTTAATATATTATTTTCTAAAGAATATGTTCCATAGTAATGCCGCGTTTTTATACCAAAGTCACTCACTAATCCAGCAACAATATCGTATTCTCCACTTTTAACTTGTGATAGGAGTTTTTCCACTTTTGTTTTCGAGGTAAAAAGAAAATCATCATCGAGTAAAATGAAATATTCCGTATCAACATTTTTAACAGCAATATTCCTACCAGAACTCAGACCGGAGTCAGGTTTAAGTCTTATATACTTAAGATTATATTGACTTGCATCAAATTTTGTAAATCCATCATCAACAATCAATATATTAGGATTAATATAAAACTTCTGGATACTCGATATAAGGTTTTTAACACATTCATGCCTATCAAAAACTTTAATGATGAATGTTACTTCAGGCAAACTTGACTTCATAAATCTCTCTTAACTAGATACTTTTTAAAACTTGAATTGAAAAAATAAAAAAAATAAAAACTGTTGATAAAAAAAACAGCCCCATAGAAAAACCATATAAAATAATTACCGGATAAATATATCTTTTATATTTTATATTTCTCAATGTATAGTGGAATAATCCAAACCATAATAATAAAGTAATCACACCATGATCAAAAATCATTCTCAAAAACATAGAATGGAAATTATATGGATGCAAACCGGTCACACCAATTTTTTCACCTTGATACTGTATATACCAATTCATCTTATTATCAAAGTATTCAATTGGTATCCCAGCAGTATTTCCCCAAAAAAAATACTTTGGTTCATTTCGAATTATGTCAAAAAAAGCATCCCACATAACGAAACGATCTAAAGAAAAAACCCCATCACCACCAATATTATAAATTTTTTCAATAAAAATATTTAAAACAAAAATAGCACTGATCAATGAAAATATTAAATATTTAATATTTAAATTCTTAATTGAATAAATAAAAACCAACAAACTATAACAAATAATACCAGTCTTTGATAGCGTCGAAAATGTAGCTAACGTATATATAATTAACCTAGGTAAAGATAGTTTTTCTTTTTTACTATCTTTTATTGCTAGATGAAGAATAAAGCCAAGAATGATCACAACACCATCATAATTTGCCTCACTCATAACTGATGGTCGCCAAATATTCCCATCAACTAAAAAATCCAGACAGAAATTAATGACAAAGATCATTGAGAAAGAAAAAATATAATATTCAAGTGACTCTATTTTTATTTTATTTTTAACTAATAAAATAGGTGATATCAAAAAAACATAGATAAACAGTTTGCTTTCCATTAAATAAATAATTGGATATACATTAGAAGTACCATATATAAACAAAAATCGAATAGAAAAAACAACAAAGATAATAAATATGAAACCAAATAAAAATACATTATCTTTTTTTAACTTAATTCTATTTTCTAAAATCAATTTTGTTAAGCCAATAGCAAAACAAAATACATATATAATATCATAGAAATATTTATTATATTGATATGTAATTATCTGATTCCATGACAGAGAAAATAACGGAAATAAAACAAGAGAAGTATATAAAATATAATCTTGCATACTTCTTTCTTTTAACTTAAACATTATACTTTACTTATATATCTTGAAAACAAACTATCATACTCTTTGTTATTATCTCTATTAGTATAACTAATATGCATATCATTTATTGTAATATAGAATGGTGAAGACGTGCTATTATGCAACACTTTGACACTTATATTGTTATTGATTGAATATAATTTATAAAGGTATATTTCAATCGGAATATCCGTTCTTATTATTTTGAAATTTTTTATTAAATCTCTATTATAGTTTATAGTGGCTGGATGAAACTTTAATAATTGCCCCTTATGAAATAAGTCAGGCGTGAAGTTCTTAGGTAGCATATTGATTGTTATACTTTCTAAATATTCAACCTGATCTAGGTCAAATATTCTATCAATATTTATACTATTTTTACTTAACAAATCAAATATATTTAATTCTATCTGGATAATTTTATTCTCAGAAATATTTTTCTCTTTATATAAAATATTTTTATGGTATACATAAATTTTATCGACCCACGAAGACGTTCCCCATACATCAGGAATACCTAATGCTTTTTTAACTATCCATTTGAAAATCCCATATCCCTTATTTATTGGTGTTTTTTTATATGAATAATATCCATCATCAAATAAATAATAATCTACCGATAATAAATTATATATAAAAGACCAAAGATCGCAATCCCAATCATGAAATGTATTAATATTTATGCCTTTAAGCTTGCATTTTAAGAAATACCTTAATAATTCCCATTGATCACTAAAAAAATTACATCTATTATTTTTAAGCTTTATATTTTTATAAAAATTCTTTGCATTAGAAAACGAATCAAGTACTGCATATTCAAAATCATTTATTCCCTCTTGAGTAATAATATTTTCAGCATGAATAAAATGGATAGGTTTTGTGCAAATAAATATATTCAAAATGTTACCCTTAAAACTACATACTAAATAAAATGAATGCATGTAATATAAATTATATTATGTCGGATAAAGCGTTACTAGATTAATTTTTAAAAACAAAAGTAGATTTTTTCATCATTAGGTATCTATAACACTGCTTATTCATTACCATTATCTCAAGTCTTTTAAAACAACCATTAGTCACATAAATATTATTCAAAAGATAATCAAATAACATATATGACTATTTTTCTGTCTTAATATTTAATCTATTTGTCTAATATAGTAACTATGTAATGTCTGACTCTTTGTTACAATATCTAGACGCAGACGGCTAAAAGATTGTTTTTTAATATCATCAACCATTCTCTAGCTTCGATCAGCCACATCATAAGACAGCTTGTCCGACAGTGTTATCGCTTTTATAAGTTTTCATTTTTTAAATCTTTTCAAAGCATTCAATAATAATTATATCTAGTACAAATCTTCACACAATCTTGACAATTAGGGCTTAAACTTCAAACTTTCAACACATTGATGCAACATACTAACACTGTGGTTATAATTAATATTACAACAATAAAAATGGTGAAAACTATGTTATTTTCAACGCTTTATGCTAAGTACAAAGCCTTGATGCGCCACCTGGATGCCTGTGACAAAGAAGCCAAACGAATGCGCCGTGAAGACAGGCTAGAATCTGCTGCGCGCCAACAAGCGATAGATGCAAAGCATCGGCAAAACCGCGAAGCAAACGCTAAAACAAAATCAGATAACTTAAACCCTAAATGTTGTCGTTGTGACTAAGTCTGAGCCCAGAACTTAAAAGTCTGCCGAAGCACCTTTAAGCTCCATCCCCAAAAATCTGCGCGTAAAGCTGACCAACTTCCATACATGAATCATCGCAAACAAGTAGCCAAAGCTCATTGCCATAAAGAGCACAAACATCACCACTTCAGGGATATTCGCAAGCTCTCCCCACACGCCAACCGCTGCGCACATTGCCGCCAGCACGACAATAAATAAAAGTGATTGACGCGAGCTCATGCCTACGCGTTGACAAATATGGTGTAAATGTTCACGGTCAGGTTTAAATGGCGATTGGCCTTTTTTCACGCGGCGGATCATAATCGCTGTCATGTCCATTAAAGGAATTGCAATAAACCACAAGGCTGTGACTGGGCGCACCACATTCTTGCTTGGTTCAAGTTGTGACGCCGCAATTAAAAGCCAAATCACTGTAAAGCCAATGAAAATACTGCCTGCATCGCCCATAAATACTTTTAAGCGCGAGCCCAAGTTTAGTGCAATATAAGGGATTATCGCGGCGATAAACATCATGCAAATAAAGGCAAAATAACTGTTTCCATCTAGGTAGAACATCAAGCCAACACTCGCAAAACTCACACATGCTAGGCCGCCAAGTAGGCCATCAATGCCATCCACCATGTTAAAGGCGTTAATCGCGCCAACAATGGCAAAAATCGTCACCACATAGCTTAAAAACTCGGGCAAGAAGATTTGTCCATTGCCGATTAAGTCACCAAAGTTATGCAAGCTTCTGTCACCCACAGCAATGATAAGGCAAGCAATCAAGGTTTGTGCGCACAGGCGAAACTTAAAGCTGATGTCATATTTGTCATCCACCACACCAATGATGACGAGCACAGCGGCGCTAAACATATATAAGGCCATATGCATGTGCATCTCATAGAAAATAACGAAACATGAAATGATAGTGAAGAAGATGGACACCCCACCAACGAGCGGCACACTGCCTTGGTGAAGTTTGCGGGCGTTGGGTTTATCGACTAAGCCAACCTTCTTTGCAATCTGGCGAAAAACCACCAAATACGCAAAAGAAAGTAAAAATGCTGTTGTGAGTTGTGTAAACATATTCTTGTTCCAGTTAAAGGTTAAAAATCCATCTAACCTTGGTCTTTATTCACGCTACCGCCCTTAGGTTTAGCGTACCCTACAAACGCGAATGAAAATTATTAAGCTAAATTATTGTAAATCTGTATCTTTTTGAATCTTTGTTGCTTGGCGCAGCTAGGCTTAAACTGCGCCGGTTAAATCTTTATGTGGCGTTACTTTTTATATTCGTAGTGATAGAAGCCATACCCGCCATAATAGGCTGCGGCAGAGTCTTCAATATCATTGATAATAAAGCCTTTCACCAAGATGCCATTTTGCTCAAGGCGAGTGCGCGCGGCTTCAATCTCTTTCACAGAGGTTTGTTGATAACGCCCAACCATAAAGGTGGTGGCAGCATGCTTACCAATAATCGCAGCATCTGTCACCGCTAAGATTGGCGGGGTATCTATCAACACAAGGTCATATTCTTTTTTCGCCCACTCAAGCAGCTCGCCAAAACGTGCGTGCATTAAAAGCTCTGAAGGGTTTGGCGGCACTTTTCCGCGCGCAACACAGTCAAGGCCATCAATTGGCGTTGCTTGAATCACATCTTGAATGCTGCTCTGGCCATTTAAATATTCTGATAAGCCAGTTTGACCATTTGCTTTAAAGTCCGAATGGGTGATGCCTTTACGCAAGTCCCCATTTATAACTAAGGTTTTCTGCCCAGATTGCGCAATCACAGCGGCTAAGTTGCCCGCCACAAACGACTTACCTAAGCTTGGCGCAGGGCCTGTGATCATCACCACGTTGTTCGCGGCTTCCATGGTGGCAAAGTGCAAACTGGTGCGCATGCTGCGCAAGGCTTCAATGGAAAGATCTGTTGGCTCTGCTAAGACTAACAAGCTTTGATTAAGCGGTAGCTCACGCTTTTTCAAGGCTTGAGTAATTTTTATCTGCACAGGAGAGCGCGGCAAAGAGGCATAAACAGGAATGCCAGTTGATTCCACTTCTTCCGCGGTTTGGATCCCACGACGCATCGCCGCTTTGAGCAAGACGATTGCCACGGCTAACATGCCACCAAGCAAGGTTGCCAGCACCACAATTAAAGGTTTTTTCGGTTTAACCGGCGCAGTGTAAGCTTGCGCAGAGTCAATGATGCGCACGTTGCCCACTGTGCTTGCTTTAACGATATTAAGCTCTTGCACCTTGTTTAGCAGTTGGATATAAATTTGTTGATTAACTTCCACATCACGCGTCATACGCAGAACTTCACGTTGCACTTTTGGCAATTTTTCAATGCGCTTGTTAAGCTTGCTCTTTTCCGTCAAAAGTTGCTGACGCTTTTCAAGCAAAGACTGATAAGCCGGGTGATTTTTTGTATAAAGCTGTGAAATATCACTTTCTTTAAATGTCAGCTCATTGAGTTGGGCTTCTAATGACACCATCACATCAAGGGTGGATTTGGCTTCAAGGTTTAAGTCAACCGACTCATTGGTTTGGCGAAATTGATTGAGCTTGTCTTCTGCTGATGTCAGTTGCGCCTTAATCTCTGGTAAATGCTTTTTCAAAAAGACTAAGCTGTTTTCTGCTTCTGCTGAATTACGCGCCACGTTTTGCATTAAGTAGTTTTGCGTCACATCATTGAGGATTTTTTGAATCTTTGCGCGACTCTCGCCTGTAAGTGACAATTGCAAAATACCAGTTTGTTTGCCACGCTCGGCAACCGATAAGTTATCTTGCAGGTTTTGAATCGCATCCAAGCGGCTAATTTTTGACAGGCTAAATTCGGCGTCATCTTGTGCTTGAATTTGAGTGATGAAAAGTGTGATGCCTTGGTTTGTCGCAAGTTTGCCCACTTCCCCTTTTAAGACTAAGTTGTCGTTTTGATCAAACAATTGATATTGCCCTTGCGCAGCATCGGCCACACGTAGCAGGTAAGCTTGCGGCTCTAAATTTTCATCAAGCTCAAAGCGGCCAATCGCTATGTTTTGCACCTCACCACTTAAGCGCGCTAAGCCTTTACCAATCACTGGCATATGCACAGGGTTGGCAATGGTGGTAAGGTTTAGGTTATCAACGGTTTGACCAAGCACCATGCGCGATTTAAGGATTTCAATCTCTGTGGTGGCCGGTGACTCTTGCGAGAAGAGATCAGCCATGTCATTACTTAACGCGGGCATGCCGGATGATTTTTCTTCCACTTGGACCAAAGCATCGGTTTTGTAAATGGGCGTCGCTAAAAGTGCATAGGCAATCCCGATAATCGCAAAAAGGCTTGTTAAACCGATAATAAACCAGCGGCTGTCGAGTAATAAACCGTATAGTTTACCAAGATCGATAACATCGTTGTCTTGTTGTGGCGCTCTTAGATGATTTGTTTGATCGTGACTCATAGGTGTTCCATTTGAATAAGCCTAATATATGTTCGTCCTGCTACATTAGGGGAGAAATAAAAAGAATGTCGGTTTAACAAATTTGTTATTTAAGCTTACTTGCCCAGGCTTGCGCCGCGTCTTGAATTAATTCAAAGACATGTTCAAAGGCTTCGCGGCTTTTTTTATATGGATCTGGAATTTCTTTTTTATCTAGCCATTGGCCAAACAACATGACTTTGCCGCGCACTTGTGGATATTGCGAACAAATGGCTTCGATATGACCTTTTTCCATCACTAAGATCAAATCAAATTCATGGCACATCTCTTGGGTAAGCTGTTTGGCGTGATGGTCTTTTACAACTAAGCCATTGTCTGCGGCCACTGCTTGCGCTGTCGCATCCATTGACTTGTCGCTTAAGCCACTGCGCGCCACCGCGATTCCAGCTGAATCGATGCGCTTATGTGGCAAGAGTTTTGCTAATTGAGCTTGCCCGGTTGGTGAGCGGCAAATATTGCCCACACATACAACTAAAATTCGCTCAAACATTTACTATATTCCCTTTAAAAACAAGGCTCATGCCTGCACAAGCCCTGTCTGTCTGATGACGTTTTTCGAACCTATTATTATTTTAAATCTGTGTAGTAGTTGATACCTTCAGACAGGCTGTTGAAGCTTGCGATGGTTGGTAGCAATTGGCGAACCACACGGTTCCAGCGTGCAATTGGCGCAGCGGTCACATACACAATGTCGTAAGGCTGCATTTCAAATTCAGTCCCCACTACTAATGCCGTTGCATCTTTAATATCTAGCTGATAAATGTTGGCTAAATCTTGGTTTGGATCTTCAGGATTGGCTTTCATGCCGCGAATCACAAACACGCCAGTGGCATCAGCTTCAAGCTCGTTAATCCCGCCAACGCTGCTCAGCGCTTCGGTGAGGCTCATGCCTGCGCGGTCAATTTTCAGCAATTGAGGTTGGTTCACTTCACCCATCACAAAGACTTTTTGCGCGTCATTGCGTGGCACATGAATGATGTCGCCATTGCGTAACAAGCGGTTTTGAGTCAAGTCACCGCGTTGCATGAGGGCATAAAGGGAAATGTTTTCTTCAACGCCATTGCGCGTCAAGGTGACGTTACGCCAATCTGCTTCGGCGCCAAGGCCTCCCGCGCGGTTCACTGCATCAAGAATTGTCAGCGGAACATTAGTGATTGGTTGTTGGCCTGGGTTTTTTATCTCGCCTGTCACATAGGCTTTTTGTGAGCGAAACGCGGCAACATTGACATCAACTTGAGGGGCTTCGATAAAGCGAGCAAGGCGGTTAGCAATTTCTTGGCGCACTTGGGTGACATTTTTGCCAGCGACATGCACTTTGCCAATATATGGGTAGAAAATGGTGCCGTCAGACTGAACCCAGTTACCCGCTTCTTCAGAGCTACGATAAGAACCGGCAGGAATTGTCAGCTCTGGGTGGTCCCAAATGGTGACATTTAAGATATCGCCAGGGCCAATAAGGTATTGATAACCAGAAACTTCTTGATCAAGCGAAGGGTTGCTTTGAGCTTGCGCGGGTGTGGTTTGAAAAGCGTTTACCGTGTTAGCGGTTAAAGGGTAGACCTTTACGCGAGTTGAGAGATCAGCCTGCTGCTCTTCTTGTTCGGCTACTACAGACTTGTCATCTAAGCTTAAGTTAGATCCTGGAACAAGCGTACATCCTGTAAGCATGACACTGGTCATCAGCATCAGCGTTTTTTTCAATGACAAAGTTTGTGGGTTCATGTGTAATTATCTTAAAATTTGATATTTTGCAAATTCAGTTTAGAAGTGGTGCAAATATACAGAAATGTCAATTTAATATCAAATATAAATTACAGCATTTATTTCTTTTATTTTAATAATAATTATATATGTTTCCGAGCACGCCATAGCCCTACTCGAACAATACCCTTATATATATTATTAATATGAATATCAAGGGTTTACATCATTTAATGTAAAATTTGTTATATATATTATATTTTTGTAATCATGCTTATGTGAATATCCTTTATAACTAAAAAAAATAAGAATATAGCTTATTTCTCGACACAAATTATCTTTACATTTGGGTTATTTTTAAGATAAAAGCATAGTGTTTTGTTGTTTTAACTTTCAGATTAATGCGACGCAGATCATGTTAATATGTAAATTTATCAATAATGCTAAGATTTTTGCGCTTAATATCACAAAAAATCAATAAGTTCCCAAAAGCGTAACAAGTGCCTAACTTGATGCCATAAGCTTAGTTTTAACAAATTTTAAACTTATGTTTTATTATCAATGAAATCTATGGATCTCGCATATTACGGCCTAAAATCGACAGTTATCATCAATGTAAAAATTTCATGTTTTGTGATAAATAAATATTTTTTAAGCCCTAAATAATCACTTTTTGCACAAAAAAACCGCCCTCAGTTGGGGCGGCTCTGATGCCTCAAACAGAGTAGTAGTTGATTTAGCTTTGAGTTTGGGTTGTCAAATGTTTAATATTGTGCGCCATTGAGTACACTCGGCTATTTAACTTGACTTTAAGCGGGACATCGCTGATCATTTTGTTGCTCGCCCTTTAACAGAGCGTTATATTGCGCACGGGCCTCGGGGCTTTAGTTATATCACCAATGGTAAAAGGGATAAATGTGTATAGCGATCAGCAAATTGTAGAAGATGCCATTGAGTTTGCTAAACGAAACCGAACAACAATTTGTAGGCGTTTAACCGATAAAGAAAAGTATCCTTCAGAAGAAAACCCTGTAGCTGTATTCATGAGTGGCTCTCCTGGAGCAGGTAAGACTGAGTCATCTAAAGAGTTCATTGCAACTATAACCGACGAAGAGAATCCAATTTTACGTTTAGACCCTGATGATCTGCGCACAGAGTTTGCTCAATATGATGGTTCTAATTCATATTTATTCCAACGAGCTGTCACAACCTTAGTAGAAAGAGCACTTGATTTTATTTTGAGGAATAAGCAGACATTTGTTTTAGATGGGACATTAGCAAATGAATTTGTAGCAAGTAAGAACATATCTAGGGCGCTAGAGAAAGGGTATTTTGTTTTAATCATATTTGTTTACCAACGTCCCGAACTCGCTTGGGAATTTGTTCAAGCTAGAGAAAAAATTGAAGGTCGAAAAATACTACCTGAGCATTTTACTCAACAGTTCATTGGCGCTCAAGAAGCTATCCATAACTTAAAAGCAAAATATGACGACCAAATTCAAGTCGACTTACTTCTGAAAGATACAGATGGCTGTACAAAAGAACATATAGCAAATATCACTAATATCTTTGATTACATCAAAAAAGCTACTGATGATGAACTTAGTTTTATATACAAATGAGGAACACTTTATGTATCAAGAAAAACAAACTAAAAAAGTGAAATCGACCCCATTATCTGATTTTGTCCGATACGCTTCGGAAGAAAAGAAACGTGAAGTTTATGAGCATGTCATGACAGCAGCAATTGAAGCTCAAAACAAAGTCATAGCTCAAGCAAAAGCAATGGGGTAGTTTTTTGAAAACTGATAACTCTGAAATCAAAAATGAATTTATCCCAAAATAAAGCCCCAAACAACGCAAGGGGCTTTTAATATTGAATTTACTTACTCAACAGGCCAATCACCTGCAGAACTACCGCTTATCACTTTAGCCTTCGCATTTGATTGAATTTCATCTACGACGGCATTAGCAATCGCTTCTACCATTCCGCTTGAGCGAGCATATTCACCAATCTCTTGGACTCGCTCCCGATCACCTACTTGATGCCATCACTAAAAACCCGATCGCCACTTTATAAAAATAAATCCGCTGTCGCCACTTTGTCGCCACTTTCCATTTTTCAGCCAATTTTAGACATAAAAAAACCGCCCTAATTTGGGGCGGCTTCTGCTATTTTTTAGTCATCGATATTTACTTACTCGCGACCAAAAACATTGTTCTCTTGCTCTTGCACACGGATGAAAGTCGTACGCTTGGTTAGCTCTTTAAGCTTGGCTGCGCCTACATATGTGCAGGTTGAACGCACGCCACCAAGGATATCAGAGATGGTTAAATCAACGCTGCCACGGAAAGGTAGCAGAACTGTTTTCCCTTCAGCTGCGCGATATTTTGCTACGCCGCCAGAGTGCTTTTTCATAGCGCTTTGTGAAGACATGCCATAGAATTTCATAAATTGCTTGCCGTCTTTTTCAACTAGCTCGCCACCAGCTTCGGTGTGGCCTGCAAGCATGCCGCCAAGCATCACGAAATCAGCGCCACCGCCGAATGCTTTTGAAACATCCCCTGCGCAAGTACAGCCGCCGTCACCAATAATTTGACCGCCAAGGCCGTGCGCTGCGTCTGCGCATTCGATAATTGCAGAAAGTTGCGGATAACCTACACCTGTTTTCACGCGTGTGGTGCATACAGAGCCAGGGCCAATGCCTACTTTCACAATATCTGCGCCAGCTAGGATAAGCTCTTCGACCATATCCCCTGTCACAACATTACCCGCGCTGATCACTTTATCAGGAAAGGCTGCGCGTACTTTTGAAACAAAATCAACAAGGTGCTCAGAGTAACCATTCGCAATATCAATGCAGATAAAGATAAGTTCGTCATTAAAACCTAAGATTTGCGAGATTTTGTCAAAGTCAGCATCCGATGTACCGGTTGAAACCATGACCTTGTTTAAGGTTTCGCTATCTGCGTTATCAACAAAGTCTTTCCACTGCTCAACTGTGTAGTGTTTATGCACTGCTGTCATCACGCCGTGCTTGGCAAGCGCAGTCGCCATTTCAAATGTACCAACAGAATCCATATTTGCCGCAATTACAGGTACACCTTCCCATTGACGCGCGGAGTGTTTAAATGTAAAATTTCGGGTTAAATTTACTTGAGAGCGGCTTTTCAAAGTTGAACGCTTTGGACGAAAGAGTACATCTTTAAAACCTAACTTAAGTTCTGATTCGATACGCATTGCTTGTTCCTTTTTATTACGACTGATCTTTTAAGCGAATAGTCTTTATAAACGACATAAGTGCCTTGAGTCAGAAATCGGGTTTAGTTCACACATCGCACTGGCAGGTGCATGGGTACTGGCAGGTACCAAGTGAGCTAAGCTCGAATCCCTTGCCCAAATTACAGGCACAAAAAAACCGGAGAGTTGGCAGACGCTCCGGTTTTCAACATTATAGGCAGTAAAATTTTTTACGCAAGCCTAGTCTTTGAATTTTCTTCAAATTAACTTTTATTTTACAAATAAATCTTCCCTTGCGCAGCTTACGCCTAAACTTGGCCAACTTAACCTTGCGCTTGCGCCACGTAGTCTGTTAGCTCTTGGTTTGACACGTTTGAGATAAGATTACCATCTAGGAAGAAGTCCACGCTGTTGCCTTTCTTCACGCCACGTAGCACTTTTTGTGAGCCGTCAACGTAAGAGATTTCCATCTCCATTGTGTTCTCATCAATTTGCTTGATATTTGTTTTTTCGATGTTTTTATCAAGTGTAGTGTTCGCTTGAATAGGCGCTGTTTTCAAGCTGCTGTCTAAGCTGCTGTTTACTTTTAAGATAGCGTTTGCTGGCGTATCGACCACTGCGCGCTTACCAGAGATTGGGTTTTTACCTGTCCAGAACTCAATTGTGTTGAAGATAAACAAGTCACCAACAGATGCAATTGCATACACTGGGCTCATTAGGATGAATACCCCAGCACGGCCATAGCGGTTATCAACAATTTTTAGGTTTGCTTTGGTGACAACGCCTGTTGCTTCCATGTGGCCCATACAGCCAGCTAAACTTGATGCGCCAAGTGCAACAGCTAATACGAGTGTTAGTTTTTTCATAGTTAGAGTCCAATTTTAATCAAAATGTCAGCGTGAAGATAAATCCAAACCTAAGCGCTTCATACGCCAAAGGTTTTCGTTCACTTAGTAAAAGTGGGCATTCTAACCAAATCGATTCAAAATGCTAGAGATGCCCCACTTTTTTAGGTAATTTTATTGCAAATTAATTGCTATTAATGATAAAAGAGACTTAGATAACTTCTTCTTTTATGGATGAAATAATGAAAAAAACAACTCGCCACATGCAGGCACACAAAAACATCGCTTTAGTTGCGCACGATCACTACAAAGCTGAGCTACTTGATTGGGTCACAGCGAACAAAGATAAGCTAAAAGGTCACTTTTTATATGCCACGGGCACCACAGGTAATATGCTAAGTAAAGAAACTGGTCTGGCGATTAAAAGCTTGATCAGTGGCCCTATGGGTGGAGATCAACAACTTGGCGCTTTGATTGCTGAAGGTAAAATCGACATGATGATTTTCTTCTGGGATCCACTCAATGCTGTGCCACATGACCCAGATGTCAAAGCTTTACTTCGTATTTCAAGTGTTTGGAATATCCCAGTGGCAACTAACCGCGCCACGGCTAATTTCTTGTTCAGCTCAACTATGCTAGAAGAGGAAGTGGCAATTGAGATCCCTGACTATCAGTCTTATCTCAATGAGCGTTTAAAATAATTTAACTGCAATAAAAAAGCTGCAACCAGCCAAGCTTATGTCTATGCGTAAACTTGGTAGATTGCAGCTTTATTTTGTCTAAAAATCGAGCATTATTAAGATTACCCCTCTAAGCTCTTAATTTCATCTATAAACTCGGATGGATGCGCCCCATGCAAGAGCCAAACTTGTTTACGCGCGCGCGTCATCGCAACATATAACATACGGCGTTCGCGGGCTTGGGCATAAGTATCTTGCGCGTGCAAAATCGCATCGTGTAGATGATCTTGACGTTTTTGATGTGGCAATACGCCCTGATCTAAATGCAACACTAAGACATAATCCGCTTCTTTGCCTTTGGCCGTTAAATACGTCATAAAGCGTAAATCTAAATACGGGTAACGGCGCACCAGTTCACTAAAGCCTTCTGGTTGATGGCTGGCTTGACGCGAAATTAAGATCACCTTGGCTTTGCGCTTATCTTTGGATGATTTTATTTGGCGATCAAGATTATATAAAATCTCTTCCATATCTTTCATCTGCCCAATGCTCACGCCCGCACCTTGCGCTGCATCTGTCACGCTTTGCATCGGTTTCATGATTTGATTTGGATTGCGATAGATAAACTGCTCGCTGACCCCAACCAAATTAGGATCTAAGCGATAGCCTTTTTCAAGATAATGGATATTGGTTTCAGGGTAGCGTGCTTGTGCCCCTGTGGTGACATTTTTCGCCGAATCCGCCAGTGCATACACAGCTTGGCAATCATCGCCTGTGGCAAATAATGAGCAAGAGAAATAGGCATCATCCAAGATATAATCTGGGCGTGATTTTTGGCAAATCGCATCCACCAACTCCAACTGCTTCACTGTCATGTCTTGCACTTCATCTAGCATCACGAAACGCCATTTTGGCTGATATTGCCCTTGTTTGATATATAACAAGGTGCGCGTAACCAGTGAATGAAAATCAAGCTGTTGATTATCTTTTAAAAGTTGCTGCCAAGTCAGATAACAGGGCCAAACTAGCTCAAGCTCACTAAGCAGTCTTTGCTCATCTGGATGGTGGGCCAAACGCTGCTGTATTTGCTTTTTGGTTTGCTGCAAAGCGCAGAGCTGATCCACTTGCTTTTCCAGCCAGTTGAGTAATAAAGGATGCTCATATTGCGTTTTCAGCTCATCATCGCCAGATAAAAAGGCAATTGGCCAAGTCGAAAGGTGGGTTTTCCAACGACCAAATTCACTGCGGCTTTGCCAGTGATCGGCCAGCCATTGGCTCAGCCATTGATGGCGTTTTTGCTCATCCGAAGCCAAACTTGAAAGATTGCCTTTTTCAGAGGCTTCGCTAATTTCTGTGCCTGTCACGCTTGTTTTTGGATTTGATTTTGGATTAAGCACATCCATCACCACCATCAGGCCAAGCTGGTTAAAGGTTTTAACTTGCACATCTTTGGCGCGCGCGCCTAAAATCGATTGCAGCTTTTGTTTCATAAACTGCGCACTAGAGCGGCTTAAAGCTAATAATAAGATATCTTCGCCACGCGCTTGGCCGCTTTGAATTAAATACCCCACGCGGGCACACAACACACTGGTTTTCCCACTGCCCGGGCCACCTAAAATTAAGTTATGGCTGCAATTCATCAGCACAGCTTGGCGCTGCGAGTCATCCAGTGGTGTGTCTTCGACGTGATCAAAATAATCTTGCCAAATCTCTAACTCATTTTTAAGCCAAGTTTGATTACGCAGCTCAAGGCTTTGTTTAGTGTTGGTCAGCCACTGCTTTAAGTGCACGGCATTTTCAGGGAGTTGATTCACCGCGTCCGACATACGAATATTTAATCGTTTGAGATAACTTTCAACTTCTTGTTTCCATTTAGAAACCGCGCCATAAGCCAAATAACCTGGTTGATGCACTAAAGTTTTAAGGGTTTCAATTAAATCCGGCAACTGGCTGGCTAAGGCTTGGCCTTTACTTTGATACCATGCTTGATACGCATCATTGGCATAAATCACAAAACGTTGGCATTCATCCCAAGGCAGGCCTTGCACTAGCCATTGAGTTTGCTCGCCTTTGACTTCATGGCTATAAAAATACAGTTTTCCCCACAAGATCCCTCGTTCAAGTTTTATTTGTCCATTCCATTCGGTAAAAGGGACGGTCAGCTCTGACGTACTCGAAGCAAAAATCAGCTTGTCTTGGTCGATCGCTACATTATGAAATTCATCTTGAATTAAAAAGTTAGCGAATGAGTTGGCGTTTAGTTGCATCTAGGTTCCTTGGCACTTGCTGATCACAATAAAGAAATATAACGTTAATATATATAGTGAGAGGTATATTACAAAATTTATTGATCTTCTACTAGTTAAGATAATTTAAAAAATACTATCATCAGCAACTTGGCAACAGATATACTAGCATCACACACTTTTTGAAGTTAATTTTCATAAACAAAGGCTTATTGTGCTCAATCAAATCCTCAAACTCTGGCGCGACACAAGCATCAACTATGGCATTCGCATTTTCATTGCTTTTATCGGCATTGTGCTGCCTTGTTGGTATATGGGCACAACCGAAGCGATTACGCCATTGATTTTAGGCGTGATTGCTTGCGCCTTAACCGAAACCGACGAAGGTTTTTTATCACGTTTAAAAGCCCTCTTTATTACCTTTATCTGTTTTGCGGTGGCCTCGTTTTCGATTGAGATTTTATTCCCCTACCCGTGGCTATTTGCAATCGGTTTATTTTCCAGCACTTTTGGCTTTATCATGCTTGGCGCTTTGGGCCCGCGGTATGCAACCATCGCCTTTGGTTCCATCTTAATTGCGGTGTATGCCATGCTTGGCGCGCACACCAGTACCAATATCTGGCAACAACCTGCATTGCTTTTATTAGGCGCGGCTTGGTATGCAAGCATTGCCATGCTTTGGCACTCCTTTTGGCCGATGCAAGGGATCTCGCAAAATCTATCCAAAGTCTTTAGTAATATTTATGCTTATATGTCAGCCAAAAGTGAGCTGTTTCACCCAAGGGAGAACCTGACGCCGCAACCGTATCGTATTTTAGAGGCTAAGCTCAATGCCAACACGGTCACAAGTTTAGAGGCGGTTAAAGTTGGGCTTGAAGCGCGCTCCAAACGTGGCGTGGTGACTGGGCGTGGTGATAGATACTTGCAAGCGTATTTTTTGGCTCAAGATATTCATGAGCGCGTGAGTTCAAGCCATTATCGTTATCAAGATTTAGCCGCGCATTTTCAAGACAGTGATGTGTTATTTCGCTTTAAATATGTGATGCAAGCGCAAGCCAATGCCTGCCGTGAAATTGCCAAGGCATTTGAGCAAGGGAAGGTTTATCAGCAAAATGATACCAGTATTATCGCGATTGATGAGTTGCAGTTATCCATGCAGCGCCTCAAGCAAAAGCAAGATCCAAACCTTAAATTTGCCATTACGCAGCTCGACTATTTATTTGATAACTTAACCAATGTGGAGCGCCTGCTGGCAAACATCACGCACATAGGTCAAGGCGCGGGGCAAAGTTGGTATACCCAAGAGCCGAGCACAAATAGCATTACGCCAGAAGAAGAAGCCAAAGATCACCAACTGCCAGACAACAGTCTTGCGGGCTTAAAAGACATGTGGCGCCGGATCATGAGCCAAATGACGCCGGACTCGGTATTGTTTCGTCATGCGCTGCGTTTGTCGAGCACCTTAACCTTAGGCTATGCCCTCATTCAATTATTAGATTTGGATTTTGGCTTTTGGATTTTGCTCACCACCCTCTTTGTTTGTCAGCCAAACTTTAGCGCCACCAGACAAAAGCTGAAGCAACGCGTGATTGGCACCATTAGTGGTTTGCTGATTGGTTTTGTGTTGCTGACCTTGTTCCCGTCACAAGATAGCCAGTTGGTCTTTTTAACCATTTCTGGGGTGCTATTTTTTAGCTTTAGACAGAAGAACTATGGCTATGCCACGGCATTCATTACCATGTTGGTGCTGTTTTGCTTTAACCAATTAGGCGAAGGTTTTGTGGTGATTTTACCAAGGCTGTTTGATACCTTGCTAGGTTGTTTGCTCGCGGTGCTTGCGGTACGTTATATTCTGCCAGACTGGCAAAGCCGCCGCTTGCCACAAGTGATGCATGATGCGATTTGCGCCAACCAAAACTATTTAGGACATGTGATTGCGCAATATCGCCACGGCAAACGTGACAGCATGGATTATCGTATCGCGCGTCGCCAAGCGCATAACTTAAATGCCGCGCTGAGCACAGGGATCAGCCATATGCTGTATGAGCCGGGGAAATATCAGCATGCCATTGATGAGAGCTTTCGATTTTTAACCTTAAATCACGCGATGCTAAGCTACATCTCAGCCCTTGGCGCACATCGTCAAAATATTAATGATGCGCAAATTCATGAGCTGATTTTAAAAGCTCATCGTGAGATCCACGCGCAACTTGCGCTATTAAGTCAAAAGCTGACCACAATGCCTGCGCAGGCAGACTCGCAAGGTGATGATGCCTTGATGCAAACCAATGACGCGCTGGCGCAAAGCCTTGCTCTCTGGCGTGATCACCAAAACCCAGTGGCGCGACTTGTGATCCAGCAATTATATTTGGTCTATCAAATGTTGCCTGAAATGCAGCAATTGGCAGAGCAGATCTTAGCCCCACAGAAGAAACCAAACAAAGATTAAGATTCGGCTAAGGAACAATCTGGCATCACAGACCAAGTTTGCGTCGCCGCTGCGTCATCTGCTGGGGTAAAGCTTAATTGCGCCGGCAGATCATCAATCGCGATACCAAGGTTAAGCGATGAATGCGCAGAGATGCTAAGCTGCATGCGATTGCCGCCCCCACTTTCTAAGACCACTGTGCCTTGGCTTTTGCCTGTGAGTGTGAGATTAACTTGATGGCTAGAAAGCTCACATTGATAGTCAAAGGCTTGTGGCGCAGCGGATGGCTCCATTTCTTCCTCGGTTGCAGCCGCTTGCGCAAAAAGGAAAAAGCCAACAAAAAGAATAGATTTCGTGATTATGCCAACGGATTTGTTCAAACCATCGTCTGCTTTATTTATCTGTGTCTGTTTCATCATCATCTTCCTTATTTCTCGCCTGCAAATGGATACTGCATGGTGTAAGTCCTGCATTATGAGTATAGATGTAAGACAAAAAAGCGACCACGCGGGCCGCCTTTGAAAGTCTTTAAGTGTTTTAAATCAGTTTAAGAACTAATCTTGATACACGTTTACATAGTTATGGCTGCTTGACGAAATGCTAACCATTGCGCTATCAAAAGCAGTTTGTGTCACAAACACATCGTTGTGTGAAGCTGTTGCACCATGACCTCGATAGCTATTTGAAGTATCAATATCAACTTCTGCGTATGAATTATTAGACGTTTGATTAATGTTCACATAGTTAAAGTCTGCGCCATCGCCATCAATATCAATTTCACTCACGTTACCTGAGCCAACGCTTCTGATAAACGAGTCATTGTGGTCACCGCCCACGATATCTACTGTTGCCTTGTTATGGTCACCTTCTTGGTAAACATTTGAGTAGTTATACGTCGCTGCATCATCAAGACTAACTTCAACTTGGTTAAAGTCAGCTGTTCCTGGAGAAATTTGTTTAACGAAAGTATCGTTATGGTCACTCATTTGTTCAATCGTAACAGTTGCGTTGTTGTCCGATTTAAGTGGCGTTGCTGCTAGTGCGCCACCAGAAACCAATGCTGCTGAGATAAATAGTGCTAATTTTTTCATATTAAAATTCCTTCTTTATATAAAGATATATCAATTGATTGTTATACGTGCTGCCGAGATAGCGTTTACAATTGTGTGAGTCTCACCTCCATTCTGGGTGATGTCATACCCAGTTTTTCCATTTGTTGTCTTATCGACAAGATATAATTTATTTCCATCATTATTTTGGATAATATTCATCTCACCTGTAATGTTGGTTTGAATTATTTCCGCATAATTAGAGTTACCATTTTGGGTAAGGTTTAAATCAAAACTAGCACTGCCTTTGCTATTAATTATTTCTACTTCTGCCCAGTTGCTATTCCCATTTTGATTAATCGCAAAGTCACTGTTTTCTAAATGAGTTAACTTTACGTCCAAAGTGTTGTTCCAGCCATTTTGGTTCACATCAATATTTGAATTGATATTTTGAGATTGCTGAATATAAGCAAAGTTATTACTCCCAGCTTGGGTAGCATTCACATTCGAACTCGCCCCAAATAGGCCTTGAATCGTTACATCATTGGCAGAGCCAGTTTGAACCACTTGATAGTTACTATTGTTTTGTTCATATAAATTAACAATCGCATTATTATCAAGCGTTGCGGTTTCAGCAAAAGTATTCATAGATAAAAATGAAACAGAACACAAAGTGAAAGCGAATGTTTTTTTACCTATTCTATTCTGCTTAAATCCATTTTTAAATTTCATCTTTACCTCTGCTAGGTATTTATTTATAGATTAATTATGGCTGAGGAGATAAAAACAACAAGCAAACCTTTTGATGATTATAATTGTTAATTTATTAAACTAAAGCTGAATAAAACCAAATAAAAAAACCAAAGTTTAAGCATAGAAATAACCAAAGTTAAAAATAAAAATATACAAAAGTTTAGTTATATAAAAACAATATAGAATTCGTTATAAATTAAGAAAACCTTAATAAATGCGCAATAAAAAAGCAGTACATCTCTGCACTGCTTGATTAATTTAAAACCGTATATAAATTTATTTATTTCATAAGTTAAAATATAAAAAAGAGAGCATTTATAATATTTGACGCGTTGTGGTGAGGTATTTTTGTAAGACTGGATTATTCGCATCTTCTGCTGATTTCAGATTCCACATGCCATGCTCTATGCCAGATGCAATGAGATGGATAACCGCCGCGTCAATGGCAGACATCAAGGCCAGGTTCACCGGCTCATTAGTGGTATAACCAAGCTCAGCTTCAAGCAAATCTTTGTAATCTATGTATTTAAATACGCCCGTCTCAAGCTCTTTAGATAAAATAGTTTTACTCGTGGTGATACTTAACAAAATTTTACCTGTGCGCACATCGACCGCACGTACGTTTACCGAGACTTGGTCAACTTGATATTGACCCGATGCGCCTATGCCTAAGTACCTTGCCCCAGCGCCGCCGGTTTGCATGTTGGAGTCATATGCGATAACCCCGCCTTCAATCACAAGGCTTGCCGGTTGCAAAGATGGTAACCCACCGTTGTGGTTACTTAAATCCCCTTCTTTGCCTTGGGCTGCGCGAATAATTTTGCGTTCAGTTAAAAGGTTTTGTAACCCTTCACGCTCAAGTGGGCTAAACCATTTTGACTCAAGCAAAGATTGGCTTAATAAAGAGGCTGCGCCTTGTGGAACAGCGGTTGAAAAGTTACTATTTGGTGAAGCTTTATATTGCCCAGTTTGATCACGAAAATCATACACACCCACCAATAATTTTCCGGATGGTTCTGGCAATGCAATTAAATCTTCATAATTCGCACTTCTTGGCATTAAATATGCTTCATCACTTAATCTTGGAATATCAAGCGAAGTCGCACATGCACTTAATAATAAACTTGCGCCCACAGCAATCCATGATTTCATATTAAAATCCTTCTTTATATTTTAACGCTTGTCTTTTTATTTATATGTTATAAGTCGGGAATTAATCCACTCACTTCAATTGTGCTGGATTCACCGGTATTTTTATCAATAATATTTACGACAAGTCCGCCGTCATTATCAATGACATTTAAAACAAAATCTTCCGTGATTAATTGACCACTATTACCACCACCTACATCTGAAAGTAACTGGCTAAGTAAACGTGATTGTAAGTTTGCAGCTAAACTTTCTAGCGCAGATATTTCTTCATATTCATAATCAGAAGCTGGGGCTTTATGATCATTTATTGCGTTAGCAACACCGAGTAAATAACTTGAGTTTAATGGGTTGCCACCAAAGGCTGGGTTAACAGGGGTATATACTAATTCACCAGCATAGGCAGATGAGAAGCTAAATATACTTGTAAGTAACACAACACGCTTAAGGTTTTTTAAATTTTTCATCATTCATTCCTTAAATTTCATCCTTTGCTAAATCAAACGTATCTTGAAAGTGCTGCTGGATCTTCCATTGCAATAAATATTTATCCACGGCGTCAACCGCTTGTTTGGCTTTAAATTCAATCTGGCTACGCGCAGGAGAAAGTGCGGTCCGATATATAATCTTTTGCCCGTGTCGAATTGAAATAATACTCCCTGAGAGCGCGGTGGCACGTTCTGTAATACTTAAGTTTTCGTTTTCACTACTTGCTTTATCGGCAATAAACTGCGAGAAAATGCTATAAAAATCTTGCCCAAAGCGCGTCATGGTGCGATTCACAATTAAACCAGATATATCATCTAGGCTTTCATCTTCTCCTTGGGCGTCCTTTTCTAGCTTTTCAGCCAGTTTATCCTCAACTTCTTTGCCTTCTGCGCTCTGTGCTTGGCTTTCTTGAGCTTTTTGCTGCTCGGCTGTATTTTGCTCAACCTTTGGCTTTTCACCATTTTCAGTCTGCGCAAACGCTTGCGTATGGAGAGAAAAAAAACCAAAAAGAAGCACAGTTTGGAGGAATTTGGTTTTCATAGGGCTCACCCATTCGACACAGCTTGCGAACTCGTAAAGCTTGTATTTCTAAGCCACATAAGCGCTTGCAGTCTATTTTTAACTTTGATTTTCTTAAAAATATTATGTAAATGGGTTTTAACTGTGTTTTCACTCACAAATAATGCATCGGCAATTTGGCTGTTGGAGGCACCATTAGATAGGAGCTGCATAATTTGTTTTTCGCGTTCGGTTAAAGTCACATCCATGCGGATGGTTGGGCAATCATTTTTACGATATGCCGTGATCAACTCTTGCGAAAGGCTACGGCTAAACCAAAACTCCCCTTTGAGTAAAATATTATTTAAGCCCTTGATTAAGATTTCAAAATTATCACAATCATAAAATACCCCGACTAGGTTAGGCCAAAGCAAGAATTCTTCGACTGGGGTTTCTTTTGGCATATTGATCAGCGCTTGGAATGAATGAAGCTCTTTTTCATATAAAAGCTGAAGGTATAAATTGGTATCTTTTTGATCTATATACTCATGGTCAAAAACAAATAAACTTGTTCCTAATTCTTGATCATTTAAATCATAGATATTTTTAAAAGGAATCACCTCGACGCTTAACTCAATTGACTTATCTAGCAAGTCCTTTAATAAACTTGCTTGCAATGATGCGTTAGAAACAATTATTACTTTCCTTAGTTTCCTTGTAGGCATAACTCACTTCCCGTGTCTCATCTAATCATAATGGATGACAATGTACTGGTTTAAAGCATATATCGCATTGATGAATTTAAAAACGTTAAAAAGATTACGGATTAGAGAAGGAATAAGATATCTATACTTTTTGCATGTTTATATTTTCATTAATCATTATAAGGTTCGATCAAAAATATAAACTTTTGTATTATTTTTATGCAAAAAGGACTAAACAGGTAATTAAATGTCAAAATTTACATTTAAAATCTGTGAACGTGATCGAATTTGTTTCTTGACTTGCAAAGGAAGTAATGAGAATTGGTGATCTGCTTCACAATTGAACAAATATTTGGGAATTTTTGACAACTAATACGAAAGATAATAATTATTCATTTTGCCATTTCTTGCGCATGCGTGAAATAACAGCTTCTGGGACTTGATGAATGTTCTGATATTCACCTTTGCAGACAATAATTTGCGTGCTGATGTGGTGCTTTTTTGCAAGTTTTAAGTAGGCTTTCATTTCCCACTTTTCAACAAATGTATTCGAAACAATTACCCAAGCATTTTGGGTTAATGCTGTCGCAACTTGGCGCTGACACCACGCATGAGCTTGTGGAATTTTAGTCCTATCAAACTGATAGTTCCCTGCTTGATTAACAAAATACATGTCCGTTTCAAAGTGGCAAATGCGCACATCTGGGTATTTTTCTTGCCAACTTTTTACGATTGCCTTGGCCTTGGTCGATTTGCCCGAACCAGGCAAGCCGCGCACTAATACTAGGCGCGGTTTGCTTGCTGGATAAGGGATGTCGACTATCTCGGCGTCGCTGAGGTTTTGCACCAAGTTATCACTCATATGCGGATCACTCAAAATCTGCATATAGGGTTAATGGCTCAATCGGCATCGCAACGGGCTGCCACCTGTCATTAAAGGTATAGCGCAGATACATCATATAATGGTTCGGTGCATAGTCCTCTGAGCGCTGCATATCCAACGAGGCACCGATATACCACCTTTTGGTTAACCTTGCCTCTATCGCCCCCTCTAGTGAGCCGCCAAAGCCGCCACCTGTTGAACTGCCATCATTGGTACCATAAGGGGCATCTTCTTTGGTCCACGAGTTGGAGATAGAGCCGCTCAAATAATACGACAGCCAAGGGGTTGGGCGCGCGTAATAGGTCACAGGCAAGGACACAGAATAATATTGTTGCGGGCTATAATACCCACCTGAGCCGTATAAATATTCACTCAAGTTTTTATCATAGAAGAACATCAAGCTGTTTGCACCAAGCGACAAACGCTGGTTTTCTTCATTGATGATCTTCCAATAGGCGCCGCCTAACAAAGCAAAACGCGTGTTATCTTCAACATTCTCACCCGTTAACCAATGCGCCTGCAAGCTGCCCCAATAACCGACAGGATCGCCCACATCATAGCTCAAGCCAAGCTTCACGCCTTGGGTCATCACCATGCCCCAATAATCACCGCGAGCCTGCGAAGCCTTAGGGATAGGCTCTGCGTCGGGATCTTGAGAATTTTCAAATTCACCCGGGACGGTCGCATTATCCGGCACAACCATGCCAGCATAAGAAAGGGTTGAACTGGTTTCGGCGCGGCGTGATGCCGTCACTTTCCAACCAAAGTCACCCAAATCACCCGCAAAGTTGACGCCACCCACCCACTCGGTTTTGTCAAAGCCTACTGGCGTGGTGCCGATATCAAACGACCAATCTTGCGCGCGCCAACCTATGCCTAGGGCAACGCCATCAACCTTTTGCTTAAAGTCTGCATCAAAGCTGTCATCCGTGCTGTAATAATCTAAACTGCCAGAGTCGAGTGACACATAATCTGCGCGCAGGAGTAAATGCCCATGATACTCTGGCATTGCAATCAAGGCTTCTACCGGCACTGTGACGCTTTTATTTTCACCGTCACGGCCACTATAATCCATGCCGATCATGACATAGCCATCACGTGCTTGGTTGATTTTATCTATATCTGATTTCACGCTACGTGTGAGCCAGTTATTGGCCGCTGTATCATAAAGATCGCGCAAACTTTCTTGGGGCGCTTGGCTTGGGGACTGCGTTGAGCTTGAAAGTGCTTGATGCAAGGTTTTTGGCGCGCCAATTGGCAAACCATCCTCTCTGTCATCGGTGGCAAACTCAGTTTTTGCTTTGGCTAACGATTGATATGCCATGGTTTTAGCTAGCGGCTCATCACGCATTTGCATCGCAATTCCAAGGCCTTGGCGATAATCCAAAGCACTCGCATCTTTTTCATCAACCAAAGCTTTAACCAACTCTGCGGCGCGCGCTTGGTTTTGTTTTTGCTTCGATTTATCTTCTAATGCGAGCGCGTAATAGGCCGCAGCAAGGGTTGTTTTTTGCCCACTATTTAACAGCTCATTTTGCTGATATAAGGTATCTAAAATGCGCTGATTTTCACGTAGCAAATTTGGATCTTGCTGACTTAATGCTTGGTTGACTTCCAATAGCGCCAAGTTAGCATCAATTGCCTCAAGGTTCGAGCGGCGTGACAATGGGGTTAACAAGTTTTTGGCGGCTTGGTAATCCTGTCTTGCAAGTGCGTCACGGGCAAATAGCTCATCGCGGCGATCATATAAACTTTGCATCGCAAGCGCTGCGGCCTCATCATTGCTTGGCATTTGTGGCGACGTAAGTCCTTGCTTCCAACGCGCGAAACCTTGCGCATCCTCTAAGTCAAATAAAGCCTCGCCTAGACTCAAATTTTGCTCAAAACTTAGCTGATCACGTTTTGCGAGCAAGGCGTTAATATCTGCCAGTGCTTGCTCACGCATGCCAAGGGATGCTTCCACATCAATAAAGCGCAGCTGGGCATCCAAATCATCTTGATAGAGCTTTTTAAGTGTGGCTAATTTCGCTTTGGCTGCGGCTGGGTTTTCTTCCACTAACTTGGCAAGTTCAATTTGCTGCGCAGTAAAGCTTAAGCGCGCAAGGTTATTACGCATGCTTTCGGTACGCTGGCTCGGCGCAATACTGCTGAGCTCGAAAATCGCATCGTTTAAGCGATCGCGGCGTGACAAATATAGACCGTAGGCAAATTTCATCTGCGCGCTGTTGTCTTGCTTGCGCCAATTCGCCATTAAACTATCTGCTTTGCCTGCTTGATTATTCGCAATATAGGCATCAGCGATATCGGCTTTATCCCAAGGTGACTCAGGTGGGTGCTCAATTAGTTTATCTAGAATAGACAAAACTTTAGCACTGTCTTGACTGGTTCGCGCCAAGGCTAATTGTTTCAATAAAACGTCTTGATTAAGCCCACGCGCGCGATCTGCCAATTCTTTTTGCCAAAACGGTGAGAGTGACTGGATATACGCCAGCGCTGCGCCTTGGCCCTCGCTCGCTTCAATCACATTGACAATTCCGCGGACAGCACTCGACTCTTGGCTGTCTAATTTTAATGCGTTTTGATATTCAGCTTTGGCTAATTTGTAATTCGCTTGCGCAAAGGCAAGATCGCCTAATTTAATCCGAGTGTAAGGATCATCAGGGAATAGTTCTTCCGCTTTATGATAGAAGGCTTTGGCTTTTGTATATTGCTTTTTCGCCAGTGCGCGATCGCCATATTCAAGGCTCACCCAATAAGATGAGGACTTAATTAGATAATTCCATCTATCGGTATGAAGTAAGTTTTGATCGTATTTTTTGCCCAACTCAAAGTATTTTAATGCTTCAATAGGTTGGTCTGTATTACGATACACCATTCCCAATCCGCCTAAAATATCCGGATCTTGTGGGCGCGTAGTCAAAGCATACAGGAGCTTTTGACGTGCACTGGCATACTTTTCTTGCTCAACTAATTCAAGCCCATCAAGTTTGGCAAGATAAGTTGGATCTTTACGCAACTCTTTTTCTTTAACCAATCTCTGGGCCGCATCTTGGTTGGCTTGTTGCAGTTTTTGGTTATTTGGATAATAGCTGGCCAAAATCCGATAGGCCTTGGCCACATCATCCGTGATATAAGCTTGATCTAAGCGATTTAATAAAAGCTCAGCCGCTTCACTGCCCACCGCGGGATCAGCAATCAATTTAGATAACAGCTTGATCCCTTCGCTATTTTCAGGCTCATCTTGAGTCAAATGCTTGGCATAAGCTAGCTCAATTCTTGGCACATCTGGGTAGCGCTGATATAAGTTTTTCAAACTCTTAAGCACTTTGTCATAACGTGCAAAAATTTGGCTTTCTATATTTAAATATTCAAGCTCTAAATCAGGGGTCGGCATGCCATCTGGGAAAATATCGTCATATATATCCAACGCCTCGGCCAAGCGGCCTGTTTTAGCCATTAATTGCGCTTGGTTATACGCATCTTTATGCTCACCTTGCAGCGAAATAATGGCTTGTAAGCGCTTCACTTGCTCCGAATTTGGATCGCTTTCGATAAGCTTTGCCAGCAAGCTTTTCGCTTGATCGAGCTTTTTCACTTTCAGCGCAGCAAGCGCCTCATAATAGTCACTATAAGGCGTGTCTGGATCGATGGCTTCAAGGCGTATCAATGTGCTTTCGAGCAGGTCATCACGACCAATAAGGCGTGCATATTCAAGCTGATGAACTAAAAACTCAACCGAATCAACCTCGCCGACATTGGACGCGCGCACTTGTCCTTGCGCCACTTCTTGCTTATTGCTAAGTGGCACCGCAGCAAGGCTATTTGGCGCATAAGCAGACACAAGCCCCAACACGGCACCTATGGTCATGGCAAGTGGCTTTTTCTGCTGTCTTCGTTTCACTGTCTGAGATGACAAATAAAGTCCTTTTACTGGCATCCAGTTTCCCATTTTAATTTTACTTGTCCATGTTCATCAAAGTGATAAAAACCTTGGTCATAGCCAAGCCCAAACATGGTTAACATGCGTGCGTAGTAATGATCTTGAATCAGTCTTGGCAGTGCATCGACTGCTTTTTTAGCAAATGCATCGGCTAACTGGGTTTTATTTTGACTGCGTAGCAGTGGGATCAAGGCGGCATCAAAACCGACATCTGGCGTGCCTTGGGCCTGCCCTGTTTGCGCATCAAATGACTCAGGCATGGCTTTGTTTTGCATCAAGTAATCGATCACAGGTTGCATCGCTTGCACCAAAGATTGCTTGGCTGGGTAGTTGTCATCTAACATCCCTGCCCACAAATAGGTGCGAATTGCGTTATAGCTGCCGATACTTTGGGTGTCTTCATCTGGCTTAAACTCGCCATCTTTATATAGCACCCAATCCGGACTATAGCCCAACGGCATGGTTTTAATCAGCATCTCAATGCTCGCTTGCTCGACTTGCTTCCATTTTAAATCTGGAAATTCTTGCGCAAATCGCGCCAACAATTGCGGCGGCACATAGCTTGGATTTAAACGCGCTCCAGCCTCAGACTCAAACCCAACAGGACCGGGCAATAGACTTTCGCCAAGGCCGTCTAGATTTTTCACTTCTTGGGCCAAAATTTGGCGTGAAAGCGTACGGCCTAAAATGGTGTAGTAATCATTTTGCCAAATGCGCCCTGCTTCAAGCAGGCTGTAGGCAATCCAGAGATCAGAATCTGAAGCTGGATTTGAGTCTAAAATGCCATACTCTTGATTGGGCAACTGCCCCCAAAGCCATGCCGGAAGGTTTTGCGTAAAGTCCCCTTTTGCAAGATTGCTTTGCGTCCAATCGACTAACTTGGCAAAGGTTTCTCTGTCATTGGCAACCAAGGCAAAAAACATCCCATACGATTGCCCTTCAGAGGTGGTGATCATGCGCGGATCACTGGTATCCACCACGCGCCCATCTTGCACATAATGACGTCTAAAGTCTTGCCATAGTGGCCAGCGGCAGTCTTGATTGGCCATCGCGCCAAGCATCAAATGAGACGGCGCAGGACTTGGCGCAGCCTCTGCTTGCGGCGCGTGAGCTAGGCTTAATCCAAGGCTAGTTAAAGCCAGAGTTAAGGCAAATGATTTAGTCATTGTCTTCTTCCTCCACAGATAAACGACGTGTCGCAATGCGGCGTAGAAGTCGCCAAAGCACAATAGTTGCCATGATCACAACAAAGATAGCAAGGCCTGCAATCAAGCTTGGATATTTCGAGAAGTGATACCAAATCAAATCTTTAAGTGGCAATTCACCCACATAATAGTGCTCACCCACATCAAAACTTGCAACGCTGTCTGGACGAATGCTGACCACAGAGCCTGTCATCGCATCCGCTTTGCCCGAGTCATATAAGCTGTCATTGATGAGGCTGAGTGATTCTGGTGAGTTACCCAACAGGCTCACAAGGGTGCGGTTTTTACTAAATGGTGACTCTTGGCTAGTGATTGCAGCAAAACTGCCTTGGGCCGAAATCGTCACTTCATCTGCTACAGGGTTGCCTGACATGTCAGATTCAAGCAAGCCGTGGTTGAAGGCTTTTTTCTCACCTAATGGCAATTGCAAAATACGCGCACTGGTGTCCATCAAGCTTTGGGCTAAGTCTTTATCTTCGACTTGATCAAGCGTCGGATCAAAACCAATCGCTAAGATATCTTTATCTTTCATCAATGCCTCGTCCCAGTCATCCACAAGCTGAATATTAAAGCCTGTGTAGCCGGTTTGTGAGCCGAAAAAGCCCATCAAGTTGACAAAGGCTTGAATACTTGGCTCGTTGATTTCTTTTGGCATCACGGCAACAGTTTCAGAAAGATCAGCCATACGCGTAAACGGATACCCTGCATGTGCAAAGGTGCGCAAATTAGGCATCTGGATGTAATGTGGGAAGCCACTAAAATCTAGTGTTGAGCTTGGATCAATCGCCGCATATTGCTTACTTGGCTGAGTGGTTTGACACACTTGTAAATCGCCCGTATTAAGCATCGAGTTAGCGAAACCGAACTCAAATTTAAGATCGTTCTGGCTGCCAATCTTAAACGCAGGAATACGAATTCTGTCGATTGAAGCGGCTAGATTATCATCGAGCAAAGGCAAACGCAGACGCGAATTATGGCTCGCATGCCCGTCTTTGGTCAGGTTAAATGCTTTCACAAAACCTTCATTCAAACTAAGACTTAAGCGTGAACCTGAGGTATCTGTTTGCGGCGGTGAATAGCGATAGGATAAATCCATCGGGATCCCACGGCTTTGCCAAGTAAAGATATCCGGCGGCAAGCGAAAACGCACATTAATCGGTGGCGGCGTCACACCTTCCACTTGTAGATCTTGCGCTTGTTTGACTAACTCGGCAAATGTCACTGGGCGTGACACGTCAATCCAGTTTGGCGCATCATAAGGTTTGCGCGGCAGGATTTTCTTCACTGAAGTGACTTTAGCAAATGAGCCCGTTAACAGTGACTCACCAAACACCATGCCTTGCGCTGCTTGCAATAAGTCTTTGCCATCACGCCCTAGCACCAACAATAACTTGCTATAAGGGTTGACCGGGTTGGTCATGATCTGTAGCGATGGGCCGCTGATCTCTGGTAAATCTTTCAAAAAGCTTGGACGGTTTTGATTGGTCACAAATACAATCGCATTGTCTTTTGGCAAGACGTCATATTCAATCGGAAAATCACTCTTACGCCAGTCCGCTAAGGTGCCAAAATAGCCGGCAACAACCCCCATGGCTTTGGTTTGCGCCAAGTCAGGCTGATTACCAATCATCATCGGCACAGACACAGGTTTTAAATCACGCTGATCAAAAAATGGTGCAGGGAAAAGGTTAAGATCATTTTTGAGCTGGGTCTTTTGTACCTTAAGGCTCAATTTACTTTCTTGGCTAAGCTCAGCCCAGATGCTGTTATCATTTGGCGTCGTACAGGTCAGTTTGGTATCACCAATCAGCTCAAAATGCAGCTGGTTGTAATCAGAAAACAGGCGCGGATCAAGCTTGATGCTTTGATGCACTTTTTTGCCTTTCATCTCATCTTCTATCGCCACCACGCCCATCAGCTCATTATTTAAATAAATCTTGATGTGTGACACTTCAGCCAGTAGCGCAGGTGAAGGCGTAAAATCAAAATCAAGTGAGCCTTGGGTGATGATTTCATCTAAGCGCGAGCCAAAACCTATATAAGCACCGCCGCCATTGCCCGCCATAATCATCGAGCCGGCGTAAGAAAGATCCGCAAAGGTGTAGGTGCGATCTTCTATCGGCGCACTTTGCAATGTTGGCGCTGGGGATGGTGCTTGTGTTTCGGCTGATGTTTGCGCTGTCGCGGCAGCCGCATCTTGTTCATTGGCTGCATACGCAGGAAATAAACTTGAAGCCAAAGTCGTCATCAAAACAGCTTGGGTAATTTTTGAGAAATTCAACATGTATCGCTACTAACCTTTCAGACTAATAAAACTCGGTTTAAACGAGGCAATAAATTTAAAAATATGGCCGATAATCATACTTGGGATACGGATACACCAAGGGCCATGTTTCATGAGTCGATAATAACCTTGGCTACCGATTTGAAGCACGCGCCACATACTCAGTAGAGGTTTATCCGCTTGATAACCACTTTGCCATTGCGACCAAGTGTCGGCTCTTGCAAAAGTGCACTGCACATAATCAATTTGTTGTTGATTAGTCAGTGAATTTAATTGCAAACCAAGCACTTTGCCATGGCTATAAGTGACGTGCACAGGGAAGCTAAGTTTTTGCCCTGCACGCTCTAAAATAATATCAAATTCATAACCTTGGGCTGAATGAATCGGCTCTGGAAGCTCAACTCGGCAGCCGCCAAGGGAGAAATCTTTCATCGTTGCGCAAATCACATGGCCTGACTTGAGGCGAATGCTCATCGGGATATCCACCACCACGCGGTGATCTTTACGAATTTGCTTGGATTCTTCTGCCACCGCGACAGCGCCGCCTAAAATCAATAAGTTGTAGAACACCCAAAGCATGTTCACAATCGTACTGCCAATTTCTTGCGGATCGCCCCAAAACAGGCGATAAATCCCGTACGCAACCCCTAATACATTAAGCCCAACTAAGGCTAAATAAGGTTTAGTGATTTGCCAGTCATAGTGAACATTTTCAATCAAGCCGCCTTTTGCGGTCACGTTAAAAGTCCCTTTATGCGGCGCAAAAAGTGCCACTGTGGTGGGACGCGCAATGTACCAAGAAAGCACAGTTTCATACACCTCCCCCCAAAATGAATAGCGATATTCACCCTGCATGCGCGAGTTGGTAATGTTGGCATGAATCATATGAGGCAAGACGTTTAGTAGAATCGCGAGCGCTGGGGCATAAATGATATAGGTATGCAAAATCAAAAATGCGAGCGGCGCGAGCAAGAAGATAATCCTTGGGATCCCAGATAAAAAGTGCAGCATCGCATTGGCATAACATAAACGCTGTTGCCAACGTAAGCCTTTGCCCATAAATGGATTATCGACTCTAAAAATCTGCGCCATGCCGCGCGCCCAACGGATCCGCTGACCAATGTGGGCAGACAAGGTTTCGGTCGCAAGCCCGGCTGAAAGCGGCTTACGCAGATATGCCGAGCGATAGCCCAAACGGTGCATACGCAATGAGGTGTGCGCATCTTCGGTGACGGTTTCCACTGCAATGCCGCCAACTTCAAGCAATGGACCACGGCGAATAATCGCGCACGATCCGCAGAAGAAGGTGGCATCCCACAAGTCATTCCCGTCTTGGATGAGGCCATAGAATAAGTTGCCTTCGTTTGGCACATCACGAAAGTTTGACAAGTTACGCTCAAATGGATCCGGCGAGAAAAAGTGGTGCGGCGTTTGAATCATCGCCAAGTTTTTATCTTTTTCAAACCAGCCCATCGTTAACTGGAAAAATGCACGGGTTGGGATGTGGTCACAGTCAAAAATGGCCACAAACTCGCCATCTGTGTGTTTTAACGCATAGTTGATGTTACCGGCTTTGGCGTGCTCATTGGTTGGGCGACGGATATAACCGACCCCGGCCTGCTCAGCAAATTCTTTAAAGCTGTCGCGTTTGCCATCATCTAAAATGTAAACCTTGAGCTTCTCTTTTGGCCAGTCGATGCCCAGCGCGGCATACACGGTTGCGCGCACCACGCTTAAATCTTCATTATACGTCGGGACAAAAAGATCAATTGTTGGCCAAGTTTCAGGCGAGGCTTGGATTTCGGCAGGCTTACGTTTAAGTGGCCAGATATTTTGAAAATAACCTAAAAGCAAGACGATAAAGGCATAGGTTTCTGCCAATAATAAGACAATCCCAAGGCCAAGTCCTAAGGCATCATCCCAGTTTAGGCTTGAGGTATAGCGCCACCAGATATAACGGCACGACACGGTCACCGAAAGCACTATCATCAAAATGGTCGCAAAGCGTCCCGGCATGCGGCGAAACATCATCACCAAGACCCACAAAATACCGATAAACAGCAGTTGTGACGCGGTATCAAAAGGAACCGTGACGCTTAAAAACGCCATCGCCACCACCACAATGCTTAATACGATATCAAACATACGGCTAACGCGCTCCGCCTTTTGCACATTTTCATCTTTTAAATCAACACCTTGCTCAGCGCGCGATTCAAGTAATAAGACGAAGTTAGTCAGGCTGGTTAGTGGCAAGTAAAAGACTTTTTTGATCCCACCGCCAAAGCGTTGCAGCGGGGATACAAAATCAACTTGAGCCAAGTTCTTACGCGCCGTTTGTGGCACCAGCAGCAGCCATACGCTTTGAATCACAAAACGAAGCAGATCAAACAGGCGTGGGCGTGACCAGTCAATTTGCGGGTATGCGTGGTATAAAAACTTCCAACTTTCGCCAACGCGCGGCAACTCTGGTTTTAAAAAGATAAAGGAAAAGATAAGCCAAAGCCCAAGGCAAAGTTTGCCCATTGGCGAGACTACACGGCCACGCGCATAGAATTTAAGCTGCTGACGAAATATCGCCACAACCTGTGGCTGAAAAAATAGCGCAGTCCAATCAAACATCGGCATTTTCCGTTGCTGCAGCGAAGTTTTCGCGGTTTAACAAAGACATGCACCAAAATGCAAGCGAGTTAAAATCACGCGCAGCTTGGCTATATGGCGCATAGTCAATCACAGGCATGAGGTTTAACAGTGCATCGTTTATCGAGGTATCTTGATGCAGATACACAGGCACTAGGCTTTCCAGTTCTTGCTCAAAAATAATCCGCATATCACGGCTATAACTGGCAGTCGCTTCCACACGGTTGAGAAGCACTTGCACATCGCACACTTTAGCTAAGTTTTGCAGCGGCTGACTATTAGGTAATAAAGCATAATGTTGAAAATCCGCGCAGCCCACACACAATACCAGATCGGCGCTTTGGCATAGGGCATAATGCGCCGCTTGCATCACTTCCAATGCAGGTAACAAAATTAGCTGCCACGCTTCTGCTTTGCTCGCCGGTGGGGTCAAGCTTTCGGCCAATACATTTGGCTGATCTCGCAATGCCTGTGCCAAGGCTTGGCTTTGCGCGGCGTCAAGGTTGCCATACGGCGCAAACGCGACTTGACGCTTTGAGCTGTACACAGAGCCAAGCCATGCTTGATTGATTTCACTTGAGGATAATTGCCCCGCTTGCAATGTTTCGGTTTTCAGCGCGTGATTTGCCGCCTCAACAGCCCACCCATTGGCATCATGAATATCCATCGCAAAATGCAAACGCAGCACATTTTGCGGATTCATATCAATCACATAGCTTGATTGGCCAACGGCATTGAGCGCACTCGTTAAATTGGCGGCGACACTGGTTGCACCGGTTCCCCCACGCGAACTAAAGATAATGATACGTTTCACTTGTCTTGTTCCTTGTGTTGGGATGCCGAACGCATTTTATGTAAGCGTTTTTCTGGGGTTGCGAGCAAACCTTTCCATTTGTTTTTTACCGCTTGATAACGCTCTTTTTCGGTGATTTCAAGATAACGTTGTGGTTTGGTTTCATAAGCCTCAAATAACAGGTTGATATCTTGGCTTAGCTCTTTTTTAGACATAAGTTATGTGCGCGCCTAGTTGGTTACTTGTCTCAACGTTCAGGATGAACTGAAACGCTTTGATCTAAAGTGTCAATTGTCAAAAGTTTAATAAACATTGTTTCAACAAAAATATATTCGTGTCTAGCGTTTTTATCTATTGATAAACCTTATAAATCAAGGTTATTTCATTCTATATATTCATTCGTAATAGTCACACAATAAATAATAGTTATGAATGTTAAATTATATCAATTTTTAAGTTTTTTATAAGTAAAAAAGCATATTAAGTTTACTTTTTTTTGTTTATAATCCATCGCACTACCTTTTTGTGCAACTTTGAGTCCATTATGTTCGATCTTGATTATCTTTCCTCCAAAAATATGGCCCCAAACCTCTATATCCACACCGTCAGTAGCCAGTATTTATCGACAGCTTATATAGATAGTTTGCTTGAGAAAGAGCAAGATGCGCACTTTGTATACATTGCAGCTTGGGATAAATTTAAACGCGGCTACGACAAACCTGCTCTCAAACACATCAAACAAACCCTAAAACAACACTGCCAAAGTGTGTATTTTTTAGGTGAAAGCGTTGCGAAAGAAAGCTTGGAGACGATTGCAAGCGATCTTGATAAAATCAACTTTGCGCCAAAAGGCTTACCTATTTTAGTCTTTCCCGATCAAGTTCTGGTGGATTCAGATTTTAAACGCCGGCATGCATTTGCACATATAGTGCGTAAGATTTCGCATAAATTTAAAAAACCTATTTTAGTCGTGATCCATGGTTACGAGCACCAGTTCATGCATAGCGAAATCATGCGCTACCCTGAGCTGTATTCTGGGCTTTTAAACCTGCAAGCCATAGATCAAAATCATCGCTATTTAAATGTGCATTTTTGGTCTTCACATGCCGGCTTATTTTATGACAAACAATATGATTTGGTTTATAAAGATGAGCTCAATCGTTTGAGCTTAAAAGACCCTGTCAATCAAGTTGATGACGGCGCGCAAATTACAGATGATTCACAAATTTACATGTCTAAATATGCACAGGCTAGCCAGCAATCGAGCTCGGATAATTTGCATATATTTGAGTCGAATCAAGATGTGTTAGATATGCATATCTCTGATTATGGCACTGTCGTTTTTAGTCTTTCTGAGCAATCAGAAGTGAAGGCCCTCGGCGTGCTCTGCTTGCGCTTGCGCCGTAAATATGGTGAAAATTTGAAAATTGCAATTCGCGAAATTCGCCAATGCTTGCGCTATTCTGATGAAATGTTTTTAACCAAAGCTGGCGCAAATGTCATCATTGGCTCAAATATCAACTATGCGCGCTTTTTAAATATGCTTGAAACCTTGCAAGGCCAAGTTCTTAAACGTAACTTGCCAAGCTCGGTGGAGCACTTGCTCACCTTCCACACCAGCTCAGGGCGCAAAGGCTATGTACCAAATGCTATCTTTCTTGAGCATGTCAAAGAGTTAATCGCCCGCTATGATGAGTCTCAAACTCAATTTGCATTAATTAAATTTAACACCATGCCCAACATAGAGATGAGCGCATATTTAAGTATGTGGGATATAAAACGTGATGGTGATATTATTACCACTTGTGAAGATAGTATTTATTTACTGCTAAACTCTGTGCGTGAAAATAATATTAGTGTTGCGCTAAAAAATATTTTTAGAATTCCAGTTGGCGATGCGTTTTTATCCCAACAAAATTTCATCACCATTAACCGCATCGAACACGAACTCACCTATATTCAAGATCATGGTGTGGATATTAGCTTTGATAGCAAAATACTTGACGCTTACTTTTCTCCTAAAGATGTGGTTTCAGAAGATAAACAATCCACTCAGATACACTTTGCAACCCATACCCCTTGGAGTGATGCATGAATATTTCTGACTTTTTAATCACCGTATTTTGTGCGCTTGGGGTTGGCTTTTTAGCCGGCTTTTTATTCCGTGATGTGATGATTTTTGTACGTAAGAAATTAGCTTATCGCTTGCGCCGCCCGAAATATCTCCAACAATATACTTTTGAAGAAGACGAATAAGATATATGAATAAAACACAAGTCCCAACATGGCAATTACTTGGCCTTGGTTGGTGGAATATCTACTTTATTATTAAGCTTGGCTTATTTTCGCAAGGCATTATTGGCTTTCATCCATTAGAAAATATTGCTTTTGCCTTCTTTTTATTAATTCCTTTGCAAAAGTCGTATTTACGTATTGGCCGTCAAGTGATTGCGGTGATTATCGGCTTTTATTTGGCTCACTATGACTCCTTTTTACCGCCACTAGAACGCTTATGGGCGCAAATCGGCCAGCTGTTAGACTTTAAACTGGATTATCTAATCGAGCTGATGGGACGTTTTATCTCCCTCCAAGCCTTGATTGCTGTATTTGTCGTGATCGCAGCATATATAGTGCTAAACAAGGTGCTGCGCGTATCCGTGTTTGTGATATTGGCGATGATTTATATTGCCGTGCCAAAACCAAGCCCTGCCCCGCAAGCAAATATAGCGCAAGCTGCGCCAAGCACAGCGAATGCAGCAAGTGGTCAAACTGCGCCGGCGCAGCAAGTGGCAAATGTCACCGATGATGTATTAAACCAAGCGCGTGATGCCTTCTTTGAGAAAGAGCAAAGCCGTATTGCTGATTTCCCAGAGGCTGCGCCAAGTGCCCCATTTGATGTGTTATTTTTAAGCATCTGCTCGGTGGCGTGGGATGATATTGAAATTGCAGGCTTAAAAGATCACAAATTGTTTAAAGAATTCGACATTATGTTCGACAACTTTAGCGCTGCCACCTCATACAGTGGCCCGGCGGTCGTACGTTTGCTACGCGCAGGCTGTGGCCAAGTGCCGCACTCAAAACTCTTTGAACCAGCACAAGATGAAAAATGCTACCTGTTTGATAATTTAGCAAAATTAGGTTTCAAACAAGACTTTATCATGAACCATGACGGCCGCTTTGATAACTTTATTGGCCTGTTACAAGAAGATGGACACTTAAAATCAAACTTAGCCTCGCACGATGGTTTAAAACCCTATCAAACTGTGTTTGATGGCTCGCAAATATATCGTGATAAAGACGTTTTAAATCGTTGGCTACAAAACCGTGAGAAAGATCCAAGCCAGCAAGTGGTCACCTTGTTTAATACCATTTCACTGCACGATGGGAACCGCATTATTGGCGCAAGCGATCAAACCGGTCTGCCGGGTTATAAAATTCGTCTGAAGAATATGCTTGATGATCTGTATGATTTCTTCCAAACCTTAAAAGAATCAAAGCGTAACATCGTTGTGGTGCTTGTGCCTGAGCATGGCGCGGGAATGCGTGGTGATAAAATGCAAATTCCAGGAATGCGTGAGATCCCAGCAAAAAGTATTGTGCATACACCCGTTGGTCTAAAGATTTTTGGTGAGAACTTGAAATCAACAGGTAAAACTGTGCATGTTGAGCAGCCATCAAGCCACTTGGCAATTTCAGAGCTTCTTGGACGTATTTTGTCGCAAGACTTATACAGCAAAGAAAGTTTTGATCCCAATGCTCTGGCAGCGGATTTACCAGAGACAGATCTCGTTGCACAAAACTCGGGCAGCACTGTGATGGAGTTCCAAGGCAAAGTCTATGTAAGTTTAGATGGTAACTCTTGGAGTGAATATCCAACGAACTAAACTTATAGTTGCTATATAAAACGATAAATAAAAACTGCCTCTAAGTCTTTCACTTGGGGCAGTTTTTTTATGCCCGAAGCAAATATTTTTATCCCGACACACATCTTTGGGGCACAAAAAAGCCATAACAAAATTTGCTATGGCTTGCTGTTGGTAACAATCAACTTCTTCCTGAAGCGCCTTACCTAAAATGTAATGATGCAAACTTGATAAATGCATGGACTGGAAACATTTACCAAGTAACCTTAGGGATGAAATGCTAATCTTCCCGTCAGGTTATGAATAGAGACAGAGCAAATCAACAATAACTTTCAGGTTTTTTAAACTTTTGTTTACAAAGCGTTCAAAACCTAGTGTTTTAGTCAAGTAACTATCTGATTAAAAAGAAAACAATCAGTACGTTTTCGCAAAATAAGATTTGAATAACCCTCACAAAACTACTTCTTTGGTGTTAAACTTAACATACCCCCTAAGTAGGACTGATTAAGCTATATTTAGGTTATAAAAACATAATTGGGTTATAAAAACATAAAAGGAAGCAAAGATGAAAAAACGTTACCTCGCCCTCGGCGCTGTGGTATGTATTGCAATCGGCTGGCTCACTATGGGCGGTACGGCAGCGGTGCTTCACGCCACTTCAGACACTGAGTTCTGTCTCTCATGTCACTCTATGGAACAACCTTATAAAGAGTATCAAGGCTCAGTTCACTATAGTAATGAAAAAGGTATTCGCGCAGAATGTGCAGATTGCCACCTCCCGCCAGATACGTTTGACTACTTAGTAGCAAAAGTGCGCGCATCAAAAGATATCTATCACGAGTTTGTGACCGGTAAGATTGATACCCCAGAGAAATACGAAGAACATCGTATGGAAATGGCGGAAACCGTTTGGGCGCAGTTTAAAGATAACGACTCTGCTTCGTGCCGTTCATGCCATAGCTTTGATGCAATGGAAGAATATGACCAATCACAAGGTGCACGTGATATGCACCAATATGCGCAAGAAAATGATCAAACTTGTATCGATTGCCACAAAGGTGTCGCTCACTTTGCGCCACAAGCAAAACTTGATACGTCTGCATTTGATCACCTATTTGATCTTGCAAAAGAAACCCCACAAGATGCGCCAGCCGTCTACCCAATCAACACAGTTGAAATGGGCGATTTAGCAACCATCAACCCAACTGTTGAGCTAGCCGTTAACAATACGGATGGCAACAAGCGCACCGTGACTGTTTCTGGCTATCAAATGAAAGGCGCTGAATCTGTGATCTACATGGGTGAAGGCAAACGTTCAATTTTGGCAACCTTAACTGAAAAAGGTCAAGCAGCAGTTAAACTTGGCGAAGCGACCACAGATAGCTACGGCAACGAATGGCGCCCAGCAAGCTTAACCGGTGAGATTGAAGCAGATGTTCTAGCTTCTAACAAACCACTTTGGGACTATGCCGAAGAGCTAGATAACGTTTATTGCTCAACGTGTCACGCGAAGATCGCACCAAATCACTTCACCGTGAATGCGTGGGGCCCTGTTGCGAAAAGTATGGGTAGCCGTACAGATATCTCGGATCTTAACCTTGAGATCTTAACTAAATTCTTCCAAAGCAATGCGAAAGACGTTGCTGGTCACGAATAAGAAAGGAGTGAGAACATGACTACTATTTCACGCCGCGGATTTTTAAAAGGCACAGGCGCAACAGCTGGTGCTTTGGCGATTAGCTCTATCACTCCGCTTAAAGCTAGCGCTGCTGGCCGTACGGATAATTTAATTTTAACCGCTGGTCGTATGGGGCCACTGCTATGTAAAGTTGAAGATGGCAAACTGGTTGAGACCAAATCTGGTCTTGCGCAAACCGTGCCAAACAGCTTGCAAACCACAGGTCCATCACAAGTGCATACTAAAGCACGTGTGGCGCATCCAATGGTGCGTAAAGGCTTTTTAGAAAACCCAAGCGCGCCAACTGGTCGCCGCGGATCTGATGAGTTTGTGCAAGTGTCTTGGGATGAGGCTTATAAGCTGATTCACGAACAACACATGCGTATCCGTAAATCTTACGGCCCAGAATCAGTATTTGCTGGCTCGTATGGCTGGCGTTCATCAGGCGTTCTGCACAAAGCGCAAACGCTGCTTCAACGCTACATGAGCATGGCTGGCGGTTATTGTGGTCACATGGGTGACTACTCAACAGGCGCTGCGCAGGTGATCATGCCACACGTTGTGGGTGGGGTTGAAGTATACGATCAACAAACCACTTACCCTGTTGTACTTGAGCACAGTAAAGTTGTCGTACTTTGGGGTCTTAACCCATTGAACACGCTTAAAATTGCTTGGTCTTCAACGGATGGTCAAGGTCTTGAGTTCTTCCACCAGCTGAAAAAATCTGGCAAGCAAGTCATCATCATTGACCCAATGCGCTCAGAAACGGCTGAGTTCTTTGGCGACAATGCCCAGTGGATTGCGCCGCACCCACAAACAGATGTGGCAATGATGCTAGGTGTTGCGCATACGCTTGTGAAAAACAAGATGCATGACACTGAATTCCTAGGTAAATACACTGAAGGCTATGATAAGTTTGAAGCTTATCTACTTGGCACTGAAGATGGCACAGTAAAAGACAGCAAATGGGCTGAAAGCGTTTGTGGCGTCCCTGCTGCGCAAATTGAACTGCTTGCGAAAATTTTCAAAGAAAACCGCACCATGCTTATGGCTGGTTGGGGCATGCAGCGTCAGCAATATGGTGAGCAGCGTCACTGGATGCTAACCACCCTTGCAGCAATGCTTGGCCAAATTGGTCTACCGGGTGGCGGCTTTGGTTATTCTTATCACTATTCAAATGGTGGTAACCCAGCGCGTGATGCAGGCGTTCTTCCTGCGATTTCACCAAGCCTAAGCAGCTCAGGCACAAGTGGCAATGACTGGGCATCACAAAGCTCAGTTGCAGCCTTCCCTGTGGCGCGTATCGTTGAGTGTTTGGAAAACCCAGGTGGTCAATACTTCCATAACGGCCATCAAATGACCTTCCCAGAGCTGAAAATGATCTGGTGGGCAGGTGGCGCGAACTTTACGCATCACCAAGACACAAACCGTTTGATTGAAGCGTGGCAAAAACCTGAACTTATCGTGATTTCAGAACCTTACTGGACGGCGGCGGCAAAACATGCGGATATCGTATTGCCTATCACCACCACCTTTGAGCGTGATGATTTAACCATGACGGGTGACTACTCGAACCAACACCTAGTGCCAATGAAGAAAGTGGTTGAGCCACAAGGTGAAGCACGTGATGACTTCCAAGTGTTTGCGGACATGGCGGAGCTTCTTGCGCCGGGTGGCCGTGATGCCTACACCGAAGGCAAAACTGTGATGGAATGGCTACGCGATTTCTATAAAACAGCGCAACAAGGTGGTCGTAACGCACGTGTGCCGATGATCAACTTCTCTAAATTCTGGGAAGCAAATGAGCTGATTGAGATGAAATGGAATGAGAAGAATGCACAATTTGTGCGTTATGCTGATTTCCGTGAAGATCCTATCTTAAACCCATTGGGTACGCCAAGTGGTAAGATTGAAATCTACTCAAAAACGATTGAAGGCTATAACCTTGAAGATTGTCCACCGCACCCAACTTGGATTGAACCAACTGAGTGGGCACTGCGTACAAATGATGATCACTTGCAGTTAATGAGCTCGCACGCGGCGCACCGTTTGCACAGCCAATTTAACTATGCGGACATTCGTAAAGAATACGCAGTGCAAAATCGTGAACCACTTACTATCCACCCAGAGGACGCAAAAGCGCGTGGGATCAAAGATGGTGATTTGGTACGCGTGTTTAACAACCGTGGTCAAGTGCTTGCAGGTGCATTCGTATCGGATGGCATCAAACAAGGCAGCGTGTGTCTGCACGAAGGTGCATGGCCAGATCTTGATCCACAAACTGGCATCTGTAAAAATGGCGGCGTGAATGTCCTCACTATGGATATTCCAACCTCACGTCTTGGCAATGGTAACTGTGGTAACTCAGGTATCGTACGTGTTGAGAAGTTTGTCGGTGAAGCGCCAGAACTAACAGCGTTTGAGCCGCCTAAGTTCACAACAGCTTAAGTCTCATTAACTTAGGTTAATAGGCGAAAGAAACTGAAAAGCGGATCAGCATTTTTGTTGGTTCGCTTTTTTTGTTTTTCATACCTCTTCACTTAAGATTATGTAATAATACAAATTCTTTTATCAACAAACTGTTAGCTTGAGGCAAGTATGCTCGACGCACTGATGTTTTCCCTATCTATCACCATGCCCATCTGTTTAATGCTCTTTCTGGGGATGTTTTTACGCCGCGTCAAATTGTTTGATGATACCTTTATCGCAATTGGCTCCAAGCTAGTTTTCCAAGTCACCCTGCCTGCACTATTGTTTTTAAATATCTTAGATTCCCCAAGCTTAGATATGACCCAGTTGCCACTTATCACTGTGGGCTTACTTGGTAATTTACTATTCTTTTTCTTTGCCCACTTTAGCTTGAAACCTTTTGGTTATCCGCATGCCGATCACAGCGTGATTTTGCAAGGTGGCTATCGTTCAAATACAGGGATTGTGGCGCTCGCCTATGTCGCGAATGCTTATGGCTCAGATGGAATTGCACTGGCAGCAATTTATGTTGGGGTGTGTACGATTTTATATAATATTTTGGCCGTGATAGCGCTGACGCCTCCAGATAGTAATCAAAATAAATCGGAAAGCATTAAATCCTTGCTGGCTTCTATGCTCAAAAACCCGCTGATCATCTCGATTGCTTTCGCCTTTGCTTATAAAGCAACCGGCATTCCTCTGCCATCTATGCTTGAGCAAACAGGGCATTATTTAGCCGACATGACGCTTCCGTTAGCGCTCTTATGTACCGGCGGCTCAATCGATCTAAAAAGTTTTCGTAAAAGCTCGAAAGGCCCTTGGATTTCAACAATATATAAGCTTATTTTGAATCCAATTTTTATCGTCGCGATTGGTTATTTTGCAGGCTTACGCGATATTTATTTAGGCTTGTTATTCTTTATGACTGCCACCCCAACGGCTGCGGCAAGTTATGTGATGGCAAGAGCAATGGGCGCGAATGCTACCATGGCGGCAAACATTATTGCCCTGACAACGATCGCATCGCTCATGACTTGTACTCTTGGGATTGCATTTTTGAAAGGCTTTGGGTTAATGTAACCCGTATTTGAGCGGCCTCACCACTGACTCTAGTCCTTCAATTTTGAGTGCTAGAGTCAGTTTCAATAACTCCCCAAGCTCCCCTTCTGGAAAGCCTTTTTTATCAAACCAAAGTAAATACTCTTCAGGTAAGTCAATTAAATGTCTGCCGGCATATTTGCCAAATGGCATCTGCATCCGCGCAATTTTCAGTAAGCTTTGTTTGTTTAGAAGTGAATGTGACATAAGGCTCTAAAGATTAATCAAAACTTTAGTATACCGTAAACACACAAAAAAAGGGAAAGCCTGCGCCCTCCCTTAAGTCGATATAATTACTAATTTAATGCCTTGTACCCAAACCTTTGGGCGCAGCTTTAAAAATTAAGCGTATGGATTAGTTCACCACACAGCCAAGCGGTGAACTTGAGTTGCTATAAACAATATCACCGGTTGGCGTATAGTCACTCGAAAAAATAAATATATAACGCTTTTACTGATGAATAGATCAACAAAAAAGCGTTATATCACATTGAATTTAGACTAATTCGCTTGATTGCACTTGACGACAGACACGCTCAAGCAGCTTCACGCCCGCCTGATGCTCGGCTTCATCATGGGCGCTGCACGCATCTTCAACCAGATACATGTTGTAATCTCTGTCATGTCCATCACGGATCATCGATTGGATTGCAAGGCTTGTGCTCACGCCACAAACATAGACATCTTCAATTTTTTTCGCGCGTAGCGCAGCGTCAAGCTGGGTCGCATAAAAAGGATTGACGCGTGGTTTTTCAATCACTAGATCTGTCTCTTGCACATCTAAATCAGGGTGAAAATCTGTGCCCCAAGTATCCAATTGGAAAACATTAAACTCTTTCGCCTTGCCAAACATTAACGAGTGTTCCGGCTGAAGGTGATAACTTTGATCAAAGCCGACTTTCACTTGAATGACCATATGATTATGCTTGCGCGCCCAAGCAATCGCCTTGTTTGCTGCGCCAATCACATCACGCTCTGCTGTATGCGCCGCACACCCCGCGACTTGGCTTTGGGTATTTGCAATATCATTAATGAAATCGATCACAACCAGTGCTTTATTTGACATACATTGCCTTCTTTTAATTGTTAAATAAAATAATATGAAAAATTTGTTAACTTGGCCGAATGTTTAAGTATAGACTTTCGGCTAATTCAAGCTTAATCTTGCAAAAAAGACTTAAACTACTAGAAGAATTAGTCTTTCTTAGATGTGTTAAGTTCACTTTAACAGTTTTCATGCTCAGGGGTAGGGATAAAATAATCATGGCTGATGCAGGGTCGCTCGTGTGCTGGCAAGCAAACAAATTGTGGTACCAAGATGCTTTCTATTCTGAGTATGGTTTTGCACATCTGCAACGTATGATGATCGTTAAACTCGACGATCATAGCCTGATGGTGATCAATCCTATCGAATTGACTCCAAGACTCAAGCAACAAATGCAAGATTTAGGTCAAATTAGCGCGATTGTGGCGCCAAGCCCTAAATTTCATCATTACCTTTCAGACTGGTGGCTCGCCTACCCAGAAGCAAGGCTATTTGGCACTGCCGGTTTAATTCAAAAGCGTACAGATCTTAGATTTGATGGCGCTTTAGCCAAACATGCACCCAATTTGTGGCAAAATGATTTAATGCAAACAGCGTTAAGCGACCTTTCACGTCCGACCAAGATGTTTTTCTATGAGTTTGAGTCCAAAACCTTGATCATGCCAGAGCTTTTAATTGGCTTTCAGCCGCACTTACCACTTGGACAAAAAATTGATGCCTTAGTCCATGGCGTGCGCCAAGAGTTGGGGTTAAGCCTGTATCGTCGCCAACACTTTAAAAATAAAGCCCTTTTGCGCGCATCTGTGCAAGAAATCATGACATGGCCATTTGAACGTATTTTATCAACCAATGGTTTGATGATAGAAAAAGATGCGAAGAAAGCATTTTTTCAGGCGTTTTGGTGGGTGTTTTAAAAAGAATTTCAGTTAATCACTTGATTTACCAGAATAAAAATCAAAAAAAAGCCCCAAAAACTTGGGGCTAAAATAAAAGGAAGCTATTTTCGGTGAAACTTATGGCTTAGTTCAGCGCTGGGTCTTCATAACCTGCTTCTTTTGGTAAGCTGCAACTTAAGAAGAAATAACCTAAGACAGCTGCCGATGTTGAACCAATCAAGATACCTAGTTTCGAGTAAGTTTCAAAGTCTGCGCTCACACCTGTAAAAGCAAGTGATGAGATGAAGATAGACATGGTAAAACCAATCCCGCAAAGCACTGATACCGCCATAATTTGGGTAAAAGTAACGCCTTTTGGCAACTTAGCAACTTTTAGTTTAATTGCCGCGTAGCTAAATAAGCTGATGCCTAATGGCTTACCAATGAGAAGGCCTAATGCAATGCCCATTGGTAGGTTTGAGAATAAACCTGATAGCGACACACCTGCAAGTGAGATACCAGAGTTTACGAAAGCAAACAGTGGCAAGATACCAAATGCAACATATGGATGTAGCGCATGCTCTAGTGTTTTTAGTGGTGATTTTTCTTTCACGCCATCTTTCACATTACCGTGTAGCGGAATAGAGAAACCAATTAACACACCAGCCAATGTTGCGTGAACGCCAGATTTAAGTACCGCTACCCACAAGATCAAACCAACAATCATATAAGCAGGAATGCTTGTGACCTTCTTCGAGTTCATCATAAAGAGTGCAACCGTTGCTGCAAGGCCGACAGCCAATGCAAGGTGAGACAACTCTGAAGTATAGAAAAGTGCGATAATCACGATAACGCCTAAGTCATCAATAATAGCCAATGCTAATAAGAAAACTTTTAAGCTAAGCGGAACGCGTTTGCCTAATAAAGACATGATACCTAAAGCAAAAGCAATGTCCGTTGCAGCTGGGATCGCCCAACCAGAAATGGCTTCGGGATCGGCGTAATTAAGGCCTGCATAGATAAGCGCAGGGAATAACATACCGCCGACCGCTGCAATCGCAGGGAAAATTGCGGTTTCTTTTGATTTCAGTGCCCCTTCCATGAGCTCACGCTTCACTTCAAGACCAATCAAGAGGAAGAAAATTGCCATTAGGCCATCATTGACCCAGTGCGCAATCGACAAACCGCCGATGTAAGTGTGTAACACATGGTTGTAAGTTTCGCCTAAAGGTGAATTGGCGACCATCATAGCGACTGCAGCAGCGATGACGAGAATAATGCCGCCTGCAGATTCTAATTTAAAAAACGATTTAATTGTATTACTCATAAGTCCTTCCAAATAATTCCATTACCTGACTCGATTAACTTCATCTTACTCCTAACGAGTAGGAATAAAAAATCGTTTGTTTAGTTGTTTATATTCGGTTTTTCCGATGATATCAAAACCTATGCTCGGTATAGGTGAGCAAAATATCAACTAACTAGTATTCCATATCTTTTTAGGCATGAAATAATTCATTTTGATGTAGCTCAGATTCCTGATAAAGTGCTTATAAATAGATAATTTACAGGTAGGTATTGAATGCAAAACTCAGACAATTATTTTTATCCAATTGGCAGCCAAGGCGAAGCTTGGGGAACGGAAGAAAAGCAAGCATGGCTTGAAAATCAGCAACAAAAACGTAGTTATCATACAGAAGTTGTTGAAAAAATAAACACTTTAAGTAGCCAATTTGATTGTCTTGAATATGGTGAGTTAAGCTACCCAGACACTCCTACTCAAACCCAAAATTATCCATTATTTGCTTTAAAAACAAAGAACTGGAAAGATGACAAACCAAATATCTTAATCACAGGCGGCGTCCATGGCTATGAGACCTCTGGTGTGCAAGGGGCATTGCTCTTTGCTCAAAGTCATGCCAGTGACTATGAAGATGATTTTAACTTTGTCATTGTGCCTTGTGTCAGCCCTTGGGGGTATGAAGTCATTAACCGCTGGAACCCTGAAACGCTCGATCCAAACCGCTCTTTCTTTGCAGATAGCCCAGCGCAAGAGTCACGCGCATTAATGGCATTTGTGGCAAGCTTTGGGGAAGATTTCTTTGCCCATTTTGACCTTCATGAAACGACTGACAGTGATGAAAATGAGTTTCGCCCTGCCCTTGCCGCGCGCGATGGCTTAAGTTTTGAGCCTGGGCATATCCCAGATGGTTTTTATACCGTTGGCGATACGCAAAACCCACAACCTGAGTTTCAAAAGGCAATTATTGAGTCGGTTGCAAAGGTGACGCACATCGCCCCTGCCGATGAAAAAAATCAAATTATTGGCTCAGATGTAGTGCAATTTGGCGTGATTAACTACCCTTTAAATGCGCTAAGTTTATGTGCGGGGGTAACCGGCGCGCCATATACCACCACCACAGAAGTTTACCCAGACAGTCCGAAAGCCAGCCTTGAGATTTGCAATCAAGCGCAAGTGGCAGCGCTTGTCGGTGGATTGGATTACTTGCTAAGCTTATAGTAGAGGCTTGATGATACCCGCATTAGCAAGCAGCGTGAGTTCAGTCGCTTTATATAAGCAAAATACATAGAAAATCAGGACCCCATGGCAGACATCCACATACACGAAAAGCTAGATAAAATAGATTACATCAGCGTCTTTTTATATCGCATCAGCTTTATTAGCTATGCACTCATGCTGTTGATGCTTGGTTTTAGCCATTGGCTGCCTTTCTCTGCCGATATTTTAATTCCGCTTCTGTGCTTTAACAGCCTACTCAGCGCCTGCTGCATGCATATCTATGATAAAAATATTCGCTGGATGCTGCTTGGCGCGAGTTTATTTGCAATGCTTTGTGCAACCTTAGGTGCTTGGCCTTGGTTATCTTTGGGCGCAAGCCTTGTCACCCTTTGCGGCTTATCGATTAAAGAATATTATTGCTTTCGCTTGCCTGTGATACGCATCACGCCTTTGGTCTTGATTTTGTTTTGGTTTGTGGTCAGCTTTTTTCCCAATACCCTTATCACTCAAGGGGTGAGCTTACTCTCAAGTATGCTTTTACTGACTATCGGGATAGCTAAATTTAGACAACCTTTTGATTTTGATATCGGGGATAAGTCCAAATTCCAAATTTAACCTACAACAGCCTCCATTATTGGGGGCTTTTTTGATCTTGATTATCATCTCCAACCGATCTTCCCCATACAATAGCGCGTTTTCATGCTCTCCATATCCGACAAAGGTTTCCCATGCGTCTTGATGATTACGTGACCACTTTTGGCAGTTATTGCCAGCAAAAATTCGGCCAACGCCTACAAAAATTAACCTTAGATGCCAAGTTTACCTGCCCAAATCGTGATGGCACCTTAGGTCGTGGTGGCTGCACTTTTTGTAATGTGGAATCCTTTAGCTATGAAAATGCCCAAGCAGCGCCCGCCTCAATTATTGATCAGCTCAGCCAAGGCAAGGCTCGGATGCAGCGTGAAGCAAAACGCTATTTGGCATATTTTCAAGCCTACACCAGCACGTATCAAGAATATGAGTATTTAAAGAAGAATTATGATGAAGCGCTGCAAGTAGCAGATATGGCAGGGATTTGTGTGGGCACACGTCCCGATTGCGTGCCCAATGAAGTACTTGATTTACTCGCCAGTTATCAAGACAAAGGCCATGAAGTTTGGCTGGAGCTTGGCCTGCAAACCGCCCATGACAGCAGTTTAAAAGCCATTAACCGTGGGCATGATTTCGCCTGTTATCAAGATACGATGCAGCGTGCAAAGGCGCGAAACTTAAAAGTCTGCACCCACTTGATTTTAGGCTTGCCCAAAGAAACCCCAGCCATGCATCTTGACTCATTAAATGCCGTGTTAGAAACGGGCTCAGAGGGCTTAAAACTACACCCTTTGCATATTGTGGAAGGTAGCACTATGGCAAAAGCGTGGCGCGCTGAGCGTTTAAGCCCGCCCACGTTAGAAGCATACACCCAAAGCGCTGCGAACTTGATTGCGCATACGCCAAAAGAGATTATTTATCACCGCGTCACCGCCTATGCTAAACGCCCGATGCTGCTTGCGCCAGATTGGTGTAGTTACCGTTGGGAGGGCTTGACCACCTTGATTCATTTATTAGATAAACAAGGTGGGCAAGGGAGCAAGCTTTAAGCCAATGAAAACTTAATCTAAGCCTGTGATCTCGCCTGCTTCATTAATATCAATATTGAGATAGCTAGGTTTGGCAGATAAACCCGGCATGGTCATCACATTGCCAAGCAGCGCGGTGACAAAGCCTGCGCCAGCATGTAAACGCAACGACTGAATAGGCAACACAAAACCAGATGGCGCGCCTTTTAGGCTTGGATCATGGCTCACAGACATTGGCGTTTTTGCCATGCACACAGGTAAATGTGCAAATCCAAGGCGCTCGATGTTCGCGAGATCGGCTTTTGCTTTTTCTGATAATTCAACACCTGATGCGCCATAGCCAATTTCCGCTAAGGTTGAGATGCTGGCAGCAAGGCCATTTTTTGCCTCATATAAAGGCGTGAAATTGGCTTTATCTTCTGCAAGCACGCTTAACACTTGCTCCGCTAAATCCTGCGCGCCTTGTGCGCCTTTGGCAAAAGCTTCACTCACAGAGCAGCCGCTTGCGCCATGCGCCATCGCAAAGTCACGCACCCAGTTAAGTTCATCGACTGTATCAGTTGGGAAGCGGTTGATCGCCACCACAACAGGCAGCTTATATTTTTGCACATTTTCAAGGTGCCATTTAAGGTTTGACGCCCCTTCTTCAAGCGCGGCTTGATTTGGTTTATCAATCTCACTTGCACTGATGTTGGCATTAGATTTAAGTGCGCGCAGCGTCACCACAAGCACAGCGCAATCTGGTTTATTGCCTGACACTGGGGTTTTGATATGGCTGAATTTCTCAAAGCCCATATCTGAGCCAAAACCACCTTCGGTGACAACAAAATCTGCCGCGCGCAGCGCAATTTCATCAGCAATAATAGATGAGTTGCCGTGCGCAATATTGGCAAATGGCCCTGCATGGATTAAACATGGCGCACCATTTAAAGTTTGCATCAAGGTTGGCTCAATCGCATCTTTCATAATTGCGCACATCGCCCCTGCCACGCCAAGATCTTCTGCGCTAATCGCTTCACCTTGGGTATTGGTAGCTAAAATCACCTTGCCTAGACGTTTACGTAAATCTTGCAGGTCGGTTGCAAGCGCTAAAATCGCCATAATTTCTGATGCTGCGGTAATATCAAAGCCAGAATCAAGGGTTTCACCATTCACATGCGAGCCTAAGCCGACTTGGATTTGACGCAAAGCGCGATCATTGTGATCCATCACGCGGCGCCATAAAATGGTTTCTATATTTAAGCGAGCTAAGCCAGTTTTAGCTTCAAAGTCATCGCCAAGTTTATTTTCATGGAACAAACGCGCTTCAATCGCTGCTGCCGCTAAGTTGTGCGCACTGGTAATGGCATGAATGTCACCGGTGAGGTGCATGTTTAAGGTTTCCATCGGCACGATTTGCGCATAACCGCCACCCGCAGCGCCGCCTTTGGTGCCAAACACAGGCCCCATGCTAGGTTGGCGCAAACAAGCTGCCACTTTATGTCCTAAATGATGCAAGGCTTGGGTTAAGCCAATGCTGGTTACCGTTTTGCCTTCACCATAAGGCGTTGGCGTGACTGCCGTTACCGTAATAAATTTGCCTTTTTTTTCGCCTAAGCGCTTGAGCACATTTAAGCTAACTTTTGCTTTATCCTTTCCAAAGCAAGTATATTCATCTGCGATGAGTCCAAACTCTTGTGCAACCTTATCAATAGGTTGGCGTGGAGATTGGTTTGAAATTTGCGCATCAGTTAACATGACGGTCTCTCTATTTATTGCATATTAATATTTTAGGCGAAAATAAAAGCAAACGTTTGCCTTGCTTTAATGGCGGGGATTTTAAAGCATTATCACAAAAAAACAAGGGGGATTATTGTCGCTTAAACTTCATACTATTGTCATCTTGAGGCTATAAACTATGAAAGTATTATTTTTGTATATTTTATAGCCGAAAATAAATCCAAAAATTGAGGTTTCAGATGAAGCATTTAAATATGCATAAAAAGCACACGGCTTTACTTAGTAAATAAGGTGTCATAAAGACCTTAAAAAGTATGATGACTCACAGTTTTTTATAAATATTTTGACAAGATGCCGACACTAATGCTGTTTTATTAAGCAAACAGACTTTTTTTATGATTTAAGTGTCACAAACCAAAATAACCCTTAACATACTGATATACAAAGATATTCCATTCTAAAATCACCCGCATTCAGCCCTTTTCTCTACAACTGTCATCTAGCCTTCAATAAACTGAAACATAACTGTCACATTTCCCGCTTAAAGTTGCACTCGTCACTTCAACAAACCTAAGTGATTTCCAAAGTCTTGCGAATGGATCGCTGACTTATTTTAGACAAAACAACTTATATCTTTTGCCAAAAAAGGAAAATGTGATGAAAAAAACAGTCGTTGGCGCCTTAGCTCTGCTTGGTGCACTAAGTGTAACCCCTGTATCAGCTAAAGAAACAATCTCTGCGGTTGGTTCTAGTAGTGTCACGCCGCTTATGGAAGTGTTTGCAGAAACTTATACCAAAGCAAACCCTGACGTATTCATCGAAGTTCAAGGTCCTGGCTCTTCTGCTGGTATCAAAGCTGCAAAAACTAACTCTGCGGATTTAGGTATGTCTTCTCGCGCACTTAAAGCGGAAGAAAAAGAAGATACATTAGTTGAAGAAGTGATTGCACGTGATGGTATCGCGGTTGTTGTAAACCCAAAAAATACTATCAAAGCACTAACTTCTGAAGAAGTGACTAAAATCTACAAAGGCGAAATCACAAACTGGAAAGATGTTGGTGGTGAAGACAAGCCAATCGTTGCGATTACACGTGACACAGCATCAGGTACACGTGGCGCATTTGAAGACATCATGGATCTGAAAATGAAAGTCAACGATATCGAAGTGTCTGCGATTTCACAAAGCGCGCAAGTTGCAAACGGTAACGGCGGCCTAAAAACTATGGTTGCAAGCAACCCATATGCAATCGGCTATATCTCTTTAGGTACAGTTGACGAAACGGTTCACGCACTTTCAGTTGATGGTGTTGAGCCAAGCGTTGAAAACGTGAAAAACGACACCTACAAAGTTGCACGTCCTTTCCTAGTGCTTTATCACGAAGGCAAGCCAAACGAAGCAACACAAAAATTCCTTGATTGGATGCTAACTAAAGATGCACAAAAACTTGTGACTGAAAAAGGTTATATCGACATCCACTAAGCAACACTGTAAGACCAATTTATTTTATTGCCCAGCTCGAAAGGGTTGGGCTTTTTATTGCCAATAATTTTATTTTTTTATTTATTTTTTAAACATTAACCATCGCACCATAGTTTTAGAATTCAAAGTTTTAGGGACAATTTATTCGCAAAATTGGCTCAGCAATTCTTTAGTATAGGCGCACAATTAAAAGTACCCACTATGTCAAATAGTATCTTAAACACGACAAATAGTACGACTAGCGTGTCAACCACTAATAGTGATAATACTATGAATAAAGTTGCTACCCAGACGCAAACCACCTTACGCCAGAAAAATGGTGTGGACTGGAAAGAACGTATCTTCCATGCCCTTTTCCTTGGCAGCGCAATTATCGGGATTGTCTCCCTTGCCTTAATTGCTTATTACATTTTTGCTGAAAGCTTACCTGCCTTTAGAGAAGTTGGCGTCAGCGCAATTGTATTTGGCGATCAATGGCTACCACCGGCACTCTTTGGTGTTTTAACCATGATTGTTGCCTCGATTGTGTCCACCCTTGGCGCAGTTGTCATCGGTGTACCAATCGGCATTTTAACCGCTATTTTTATCGCTGAAATCGCCCCAAAACGTGTGGCTGATATCATTCGCCCAGCAGTTGAACTGCTAGCTGGTATCCCATCTGTGGTCTATGGCTTCTTTGGCTTGGTGATTATTGTTCCACTTATCCAAGACATTTTCCAAGTTCCGGCTGGTAACACCATTTTGGCGGGTATGATTGTTCTTGGCGTGATGATTCTGCCAACAGTAATCACGGTTTCAGAAACCTCGATTCGCGCGGTGCCACATGCTTATAAAGAAGGCTCTCTTGCACTTGGCGCATCAAAAACTTATACAATTTTCAAAATCTTAGTGCCAGCTGCACGCTCAGGCATTATGACTGCCGTTATCCTTGGGATTGCCCGCGCACTGGGTGAAACCATGGCGATTATTATGGTCATGGGGAACGCCCCAGCCATGCCAAGTGGGATCTTAGATTCTGCGCGTACCTTAACCGCAAACATTGCGATTGAAATGTCTTATGCAAGTGGCCTTCACGCCAATGCGCTTTATGCAACAGGCATTGTATTGCTCGCATTTATCATGGTGTTAAATGCTGGTCTTCTATTTCTTAATCGTCAAAAAGCAAGGTAACTCGGCATGAATTACGCAAAACTAAAACAGCAACGTCAATTCAAAGACAAAATGCTTAACTGCTTTATTTGGATCTCTGCGGCATTGACGGTTGGCTTCTTATTCTGGATTTTATGGTACATCCTTTCAAACGGCTTGCAGTATGTCGATTGGAACTTTATTACCGACAACTACAGCACAACAGGCGAAGAACACGGCATCTTCCCTATGATCATGGCAACCATTTATATGGTTATCGCCTCGATTGCAGTGGCCGCGCCACTTGGGATCATGACAGCGATTTACTTAACTGAATATGCCAAAGTCGGCAGTAAGTTCGTCAAAGTCATTCGTTTTTGTACTGAGTCACTGGCAGGTATTCCATCGATTATCTTTGGTCTATTCGGGATGACATTCTTTGTCACCGTGATGGGCTTTGGCTTCTCGATTCTATCGGGTGCATTGACCCTAAGTATCTTGATTTTACCGGTGATTATTCGCACCACCGAAGAGTCATTAATGTCTGTACCGGCGACCTATCGTGAAGGTTCATACGGACTTGGCGCTTCAAAAATCTATACCATTTGGCGCTTAATTTTGCCAAGTGCAATGCCAGGTATCATCACGTCTGTGATTTTAAGTATTGGCCGCGTGATTGGTGAATCAGCGCCTGTATTCTTAACCGCTGGTATGGTGGCACGTATCCCTGAGTCAGTCTTTGATTCTGGTCGAACCCTCACCGTGCACCTATACAAACTCACGACTGAGCTCTTTAGCCAAGATGAGTGGAACCAAGCTTACGGCACAGCAACCGTACTGATTGTTTTAGTCCTAGTGATTAACATGCTCACAAAATTGATTGCAAATAAATTCAACAAAGCCAATCACTAAGCTGTTAACCCATAAACGATTAACTGACTAATACCTATATATACGACGTGGCAAAACAAGATGCGGCGTCGGCATCAAGAGAATTTAAAGATGAACAAATTTAATATTGAAAACCTAGACCTTTTTTACGGCAGCAACCAAGCACTAAAAAGCATTAACTTGCCGATCCCACACAAAAAAGTAACCGCGCTTATCGGCCCATCTGGTTGTGGTAAATCAACCCTTTTGCGCTGCTTAAACCGCATGAATGACTTGATTGAAGGCGTGCGCATCACTGGTAAAGTTGAAATGGATGCCAATGATATCTATGGCAATATTGATGTGGCGGATCTGCGCATTAAAGTTGGCATGGTTTTCCAAAAGCCAAACCCATTCCCAATGAGCATTTATGAAAATGTTGCGTATGGCCTGCGCGCGCAAGGGATCAAGGATAAAAAGCATATTGATCAAGTGGTTGAAGAGTCACTACGTGGCGCAGCATTGTGGGATGAAGTAAAAGATCGCTTAAAATCTCACGCATTTGGTCTTTCTGGTGGTCAGCAGCAGCGTCTCTGTATTGCGCGCACCATTGCGATGCAGCCCGATGTGATTTTGATGGATGAACCAACCTCAGCGCTTGACCCAATTGCGACGCACAAAATCGAAGAGTTAATGGAAACGCTGAAAAAAGATTATACGATCGTGATTGTGACCCACTCCATGCAACAAGCACGCCGCATCTCAGATCGCACCGCTTTCTTCCTAATGGGTGAATTGGTTGAGCACGACGAAACACAAAATATCTTTAGTAACCCGCAAGATGATCGCACTAAGGGTTATGTCAACGGTGACTTTGGTTAATATAACCTCTCACTTTACTATCGAATAATAACTATAAAAGCGATGGAGTTTGCCCCTACTTGTTGTGAGTTGGGGCTTTTTTACACCTTAAATAAACCAAGCGTTTTAGATAAGCCGCGTTTTAAGTTATAATCTGTCTTCAAATCAGCATATAAAAGATAATCACCATGTCTCAAGATCCAATCCTACTGCAACACCCTGAGCTTGTGGGCTCAATTTCTGTGACCGCAAAAATCCTTGGCTCACTGTTTTACTTTCCGATTTCACATGAAAATAATATGGATGCGTTAAGCCAAATCCGTCAAGATGTAACCCAAACGGACACAGGTTTTGGAATGTTAGCAGCGCAAGCTCACCAAGAAGATAAAGAAGCCCTAGCGCTTGATTTTCAACAACTCTTTGAAGGTGGAGATGTGATGCCTGCGCCGCCTTGGGGCTCTGTGTATCTTGATCGTGAGCAAGTTATCTTTGGGGATTCAACCTTAAAGTTTCGTGAGTTTTTAAAACGCTTTGGGATTGATTTACAAACTGGCATGCGTGAGCCTGAAGATCAATTTGGTTTGATTTTGTTTGTGCTGGCAACATTAAGCGAGCAGCTGCAACAGCCTGAACACAGCGCTGAGGTCAAACTTGCTTTTGCCAATGGCGTGACAGAACTACTTCAAGAGCATTTATTACCTTGGGCGCCGAGTTATTTAACTCAAATGCGCAAACATGCACAAACCAAAAGCTATCAAATGCTGCCTGAGCTGGCAGAGCATTGGCTAAACTATTTGCAAGAAACCCTTGCGATCACGCCAACTGAAATGAAAATCTATTTTCAATCAGACAAGTAAAATAGCATGAAGAGAATCACAAACTTATTTAGCCGCCGTCAATCGCTTGATAACGCAGATGACGCAAAGCTTGCGGATATGCCTGATAAAAAAGATCAGCAATATTATAAAGCTTATCTTGAGCATCAGACGATTAGCCGTCGCGGCCTGTTCACCGCCTTATCTAAAGGTGCACAAGTGAGCGTGCAAGATGCAGCGCCATCGCGGATTCAAGCGATAGCACGTCCTTGCGCGCGCCCGCCGCATGCGGTGGATGAAACTAAGTTTGTGAGCTTATGTAATCATGAATCTGCGTGCCGCGCTTGTATCGATGCTTGCCCTGAGCAGATTATTGAACAAGTGGATAAGCGCCCAAGCCTCAACCTTGAGCTTGCCGCCTGCACCCATTGCGGTGAGTGCGTGAAAGCTTGTCCAAGTGGCGCCTTATCCCTTGATGCGCCACAAGATAACCAGATGCGGCCAGTGTTTTATAGCCATTGTAATAATCAAACCAGTTATTGCAGCATGTGTGTGGACGCTTGCCCGCAATCTGCCCTCTCTCACCTTGATGATACCCTGCCTGCGCTTAACACAGAGATATGCAATGGTTGCGGCCAATGTGTTCAGGCTTGTTATATTCAAGCGGCGGGGATGGCGTTTACACCAAAAAACTCCCTCAGTTAAATTTTCCTGCGCTCTCTTTATAAGCTTAATAACTTGGCTAAGCTGCGAGTTTATGCAAGTATTATCGGTCACAGAAAATTATTTAGGGATAAATCAATGCAAGGAAAACTACTCCTTCTCGCTAGCTGCGCCTGCCTGAGTTTCAGTGCCAACGCTGATCACCTCGAAGATATCCAGAATAAAGGCTATATCACAGTCGGCACGACAGGTGATTACAAACCTTTTTCATATTATGACGGCAAATCTTTCTCAGGCTATGACATCGATGTGGCAAAATACATTGCCAAGCAACTTGGGGTTGAAGTTAAGTTTGTTCAAACCACATGGAAGAACTTAATTCCGGATCTCACTAGCAATAAATATGATATTGCCATGGGCGGGATCACGCGCAAAGTATCACGTCAGCTCGCCGCTGAGCAATCACAAGGTTACATGACATTTGGCAAGGTCTTCTTGGTGGCAAACGGAAAAGAAGCACAATTTGATACGCTTGAAGAAGTGAATCAAAAATCTGTTACGGTTGGTGTAAATATAGGTGGCACAAATGAAATCTTTGCAGATAAATACCTCACCAATGCCAAAATTGTCCGTTATGAAAATAACCTCGATGTTCCACAAGCTGTCGCAGAAGGCAAAGTTGATGTCATGGTAACGGAAACGCCTGAAGCCTTGTTTTATCAAAATACAGACTCTCGCTTGCAAGCTGTCAGAGAAGAAGATCCTTTCACGAAAAGTCAATTTGGTTATCTTATTCCAAAGGGTGAGCAGCATTTCCTCAATACGATTAATTATTTAATGGATGAGATGAAACTCGAAGGTCTTGATAGTGAATTTAAGAAAAATAATGATCTTATGTAATTAAAGTAACAAATCTATTCATCTGGCGGCTAAAATCTTTAAGGGATCAGATACACCTAAATATCTGTTTCGCGCCGTCAGATTTTCCACCGATTAAAATAAAACACAAAAATAAAAATACATTTCCTTTATTATCAGTAAGATAAAACCGAATAATGCTACGCAAACGTATGCCCACACAAAAATCAATTGAAAGCTTCAAAAATTAGACTATAATCACCTTCCGTTTGCCTATTCATAACAAGCGGAGTTCAGATGTCTGATAATCATAGCGTCAATCAAGATCATAACTACAGCCTTTCTCCTGTCCCAATGACAGCCCGTAAAAGCGCCCTTTCACTCAGCCTTGTGATGCTAGGTTTAACCTTCTTCTCTGCCAGCATGTGGACAGGCGGTACGCTTGGCACTGGCCTGACTTTAAATCAATTTGTGATTGCTGTGCTTTGCGGCAACCTTCTTTTAGGTGTCTATACCTCTTTACTTGGCTACATCGGCGCAAAAACCGGACTTTCGACACACCTCTTAGCGCGTTTTTCATTTGGCGCACGCGGCTCTTGGCTGCCATCTCTTTTACTCGGTGGCACACAAGTGGGTTGGTTTGGGGTTGGCGTTGCCATGTTTGCTCTGCCGGTTCAAAAAGCGCTTGGGATTGATCTCAACATCCTTATACTTGTCTCTGGCCTCTTAATGACAGCCACTGTGTATTTTGGCATTTCTGCTCTGATGGTGCTTTCTGCCATTGCCGTCCCTGCGATTGCGCTTTTAGGCGGTTACTCCGCATACACGGCAATAACTGGCGCAGGCGGTTTAGATGCTATCGCGCAAATCCCTGCCAGCGACCCGCTTTCTATGCCGATGGCGTTTACCTTAGTGGTGGGCTCATTTATTAGCGCAGGCACTTTAACGGCTGACTTTGTTCGCTTTGGCAGAAAGCCAAGCACCGCAGTATTAATCACCATGGTGGCATTTTTCATTGGTAACTCATTGATGTTTATTTTTGGCGCTGCTGGTGCAAAAGTCACAGGCCAAGCAGATATTTCAGAAGTGATGATGATGCAAGGCTTGCTCCTGCCTGCGATTATCGTTTTAGGCTTAAACATTTGGACGACAAATGACAATGCGCTCTATGCATCAGGCCTTGGGTTCTCCAACATTACCGGCTTAGATAGTAAAAAACTCGCTATCGGCAACGGAATTATCGGCACCTTGTTTGCGCTTTGGTTATATAACAACTTTGTTGGCTGGTTGACTTTCCTCTCCCTTGCTATCCCACCAATTGGCGGCGTTATTATTGCTGATTATTTCATGAATAAACAAAGATATGCTGATTTTGCCAATGCTAAATTTGTCGATATTAACTGGGCGGCAATGCTTAGCGTGGCGATTGGCGTCGGTTGCGGCCAATTTTTACCAGGAGTTGTGCCACTAAACTCTGTGCTTGGTGGTATGATTAGCTTCGTGATTTTAAATCGACTACCAATTTTTAATTCAAAACCAGTTGCTGCCTAATGCACAAACAAATTTAAAGGCTTTTTTATGTCAAGAATCATTCAACAAATCATCAATGCTAAACTCCAAGGAAAAGAAGGACTTTGGCAGTTAAGCATTGAAAATGGCAAGTTTAGCCAAATTACGCAGCAAAATGATATTTTAAATAAGAATACTCAAGATGATGCAAGCTGTTTAGATGCCCAAGGCAAACTGCTGCATACACCATTTTTCGAGCCGCATATTCACTTGGATACGACCCAAACCGCAGGTGAGCCAAGCTGGAATATTTCTGGGACTTTATTTGAAGGTATCGAGCGTTGGGCGGAGCGTAAAGCTTTGCTCAGTATTGAAGATGTCAAAAAACGCGCCAAGCAAACCATTTCATGGCAAATAGCCAATGGGATTCAAGCAGTACGTACCCATGTCGATGTGTCCGATCCTAGCCTAATTGCGCTCAAAGCTATGCTTGAGGTAAAAGAGGAGTTAAAAGATCATATTGATTTGCAAATTGTTGCCTTTCCACAAGAAGGGATCTTGTCTTATCCAAACGGCAAAGAAATTTTAGAAGAAGCGGTAAAACTTGGCGCAGATGTGATTGGCGCCATCCCACACTTTGAGTTTACCCGTGAATATGGCGTTGAATCCCTACACTATGTGTTTGAGCTGGCAAGAAAATATGACCGCCTGATCGATGTGCATTGTGATGAGATTGATGATGAGCAATCACGCTTTGTGGAAACGCTTGCCGCGCTTGCGCATAAATATGACATGGGTGAAAAAGTTACGGCTAGCCATACCACAGCAATGGGCTCTTACAATGGTGCTTATGCCTCGCGTTTGTTCCGTCTGCTGCGCATGAGTAAGATTAACTTTGTTGCTAATCCGCTAGTGAACATTCACTTGCAAGGCCGCTTTGATGATTACCCGAAACGCCGCGGCATGACGCGCGTGAAAGAGCTATTAAACGCAGGGATCAATACCTGTTTTGGTCATGATGATGTGTTTGACCCTTGGTACCCACTGGGCACAGCGAATATGCTGCAAGTCGTGCATATGGGGCTGCATGTGAGCCAATGCATGGGTTATGATCAAATTAACCAGTCTTTGGACTTAATTAGCAAAAACAGCGCCAAAACCTTATATTTACAAGATAAATATCAATTAAAAGAAGGCTTTGATGCCAACTTTATTTTGTTAAACGCTGAGAATGGGTTTGATGCCGTGCGCCGTCAATCTGAAGTCTTATATTCAGTGCGCCAAGGCCGTGTGCTGGCGACAACTGCGCCTGCTACAAGAGAAATTTTCTTAGACCAAGCTCAAGCGATTGATTTTACACGTAAGTGATTCATTCTACACATAATTGATGACTGATTGACGATAAGCGTTAAGATCCATCGTTGAAATCATCCAATCCTATTAACAGCTTATTGCCTCGTGTGATAAGCTGTTTTTATATATTTCAAATATTTTTGAATTCTCTCTGATTATCCTCGAACAAACCTGCTTAATATTTGTCAATTAACCACTCGAAAATACACACAAAAAGTAATACTATGAAGCTTATTCCTTTATACCATATAGGCTTGATTATGAACTTTAAGCACTTACTTTGCATAGCACTATCCTTTATTTCCTTTCATTCTTTTGCATCAATGACAACAGTTCAATGTGATTACCAGACTTACTCAGATCCTCAAGGTAATCATAAAGTTGAAGGTAAGTTTCACCTAAGTTTTATACTAGACTCTGAATCTGGAAAATCTTATGTCGTCGGGGATGTTGGTAGTAATGAAGTTGTTTTTATAAAAGGAACCGCTCACTTTAGCTTTATTGAGCAAACACAATCTGGAAATATTATGACAACCTCTATTGCAAATGATATGTCCTCTATACACAGCCGAAATTTCGTCACTCTAGATGGAAAGATAATACCTAGCCAATATTACGGTCATTGCACAGTTGTGTCCTAAGTATTCTAAACTTTCCGACTTAACAGCTTATTGCCTCGTGTGATAAGCTGTTTTTTTTTTGAATTTAAGTTTTATAAGTATCCACAAGGATTAACGAGGACACATGTTCACAGGTATTATTCAATCCGTTGCACAAATCATTGATGTTAAAGATGAAAATGGCATTCGCACCTTTATCATTGATTTCCCTACAGGCTTTTGCCGTGAGCTTGAAATTGGCGCCAGCATTGCGATTGATGGTGTCTGCTTAACCGTGACTCAAATCCTCTCTGATACAAGAGTCAGCTTTGATGTGATGCTGCAAAGCTTGCGCATTACCACACTTAGTCAATATAAAGCTGGTGACAAGGTCAATGCCGAGCGCGCAGCCAAAGATGGCGCAGAAATTGGTGGGCACCCACTTTCAGGGCATGTAGATTTCAATGTCGCAATTTTAGAAGTCAAACAATTCGATGACAACTACTGCATCCGTTTTGACTTACCACAAGAGTGGCGAAAGTATGTATTTTCAAAAGGTTACATTGCCTTAAATGGCGCTAGCTTAACCATTGCCGATGTCGATAAAACCCAAGGTTGGTTTGAGGTTTGGCTGATCCCAGAAACCCGCCGCATGACTGTGTTTGAGTCAAAAGTTGCCGGTGATTTGATTAATGTGGAAATCGAGCGCGGCACGCAAGTGGTGGTGGATACTGTGCGTGACACTTTAAATGAAAACTTAGGCGCATTGCTGCCAGTAATTGAAAAACTGCTTGAAGAGAAAGGTATCGACTTGGATGCGCTGGGGTATAAGCCAAAAGAATAAACTGAATTTATGCACAAAAATGAAGGCTGAGTTAAAAACAACTAAGCCTTCATACCTAATCTTTCAAAGTTTCACACCCTCATTAAACCAGCACTTCTTTTGTCTCCAGTTTTGCCCAGAGCAAGCTTATACATATCGCCGCTACACCAACAATCGCCACATTATAAACTTTTGAAATTGGTAGTAAAATCGTCACAATTGCAACCGCTACCCCCATTAATGCATACTTACGCGCTTTTGCATTCGTAAAAAACATCACAAATACAGCTGCATAAATACTTGCAAAAGTATAGTTTTTGAAAGCAAAAATCATCCCATCTGGCATTTTATCAATCAGCCAATTCCCCAGTAGCACAAGTAATAACACGAAGAATAAATTGATCATAACGGAAACACCAATGCCAAGTATGGTGGCAAGCTCAGCTTTTTTACTACCCATTGGGGCATTAATAGACTTTTGACATGCAATCGCAACAGGTAAGCGCATATTCCCTGCATTTCCAGACAAAAATGTCATATAACTGCCTGAAACACCAAGCATAGGGAAGTAAGAAATGGGTTCAATAAACCAAACCACAGCAACAAAAGCAGCAATGACAATAAACGCTTGAAAAATAACATCTATACCAGGAAAAGCATCCAATACAAATGAGAGGTAAAGCGCGGGAGATAACGACAAGCCGATGGCTAATAATAAGGTTGCCATACCTAGGCGATGCGCGGATGGGATAAAACTCCCACGATAATCTTGTTCTAACTGATCCATAGCATTATTCCCTTTAAACGATAAACAAGTGTGTGCAATAGCCTACAACCAGGCCAATCACAAAGCTAAATCCAAGTGCCCATTCTTTCAACCAAGGGATATCTTTACTTATTTGTTGGAAGAAAAACATACTCAAAGCAGAAGCCAGCGCTGCCATTAATTTATCGGGACTGATCTCAAAATCAAACCAAGCTTGGCGTGTTGCAAATTGATTAATCATCAATAAAGTAAAAATTGAAATCGGGGTCACTGAGCCCACAATTAACAAGGCAAGTGGTTGAGACTTATTTAACTTTTGTTGTGCATTGTCTAAGCGTTTCACCATAAAAAACGCACTTATGAGCCAGCCTAATCCACCTAAGGTCATCGCCCAGACCGACGATGTATATGCCGTTAAATCATAGCTCGCCTGCCCAACTTGTGCGCCAGCAGCTATCGCCCCTTGGTCAGCAGCATAAAGCTCAAAAAATGCAGAGCCTACCACCCCAATACGCATTAAGGTAATCGGCGCACCGACAACATTAATTAAACCAATCGCCAAAAACAGCACTGCCATGGCTGGACCAATACTATTTACTGTGGCCGTTTTATAAATGGTTCTTTGCTCAGACACAGTCAAAATCTGATGCCGTTTAGAAAAACGAACCGCCAATCGAATAAACATAATGGCTTGCACAACAACCACGAGTACGGTTAATGTTGCTAATAACCACATCGTGGGGCTATTTGCGACCGCTAATACATCATCCATGATCTCTCTCCCTAACAACTTAATTCATGACGAACTAAGGTGACAAAATAACTTGCTGCAACAGCTAATATCCCATCATCAAAGTCATAATGAGGGTTATGCACCGCTGTGGCTTCCTTGCCTGCACCTATCCCGACATAACAGCCAGGTACTTGTTTTAGCATAAATGAGAAATCTTCACTTGCTGTGATCACTTGAGCTTTGTCGGTTGCACGCTCACAGCCAACGACTTCTTGGGCAACTTGTAAGGCAATTTGTGTCGCTGTAGGATCATTGATTAACGGAATGAAGTTATCATTGAATCGAACGCTCGCCTCGCCCCCATGCATGCTAACCGTATGCTCAACAATGGCTTGTAGTTTATGCTTCATTTTCGTCCCAACCGCTTCGTCAAAAAAGCGAATACAACCTCGCATTTTCGCATTGTCTGGGATCACATTGTTACTATTGGTTTTCGACTCACAATCGGTGAAAGAAAGAATAGCGGTTTGAATCGGATCTAAATCTCGGCTGACTATCGTATTGGCTTGAACAATGATCTGGCTCATCATCAAAGTGGGGTCAATTGCTGTATGTGGAAATGCAGCATGCCCTCCTTTTCCTTTGATCTCTATATCAAAAAAAGAAGCCCCTGCTAAAAATGCGCCGGCTTTCATGAAAATATGATGACGCTCAAAGCCAGGCATATTATGAAAAGCATAAATGCGTTTAGGGGTAAAACGCTGAAACAAACCATCTTCTATCATCGCCAGCCCCCCACCTAAGCCCTCTTCTGCGGGTTGAAAAATGAAATAAATTCGTCCACTAAACTCATCTCTATGCTGACTTAAATACCAAGCGGTGGCGAGCAAACTTGCGCTGTGACCATCATGCCCACACGCATGCATACAGCTATCAACTTGCGAACGATGCGAGAAGGTATTCGCTTCTTCAATCGGCAATGCATCCATATCAGCGCGTAAGCCAATCGCCTCGCCATTATCCGTTGCACCTTTTAGCACGCCAACGATTCCTGTTTTGCCGATCTGCGTATGCACTTCATCAAACCCAAAAGATTTAAGTTTTTCTTCAATAAAATTTGCAGCAAAGTGCTCTTCAAAACCTATGCCGGGTTGTTGGTGCAATGCGTGTCGCCAGCCAATGAACTGAATTTTATTTTGTTCAATCTGCTTGATAAGTGCCATTAAATTATCCTTAATTTTAGTGCAAGAAATATACAGATTAATTTTAAGCCAATAAAAAAGCTAGCTATTTTTATAAGTTAAATTGATAAATTAAAATTTTTCATAAAAAAACCGCCCTAAACATATCAATCTTCAGGGCGGTTATACTTAATCAAAAACTAAAATATCCTTTATACAGCTTCAGGCAATTCCTCAGCTTGCGCCAACAAATCAAAATCCACAATGGCAAAGAAGCCATTTTGAGTGCAGTTTTCCACCTCAAAGCCAGAATCAGTACGGCTTGCGTTGAGCGCTTGCCATGTTTGCGCGACTTCATCATAAATCGCAAGTTGCGCCGTATCAGACAGCGTCTCCTCTATCTGCATGGACAGCGTAAATGGATCCGTTGCTTGATCTTCTGCGATATACCAATCCAAGCCATTTTGAACATTGCCATTATCATCAAACTCAGCGCCATTTTGCTCCATCATGCCTTCAATAAAGAGCACATCAGAGAGCACAGCGTCATTTTCTGAGCCAAGCCACATCATGTTGACTTCTTCAGCATAAGCTAATGTTTGCTCACCTAAACGCCCAGCCACAGTACCGACACAAGTGTTAAAAGTCAGGTTATCTCCTGTCAAAATCTGCGCTGTGGTCTTATTTTCTGACACCATAGCTTGAGTTTGATAGCTAAATTTCGCAGGTATAATAAGATTCGTTGCATTGTTAAAAACTAATGTCGATGAAATCGGCTGCCAATTGGTGACATCAATTTGGTGGAGCTCTGACTCGCTGATATCCCCTGCGACATAATCAAGAAAACCATCGTTGGTCCAGCCTTGGTGTTCATTGCCAATTTCAATCAGGCTAAGCAAGTCACCACGAAACTCTCCAATCATCATGCCATTGACCACGGCATCGGAAGTGTCACCGCCATTTATGCCACGGTTCGTACTTTGCCCAAGCAGTGGGATTTCAAACCCTGGCGCTGAAAAAGCATAATGCGTGGTGTAGTGTTTGTGAGAGCCAGAATCAACCGTAAACGCCTTAAATGACGGCGTTTGATTAAAGCTTAAATCTGTTGCTAACGCACCCTGCATATTTTTCTCAGCAACCGCATATGGGCTAAAATCAACACCGTTGGCAGGATCTTTAATCGTATCGACATCGACAGCGTACATATTACTTTTGGCAAAAATATGATCATGCCCGCATAAGTGCACGATATTATTTTCAGCAAAGAAGCTCAACATCTTTTTGGTAAACCCAGCCGCATAAGTTTCGATGCCTTCAGGGATAACAATATCAAAATCAGCGAGCACACTGCGCAATAAATTCATGAATTTAGGCAACATAGTTTCAATAAGTTGGCCATAATCATCAAGGAAACCTGTGACGTCATAGCCCATTTGTTCGAGTAAATTTATCAGATCTGCAACCGTATAATCGCCTAAATCTAAATTACCTGTGCCGCTAAAAATCCCTGTTAATAATGGGATCACAAGCTCAGTTGCTTTTTCAATCAGCATAGGTGAGTTGCCGCTTGAAAGGAATGAGGTTGGCGAGATATTGTGGAATTGCCCCGCATGATCGCGACCACACATAGGAAAGTGATAAAAAGTAACGATATTTTTAAATTGCCCTTGATAATCTTTGGTGACATTCTTCATGAAGTCTAATAATAGAATCCATTCACAGCCAATATAAACAGGTTGGCCTTCTGAGGTTTCCACAATCGGGTCAAACGGCGCATTACCTAAATCACGATACGCATTATTTAATATATTTTGGTCAGTCGCTAAATAAGCTTTAATCATTTTATTTGTAATTTGACTTCGGTCTAAGGTTGCCCAACCCATAGTAAACTGTGAATCAAGAGAAAAGAATAAAGTCTGATCTTTTATAAAGGCATAAGTCGCAGGTGCATATAATTTACTCACATCATCATGTAAGCCTTCATCAACTAATGCTTGCAGTTTTTCAGTTAATATATCCGTTGGATTAAGGTATGAATAATAATCGCCCGGTTTAATCAGATCTTTATTATTTAAATATTGACCAATGCTAGTGTGCCATTGTTTTTGCATTTCAATATAGCCATCATTGCCCTCGACTAAGACAGTTTTACCGAGTGGCCCAGTGACGACTTGATGATCCATTTTCACGCAATGATTACCGCGGGTTGGATAAATGTCTAACCTGTCATTCCATTGCTTTTGATCCATCAGATATTCTTTATAGGCCTGTGCTTGACCTTCTTCATAGTCTTCATAAATCAAGCTGCCATCACTGTTTTTCAGATAAAAATTTTCAACTGAATCACCAATTAACAAGACAGTATCTATTTTTTCATTTTCACATTTACTCAGCATACCATCAAGTAAAGAGCAGTTTGCATGCACATCACCAATGGCGGCAAAACGTGCCGCAGTGTCGCCATCGTTAAAGTTAGGAATAATAAAAGGTGCAGCACTAAGATTTAAATTACCCGTTTCGCCACCAGAACCATTATTTCCGTAACCATTGTTGCCTGAACCATTATTTTCAGAACCATCAGTCAAAGATAAATCATAATCTGGTCCATCACTGCCACAACCAAATAACATTGTGGTAGCAAAACCTAAACTGCTTAAACGAATAAATTTTCTTCTGGATAACGACATTATATTTTTCTCTGTGCTAAAAAAGATAAGCAGAAACTACAGAGAGAGTATGACGTTATTATTTTATAAATGTTTCAATTTATTTCAGGGATGTTTTTTGACGAAATTAGCATATATTATTAAACATAATTAACAAGCTAGATATATAATTTACATCTTATTCACCTAGCTTAATTTATTAATTTTATCGAACTTCTATCTCTGTTAACGCATACCAAGCATCATCTTGTTTGCCTTCTATAGCTAAATTTAATGGCGCTTGAGTTTGCGGAGCATTAAGCTCAAGTTGCTGACCAGAAAAGCTAAATTGAACACGGATTATACACAAAAAAAAAGAGCAAGTCTTTCGACCTACTCCTTTTTGCGGATAAAACATCACTTGCCTCAACAAATCAAGCAAATGAATGAAAAATCTTATTTAGAAAAGAATTTCTTATTGATAAACAGTACGATCAAAGCACCAACTGTGGCAACGGCAATGCTTGGGAAGTTCACACCATTTGCCGGAGCAAAACCTGCAAATTGACCAACAAACCCACCAACGAAAGCACCGACAATACCCAAGATCATAGTTTTGAACCAGCTATTGCCATCATCGCCCGGCATAATTACTTTAGCCAAAGCACCTGCGATTAGGCCGAGAATAATCCATGAAATAAAGCCCATAATCTTCATCCTTATATTATTGAAAAGATTGTTCTTTCAGTTAAGAGTTTAACAAACAAGCAACTAAATACAAACAATTATTTGCCAATTCATCAATCTTTAACCTACTTTTTACAGGGACTCGTCAGTTATCCTTCAAATTGGCTGAAATTTAGATAAATCAAGTGCTTGTGGCTGCCCTATCCAATAAGCATGATCCGTATGATCACGTAAATCATCCCCTGTTTGACCGTGCACTAAAACACTTAAGCCTTGTGAATTTTGCTCAAGCCAAGGGATGAGCGTTTCAAAATCATGGTCATAAAATAATATCTGAAAACTCCACTGAGGGTGGGGGCCGACATTTTGAGTATGGAAACGCCCTAGTTTGACGTCGAAGAATTGGGATAATTCTTGATAAATTTGCTCGGCAATGCCTTGCGTGGATGCATCATAATATACATGCGCATGATATTCGGTGTGGCAATTTTTCGGGCTTAGTGTGTCCATAACAACCTCAAATCTATGTCCTTTTAAGAAACTTTGGCTTTATCTTTTCCTTAAAGTGCAAAGTATTCCACAAATATACACTGTTTCTATTTAATCTAACCATTACAATTGTAGGAAGCTGAGTTTGAATTGCAAGGTGTAATTTTGCAGACTAAAAAATATATATTTGCGGCCTAAAATTATAAAAAAAGCGGCTCACCATCAGGCTGCCGCTTTGATATAAATTTAAGACTCGATTAGAGAGACTGCCAGCTATAATTGACCATCATGAAATAAAGCGCTGGGTTGTCATAACGCCCTGTGCCCGCAAGTGGGAATGAGGCACGTGATGACTCAATAAATAAGCCTTCAAATGCCACGCCGACAGATTGCTTATCATCTAGCTTATATTTAAAGCCAGTACCGATACGGAACGCGTTGCCGGTTGGAATAGTGATATCGCCTTTTGATTGGCTTTCAAACATACTGGTGTCGTATGCCATCCCCATGTTCCACAACAGCTTTGGCGAAATCGTGTATTGCGCGCCAAGAGCAATGTGGTACGTATCTTGGAACTTGCCATCTGAGTCGAGCTTAGTGTCAGTACCTGTGCCAAGCGTGTCAGATGAGACAGTCAGTGGGCTGTCGCCGTAAGCTGTCCAGTCTTGCCAGCCTAAGTTACCCATAATAGCCCAATCTTCATTGTATCTATGATAGGCACTAAATAGCACTTGTTGCGGCGCGTTAAAGGTTGCATCTAGGTTTAAGTCAATATCAAATGCATCGACATCTAAATCTGCATCAAAGTCAAAATCAGACTCTGTGCTGTAAGCAAAACCAAAGCGCGTGTTTGCATCAACTTCATACAAAACACCAACTTTCGCATTCAATGCCCAATCACTGTCATCAACATCATTGTTGGTATTTTTGATCGCAAACTTACCGTAGTTGATGCCCATGCCAAGGCCGAATGACCAGTGATCATCGACTTTATACGCCACGGTAGGCTGGATAATCATAGCTTTTAGTTCAAGCTCATCAACCAGTGCCGCGCCTGCCCAATCACTACCATAATCAAGCCCTAAACCAAAGTTACCGTAAAGGCCGATCCCGTAGGTAAAGTTGTCATTGTATTGCTTACTATAAAAGCTTGAAGCAATCGGGGTAAAGCCAATGGTGTTGCCCGGACCATTTTTGCTTGAATCGTCTAAATCAAAGTCTGTATCACCATACAGGCCCATAAAACCAGATGTGATTGAAGTGCCTTTTACATGGGTTAAACCGGCTGGGTTTGCTGCCATCACAGACGAGTCTTCAGCGCGCGCAGATGCACCCGCGCCAGCAAGGCCAAGATCATCGTTACCGATTTCATACAGATATAAACCACCAGCCTGCGCACTTGTTGCTGAAAATAATGCAGAGGCAATCAAAGAGAGAGAAAGTGTTTTAGAAAGATGTTTCATGCATCAACCTATTATAAAAGGGTTCGTAAAAAGATCAGCTAGGTCTAAGAGTGCATTAAAAATGTGAACCACGCCGAAAAAAGTCATCATACCAGAGAATAATGAATCCGCAATTAAAGCATAAGTAATTATTAACTCTGTTTTAATTAGTAAATATAAAGCAAATACAAAGTAAATATTGAATAATTTCATTTACTTTTAAATAACAAGAATAACAAAAAAGAGCCAACATTTCTGCAGGCTCTTACGTTATTTTTATAATAATGAAAGCTTATAAACCAGCGCTCATATGCAGGCCATAAAATACGCCGCGACCCATTAACTCAGAGACGACAATCAATAGCCAAGCGACAAGTGTTAGCGGTAGTTGATTACCACGTTTGGCGCTCATCATCCAAATCCCAATGCCCACAAACAAGAGCACATAGCGACTTGTAAGCAAGGTTTTTAGGTTTGGAATGATCTCATGCGCGCTCACAATTGCAGACTTCATTTCTGGCAAACTTGCCACCAAGTCAAAGCTAACCAGCATGCTAATTAATGCAAACACAGCGGCAACGCGTGGTAAATAGCTTGCAATAGGCCAAGGTTTATCTAGCGCGTAAGCAAGAATCACGCCAGCAAAGGCAAAGCCTGAAATCACAACCGTTAACACAAAACCTGCTGGCGTGTAGCCATTGTTCCATGTTGGCACGGTATCAATTAAATACACATTGATCATGGCATACATGGCTGCAACGCCTGCGATCATGCCAAGCACGGCAAAGGCTTTTTGCAGGCCAGCTGAGACTTTATTAGTGATCGCCATCAGCCAATATAAACCGCCAATTGCAAAGAAGATGCTGCCGGTTAAGATCTCGTTAGACAGCCAAGATGCGCCCACGCGGTTAAGCGAGTTGAACATACGTAGCGGGCTGCCAAGGTGCATGGTCGATGCAACAAAACCAAGCCCCATCAAGCACCACAAGAAAAACATCCCTTGGTGCAAGCGTTTGTGCTGCGCTTCATTGAGCTGACCCGATAACACGGCTAGCGCTAAGATAATAAATGCACCCACACATGTCTGCGCAAATACAGTAAAGATGATCAGGGGTAATTCATGCCAAGCCATCTTAAACCTCCTTCGGATTTGCTAAGTGACCGGTTTGATCACCTGTTGGACGTGCATTTTTGTTTGGTTTGATCACAATGTTCGGGCTGGTTAATGACGAACATGGCAGCGGCGCGACATCCGCATTGGTGCCATATTTAGCGCGCAATTCATCAATTGGACCAAATTCAAGTGCGCGTAATGGGCATGAATTCACGCAAATTGGGTTTAGCCCTTGCGCCACACGCTCATAACAGCCATCACACTTGGTCATGTGACCTTTTTCTTCATTGTATTGTGGCGCGCCATAAGGACAGGCCATTGAACAATATTTACAGCCAATACACACGCTTTCATCGACAACCACAAAGCCATCTTCTTCACGTTTATGCATCGCGCCACTTGGACAAACCTTGGTACACGCTGGGTTTGAGCAGTGGTTACAAGCGATTGATAAATAATATGAATACACTGACTGGCGGAAAATCTCGCCTTCTTGTACCCAGTCACCACCTGCATATTCATAGATGCGGCGAAAACTTACTTTTGGATCTAAATCTTTGTTATCTTTACAAGAAAGCTCGCAGGTTTTGCAACCAGTACACTTACTTGAATCAATATAAAAACCATATTGCTGTGCCATGATTGCTCCTTACGCTTTCTTCACTGCTTGCACTTCAACCAAGTTGGTGTGCTGTGGGTTACCTTTGGCAAGTGGACTTGGACGTTGGGTTGTCAGCACGTTAATGCTTCCCGCATGGTCAATGCCCTTCTTATCTGGGCTATACCAAGCACCTTCACCAAGCGCAACCACGCCAGGGATGATACGCGGCGTCACTTTTGCCGTAATACGCACTTCACCACGGTCATTGAAGATTCGGATCGGATCGCCATTTTCAATGCCACGTTTTTGCGCATCAATTGGGTTGATCCACATTTCTTGGCGGTTAGCAGCTTTCAAAACATCAACGTTGGCATAGGTTGAGTGCGCACGTCCTTTGTAGTGGAAACCTGTTAATTGCAGCGGATAATCCCCTTTCTTCGAAGCTTCATAGCCTTCAAAGTTCGGCACATAAATCGGCAATGGGTGGATCACTTCATCGTCTTCCAACTCCCACTCGCTAGCAATTTTAGCTAAACGTTCAGAGTAGATTTCAACCTTGCCAGATGGCGTGGTTAATGGGTTAGCGATTGGATCTTGACGGAAAGCTTTATATGGCACATGGTGCTCAGTTTTACGCTTGTAGATGCCTTGCTCACGCATGGTTTCAAAATCAGGCAAGCTTGGATCATTCTCACGAGTTAACGCATATAAATGACGTAACCAACCTTCTTGATCGCGCCCTTCGGTGAATTCTTTTTCCACGCCCAAACGTTTTGCCAAGTCAGAGCAAATATCAAAAATGCCACGTGATTCAAATTGCGGTTTAATCGCTTGCGAGGCAAAGATGAAGTAAGGCATGTTGCCTGCACTTGCGTCCATACAAAAATCGGATTGCTCAGAAGCAGTTAAGTCTGGTAAAACGATATCTGCATATTTCGCCGAAGCTGTCATGTGATTATCAATCACGACGATCATTTCACATGCTTTGTCATCTTGCAGCACTTGGTGCGTTTTGTTGATGTTGGCATGTTGATTCACCAAGCAGTTGCCGGCATAGTTCCAGATGAACTTGATTGGCACATCGAGCTTGTCTTTGCCGCGAATACCATCTTTGGTCGCCGTCATTTCAGGGCCACGGGTAATCGCATCCGTCCACAGGAACATAGGGATCGAGGCTTCGACTGGATTTTCAAGGGTTGGGAAGCGAACAAAAGGAATGCTCTTGCCACCTTCACGCGCACCACTACCACCACCAGAAATACCTAAGTTACCGGTTAGAAGAGCCAGCATTGCGACGGCGCGACAGGCGATTTCGCCGTTTGCGGTACGTTGTAGACCCCAGCCTTGCATCACAGCGCATGGCTTGGTTGAGCCAATTTCGCGAGCCAGTTTGATGATCACATCTTCAGGAATACCTGTAATTGGCGCCGCCCATGCAGGGGTTTTAACGGTTTTGTCTTCGCCTAAACCTAAGATATAAGATTTATAAGACGAGTTTTTTGGCGCAGACGCTGGCAGTGTTTTCTCATCATAACCAACGCAATATTTATCCAAAAATGGCTGATCGACCAAGTCTTCGGTGATCATCACATGCGCCATTGCTGCGATTAACGCTGTATCCGTACCCGGACGAATTGGCACCCATTGATCTTCACGACCGCCAGCTGTATCGGTATAACGAGGATCGATCACAATCAATTTTGCTTTTGATTTTTCTTTGGCTTCCATGAAGTGATGGATCACGCCGCCGCCAGACATACGCGTCTCAGCAGGGTTATTACCAAATTGAACAATCAGCTTAGAGTTTTCAAGATCCGATGGCGAGTTACCGTCACCCCAACCGCCATAAGTAAAGTCAAGACCCATGTCGATTTGCGCATCTGAATAAGTGCCATAATGGTTTAGATAACCACCTTTTAGGTTCATCAAACGGGCAATCAGGCTTGAACCTTGCGGCCAAGATTTCGTCACAGTGCCGCCAAGCGTACCTGTACCATAGTTCAAATAAATTGCTTCATTGCCGTAATCTTTACGAATACGCTCAAGGTTTTGCGCAATATCGTCTAACGCTTCGTCCCAGCTAATACGCTTGAATTTGCCTTCGCCACGTTTGCCGATACGCTTCATTGGGTATTTAAGGCGATCCGGGTTATACACACGGCGACGCATCGAGCGGCCACGCAAACAGGCACGCACTTGGTGATTACCATATTCATCATCACCTGTGGTGTCGTTTTCAACCCATTTGATTTCGCCATCAATCACATGCATGCGCAGTGGGCAACGGCTGCCGCAGTTTACCGTACACGCACTCCAGACGATTTTTTCATCTGGTTTGGCAGGGGTTTGCGCGGCTTTCGCTTGAGAGATGCTAAATGGAATGGTGATCCCGGATGCGGCAGCGGCAAGGCCACCAAGGGCGCTACTGGATTTGATAAAGCTTCGACGGCTCGAATCAAAGCTTAAAAGCTGTTTCAATTTGTTTTTCATCGACATTGCTCTTTTTAGTTACCCACTAAGGGCTAATTACGTCTGAGTTTGCCACAAACAAAATGTTACAACTTGTTCTAAATCAATAAATTTAGCTAATCCACCAAAAATAGAAAAGATTTTTCCATTAATGAAAATTAAATAAGAATCAATATCAAATAGATAAATGGATCACGTTTTTCATCTATTTTATCGCTTAGATTTACACCAATCGTGCCGATTTAATGCAAACTAGCAAAACACAAATAACTAAGATATAAAAAAGGGCTAACTTCGATAAAAGAAGCTAACCCTATGGATTAGATAATCTAATGTAGATTAAACCCAATTTAAGCGACTCACTCGCTTTGGGATTAATCTATGTTTTGAAAATACGTCTCAACCCCTTGGCTGATCCCTTCTGCCAACTGATCTAAAAAAGCTTTATTTTGTAATAAATCTCTATCCTGCGCATTGCTGATAAAGCCCAACTCAAGCAGCACCGAGGCGCCAACAAAGGTGCGCAGGACGGCAAAGTTGGCTTTTTTACGTCCGCGCAAGTCACGCCCGGCGTTTTCCCAAATCGGATCTAAATATTGATGCAATGCTGATTGCAGCGCAAAAGACTCTGAATTTTCGCCATCTGAGGTAAAGATATAAGACTCAAAGCCATTGGCAGTGGAGCTTTGCGCTGAGTTGATATGAATGGAAACAAAGGCATCTGCCATTAAACCGTTTGCAAAGCGAGTGCGCTGATTTAAGGCAATAAATTCATCTTGGCTGCGCACTAAATGTGGATCAAGAATATCTATTTCTGAAAGCTTGGCAACGACGCGTTTGGCAAGCGTAAAGGTGACATCTTTTTCAGCTAAGCGCTCTGGTCTGCCTGCTATAATCTGGGCACTGGCGCCTTGATCTTGCCCGCCATGCCCTGCATCAATGGCGATGATTTTACGATTGATTAAACTGCTCGTATTTGAACTTCTCATCCGCTCTCCCCTATTACCCATTTCCACCAAAAAGTGATACGTTTAATAAGACAACAGATAAGAAGCTTTTCTATTCATTTAGTCCGTGTTTTTACTCCAATATTCATAACGGCCGACAAATTCTTTTTGCGGTGGCTGACTATAAATAAAGGCTTTTGAGGTGCGCAGGTTTAAACCTTTCATCGCTTCAATTAACTTCACCGCTGCGCTCACGCCATCAATGACAGGAATATTGAGCTCTTGCTGCAACTTCTCAACCAAGTCCGCCATGCCAGCGCAACCTAAAACAATCGCCTCAGCGTTATCTTCTTCAATAGCTTGAATACATTCAGCTTTTAACCCGTCATAAGCCGCTTGTGATAGGTTTTCTAAATCAAGCACAGGAATTTCTGCTGCGCGAACACTCGCGCACTGATGCGCAAAGCCATATTTATGCAATAAATGCTCCGCCATAGGAATGGTGCGTGAAAGCGTGGTCACGATGGAAAATTTATGACTCACAAGGCTTGCAAAATGAAAGCTTGCTTGGGCAATACCAATCACAGGCGCGGTGGCGATCTCTTTGGCGGCGTCAATTCCTGGATCGCCAAAGCAAGCAATAATATGCCCATCAACGCCCTCTGCTTCCCCTTGCACCACCACATCAAGTAAGGCGGCTGCGGCAATGGTTTCATCACGCATTGATTCAATCGATGCAGGTCCATGCTCTGGCGAGCGCGCAATAATTTGCGTATCCACTGCCGCGATATCTTGCGACACTTTTCCCATTGTCTGCGTCATAGCTAAACAAGTATTTGGGTTAATTAAGTTAATCTTCATATTGTCCTCATTTATTTTAAGTTTTGTATACGATAATTAATACATGCAAGAATGATTCCAACCTTAAAACCCTTCTTTTTATGCCCCCTATTTGTATCATACAGCTCAGCCTTGACATTTTTTGGTGCGAAATTGCATCAAAATAGAACATTTAAATTCCTTTTAATTTATTCATTTCGATATCAAAACACATTCCGACCTATATCAGACCAAGTTAATAATTAATTAAAAGTAAATTATTTAAGAAACAATGACTAAGAATGATGCGCCCCAAATTGGCACATAAATTGTATACATAATATCAGGAATAAAATTAAAGCTTAACTTCACAAGGATATGAATGATGCAACTTTCAAATAAGTACAAAACTAGCCCAAGGCTAATGAATGATGATCTTGCACCCACTCAAGATCGCACTTGGAATTGGTATAGTATTTTTGCCTTTTGGATGTCGGATATTCACTCAGTCGGCGGCTATGTATTTGCTGCTTCATTATTTGCCCTTGGCTTAACCGCTTGGCAAGTATTGATTAGCTTATGTCTGGGTATCATGATAGTGCTCACGTTTGCCAACCTAATGGGTAAGCCGGGACAAAAAGCGGGTATCCCCTTCCCTGTCGTATGTCGCATGTCTTTTGGCGTCTTAGGTGCAAATATTCCTGCCGTCATACGCGGATTAATCGCTGTCGTTTGGTATGGCATTCAAACCTTCTTGGCTTCAAGTTGCTTGATCGTGATGATTCTTTACTTTGCGCCAGAATATGAAGTCTATACCCAAGACTCTTTCTTAGGCTTATCTAGCCTTGGTTGGTTTGCCTTTATCGCAATGTGGCTTGTGCAAGCTGGCGTCTTCTTATTTGGTATGGGTGCCATTAAAAAGCTTGTCGACTGGTCCGGCCCTGCGATTTATTTGGCAATGATTTTATTAACTGCATGGATGGTTTATCAAGCCGGTTGGGAAAATATAAACTTTAACCTAAGTGATAAATTGCTGACAGGGTCAGAGTCGATAACCCAAATGATCATGGCAACCGCCTTGATTGCAGGCTATTTTGCGGGCCCAACGCTAAACTTTTCTGATTTTTCTCGTTATAGCCCGTCTTATTCATCATTAAAGCTTGGCAACTGGTTAGGCTTACCACTGAACTTTTTGATTTTCTCTGTGATAAGCGTCGTCATTGTGGCGGCAACCATTCCAGTCTTTGGTGAGATGATCACCGACCCAATCGAAACCGTGAAACGTCTTGATAATGGCACTGTCATTGTTTTAGGCGCATTTACTTTCATTTTAGCAACCGTTGGCATCAATATCGTTGCAAACTTTGTTGCCCCAGCATTTGATTTTTCAAACGTATCACCGCAAAAAATTAGCTTCAAAACTGGCGGATTCATCGCAGCGGTTGGCGGCATTTTAATTACGCCTTGGAACCTATTTAATAACCCAGAAGTGATTCACTATACGGTTGATGTGTTAGCTGCAATGATAGGTCCGATTTATGGCATTATCTTAATGGACTACTTTAAAATCCGTCGCGAAGAAATCGACATTGATGCGCTTTATACCGAAGATAAAAAAGCGGCATACTGGTATCAAGATGGTATTAATCCAAAAGCGGTTAAAGCGCTATTACCTGCGACAGTTCTTGCACTACTTTGCTCATTCATCTTTACTGATTTAGCAAACTTTGCACTCTTCATTGGTGGTATTACGGCAGCACTTCGTTATTATCAATTAATGCGAGCACCACAAACACAAACCAGTTCAAGCAAAACTTGGCTGTCTTGGTTAAAAGGTAGCAAGGCTTAATTGTTTAGCTCTGAGCGAAAGTCAAAATTAAATTCAGATAAATAATGGGCGTCGAGTATAATGATTGAAGGTGCGGCTTATATAGTCAAACTCACACTTCAGTGCTATACTCCTCGCCCATTTACCTTATCTACCCTCTACTATGGTGACGCCATGAGCATTAAAAACGATATCCAAGCCCTAAATAACCGCATCGACACTTGTCGCCATAAGCTAGAAGCGGCGCAAAAACGTGCTGATAAAGCGATGATTTTTCAATTTGAAGCAGAAATCAACAAGCTAAGCAAGCAAGTTGCATCGCTCACTCACAAACAAAAATATGACCTAAATAAAGAGCGTAAAGCCCTTTTAGATATGCCATTTAGCCGCGCAATCACCAAAGCTGAGCAAGCAGATTTAGGCGCACTGAAGAAAAAAGTGAAAGGCATTGTCGTGGTGCACCCTTTAACTAAAATTGGTAAAGCACTAAACTTGGAAGAAATGACAGGATTTGCTGACAAAGAATTTTAAGGTGAGCTAATGGCTAATGTAAAACTTTCGATTTTAGACCTTGCGCCCGTGACCCAAGGTGCGGATTTGCCCCAAACCTTTGCCAAGTCACTGGAACTTGCAAAACTGGCCGATGAACTGGGCTACCATAGATTTTGGATGGCCGAGCATCACAATATGCCAGATATTGCCAGCGCAGCCACGTCAGTTTTACTTAGCTATATAGGCGCTCAAACCCAAAACATTCGTATTGGCTCAGGTGGCGTGATGCTACCAAACCATGCGCCGATTGTGATTGCCGAGCAATATGCCACGCTAGCCGCATTATTTCCAAATCGCGTTGATCTTGGCCTTGGCCGCGCGCCGGGTACGGATTACCCAACCATGCACGCGCTGCGTCGCGATCCTGAGCGTATCGACCCGCACTTTGATGATTTACTTGAAGAATTAGAATTCTTTTTAAGTGATGCGTCAGCAAGCCAGCCGGTTAAAGCCATTCCGGGCGCAGGCACAAACCCAAAAGATGGCGCGCCAAATTTACCACTCTGGTTACTCGGCTCGAGCACTTATAGCGCCCATTTAGCGGGCGTCAAAGGTCTGCCATTTGCGTTTGCCTCGCACTTTGCGCCGCAAGCTATGCTTCAAGCGCTGCAAATCTATCGCAGCCAATTTCAGCCGTCGAATCAACTCGACAAGCCTTATGTGATGATTGGGGTGAATATTGTTGTCGCCGAAACAGATGAAAAAGCCCAGTACCTTGCTTCAACCGAAAAGCTTAAATTCTTATCTATGATCCGCGGCAAGCGTGAGCTTATCCCGCCACCAGTTGAAGACATCGACACGGTCTGGGATAGCATAGAAAAAGCGCAAATTCAGTCGCAATTAAGTGAGTCGATTCATGGCAGCCCTGAAACCGTCAAAGCCAGACTCGATGAGTTAGTCGCCAGAACAGGCGCTGATGAGATCATGGTCAACAGCCTCATTTTTGATCAAAAAGAAAAGTTAGAGTCCTATCGATTACTAGCCAATTTGGGTTAGATATTTTACATTTTGGTTAAAATTTGACTGATTTTTGTAAATAAGGTTGCGATTTATGGATGAGATCTATACCCTTGTCCTGCGCAACCTGTTTGATATGAGTCACACTTTTTGAGCTAGAGCTGATATTTGTCTGGCTTTTTACTCATTTTTAGTCTTGTGATAACAGGTTTAAATACATCTTTGCGAAAGCGAAGACAACTTGGAGTCAGCATGCCTGATTTATCACAATCGTTACATTCTGAAATTGAACACCCCCTACCTTCACAATCGAAAATCTCAACCCTTGGCTTAAACAATCCAACTTTATGGTACAGCGGCGGCTTTATTGCTCTGTTTGTTGCCTTAGCATTATTTGATGCTGATCTGCTTTCTTCTCTTGTTAATACTGGTTTTGCTTGGTCAATTAAGCTATTTGGCCCTTATTGGCAGATCCTACTGCTTCTGACCTTTTTAATTGGTCTTGCCCTTGGCGCAGGTCGCACTGGGCGCGTGATTTTAGGTGGCACCAACACCCCTGAAATGACTAACTTTCGCTGGACAGCGATCCTATTTTGTACCTTACTTGCCGGTGGTGGCGTGTTTTGGGCGGCAGCTGAGCCAATCGCTCACTTTGTCAGTGCCCCGCCTATCTTTGGCGAGCAAGAAGATCTTCAAACCCAAGCGATCAATGCGCTTTCTCAATCTTTTATGCATTGGGGCTTTCTAGCTTGGGCGATTGTCGGCAGTTTAACTACCATTGTGGTGATGCACCTGCACTATGACAAAGGCTTACCGCTTAAACCAAGAACCTTGCTCTACCCTGTTTTAGGTGAGCGCGCGCTTAAAGGCCATACTGGCGCATTGATTGATGCGTGCTGCATTATTGCGGTTGCCGCAGGGACCATTGGCCCAATCGGCTTCTTGGGTCTGCAAATTAGCTATGCGTTAAATGAGCTCTTTGGGATCCCAGATGGCTTTACGACGCAAATGATCATCGTGATGTTTGCCATTGCTTTATATACGATTTCTGCCTTAAGTGGTCTGAACCGTGGCATGCAAATGCTGAGCCGTTATAACGTTATTTTAGCTGTATTATTAATGGCTTATATCTTAATTTTCGGCCCAACTGATTTCATCTTCAATGCCTATATTCAAGGTGTTGGCGGCATGATCGATAACTTTATTCCGATGGCGACTTACCGTGGTGATGAAGGCTGGCTTGGCGGTTGGACTGTGTTCTTCTGGGGCTGGTTCTTGGGCTATGGTCCGATGATGGCTATCTTTATCGCGCGTATCTCTCGCGGTCGCTCGATTCGTGAATTGATTGGTACCATCAGCGTGGTTGCGCCAATTGTGACTTGTTTTTGGTTCACTATTATCGGCGGTAGCGGCCTTGCATTTGAAATTGCAAACCCAGGTAGCGTCAGCTCTGCATTTGAAGGCTTTAACTTGCCGGGCGCATTGCTTGCGATCACCCAGCAGTTCCCAATGCCAACCCTGATTTCAATCTTGTTCCTTGTGCTGACAACTGTCTTTATTGTGACCACAGGTGACTCCATGACTTACACCATTAGCGTGGTTGTCAGTGGTGAAACTGAGCCAAATAGTTGGATCCGTACCTTCTGGGGCATGATGATGGGTGTGACCGCGCTTATCTTGATTTCACTGGGTGAAGGCGGCATTTCTGCGCTGCAATCCTTTATTGTGATCACCGCAGTGCCAGTATCTTTTATCTTATTGCCATCACTTTGGAATGCGCCACAAATTGCACGTCAAATGGCCATTGAGCAAAAGTGTTAAGTTGAATTAATTTAAACTGATTCAAATACAAATCCCTCTAGGCTTGGCTTCGAGGGATTTTTTATATTCGCAATATTTAGAATGATGACAAATTAGCTTGCATCAAACTCTGCAGATTCTGGGCGAAGCTGACGCTGCACACCAAGCAAAAAGTTTCTTAAGATTTGATCTTTACACTCACGATAGTGTTTATTATCTGGCTTGCGGAAAAATGCGCTCAGCTCATGTTTGCTCATGGAAAAATCAACACTTTTTAAAATATCGAGAATATCTTCAGCTTTTAGGTTTAACGCAATACGCAGCTTTTGAAACACCATGTTATTAGTAAGCGTTGCTTCTGGCGCTGGCTGCTCCCCTTCACGCTTGCCGCGTTTTAGGTTAATCAAACCATTTAAAAATGTCGCAAGCTCAGGATCTTTTAGATGAACAAATGATTCGTCGTCTTCTTTTTTCAGCCAAGCATTTAGCTGCGCTCTGGTGACGGTTAAATCTGCTAAAGCAAACACTTCTAGCATGGCATCATCTTTTAAATCAAAGGTGTAACGTACGCGACGTAAAATATCATTATTTATCAAAATAGGTCCTAGTCTTAGGCCAGTATTATCAACACGATTACTGGTGCCTCAGTGTAGCAGAGTTAAGCTAGATGGCCTATTTATTATATTTATGCGCCTTCAATGTAGCATACAAAAATTGGCGACAAAAAAGCCCCAATTGATTGTCCATATATTAGGAAACAATTCCAATCAGGGCTTATAAATAGTTTATGTATATAAAAAATTAACCGCGGCGCGTACTCACAGCTTGGGCTAATTCTCTTAATACTTTTTCCGTGTCATCCCAACCAATGCAAGCATCCGTGATACTTTGACCATAAGTTGGCGCTTTGCCTTCACATAAGTCTTGACGGCCTTCAACCAAGTGACTTTCAATCATCACGCCAAAAATTGCATCTTCACCTTGCTTGATTTGCTCGGCAACGTTGGTCGCAACCTTCATTTGGTTTTCAAACTTCTTCTCACTGTTTGCATGGCTAAAATCAACCATGACTTTTTGTGACAAGCCTTGCGCTGCTAATTGATCTTTTACCTTACCGACTTCTTCTGCGCTGTAGTTTGGCACTTTGCCGCCACGTAAAATCACATGGCAATCTGGGTTGCCTGCGGTTTCAACAATCGCAGAGTGACCGTATTTAGTCACAGATAGGAAATGGTGTGAAGATCCCGCCGAGCGACATGCGTCAGTTGCAATCTTGATGTTGCCATCTGTGCCGTTTTTAAACCCAACTGGGCAAGACAAACCAGATGCAAGCTCACGGTGAACTTGGGATTCCGTCGTGCGTGCACCGATTGCGCCCCAGCTAATTAAATCCGCCACATATTGCGGCGTGATCATATCTAAAAATTCACTTGCCGTTGGCATGCCCGCATCAGTTAAATCTAATAGCAGCTTACGGCCAATGCGCAAACCGTCATTAATTTGGTAGGTATCATCTAGGTACGGGTCATTAATCAGACCTTTCCAGCCCACTGTTGTGCGCGGTTTTTCAAAATAAACACGCATTACAACTTCAAGCTCACCTTTGAGCTCATCACGTAGCGCTTTGAGTTTTTTACCGTATTCAAGCGCAGCGGCTGGATCATGAATTGAACATGGGCCAATAATGACAAGGAGTCTGTCATCATCCCCTTTTAAAATTTGGCTGATTGCCTGACGTGCTTCAAACGTAGTTTGGGCTGCTGCATCCGTTGCTGGAAACTTCTCTAAAACAGCCACTGGTGGTAGGAGCTCTTTGACTTGGTTTATTCTGACATCATCGGTTTGAAACATCTCTCATCCTTGCTTTTTTGTTATGTGTTTTTCATAACTTATCTTGCAATGATTCAAGATTCAATAATTTTTTTGGGTTTTAAAATTTTTTGACAGAATCCTCAATCATTCAGCTTTAGCATTACAGATATTCACTCATCTCCTAAGGTCCTAGACAAAAAATCAAACCATGCCCCCTCATTCATTTTGCGGTGGAGATCTCTTTTTTATTTTCAGGGTACAAAAGTCCAGTAAATGCGCATTTTATCCGATAGTTTCAGTGCCATCATAAATGATAAGGTTACCCCAGATTTGAAACATTCTAATAATAAAAAGGTGACCCTATGTTGCAAAACTTACTCCATCCGGACTTGATTTGTCTCGATCTTGCATCCAATAGCAAAGAAGATGTACTCACAGAACTTGCAAGCTTATTAGAAGCTAAAGCATATATCAGCAGTAAAGAAGAATTTTTAAAAGATGTCTGGGCGCGTGAAGCCTTAGGCTCAACAGGCTTTGAAGATGGCATAGCCATTCCGCACGCCAAAAGCGCAGCCGTCATCAAGCCTGCCGTGGTGGTTGGTTTACATAAGGAAGGTCTTGATTTTGACGCCGACGATGGTGAAAAATCACATACTTTCTTTATGTTAGCTTCACCAGATGGCGGGGATAATCACCATATTGAAGCCTTAGCGCAAGTCTCTAGTCTTATTTTAACCGATGGTTTTATTGACGAGTTGCATCAGGCTAAAACGCCACAAGAAGTCATTGGTTTAATGTGCCCAGAATCGCAGGAGCAACACTCACCTGGCGCGCAAGCAAGTCAATCAGCGCAACCAGATATACTCCAAAATAGCATCCAAGACGATCTTGCAGCAGCGCCCTCTTGGAAAGACAAACTGACTGTTTTTAAACAACATTTATTGTTTGGCACCTCACATATGATCCCATTTATCGTCGCCGGCGGGATTTTGCTCTCACTTGCGGTGATGATTTCAGGGCAAGGCGCTGTGCCTGAGTCCGGTGTGCTCAAAGATATTGCGACCATGGGCATTGCAGGTTTAACCCTCTTTACTGCCGTATTAGGTGGTTATATCGCTTATTCGATTGCCGATAAACCAGGGCTTGCACCGGGCATGATCGGCTCTTGGATTGCAGTGCAAGAATACAGTACTGGCTTTTTAGGCGCGATCATCGTTGGTTTTATTGCCGGTAGCATTGTCCAGTTACTTAAAAAGATTAAGTTTCCAGACAGCATGGCTTCCCTTGGCTCTATTTTTGTCTACCCTCTGATTGGGACTTTCTTAACCTGTAGTATTGTGATGTGGGGCATTGGTGAGCCTATCGCAGCCATGATGGAAGCACTCAATGCGTGGCTAGCAAGCATGGCGGGCAGCGGAAAAGCCTTACTTGGCGCTATCTTAGGTGGCATGACAGCCTTTGATATGGGCGGCCCGATTAACAAAGTCGCGACTTTATTTGCCCAAACTCAAGTCGATACCCAGCCTTGGCTGATGGGCGGTGTGGGCATCGCAATTTGTGTGCCACCTCTTGGCATGGCGCTTGCGACCTTTCTTTCACCAAAGCGTTATAAAAGAGATGAACGTGAAGCAGGCAAAGCTGCCGCGATTATGGGTATGATAGGTATCTCAGAAGGCGCTATTCCATTTGCAGCGGCCGATCCAATCCGCGTCATTCCTGCAATTGTTGCCGGTGGTATTGTCGGCAACGTGATTGGCTTTATGATGAATGTAATTAACCACGCACCTTGGGGCGGTTGGATTGTGCTGCCTGTTGTCGATGGCAAAATTGGCTATATCATAGGCACGATTGCAGGCGCATTAACCACGGCAATTATCGTTAACCTACTTAAAAAACCTGTTGCAGAAGAAGATGCGAGCGCAGAAGAGCGCCCAGAAGTTGAAATGGATTTAATTGAAGGCGAAGCCCAAGTGCTTGCCGTCACCGCTTGTCCATCCGGTGTGGCGCATACTTTCATGGCGGCGAAAAGCCTAGAAAAAGCCGGTCGTGAACTTGGCATCAAGGTCAAAGTTGAAACCCAAGGGGCAAATGGTATTGTCAATCGAATCACAGATTTAGATATTCAAAATGCCAGCTTAGTGATTTTTGCGCATGACGTCGCAATCAAAGAAGTGGAGCGCTTTAAGCATATCAAAGTGATTGATACCACAACCAAAGATGCGATGGCGCAACCGAAAAAATTACTGCAAAGTGTGAAATAACACGGCAGTTTCACCTAACAAGTGCATAAGAGCTTCCCCCCTTTAAGCTTTTGTATTTGTCTAATCTCCTCTAATCCAAGCGGTTCACTTACCTTAGTGCGCCGCTTTTTTCATCTTCTTCAGTTTGATAAAAATTCCTTATCTTTAGCAGTATATAATTTCATCAAAATCATGATATGTTTTTATATCAAAGCGTGTTACAAGTGATGTTAATTCCCCCCCTCATCAAGACCAATGGCACGCGGTTAACACCTTGCAACTTCAACTATGACGGGTATGGGTAGAAGCAGATGGCTTCATACTAGATAAGAACAAGGAAATTTTATGCAACAAGAGAATATTTCAATTCGCGCCCTTGAACGCGATGATTTACGTTTTATTCACCGCTTAAACAACAACCGTAGCGTCATGGCATATTGGTTTGAAGAGCCGTATGAGTCCTTTATGGAGCTCGAAAGTCTATATAGCAAGCATATCCATGATCAAACGGAGCGCCGCTTTATTGCGGAAAATGAATCTCTAGAGCAAGTGGGTTTGGTGGAGTTGGTTGAAGTTAACTATGTGCACCGTACGGCTGAGTTTCAGATCATTATCGCGCCAAGTTTTCAAGGCCGTGGCTATGCCAGACAAATCATAGATAAAGCGGTTAACTATGCGTTTAAGATCTTGAATATGAACAAACTATACTTGTTAGTTTCAGATGAAAACCCAAAAGCTATCCACCTGTATGAAGCCGCTGGGTTTAAAACTGAAGGCGTTTTAATCGAAGAGTTTTTTATGAATGGTCAATATCGCAATGCGATTCGTATGTATATGCTGCAACGTGACTATTGTAAAGATGATGGTCACGAGCCGCTGCATACAGTTTCAAGTTAATCCGCACATCATCTCCAGCATGGCTCGCAATTAGAGCTGTTTCCTGCCTGCAATCGCTCCTTTTTAGCGCGTAAAGAGGAGTCGATTGTACGCATTTTCAGCTTTTCCAACTATCCTTTACACCACAGATAAAAGTTTTGTCGATAGGATAAAATTTACACTGTAAATTCCAAACAGATCACAGCTTTAAAATTAAGCAAATTTAACCATACATATTGCAATTTTCGATCTTTCATAACGACGAGAAAGGGATCAAAATAGACTTTATCTATTACAGCAATAATCAAGACAAGATTGAGTTTAAGTACTCATATAATTATGGTTTTTTATTAAATATTATTTATTTAGGATGAAGTCTGACGCATTCGATTGCCTTCAAATTTATTTGCGCTTGGCGAAAAAAATACATCGAATCGTTTGACTTCAGCGCTAAATATTCTCATTATCGAATGACGGACACACAAACAGACAAGAAGGTTAGACTATGAGCACATTAGAACAACTGCGTAAAATGACAACAGTGGTCGCGGATACAGGTGAGATTGATGCAATGGCTAAATATAAGCCAGAAGATGCAACAACCAACCCATCTCTTATCTTAAAAGCTGCTCAACTAGCTGAATATGCGCCACTTATTGACGAAGCCGTTGACTATGCGAAAAAAAATGCAAGTGATAAAGCTGCTCAAATCGAACTTGCTTGTGATCGCATCGCCGTAAAAATCGGTCAAAAGATTCTAGAAATCATCCCTGGACGCATTTCAACAGAAGTCGATGCACGCCTGTCTTATGACACAGAAAAAAGCATCGCAAAAGCGCGTCATCTGATTAAAATGTATGAAGAAGCCGGCATTGATAAAAGCCGCGTGTTGATCAAACTAGCATCCACTTGGGAAGGCATTCGCGCTGCTGAAGTGCTTGAAAAGGAAGGCATTAACTGTAACTTGACCTTACTTTTCTCATTTGCTCAAGCGCGCGCTTGCGCAGAAGCTGGGGTCTATTTAATCTCGCCATTTGTGGGTCGTATTATGGACTGGTACAAAGCGAAAGAAGGCCGTGACTTCGCAGCAGATGAAGATCCAGGTGTGTTGTCTGTAACTAAGATCTACAACTACTACAAAGAGCATGATTATGACACGGTTGTGATGGGCGCAAGTTTTCGTAACACCGGCGAAATCATTGAGTTAGCTGGTTGTGATCGCTTAACCATTGGCCCAAGTCTGCTAAAAGAGCTTGACGCTATGGATGTACAGCTTGAGCAAAAACTTAAACCTGCAACCCAAAAGCAAGCCAAACCAGAGCCAATTTCACACAGTGAGTTCTTGTGGGAACATAACCAAGATCCTATGGCGGTTGAAAAGCTTGCTGACGGTATCCGCGCCTTTGCGGTGGACCAAGGTAAACTTGAAGACATGATTGCATCAAACTTCTAATTTTGAAGTAAGGTTCAAAGCAAACTAAATTGAGCTGGCTATCATAGGCCGGCTTTTTTATTGCTTCTATATCTCGCTTAGATTGAACTTTAGCTTCCAGCTTTGATGCGAAAGATTCATGCTGACATCTTTATTTTAAAAACGCCAATTTCATCCAATGAAATCTTGCATTAAATCTTCAACAATCTCGGCTACAGGGCGAATCGATTGAATCATAGAGATGCCGGTGCCGGTTGTCACAATGCCTTTATCCAAATGACCTAAACGCATAGCTTGCCACAAAGAGCGGTAGCCATTCATGGCATCAAACATGGCCTCTCTGTCTGCATCTTGCGCATCAAGCTCCGCTAATTTTGGGCTTAACTCTGTGGGCAAAGTGCGGTAATAAGCAGGCAGTGTACGAAACATCATAAGATCTTCTGCGGTTGAATCCACAATCAATTGCTTCACTTTTTCAGCGGCAGGATTTTCTTCCGATGTTAAGAACAAACTACCGATAGATACCCCTTCTGCGCCCAATGCGATCGACGCTCGCACGCCACGTACATCACCAATACCACCTGTGGCCAATACTGGCACACGCACACTATCGGCTATCATGGGCACAATACTAAAGGTGCCGATCACTCGTGTTGGCACAGTGCCACCTTCATCAAAACCTGTCGCTATAATAATATCAGCACCTAAACGCTCGGCTTCTTTTGAGTTTTCTATTGTTGGAGTCAAGGCGCGATAGAGCGTTTTAATATTGTGCGCTTTGAAAAAATCGAAGATTTCTGCATCCAGTATTTCATTGATAAGTACAACCTCAACCGCTTCTTCTGCAAACATCTGCGCGGTTGCACGCCAAAAACTCATATCTGGTCCATTAATTAAAGTCACGCCAAATGGTTTGCTCGTCAGACTCTTGGTTTTTCGGATTTCTTGTCGCATTCGCTCAAGCGCCACAAAACGAGAATCAGGTAAAGTCTCTTGACCAGCATGAGGCCCAAGAATACCCAGCCCACCAGCATTGGAAACTGCGGCGACAAACTCTGCACTTGTTAGAAAATACATCGGCGCTTGAATAAGTGGGAATCTGATGTTCAGCATTTCAGTAATACGGTTTTTCATATTTATTATCTTTTAATTTAGTTGGAAATCATGGCAAGGCTAAGCAGGATTTTCGCTCGCGATTGCTGCGAACAAATTTGATTAACCATTGATGCTGGGCATTTTATCCTTTGAATTTTGAAAGCGAATAGGCAAAAATAGAACACCGCTTGCCAAATATGGAAACCTCTATGGATTACAATGCCGCTAAACTGTTTATCGCCGTCGTTCAAGCGGGGAGTTTATCTTCTGCTAGCGAGAAAACGGGTATACCTATTTCCACACTTAGTCGAAAAATGAATGAATTAGAACAAAGCTTGCAAGTGCAACTCTTGGAGCGTTCGAGCCAAGGGATAAAAGCGACCTATAAAGGGCAACAGTTTTTCGAACAAGCGCGTTTAGGGTTAGAGCTTTTGGATGATGCGCAAAAATCAGTACAATCGACACATAAGTTGCAAGGCAAATTACGCATCTCTATTCCGCCTAATTTCCCATTGTGGTGGGATTTACTGACCGAATTTCAACGCCAATATCCTGATATTCAAGTATTTTGCCATGCCAGTGAACGCGTGGTCGATTTATTCGAAGATGGCATTGATGTGGCGTTAAGAATGGGGGATTTACATACAGATAATGTGATAGCAAAAAAAATCATGAATGTAGAAACATGCTTAGTAGCAAGCCCTAAACTCTTAGAACGCTTTGGTCACCCAAGGACATTAAGTGAATTAGCAGACTTTCCCCTCGTGACATGGGAAAGCATTAATCATGGGGCGTTTGAATGGAAATTGGGGGCAGAGAAAATAACATTCGAACCGATATTTTCAACCAATAATGTCGCAGGACTCTTTCATTACGCATTGAATAGTATGGGAGTTTCGCAATTACTCGACATATTAGTCACGCCTTATGTCGATAGCGGTGAATTGGTACAAGTATTGCCAGATCTTCATGCTGATCCGATATCAATGCATCTTGTTTATGCCCGTCACAAGCACCCTTCAACCATCATCAGAACCTATATTGATTTTTGTATGAACTGGATACAAACACGGCAACTTAAATGAATTCTAGGTGAGTTCACATGCCACGAGTCTTCTCCTCCTTGCAAGCTTACTTTAGTAAAAATCTACTGCACAAGCGAGGAGACAAGTGATATAACTATCTATGTTTATCATTTTCTATCTATATAACTTATTCATTTTCTAAAGGATTTCACATGGAACGTAGCGTTTATATCAATGGTGAGTATGTAAAGGAATCACAAGCAAAGATCTCTGTTTTTGATCGCGGCTTTTTATTTGCAGATTCAGTCTATGAAGTGTGCGCTGTCATTGATGGCAAACTGGTTGATTTTGATGGACATATGGCGCGTCTTTCTCGCTCAGCCAAAGAGCTAGGACTTAAACTAGAACTGACTACGCAAGAATTATTAGAAGTGCATCAAGAACTTATCAGCCAAAACCAAGTCACAGAAGGTTGTGTTTATTTACAACTCACGCGCGGCGATGATGGCGACCGTGATTTTGTTGCAAGTGATACGATTACCCCAACTTTAGTCTTATTCACCCAAGTTAAAAACCTATTAAATAACCCTAAATCTAAAACTGGGGTAAAAGTGATTTCATACCCTGATATCCGCTGGGGTCGCCGTGATATTAAAACCACCGGCCTGCTTGCGGCTTGTATGGCGAAAAGCGCAGCAAAAAGTGCAGGCGTGGAAGATGTCTGGCTGACTCAAGATGATCACATCACCGAAGGCGGCTCAAACAATGTTTATATTGTGACGCAAGATAATACCCTCATCACTCACCCACTCGATACGGATATCCTCCACGGCATCACGCGCCACTCTGTGCTACAACTTGCCGAGCAATGTGGCCTCAAAATTGAGGAAAGACGCTTTAGTTTGGAAGAAGCCTATCAAGCCAAAGAAGCTTTTACGACTTCTGCCACCACTTTTGTCTTGCCTGTGATCGAAATTGATGGCAAGAAAATTGGCGATGGCAAAGCGGGAGAAATCAGCCAGAAGCTGTTTGAGATTTATGTGCAGGCTGCGCGAAAAAATAGTTAATAACACTGCTTATAAAAACGCTAAGCGATAATAATGCTAACTATTTAAGTATCTTAAGCATTTGATCACATGTTAAAAATTAAGCTTGAATCTTTGAGAAATGGGTGAAATTATGATGAATAATTATACAATTCAAGGACACTCGAGGAGCTTAATTAAATGGAACTTAAACAACCTTACTTGTTATTTTTAGGCGACGCTGCCGATCCACTGGCAGCAAAAGTTGCGCAAGGGATCCACACTTGGCGACCAGAGTTTTGTGTGGGTCAATTGCGCCTTGAAAACTGCCATGCAGACTTAAAACTGCCAGATTTATCTATACAGCAAGCTGTTGAAAAAGGTGCAAAAACCTTGATTATTGGGGTGGCTAACCGCGGCGGCGTGATTTCTCCACTTTGGATAGATATTTTAAAGCAGGCTTTAAATGCAGGTATGGATCTCGCCTCTGGTTTACACCAAAAACTGGCGGATATTCCAGAATTAGTCGACGCTGCCAAGGCAAACGGCTGCCAACTTTTTGATGTCCGTTACCCAACCCAAAGCTACCCAATTGGCACAGGCATTAAGCGTAGTGGCAAACGCCTGCTTACTGTGGGAACAGACTGCTCAATCGGTAAAATGTACACCTCACTTGCGATAGAGAAAGAAATGCGTCAGCAAGGCTTTGATGTGGACTTTCGCGCGACAGGTCAAACCGGCATTTTGATCACAGGCTCAGGCGTGAGCGCCGATTGTGTGGTGTCTGACTTTGTTGCAGGGGCGATTGAAACCATCTCTCCTGATAACGATGATGAACATTGGGACATCATTGAAGGTCAAGGCTCACTCTTCCATGCATCCTTTGCTGGCGTGACCACAAGTTTGATTCATGGCTCACAGCCAGATGCACTCGTGCTTTGCCATGAGCCAACCCGCGAGCATATGCGCGGCCTGCCGCATTACCCTCTGCCAGATATTAAAGCTTGTTTTGATGCTTACATTGCCACAGCAAAACTCACCAATCCAAATGTCAAATTTGTCGGTGTGTCGATTAATAGCTCGGCTTTAGGTGAAAGTGAAGCGCTGGCCTATATGACGGACTTGGAAGCTGAGATTGGTTTGCCTGTGGTTGATCCTTTCCGCCAAGGGGTTGGACGCATTGTTGAGAGATTGAAATAACCATAACAAACCCCACCCAACCTCCCCTTGCAAAGGGGAGGAGCAGTTATGTGGTCTCCCCTTGAAAAGGGAATAAGTCATTAACTGTTATCTGACTTTACTTTTGAATAAAGAGCAGTGATATTAAGTTAAACTCACCACCACATCTGAGTCTTTTTCGCCGACAAAGCGGCCAATTGGGTCTGCTTTAAAACCTTGGGCTTTCAGAAGTGCTTCGACTTCCTCAGTTTGGTTTGGATCCACCGCAATCAGCAAGCCGCCAGAAGTTTGGGGATCGCACAAAATCGCTTTTTGATAATCTGATAAGGCATCGATCTTTTCGCCATAACTTGCAAAGTTACGATGCGTGCCACCAGGGACAGCGCCCACTTCAAAATAATGTTCAAGATCAGCAATATGCGAAATCGCCGTGAAATCTAATTGAGCTTGCAAGTTTGAGCCCTCACACACTTCAATTAAATGCCCTGCCAGACCAAAACCTGTCACATCAGTCATGGCGTGTACACTTGGCAGTTGCGCTAACTCTGCGCCAATTTTATTTAAACGGCACATCCAATCACGGGCTTTGTCTTTGTCTTCATCACGCAAAGTCGATTGTTTTTGTGCGTGGCTGAGCATTCCAATGCCAAAAGGCTTGGTTGCATAAATCACATCACCAAGTTTCGCTTTGTTATTTTGCTTAATATTCTCTGTCGCCACAATACCAGTCACAGCTAGGCCAAAGATTGGCTCAGGCGCATCAATCGAGTGTCCACCAGCAAGGCTAATGCCCGCTTCTTGGCACATGGCGCGACCGCCTTCAATCACACGTTGTGCGACTTCAGCAGGAAGTTTATCAAGAGGCCAGCCTAGAATCGCGATTGCCATAATAGGTTTGCCACCCATCGCATAGATGTCACTGATAGCATTGGCAGCAGCAATACGTCCAAAGTCATACGCATCGTCGACGATCGGCATAAAAAAATCTGTCGTGCTGACGATTGACTGGCCATTACCTAAGTCATATACAGCGGCATCATCACTGGTTTCGTTGCCAACCAGTAAGGCAGGATCGCGAAAATATTCCGTTTGTGTGGCAAGGATTTCTTTCAACACTTTTGGGGAAATCTTACAGCCGCAACCGCCACCGTGACTATATTGGGTCAAGCGTACATCTGACATTTAATAAATTCCTTTTAAAATCACTAACACGCACAATTATTTATGGTTAATTTAGAGGGGAAGTATCCCCTCAATGTTTATATTTTGTTTGTAACATCACCGGTTTGAGTTGGATTATTTTTATCCATGCTCCACTCAAGCCAACCGCCATCATAAATACTGATATTTTGCCAACCAAGAACATGCGCATAGAAAAAGGCTGCTGCTGCGCGCCAACCCGTCCCGCAATAAAATGCAACTTGTTGATCTTTATTAATGTTCCATTCTTGCCAGTTTTTCTCGATAATATAAGGACTTATCATGGTTTGATCTGGATTATGAAAATCTTCCATATGATTTGCATCACTGCCAGCATGCCCCCATTTTGAACCAGGGATACGCCCTTTTGGCTCGATGTAATCATAACCACTGGTTTCGCCTGTATATTCAGGCCAACTGCGAATACTGACTAAAGAATGAGATTGTGGATCCTTTAAATAATCTTTGGCTTGGGCTAGGTCAATATAATACTCAGGATGCTGCGCAATAGGTTTGCCAAACGCTTTCTCGGTAGCTGTTTCTCTTAATGCTTCTCTTTCAAAATCTTCATAAATCCATGCATCCATACCGCCATCAAGTATGCGCACATCTTCAACTCCAGCATACATTAAGATGCTCGCAGCACGCGCCGCTGCCAGTTGGTCACGTCCGTACAAAATCACGCTTGTGTCATGCGCGATACCTGCTGTCTTTAGCGCCTTAGTTAAGGCAGCGTCGGATTTTTTATTCCACACTGGCTCAGCTTCTAACTCATTGGTATCCATATAAAAAGCGCCAGGAATATGGCTGAGTAAGTAAGTCGTCGCCGGCCCGCCCCCAACTTCAATGATTTTATAATCTGAGCTTGGTGGGTGTGGCACAGGCTTATTTTTAATTAAATCATGTACCCAAACGGCTGGGACAAGATCTTGATAATTCGCTAAACGGTCTTTTTGACCTTGATAGTCTTGAATCTCACCCTCGATGACTTCAACTTTGCTAAACTTACTCTCTTTTAATTCATCTTGTAATTTTTTAGCATCATCCCCATAAACATAGGTTGGCACATTGGGGGCAAGTTTATATTTATCTAAAAGTGCTTGTTTTTCTTCATCATCTAACCAGCGAAACCAACTCGGATCAAAGCGAATCGCACCTGGAAAATGACCTGTATTGGCAGAATCCGTAGCATCTCCTAGTTGCCAACCGTTATAACTGGCGCTATCACGCGTATCAATCACTTGATGCGGTGTTTGTAAACTTTGTAACTCATCAAAGCTGATTGCCCAACCTAAGCTTGGTAACATAGCCAGTGACAATGCACTGATTGTTAAAGGTTTTAAAAAATTCATTGTTATTCCTTATAGTCGACTACGACAACAACTGATCTTCATTTTTAGTCACGAATTAAAGCGCCATTTTAACATAAGCCGACTTATCAAAGCTTGTATGACAAACTAAGTTTCCAACATTTTAAATAGATAAAAACCTTTAAAATCAGTGCCTAAGTCAAGAATTAGGATTAACTTTAAACAAAAAAATCGAGCCAAATCAACTTCTGTATTCTCTGTTGATTTGGCGCAATTTAAGGAGTTATCAAATTTGACTATTTAGCAGCAGCTTTGACATAAGCATCACCAACATTGCTTGGTTTTTGCTCACGTAAAGATTGTGGCAAATACATATTCAATAAAATGGCAGTTAGGCCACCCGTGGTGATGGCTGAGCCAAACACATTTTTCACAAAGTCAGGGAAAATGCCTAAGATTTCAGGACGAAAGACCACGCCAAGTCCCATACCAAATGAGATAGCCATGATTAAAACGCCGCGGCGATCAATAATGCTGCTGGCAATAATGCGTATCCCTGAAGCTGCGACGGTACCAAACATAATGATGGTTGCACCGCCCAAGACTGCGCTTGGGATCAGCGAGAAGAAACTGCCGACAAAAGGAAAGAGTCCAAATAGCACTAACATACCTGAGATCCAAAAGCCTACATGGCGACTCGCGATACCTGTCATTTGGATCACGCTGCTGTTTTGGCTAAAGGTTGTGTTTGGAAATGAGTTAAATACTGCGGCAAGCGCTGAGTTCAAGCCATCGCCTAATACCCCACCTGAAAGACGCTTCATATAACGCTCACCTTTGACCGGCTCGCCCGATACCAAAGAGGTTGCAGTTAAATCACCAATCGATTCAACAGTAGTAATGAGATATAAAAGCGCCATCGGGATCACGTGATCCCAAGAGATATAAAAGCCAAACTTGAACGGAATTGGCGCTGAGAAAAGCGTAAAGTCATCCATTTTACTAAATTGGATCATGCCCATAAATGCCGCTACGACATAACCTAAGGTTAAACCAATAAAGATGGCGCTCATACGTAGCCATTTGTTGCGGCTGCGGTTTAATAAAATAATCGTAAGCAAGACCATGACAGCAAGGCCAAGATGCTCAATGCTACCAAATTGTTCAGGTTTGTTATCCAGAACCCATTGCCCACCGCCAATATCTGTCATGGCGACACGGATCAAAGATAAACCGATAAGGGTCACCACAATGCCGCTGACAAGTGGGGTGATCACTTTGCGCAGTGCAGGAATAAAGCGGCTGAAAATCATCTCAATTGGCGAGCAGATAAGCGCTACACCAAAAATGGTGCCAAGGGCTTGCTCTGGCGTGCCGCCGGCAGCTTTGACTGATAAACCAATCCCTATTGACAGGCTTAAAAAGGTAAAGCTTGTGCCTTGAATACTCAGCAAACCTGAGCCAATTGGCCCAAAGCGTTTCACTTGAATAAAGGTTGCGATCCCTGAAACAAAAAGCGCCATACTAATAATATAAGCTTTCATTTCAGCAGGTAGCTCAAGTGCGCCGCCAATAATCAGGGGTGGGGTGATGATCCCAACAAAGATGGCTAACATATGCTGCATTGCGGCAAAAAAAGCATCCTTTGTCTTGGGCTTATCTTCTAAGCCATAAATGAGATCATTCTCGTTATCTTGCTCCATGCTTGACTTACTCATCGTCTCGTTCTCCGTTTTTTAGGTTTTTTCTTCTTGCTATATGCCGTATCTGGCATAGGCAGCTTATTTCTAAAGTTTCCATCTAATGCGTAATAAGCGCCTTGCGCCGCCGGTGCGGTTGGAATAGTTGCCAATTCGCCGACCCCTTTGGTGCCATGAGCAATGTCAGCCTCAAACTCGCGCTCAACAATAATTGTTTCAATTTCAGGAACTTCGACAGATTTAAATAAGCCAAGTCCTTTGTATGTGACTTTCGGAACACAATTCTCAAGTGGGTAATCTTCGGTTAAGGCATAGCCTAGCCCCATGGCAATCCCGCCTTCAATTTGCCCTTCTGCCGCTTTGCGGTTCACCACCTTGCCTAAGTCATATGCGGCAACCACTTTCTCAAGTTTGCCTTCTTCATTTAAAATCACGACCTGCGCAGCATAGCCATAGGCCACATGGCTGACTGGGTTTGGCTTATCGCTACCAAGTGGATCGGTTTCACTTCCAAACTCACCATAAAACTCTGCTTGTTCAAGGCTTTGCAAGCTCTTGCCACTGTTTAGCGCCTCTTTTAATTTAACCGCAGCGCGGCGCACAGCTTCACCGGTAAACACGGTTTGACGCGATGCCGTAGTAGTGCCAGAGTTAGGCGTGCGCTCGGTATCTGGCGCTTCGACTATAATTTGCTCAGGCAATAAGTCGGTCACTTCACACACAGTTTGCACCGCAACCGTTGCGATCCCCTGCCCAATACAAGCGGCGCTGGTGCGCACATGTACTTTGCCTTCTTCAATCGACAAAATTGCGCGACCAATATCTGGGATCCCAACACCTATGCCGCTGTTTTTAAACGATGACGCAATCCCTGCATAAGGGTGGCTATGAAAGACATCTTTGACCGCTTCCAAACACTCCACTAATGCGGTGCTATTGTCTGCAATTTGACCATTGGCAAGGCTTTGACCTGGGCGAATCGCATTGCGATAACGAATTTCCCATGCAGAAATACCCACCATTTCAGCGAGTAAGTTAAGGTTGGCTTCAAACCCAAAGGCGCTTTGACACACCCCAAAGCCGCGAAATGCACCGCCCGGTGGGTTATTGGTGTAATAAGCTTTGCCTTCAACGCTGATATTATGAAAATGATATGGCCCAGAGGCGTGCGTACAAGCACGTTGCAAGACTGGCCCGCCAAGGGAAGCATAAGCGCCGGTATCAAACACAATTTGCGCGTCCATCCCGACCAAGATGCCATTTTCATCACAAGCCGTGGTTAAATCCATTTCCATCGCATGACGCTTCGGATGGATCAATAAGCTTTCTTCGCGTGAAAATTTAATCTTCACTGGGCGTTTGCTGACCCAAGCAAGCAAGGCAGCATGGTGCTGCACACTGACATCTTCTTTACCGCCAAAGCCGCCACCAACAAGTTTGCTTTGCACCCGTACTTTGCTTTTTTCAAGACCAAGCAAGCGTGCGACTTCGCGCTGATCATCATAAATGCCTTGCGCGCCTGAATATAAGAAGATCCCCTCATCTTCATACATAGCTATCGCACATTCAGGCTCCATGAACGCATGCTCGGTAAAGGGTGTGGAGTAATGCTGAGTGACCTTAAAGGCGGCATTTTCAATCGCCGTTTTCGCATCCCCACGCTGTAATTTTTCTTGCTGAAGTAAATTTCCTGACGCATGGATCGCTGGCGCGTCTTCACTCATCGCCTCCACTGGGCTAGTGACTGGTTGCAACTCTTCATATTCCACCTCGATCAAGGCAAGGATCTCATCGAGTGTGTCTTGATTTTCACTCGCCACCAAGGCAATCGCATCCCCGACATAACGGGTACATTCACCTTCTGGGATCAAGGCATCCCAATCTTGCACCAAATGGCCAAGTTTATTTTCGCCGGGAATATCTTTTGCCGTGACCACGCAAACTGCATCTGGGTGCGCACTTGCTTGTTCAATATCGATTTTTTTGACTAAAGCACGTGGGTATTTGGCGCGTAACGCTTTACCAAAAATCATCCCCGGCACGACCACATCATCGACATATTCGCCATAGCCAAGGGTCTTTTCTCTTGCATCAATACGGTGGAAATCTTCGCCTAATTTGCCGGTGAATTCAGGCGTTGGAATATCAAGGTTTTCTCTAAAATATTTAGCCGCTAATTTCACTGCATCGATAATTTTGACATAGCCAGTGCAGCGGCAAACATTACGTCGCAGCGCATGTTTAATTTCCTCAACTGTTGGATCTAATACCTTGTCGAGCAAAGCTTTTGCGCTGATCACCATGCCCGGAATGCAAAATCCGCACTGCACTGCGCCCGCGTGCGCAAAAGCAAAGTCATAAACTTCTTTTTCACGCTCAGTTAAACCTTCAAGGGTTGTGACCTTCACTTCTTCATCTAGGCTATCGACTTTGACACATGTTTTTTGTGCCTCGCCATTAATGATTGCAAAACACGTGCCACATGCACCTTTACTACAACCATCCTTGACTGAAGTTAAACCTTGATCTTCACGTAAAAAATCAATCAAGCGTTTTGGCTTCGAAGTGTCGACGGTTAAAGGGGTTCCATTTAGGGTTAAATTAATCATGTTTATCCTGAGTATCAAAAGTCTTCATTCGCCATCTTTGTGTGGCTTTGTTATTACCCATTATCTATGCAAGAATTGTGCCACCCAAAAAGTGGTAGATCTGTATAAAAATGCACATAAAACCACTTAATATGCATATTTATGATGCAATAAAGAATGAATGTATAAAAACGTAATTCGAGTGCAGCAATGCCCCTATTCGCTGCATTAAAATAGAGCAATAGGAGCATGCCTTGAGGTTGGATATAGCTATTTAAATCAAGTTATTTCAGTGTGATTTATAATTCATCCATAGCTTTCCAAAGGCGTGCTGCAACCTTTTGTGCTTGGGCGTAAATTGGCGCCACATCAAAGGCAAATTCACGATCTTGATAGACAAAATTGCCATCAACAATGACGCTCGCAACACTGCTTGAATTCATGCCAAAAGCAAAGTGCCCGGGTAGGTTTTCTGCCACCAATGGGGTTGGACTCATATAATCTAAGATGGTTAAATCCGCTTTATAGCCTTCAGCAAGGCAGCCAAATTTTGCGCCAAAGTTACGTGCAAGCAATTCATTGCCATTATTAAGCTGCTTTAAGAAGCTATCTGGCCACATGCTGCCGCCCGCATCACGGTGTTTAAAGAAGGCAAATTTAAGCTCTTCAAACATGTCTGAGCCAATCCCATCTGTGCCAAGCGCAACATTATTAAAGCGCCCCAGCATATGGTTATAGCCCACATTATTATTCATATTCGAGCGTGCATTGTGCGCAAGGAAAGCATCACGTTGATTCATAATTGAAACATCTTTATCAGATAAGAATAAACCATGTGAAATCAAGCTTTTATCATTAATCAAGCCATAGCTATCTAAACGCTCAATCACATCTTGATCATAGTGATGATGGCTATGGGTGACATCATAGCTATCTTCTGCGACGTGAATATGTAGGCCGCGCTGGGTCGTTTTAACCGCCTTGGCAAGCATTTCCAACCCTTCGTTGGTGACGGTAAATGGTGCGTGCGCCCCAATATGCGCTTCCACTAAATAAGCTTCGTCGCCCTTTTCTTTTGCTGCGTCAATTAACTGTGCAAAGCGGATGTTTTCTTCAACGCCTGCGGCCATTTCTTCAATCCCGCCGTTGCGATCTGTGGTTTCAAAGCAAGTCATGCCACGCAGACCCGCTTTTAGAAAACCTTGGCGCAAGGTCGCCAGTGAGTTTTCAATGAAATTTGGCGAGGCGTGGTGGTCAATCACTGACGTGCAGCCGCTTTTGATTGCTTCTAACGAGCATACCAAACCGCTGTAATAGACAGCTTCTTCATCCATGACTTTATCTAATCGCCACCAAAGGTTTTTCAAAATCGAGATAAAATCTGGGCTAGGTTTAATATCTGCCATGATCCCGCGCGATAAACCTGAATAGAAGTGGTTATGCGAACACACGATCCCCGGCATCACCAATTGGCCTTTTAAATCTTTCACTTGGGCGCTTGGAAACTGGCTGCTAAGGTTGCTGCCAATGGCTTTGATCAGGCCATTTTCAATCACAATATCCACGCCATGTTTGATAAACGTCGGTTCAAATTGTACTGCTGTCGCATTTTTAAGTAATAACATTCTTCTTCCTTTTGATTAAACTTCAACTGCGCCAAGCAGGTAACTGTGATTCGCCAATACGTCATTGATCATCAAGGCTTCTTTGTTTAGGTGTGGCGGCAAGTCGACTTTGCCATCTTGGTTAATTGAATAACGCTGCACCTCACCTGCAATGCGTAATTGCAAGCTATCGCCAGTGACATAAAAACCGCTGTTGGTGCTTGAATCAAAATCTTCTTGCAAGCTAAACAAGGTAAATTTGTCTTTATAAGGTTGGCTATCCCACGGGCAGAACTGAGCGCAGTTGCCACATTCGTTGCAATATGCATCAAGGTGCAAGACTTGGAACGGGTCTTTAAAACCAGGAATTGGCAGCGACACATTGGCGCGGTTTGGACACACATCCACGCACTTGTTACAAATATAAGAGCACTCCAAGCAACGTTTGGCTTCTTGCTCAGCAAAAGCATCTTGCTGCGCTTGGGCTTCATCGCCGGCTTCAATTAGTTTGACTTCAATTTTTCCTTTGCGCGCATAGACTTGAACTGCTTTAGCGCCAGAGTCAAAGTTTGCGGCGGCTTGCACTTGGCGCTCACGCTCTAAAATGCTATCTGCCGCTTTACGTCCACCAGAAATAGCGCCAACAATTGACGAAGGCCCAGTTGCTGCATCCCCTAATAAGAATACATTCTCAACACCTGTTTCGGCGGTTTTTGCATCCACAACCGGCCAACCATCGGCATCCAGCACTAGCCCCATGCGAGTAAGTTTTTCAGTATTAGTTTGCTCACCGACGGCAGTGATCACCGCGCCCGCATTCACGCTAACAGTTTCATCAGTTGCCACTGGGCGGCGACGTCCTTTTTCATCCGGCTCACCGAGTTTCATCACGCGCGCGTTGAGCGTACCATCGGCGTAAAATGATTCAGGGTTGGTTAAGAACATAAATTCAACGCCATCTTCCACCGCTTCTTCATATTCTTCTTTATACGCAGGCATTTCCGCCACGGTGCGACGATACATAACCGTCACTTTTTCCACGCCTTTCACCCGAAGCGCAGCCCTTGCACTATCCATTGCCGTGTTACCTGCGCCCACAACGACCACGTGTGTGCCAAGTTCAAGCGTTTCGCCATCATTAAAGCGGCGCAAGAAATCAAGTGACTTATAGATGTTGTCGTTATCGCCTTGAAGCACGATTGGATTGCCTTTATCTGCGCCAACCGCTAAGCAAATATATTTATAACCACTTGCTTTTAAATCAGAAATAGTCACATCTGGGTTGCTGCCATATTCGATTTGCACCCCGTGATCTTGGACAAATTGAATATCATGCTCAATGGTTTGCGCTGGGATACGAAATTGCGGGATGATTTGTTTGACCACGCCACCTGCGCTTTGCTCTTTTTCCAAAATAGTGACTGGGTAGCCTGCGCGCGCAAGGAAATATGCCGCCGAAAGTCCAGCAGGCCCTGCGCCAATCACGGCAACCGCACCTTTGTCCGTTTGTGCATCTGGCTTTTGCCACTGCGCCTTGTAAGACTCCCAGCCTTGATTTAAGGCGATTTTTTTCATTTCACGGATATTCACCGCGCCTTCATAATCACGACGAGTACAGTTATATTGACATTGGTGATCGCAAATATGACCTGTAATAGCAGGCAAGGCGTTGCGCTCATAAATAACGCCCAATGCATCTGTGTAGCGCTTTTCACCCATTAGGCGTAAATATTCAGGAATATCTTGGCTAATTGGGCAAGCGTTTACACACGGCGCGACATAACAATCATTCGCTGGCAATGCTTTTTTCACGCTAATGGTTTCAGGCCCGCGCCACTCTTTTTGGGTGTAAGTCGCTGTTAGCGCTTTGGCTGCAAGTTTTTCTAATTTCACCAAATCAACCGCAGGCATGTCCCATTCTTCGCTTTCATCTAGCACCTTGACGCAATCCGTCAGACGCATATAGCCGCCCGGTTTTAATAGATCCGTTGCCATAGTGATTGGGCGAATGCCAGCTTCAAAGATTTCACGAATGTTGAATTTGCTTGCGCCGCCTGAGTATGAAATCGGCAGGCTGCCGTTAAACTCGCGTGATAATTCAAGCGCGACATTAATTGCAATCGGGAACAAGGCGCGACCAGACATATACATTTCTTTTTCTGGCAGGCGGCCTTTATTGTTGACAGTGCCCAGTGTGTTGGTCAGTTTCACGCCAAAGCCAACGCCTTTTTGCGCAGCTAAAGCTTTTAAACGATGTAACATTTCTTTGGCAGCGCCCATCTGCAAGTCATGGGTAAAGGACTCTTCACTCAGCGCCACATATGAGAAACTAGCTTGATCAAGAATCTCGCGCACACGGCTAAAACCTAACAAGGTCGGGTTTAGCTTCACATAAGTATTAATGCCGCGATCATCAATCATATAGCGGCAAATAGCTTCGATTTCTGTCGGTGGGCAGCCGTGCATAGTGGAAAGGGTCAAACCTTGCGCGATCTCACCCGACACATTATCTGCTAAGGCAAGCAAGGCTTCTTTATTAAGATCAAAATCTTGGTTTTCAAGCAGCCCAGAATCTTGAATAAAGGCTTTCAGCTCAGTTTGATATTGGGCAAATTTCGGGTGCGCAGCAGCATTTGTCATGTTGTCGAGATATTGCTGCATCGGCGGCTGCAAAATCCCTTCAAGATCATAACCAACACTCATATTAAAAATAAATGAACGCGCTTTTGGCTCTGAGCGAGTGCCTTGCTGTGGGTCAAACAAAGCTTCTAATAAATGCAATGCAAACCAAGCTTTTAGATATTCATCAAAGACTTTTGGTAGGGTAAATTCACTCGACCATTCGGTATTAAAACACTCATCTTCAGCGTCAATACATGGCTTGGCGATTTCAAGAGTATCCATGATTTGCGCGGTCTTAAGTTCCATAAAGCGGCCACCTGCAAGCCATGATGAAACAATGTTTTGCGCCAGTTGGGTATGCGGCCCTGCTGCTGGCCCAACAGGGGTTTCACTTTGCTCATTCCAGACGCTAATTCGCTTATCGCTTGTTGGTTTATAAAACTCTTGCGCAGGAATTGAGAAAATTGATTGGTTTTGCTTATATTCGCTAAAAATACGTGTTAACAGTTCTGAAAATGGAACCGGACGCATGATGTCTGCCATGATAACAATCCTTGTAAGCTATGCCCGCCGCACTCAAACGGCAATAATTTGGCATAAATATGAAAATTAGAAATTTTATTTAAAATGTGATTTCTTATATCCATGCAAAGGTTGTGCCAATGTATTATTTATAGCAGAAAACAGGATTATTTTTATTTTTACAATTGATTTAGATCAATTTAAGCCTCTCATTTAGCGCTTTAAAACTATTTAATCGGCTTATTTAGGCAGTCTATAAAAGAAAGAGAAATAGAGTGAAAATACGAAAGATAAGAAATAAAGAATTTTATGCAAAAAAGTATAAAAACAAGCCAAAAATAGCTATTACCTCTCAATTTAGAATATCAAAGTGATACTCGACTATCAGCTTGATACTGGTATCAAAATGATAATTTAGAATAAGCCTCAGGTGTATCCACATCTAAATGAATCTCAGGCGCATCAAGGTGCAGATAATGCTGCGGGCCTTGTTTTAAAATAGCTTTCATTGAGCCGTGATGACTTGCGAGGACTTTGTTTTTGACATCTAAACTCAGCAGCACCGGGTGACCACTCAAATCAGGCGTCCCCGGAAACACTGCGCCTGTGCGCCTTGCTTGCCAGAGCTGATAATAAATATCAGCGTCAAGACATGGCATATCCGCATGGGCAATAAAAAAGTAATCCGTCTTGACATATTCCAATGCAAACTTAATTGACGATAGCATCCCTTGCTGATAGTTTTTATTCACAATAACATCGACGTTTTCATATTTTGCCATTTTTTCAGCTAATTGATCAGCTTGAAAACCTGCAACTAAAATAACCCGCGAGCAGAAATTAAGCGCATTCTTCACACTTGCCTCAACAATGGTGTGATCTTGATAGGGAAGCATTAATTTCCAACTTCCCATTCGCGAAGAAAGCCCTGCGGCTGGCATAATACAGTCAATATTTTTTGTTAGATTCATTTTCATTCCCTTATTTAGATGACGCATAATGCTAAAACCGAACAGCCATTTAAAGCGCGCAGCCTTGGATAGAATAAATAAGCAGCTAATTGAGCTTTTATTATCTAAGCGCTCAAATAATATAACACACCAGCCGCTGATTATTTCTGTGGTCGGCGCTGGCGGCAAAACCCACCTTGTGTATTGGCTGGCAGCGTTATTTAAAGCGCACGGGCATCAAGTGTGCGTCAGCACCACAACCAAAATGTATTTGCCGCCGGCGGATAAGCTTGAGCGGATTATATCCTTTGCAAACTATGATAAAAGCTATCAGGCGCAAGAGGTACAGGCTCCAAAATCTGCGCCGCAACGCACTTTCATCTATCAAGAGCTGATTCAAAGCGCGCAGCCATTTAAAGAGCAAGCGGAGCAGGAAACACCCAAGCAAGCGGAGCAAGACATAAAAGTCAAAGGCTTATCTTTTGCGCAAGTTGCAACCCTTGCAAGCAGCAAAGAGTTTTCGGTTATTATTTTGGAAGCCGATGGCGCCAAAGGAAAAGCGCTTAAAGCCCCTGCTGCGCATGAGCCTTGCATTGTGCCAAGCTCAGATATTGTATTTAGCGTGACTGGCGCAGAAATGATTTTCAGCCCTGCTAAGCCAAGCCAGATCCAGCGCTGGCAAGAATTTCTCGCGCTCACCGCTTGCCAAGAAGATATGCGTATTGACCAGCAGGTTTTAAAGCCGCTTATCAACAAAGCGCACGGCATGTTTAAAAATGCGCCCAAGCAGGCTCGCAGGTTTTGGGTGATCAATAAACTAGATTTAAGCTCAGATCAAGACGCCCTTTTGGCACTTGCGGCCGAATTACTCAATGAGTCGCCGTTATTACATGGGGTTTGCTTGATGCAGCTCCAAGCAGCTAACCCACTTAAAAAGCTACTGATTTCAAAAGAATAAAAGGATACTTAGTACATGTTAACTCGTTACACCAAGGATAATAAGCGGGTGATCATCCGCGGCTCAGGGGACATTGCCACTGGCATTGCAGTGCGCTTATACAACTGTGGTTACCAAGTCATTATGACGGATATTGCCCGCCCAACTATGATCCGCTGTAGTGTCGCCTTTGGTCAGTGCTTATTTGATGGCGTGCAAAGCGTTGAAGGGATCATCGCCTGCCACGCAAAAGATTATGCCAAAATAGAGCCGATTTTAGCAAAAGGCCAGATCCCCGTCTTGGTTGACCCCAACTTATCCGTACTTAAACATATTCAAGCAAACTATCTAGTCGATGCCATTTTAGCTAAAACCAACCTAGGCTTTCACAAAGATTTAGCGCCGATTACGATTGCGCTAGGGCCCGGCTTTGAGGCTGGTATTGATTGTGACGCTGTGATTGAAACCAACCGTGGGCATTACCTTGGACGGGTGATTTATCAAGGAAAAACCCAAGCGAACACGGGCGTTCCGGGCAATATTGCCGGCTTTACCTATGAGCGAGTGATCCGCTCACCTTGCGCTGGTGTGGTGACGGCCAAGGCAAAACTTGGTGATATTGTAAGCGAAGGCGATTGCATTGCTACCATTGGTGACACGCCTGTTTATGCGCCACTTTCTGGTATGTTGCGCGGCATGATCAACGATAATATTGAAGTGGTGAGCGAGTTTAAAATTGCAGATATTGATCCACGCGGTGAAAAAGCTGATCACTTAACTGTGTCAGATAAAGCGCGCGCAATTGGCGGCAGCGTGCTCGAAGCTATGCTGCATCTTAGTTTAGGTTATGAAAGGAAATCATAAATCTTCATAACCTTGCTCTGATGCTTTACTTAGTCCACAAGCACAACATTCGTTGGGTTTTTATAATGCTCAAACATTAATTCAATATCCTGTCGCAAAACACGACTTTTTGACAGTTCAGGCAGGTTATCGAGTTCAAAATATTAGCGAAGTGTATAGGCTGATAACCCAACTTTGGTAGAGAATTCTTTCATGTTCATTTTATTACCTTAGGTATAACGACAGGTTAACGTATGAGACACTTTGGCATACTTGTTATGTATGTCCAATAATTCTTGCCATATGATAAGCATCAACATATTTACCGTTTCGAAAAGCATAGCATTTTGATTCACCCTCTATTTCAAAACCAAATGACTTATATAAATGAATTGCACCTTTGTTATCTGTATATACCGTCAACTCTATCCGTTTCAAATTTAACCAATTATCCGCTAAATCAATTGCAGTTTCCAACAAGGCTTTTCCTACGCCACAATTTTGAACATCATCTTTGACGCCAATTCCAAATGTACCAACATGTCGTCGTCTTGGGTTTGTATTTTGCTCAAAGCCAAGATTTCCAACTATTTTATTATCGATAAGTGCAACGAAAGCATGAACATTATCAGGGATATTTTGAAGTCGATTGTGCCAAAGTTCTAAAGATGGGAGAGGTAGTTGCAAAGTATTAGCATACGCATTTGGACATTCATAAATTTCCTTTACAGCTTCTGCATCTGATGGTTCGAGCTTTCTAATTTTTACTTCCATTGTGAATTTTCCTTCATAATGCATAACGAGGCTATAGGATTTCTCCATTCTTGAGAAAATACAGCAATTATTAAAATAAATAGCTAGTAAAACAATGAGTTAAAATTAGCTATTGACACCATAGTCTCTTGTTATATGAATTTTTCTATCGCATACGTTTCCAGGTTATTGGTGTTACCGTAAAGATTAACCGATGGTTCTAGAGTCATACCTAACTTTTTGATTATTGTTAAAGAAGGCAAATTTCCTTTCAATGCTACCCCATAGATTTTGGCATGTTTACCTACTCGGAAAGTTTGCTCCAAAACTGCATATGCAGCCTCAAAAACATACCCTTTCCCTTGATGAGTTGAGAGTAAAGCGTATCTAATATCACTAAATTCTGAATCCTCACAAAACTCAACTCCAACATAGCCTATTTTAGTTTTAGATTCATTTTTGAGGCTGATTATATAAGAGCCAAATCCATGTTCCCAATGTTTCACTCGATTTGTTACATGTAATTGAATTTCTGAATCTGTATATGAGCGCCCTTTAGGAAGAAATTTTGTTAATTCATCAGAACCTAATATTTGGGAATATAAATCTAAATCACCGTAATTAACTGGGGAGAGTATTAGGTTCTCTGTTGTTATCATAAATATCCTCATTCATATGACACCCTGCTAAGGGGTGAGCCCCAATCACCAAGCCTAAGCTTGCACCTTATTCACTTAACTTACTGAAACCACTGCTGCCCCGGGGCGAATCCGTTTGCAGCGTTTGTTATAACACATCATCTTCAGTCAAAATTTGGCGACAATTACGAATCGTTAAAATACGTATTTCATGGCTTAAGCTATAAATAATGCGGTAATGTCCAAAAATTATTTCTCGATAATTTGTATGTGGTATTTCAGGCACAATTCGCCCTATTTCTGGCATACTTCCAAGTTTCTCGGCTTTATCAAACACCTCATTCACCCACTTTTCAGCCGCCGACGGATTATCCCAAGCAATAAATTCAGCTGCATCAGCAATTTTTTCAAGTGCTAACGGTGACCAAACTACTTTCATTTTTTAAGTCGGCCTAACACTTGAGCCCGAGCATCGTCATTTGAAACACCTAACCCTGAAGCTAATTGAGCTTCTGCTGTACGGATTTCTTCAAGTAATTCAATTTTTTCTTGCATTGCCTCATACTCAGCAACATCAAGAACGACTGCAACACCTTTGCCTCGTTGTGTGATGACCAATGGGCGACGTGTCTCATTGATTTGTTTGATGTAAGACGCTACACCTGCTCGAAATTCAGATAATGGTTGAATATCTTGGTCGAAATGAATACGGCTCATACTGGACTCCAAATGGTACAAAATTATGTACAAATAATAGTCCAGTTAAGAATTTTGAACAAGGGATTAATAATGTGTTATAACTCTCTTTATATGATTTTTCTGGCGATAATATGATTAGCCTTACTTTCATAACCAGACATAGTTGAGGTTTCAACTAATATTGAGGTCTCAATATTAAAACCCGTTAGCAAAGCTTCAAGCTCAATTTGTTTACTATGCCACATTAAAACACCTGTACCTGACATGAAACGAAGGCTGAATTCTGAACAAAACTCGGCTAAGTAATTTACGCCATTAGGTTTGTGCGCTCGCCGCAATTCACTGAGCACTTTTTCACGAGAGTTTTGTTCAGCTATACATGTAAACACAGCACATGTAATTATCGAATCAAATTCACTATCCGCGAACGGTAAAACGTCACCCGATAAATAACGTAAATCAAGTTCTGGATATTCACTCAATCCCCTACTTATCATTTCTTTAGAGGAGTCAATTCCAATTATTTTATGTAACCTAGATCTGAGATTTGATGTGTTACACGACCATAGCCACAACCAAAATCCAATATTTTAGATTCAACTGGCACAAAGGATAAAAGGTCACTTACAGAAATTTCTAGGTTGAAATTAACTAGATCTGCCACCGCATCGCATTCGCTCATGGTTTACTCCTCAAATCATATAACGAGGCTGTAGGATTTATACTTTCTTGAGAAAACACAGCAATTATTAAAATAAATAGCCAGTCGACGAATAGAAAAAGGATGATAGCCAAAATATCTTGCGCCGTGGAACACCTCATACTTCCATACTAAAGACTAGTTTAAAAGATGGTTGAACTCAGCTTTTTGATCAAACGGCTGACGATGGAGGAATTTTCCATAACCTGCTTGGCCGGTAAATTTCCCATCACGCGCCACAATCTCACCACGGCTAATAGTCATCACGGGCCAGCCGTGACATTCCATTGCCTCAAACGGCGTGTAGTCACTGTTATCATGCAGCTTTGCATGGGAAATTTCAGTGCGAATGGTCGAATCAAAAATCACTAAATCCGCATCTGCGCCAATTTGCAAGCTGCCCTTTTGTGGATATAAACCAAAGAGTTTGGCTGGTTGATAAGCATTTAATTCCACAAAACGCTGAATATCAATTCGCCCTTTCATGACTCCTTCGGAAAATAGCAAAGGCATACGCACTTCAACTCCGGGCATACCATTTGGACAACGGCTAAAATTATCCCGTCCGAGCTGTTTTTGCTGTGCATAGGTAAAGTTGCAGTGATCGGTCGCAACCGTGTCGATACTGCCATCAACAATACCAGCCCAAAGCTTTTCTTTTTCAGCTTCAGGGCGCAGCGGCGGGCTTAAAATATACTTCAATGCATCCTCTTTGAGATAACAAGAATCATCCAAAAGTAGATATTGGGTGCAAGTTTCAACCCACACTGCCTGCTGATTAGCGCGTGCCATACGGGCATAATCTAAGCCTAAGCCATTGGAAAGATGCACAATATATAAAGGCGCATCATCGGCAAGCTTGGCTAGGTTTATCATCCGTGCAATCGCTTCGGCTTCACACTCAAGCGGGCGACTCAGTGCATGATATTTAGCGCTGGTTTTGCCCGCTTCAAGAAACTGCTGACGCTTAATTGCAATCGTGGCATCGTTTTCAGGGTGAACCGTGGTTAAGGCGCCAACCTTATTTAACTCAGTTAAGGCGCGAAACACACTCTCATCTTCAAGTTTATGCTGATAAGTCAGATAAAGTTTAAAGCTGCTGATCCCTTCTTCTTCAACCATAGGTCGCATTTGGGCAAGGATCTGATCATCAATATGTTGGATAACTCCATGAAAACTATAGTCAATCACGGCTTTATCACGTGCATATTGTTTATACACACCAAGCTGATGGAAAAGATCGCAGCCTTTAGGTCCAAACCCCATGTGATCGATAATCGTCGTGGTGCCGCCGCAAGCCGCAGCCACTGTGCCCGAATAAAAATCATCACAACTACGGGTAAATCCCATATCAATATTAAAATGGGTATGCACATCAATGCCGCCGGGCATGACATATTTCCCTTTAGCATCTATTTCGCTGCAATTTAGTCCATCAACGCAGATATTTGGCGCAATTTCGGCAATTTTACCGTCTTTAATCAAAATATCTGCAACTTGTGTGCTTTGATGATCGGCGACAAAACCATTGCGAATAACCAATGCTTGGGTCGCTTTCTCTTGCCCTTGATTCATAAGCTAACCTTATTTGCTTGACGCTGTTGGGTGTTTACCTTGCCAAACTACTTCACGATAATGAACAGGATCTGTATCCCCTTCTGTGCTTAGCACTAAAACAACTGAATTTTCATCAAGTTCAAGCTGTTTCATTAATGCTTCACGTTCTTCGCTATAATAGAGTGACGCAAGCAGGCCAACACCAATCGCGCCAGATTCACCTGAAACGACGCGCGGATCATTGCCAAGTGGGTTACCAAGCACGCGCATTCCAAGCGCTGCTGCCGTATCTTCGCTTGAGACGAAATAAGATGAGCAGTTACGTAGCACTTCCCAACCAAGTGGGTTAGGCTCACCACAAGCTAAACCAACCATAATTGTGTCTAAATCGCCGCCAACGTTCACGATCTCACCGCTTTCGTTCTTACCTGAGCGATAAATACAATCCGCTTCTTTTGGCTCAACGATAATGGCTTTTAAGTTGTCGGCGCCAAGTTTATCTGACAAATAACCCAACACGCCGCCCGCCATTGCGCCGACACCTGCTTGTAAAATCACATGTGTTGGGGTGGCAATGTTTTGCGCCTCAACTTGGCTTAAAGCTTCTGCTGCCATGGTGCTATAGCCTTGCATAATCCATGTTGGGATCTCGCTGTAGCCTTCCCAAGCTGTATCTTGAACCACTTTCCAGCCATTTTCTTCAGCCAATGACACCACCATTCTGACGGTTTCATCATAGTTCATATCCGTGACGATACACTCAGCGCCAAGTGCACGAATGTTATTCACACGTTCATCCGCCGCGCCTTTTGGCATATAAATCACGGCATTTTGACCGAGCTGCTGCGCTGCCCATGCTACGCCGCGACCATGGTTGCCATCGGTTGCTGTGGTAAAGGTCATTTTTTTATCTGTATATTTATTCAACACATCAAAATTAAAATCGTTAATATCAATCTTAAATTCTGCGCATAATAGACGCGCAATTGCATACACGCCGCCAAGCATTTTGAAAGCATTTAGACCAAAACGATACGACTCATCTTTGACTAGAATATTGCCTAGTGAAAATTCCTTCGCCAGTTCAGTTAATTCACGCAGAGGCGTGGCTTCATATCCTGGTAAACGCTGATGAAACTGACGCGCTTTTTCACCTTCTTGCACACAAAAATCCGTGCTTAACTCGCCTGTAAAGTGGCTGTTTTTTTCAATCTTAAAATTAGTCAAAATAATATCCTTTCATAATTTGAACTGCTTCATTCGTTAAATTTTTAACTTACTGACAATAACCATACAAATACCATGCCAACTTATAAACAAATTGATTTTGAAAGCAAAAGCTTAAAAACCCAAGCGCCAATCAAGCAGAATTTAGACATAGCTTTTGACTTACTATCATGATTGATAGTTGCCAATAGAATTCATTCTCATTTTGATAGTGAAGCCTCTCAAAGTGATACTTGATTTAAGTCAAGCAGAGTGCGGTTTTCACATCGCCCTGTCCTCAAGCCTAGTGAATCAATGGAAAAGATATGGGAATTGTGACACTATAAAATCGCTTCGAAATCAATATTAAATGGATTTATATGCAACACTTAGATAAGAACTCAAACTTCACCTCGCAGCTCATGGCGATTCAGCCGACTATTATTCGCTTCACCAATATGCTCGCATCTGTGCTTAAAATTGATGCTGAAGTTGTAGACTCAGACTTAGTGCGCATCGCAGGGACAGGCCCATACAATCATTCATTTGGCAAAAAGTTAAACCATAGCGCCAAGTTGTTTCGCTATATCCTTGAAACAAAAGAGCAAAAAACAATTATTCGCACCCAAGATGATTCCTTTTGCGGCAAATGTGAGAACAGCCATAAATGCACTGAAACAGCATTTTTAGGCGTGCCTATCATCAGCAATGAGCAATGCATTGGCGTAATAAGTCTCGTGGCATTTAATGACGAAGCGCAGCAAAACATCCAACAAAATAGTGCCACTTTCTCGGATTATATTAAGCATGTGGCGCAACTTGTGGTGGCCAACCTTGCTGAAAAAGACAGCCCAGAGCATGGCCTTGAAGAAGTGTTTTTAAATCTGATTGATAATATGGATCAAGGGGTTTTAGTCTTAGATGAAAATGATTACGTCAAATATGGCAACCAACCTGCGCTCAATCATTTAAGCTTGAAAAAGTCAGATTTAAGTAAAATCAAGATTAATATCAAGCCATTAGCTCACCATAAAAACAACATAGATGGCGAGCAGCAGCATATTATTAGCCTTGGCGCGCGTGACGAATTATTAATTGGCCGCTTTAACCGCTCGCAATCACATAAACTCTTTTTGATGTCTTTTTATCAGCCGCATAGCTCAGGGGTAAAAATAGAACCCAATGCTGTGTTTGCCGACATGATTGGCGAAAGTGAAAAGATGTTACATATCAAATCCTTAATTGGCAGAGTTGCCTCAAGCCCATCGAGCGTTTTGATTAATGGTGAAAGTGGCACGGGCAAAGAAGTTATCGCCAATGCGATTCACAAACTCAGCAACCGCAGCAAAAACCCGTTTATTGCCATTAACTGCGCGGCAATTCCTGATCAGCTTTTAGAAAGTGAGCTTTTTGGTTATGTCAAAGGCGCATTTACTGGTGCATCCAATCAAGGGCGTGTCGGTTTAATTGAAGCCGCTAATCATGGCACCTTATTTCTCGATGAAATTGGCGATATGACATTGCAACTTCAAGCCAAACTGTTGCGTGTGCTGGAAACCCGTGAAGTGGTGCCAATTGGCTCGAATAAAGCAATTCCCGTTGATATTCGCATCATTTCGGCGACAAACCGCAACTTTGAGGCCTTAATCGCCAATAATGAATTCCGTGAAGATCTCTATTATCGCCTCAATGTGATCCCTTTATATCTGCCGCCACTCAAAGAACGTGCTGGCGATGTCGCCTTGTTGGTGAATTATTTTATGTCCCATCATAGTCAAAAAATTGGCGTCAGTTATCCGGGGATCACCCAAGAAGCGATGGATAACTTAACTCAGTATCACTGGCCGGGAAATGTTCGTGAATTGAGTAACTTAGTCGAGTATTTAATTAATATTTTGCCTGAAGGTGGGAAAATTGATACTGACTTATTGCCGCCGCATATCCAAATGCTGCAAGCGCAGCGCCCTAGTGCGCCAACCCTTGTCCAAGATCATGCCAATATGAGCCTTGAAAGTATGGAAAAACAAAAAATTGAAGAGGCGATTAACCGTTTAGGCAATCGTAAATTGGTGGCGCAAGAGTTAGGGATAGGGATCGCAACCTTATATCGTAAGATTAAGAAGTACGAAATTAAGAATTAAACCATTGTTACTTATAATAAAAAAATGCCAAGTGAGCGAACTCAAACTTGGCATTTTTTATAACTTTTTGAAAAGAGATTTAACTATCGCTTATTCAACTGCATCTTTTGGACGGCTGATGATCTCATACTCTTTTGGAATACGGTGCAAGTCAAAATTAAAGATGTGCTCTTTGATTTCACGCGTGCGCTCAAAATCACAATCTGCAACAATCAGTTCATCACCAAGCGTTTTGGTTTGAGCGACAATTTCACCGGTTGGCGCAATAATGCAGCTTTCACCAAGTAAATCACAACCTTCTTCTTTACCCGCTTTCGCACATGCGACAATCCAGCAGCCATTTTGATACGCAGCAGATTGCATCACCACATGATTGTGGAAACCTTGCAGGTGATCGTGTTGCGGCACTGGCGGGTAATGCATTGGCGTGTTGTAACCTAGCACTATCATCTCCGCGCCTTGCAATGCCATCACGCGGTACGTTTCAGGCCAGCGGCGATCATTACATAGCGCCATGCCGACTTTGCCACCCATAAAGTCCCAACAACCAAAGCCGCGGTTGCCCGGTTCAAAATAGCGTTTTTCAAGGTGTTGGAATGGACGCCAAGGTTCGTTTTCTTTGTGGCCTGGCAAGTGAATTTTACGATATTTCGCAACCACTTGGCCTTCTTCATTGACCAAGATAGAGGTATTAAACTTATGCACTTGGCCGTCATCTTCTTCGCTTAGCTCAGCGTATCCAAGATAGAAACCTATCCCAAGTTCAGCGGCTTTATCAAACAAAGCTTGCGTCGCATCATTTGGCATTTTAGTTTCATAAAAGCTATTTAATTCCGCTTCATCTTCAAAATACCAACGCGGGAAAAACGTGGTTAACGCAAGCTCAGGAAAGGCAACAAACTTACACTTTTTCTCGCTTGCCTCTGTTAGTAGCGTGATCATACGTGCAACGACTTGCTCGCGAGATTCATCACGGGCGATTGGACCAAGTTGGGCAACGCCCACGGTTAACATTCTAGACATTTATCAATTCCTTTTTAATAAGTTGCCAATTCCAAAACAGTTTGCAGCAGCACATCCGCGCCTTTTGCCGCCTGCTCTGGGCTTGTATATTCGTTAATATTGTGACTGATCCCTTTGTAATTCGGGACAAAAACCATAGCGGTTGGGCAATGCGGGGCAAACATTTGCGCATCATGCCCAGCGCCAGAAAACATACGATGGGTGGAAAATTCTTTTGCTTGCGCGACGCGCTCAACGCTGCTTACAAGCTCTGGATTAAACGGCACTGGCTCAAAACGCGCGAGTTCTTTGGTCACCACTTCAAGGCCATGTTCTTTCGCTTGCGCATGAATATACTCATCCAATGCAGCAATCGCTTGTTGCAGTTGCGCTTCATCTGGGTTGCGTAAATCAACCGTAAACTTAGCAAAATTTGGGATCACATTGACCAAGTTTGGCTCAAGAGTTAATGCGCCAACCGTTGCCAGTTGATTCGGCGCCATAGACAGCGCAAGCTCATTCACAAAGGTGGCGACTTTTGCGGCAACTAAACCTGCATCTTGGCGATAGCCCATTGGCGTGGTGCCAGCATGGTTTGACACCCCAGTGAGTTGAAACTCTTGCCAAGAAATGCCTTGCACTCCTTCGACAACGCCAATATCTAGATTTTGCTCATCGAGCACTGGACCTTGTTCGATATGCAGCTCAAGGTAGGCCGCTACATCTTTCGAGACATTTAAAAATGGCGCATCTCCTTGATAACCAATACGTTTTAGCTCATCGCCAACGCTTACGCCATCAATCCCAATAGTTTCAAGCGCAGTTTCAAGGCTCAAGACTTGGGTAAACACGGCGCTGCCCATCATGTCAGGGGCAAAACGTGAGCCTTCTTCATTGGTAAAAAAGCCAACACTGATAGGTTGCAAAGGTTTGATATTGTTATCAATTAAAGTCTCTATGACTTCAAGACCGCCCAGCACACCTAAGTTGCCATCATATAAACCGCCAGTTGACACTGTATCAATGTGCGAGCCCATCATGATACAAGGCATATCTTCTTGGCCTTTTAACGTGCCAATCACGTTGCCAAGCGGATCAATGCGAACATCAAGGTTTAGCTCAAGCATCCAACCGACAACAAGATCACGACCTTGCTTATCCGCATCTGTCAGAGCTAAGCGTGAGACACCACCGCCTTCAAGCGCTCCCATCTCTCCTAATGCGTTTAAACGCGACTGCAAGCGCTGTGCATTAATGCTAAAACCTAATTCACTCATTCTCTATCCTTACACATGAAACTGAAAATCCATTATCAACTAACAAACATACTAAAACCTTATTATCAGTATGACAACCAGTTTATGATAATTTATTTTCACTTTTTTGATTTTAGATAATTTATTTTCAAAATGTTGTGGATTTTTTAAATGAACTGCTTAATAATCAAAATCGATATAAGCGCAAGGGATGAGCATTTTGTGTCGCAAACTAGCGACAAAATAGACGAATTAGTAAGAAATCATAACTTAGATAGAGGTTAAGATAGATGTTAACAATGCTAGTTTAAAGTGCATCTTTGCCAGATAATGGTGAATTGTATGCTTGATTATAGTGCAATAAAAAATAAAAACGCACATAAATAGTGCAGAAGTAAGTAATAAAAGAGTATAAAAGTTAGTTAAAAATCTTTTAATTACAGTCAATTACAACTTTACTACGCGTTGATTTATAAGCTAGCAATATCATTTGAGCTTACCGTTAAATGTATTATTATATTATTTATATTGGTAATCCTCTGAAAACAAAAGACATCACGTAATTATGTCTATGCTTCTTAACACTTAGAAAGCATCTCATCCCTCTACTATGTCGCTCCAAAAAATCAGACACTTATCCTTCTTTTTCTTATTGGCACACAAATTGCAAGGATTAATAAAATTAGTACCTTTTAGGTAGATGGATACAAATAAAGGAATACAAATGAGTCAATATCTATTACTACTGCTGAGCACAAGTCTCGTCAACAACGTAGTTCTAGTGCAATTTCTAGGCTTATGCCCATTTATGGGAGTTTCGAATAAAGTTGGCTCCGCATTTGGGATGGGTCTTGCGACGACCTTTGTATTAACCCTTTCTTGCGCTGTCGGTTGGATCTTAGAGCACTATTTATTAGTCCCATTAGGTTTAGATTTTTTACGCTTACTCAGTTTTATTTTAGTGATTGCCGTATTTGTGCAATTAACTGAAATGATGGTGGCCTATTACAGCCCTGAGTTGCATAAATTATTAGGCATCTTTTTACCTTTGATCACGACCAACTGCGCTGTGCTTGGGGTGGCCTTACTCACTATTCGTGAAGAGCTTAATTTTATTGAAGCCATCCTTTACGGATTTGGCTCGGCAGTCGGTTTTACCTTAGTGATCGTTATTTTTGCAGGACTTAGGGAGCGGATGGCGATTTGCCGCATCCCTGCCATGATGGAAGGCGCTCCGATTGGATTTATTACCGCAGGGATTTTGGCAATGGCATTTTCTGGCTTTGCTGGACTCGCTTAAGGAGGCATAGATGGATATTTTAGCACTCATAAGTTTACCAATTCTCGCAAGCATCATGGGCTTTGCGCTGAGTATGGCAGCACGTTTTTTTGCGGTAGAGAAAGATCCTCTCGTTGATTCCATTTTAGATGTGCTACCCAACGGACAATGCGGCCAATGTGGCTTTCCCGGTTGCGCACAAGCAGCGGTTGCTATGTGTGAAGGTAACTTAGGCCCAGATTGCTGCCCACCGGGTGGCTCTGCGCTAGCTGAAAAATTATCTGTGTTGCTCGATGTGCCGCTAGAGAAAGATCCAAACGCTGCGAGCCTGCCACAAATTGTCGAGATCAGCGCTGAGCGCTGTGATGGCTGCACCCGCTGTTTTAAAAAATGCCCGTTTGATGCGATTGTTGGCGCAAATAAACAATTGCATGGGGTATTAAGTGATATCTGCACTGGCTGCGGACTTTGCACTGAAGTTTGTCCGCAAGACGCCTTCAGCTATAAGACAGATCCTATCTTTAGCACGGGTTGGGCATGGCCTAAACCAGAGTTGCAATAAGGAGCTAAAGATGTTTTTCAGAAAGAAATTAATTAACGGTGGCGTGCATCCTGAGGATCAAAAAAACCTTAGCAATCAAGGCACGATCCAACGTATCCACCCGCCCAAACGCTTATATATTGCGCTTAAACAGCACTCTGGCGAGCCGGCCAAACCTGTGGTCGCTATTGGTGAGAAAGTCATTGCAGGCCAGTTGATTGCCAAAGGCCAAGGCGGCAGCGCTAATATCCATGCGCCGCAAACAGGGACGATTGAAAAAATTGCGCCTTTTAGCGCAGCAGTGCCCGGCGGTGAAAAACAATTGATGATCCAAATCCTTTGCCAAGCCAGCGCCAAGCGTGAATATAGCAAGCTCGATACTCAATACCAAAGTCGTCAAGAGCTTATCGATATCATTGATAATGCAGGTATTGTTGGCATGGGTGGCGCTGTTTTTCCCACCGCAACCAAGCTGCGCTCAACCTTAAATAAAAATGTTGAAACCTTATTAATCAACGGCTGCGAATGTGAACCTTACCTCACTTGTGATGATTTAGTGATGCAAGAGCGAACCGTGCAAGTTGTTGGTGGGGTGCGTTATTTAATCGAAGCAAGTGGCGCGAGCAAAGCGATTATCGGCGTTGAAGACAATAAACCTGACGCCTTGCAGTGCTTGCTTGATGCGACCAGTGAGGATGAAAACATCGAAGTCAAAGTCCTGCCAACCCATTACCCAATGGGCTCTGCGAAACAATTTATTCAAGCGCTTTGCGGCGTCGAAGTGCCAAAAGGCAAGCGCTCTACCGATGTTGGCGTATTTGTGCAAAATGTCGCAACCAGCGCTGCTGTGTATCAAGCGGTTCGTTTTGGCCGCACCTTAACTCATCGCGTGGTGACCTTAAGTGGCGGCGCCCTTGAAAAACCTATGAATATCGAAGCGCCAATTGGCACCTTAATTTCTGAGCTTGTGGCAGCATGTGGCGGCTTAAAATTAAGTGCAGCGCGCACCGTGGTTGGCGGCCCTATGATGGGACACACGATCACCAATATGCATAGCCCGATCATGAAAGGCACCAGCGGCGTGTTATTTCTTGATGAGCGTGAATTGCCGCAACACCGCAACAGCCCGTGTATCAGTTGTGGTCGCTGCGTGTCTGCCTGCCCTATGGGTTTATTGCCCAATGCAATGGCAGAATTAATCGAAAATGATGACTTAGATGCGGCGGTGAATAAAGGCTTAAATAGCTGTTTATTATGCGGTTCATGCGCCTTTATTTGCCCAGCGTCACTGCCGCTGACGCAATATTTTTCTTATGCCAGCACTGAAGTGGCGCGGCAGAAAAAGATGGATATCAAAGCCCAACGGGTGCGCAAACTTGCCGAGCAGCGCACGCTACGCCTTGAACAAGAGGCTGCGCGTAAAGCCGCTGAAAAAGCTGCGAAAAAAGCCAAACGTGGGCAACGCGCTTCCCGCGCCCCTAAAACTGTTGAACAAGAGTCCTAAGTTATGTCTGAGATTTTAAGCGCCCCACATATTCATTCGGGAATGACAGTCAATCGCTTGATGCGCCAAGTCGTGCTTGCATTAACGCCTGCGCTTGCATATGGGCTCTATTTATATGGCGAAAAAGCCTTAGTGCTGCTTGCTGCTTCCTTGATTGCAGGCTTAGTCACTGAGTGGCTATGCCAAAAATGTCAGCAAAAGCCTGTCGGCAGCTTGGTCGACACCAGTGCAATTGTCACTATTTTATTGTTAGTCATGAGCCTGCCACCGCACTTTCCTTGGTATTTGGGCGCATTTGGCGCATCGATTGCCATTATCTTTGGTAAGCAAGTCTACGGCGGTTTAGGTCAAAACCTATTTAACCCAGCCATGCTAGCGCGTGTTGTGCTCTTGATTTCCTTTCCTGTTGAAATGACCAACTGGCCTGCGCCAACACCTGTATTGCCTGAATTTGCTGCCCTTAGCAATTTGATAGATGGCTTTAGCGGCGCCACTACGTTAGGCAGCGCAATGGAAATGGGCGCTCAAGTCAGTCAGCCTTCTTTCTTGTCATTATTTTTAGGTCTAAATGTCGGCAGTTTAGGTGAGTCACCTGTATTGCTTTTACTCGGTGGCTTGTGGATGATCCACAAACATGTGATCGACTGGCGCATCGCTCTTGGGCTAATTATTGGTTGTATCGTGCCTGTCAGTATTGCATGGCTTGTTTCACCTGAAACACTATTATCACCACTGACTCACCTTGTGAGTGGCGGCTTACTCCTGAGTGCATTTTTTATTGCAACTGATCCCGTTACCAGCCCAACCACGCCAAAAGGCCGCATTTTATATGGCCTTGGCTGCGGATTTTTAATCTTTATTATTCGCGTCTTTGGTGCATACCCAGAAGGCGCAGCCTTTGCCATTTTGCTAATGAATGCCGTCAGTCCATTGATTGAGACAGTGACCAAGCATCGCAGCTATGGAGAGGTGAAATGAGCATAAATTTAGAGAAACTCAAACAAACTCACGCATATTCGGCGCTTCTAATGGGCATGGTGTCGCTTTTAGTCTGTAGCCTGCTTGTGCTTAGCAACTACCTCACCGCCGAGCCGATTGCGCAAAGACAATATGAAGACTTGACTCAACTGCTTGATCAAGTCTTGCCGCCAAAAGCCTATGATAATCAGCCCTTAGCCAAACGTTATCAAGCTGACATTGATGGACGCAGTTATATTTTTTATCGCGCACGCCAAAAAGATAGCGTCAGTGCGATTGTGTTATATACCAGTACGCCTGGTTATTCTGGCGATATTTCCATGCTTATTGGTATTCGCGCCGATGGCAGTTTAAGCGGCGTGCGCGTGCTCAGTCATACCGAAACGCCAGGCCTTGGGGACAAAATTGAGCTAGAAAAATCTAACTGGATCTTAAGCTTTATGGGCTTATCGCTGAAGCAACCTGATCAAAAAGGCTGGGCGGTGAAAAAAGATGGCGGTGATTTTGATGAGTTTACTGGTGCAACCATCACCCCTAGAGCTGTCGTCAAAGGGGTTCATGAAACCTTGCAGTTATTTGAAAAGAATAAAGATTTCTTTCTTGAGAAACAGGATGTAAACCAAGGAGAGAGCCATGAGTGAGTACAAATATAAAGAGATGGCTAAAAATAACATCTGGGTCAATAACGTTGTTTTTGCTCAAATGTTGGCGCTGTGTCCACTCCTTGCTGTCACCAGTGGCGCGACCAATGGCTTAGGACTTGGTATCATCACGACCTTAGTTATGGTGCTATCTAGCCTGTTGGTTTCTTTGATCCGCCCTTTGCTTACGCCACAAGTTCGAGTGCCAATCTTTATTCTTTTAATTGCAACCTTGGTGACAATTGCCGATCTCGCAATGAACGCTTGGCTGCATGAATTACACAAAGTTTTAGGGCTGTTTATCCCCTTAATCGTCACCAACTGCGCCATTTTAGGCCGTGCTGAATCTTACGCGTCAAAAAACCCTTGGCTGCCCTCGATGATCGATGGCTTCACCACTGGCATTGGCTTTACTTTGGCGCTCGTTATTTTAGGCGGCTTTCGTGAAGTGATTGGCAGCGGCACTTTATTTGCCAATGCTAGCCTTTTACTTGGCGATGCATTCTCCAGCATTGAGATGACCTTATTGCCTGATTATCGTGGCATGTTGCTTGTTATTTTGCCATCCGGCGGCTTTATCATGCTCGGCGTCTTACTTTCAGGCAAGCGCCTATTGGATACATTTTTTGCAAATAGAACCAAAAAAGGAGCAGCAAATGAAGTTTAGCGTCGCACATGCTGCCGGCAGCAATAGCTTTTGGCAAGAATTTGAATCAGATGAAGCACTCACGGCAGAGCAAGCCATTTTACAATCAGGACTTTTAGAGCAGTTTCCAGATTTAGATATTCAAAAGCTTAAAATCGGGATTTTTGGCAAAGTGTGTAAAACAAGCCAAATGGTTCAAGAAGGCGACAGAATCGAAGTTTATTTACCTGCAACGGCAAAACCTGCTGATGCAGAAGAAGAAAGTTAACCCAAACATTTATATTAAGTTACCAAGCATAAGCTAAAACAAAAGGAAGCGTAATCATGGCTAAAACAGGTATTATTTTCGGAACTGACACTGGCAAAACTAAAAAAGTTGCTGCGCAAATTTACGCAATGTTAGACAGCGCAGATGTCGCAGAGCCGGTGAATATCAACAGCTGCTCAGTAGAGGATTTATTGGCATATGATAACCTCATCATCGGCACCCCAACACTTGGCGATGGCGAACTACCGGGTCTATCTGTGGATTGTGAAGATGAAAGCTGGGAAGAAGCAGCGGATGATTTAGAAGAGGCTGATTTTAGCGGCAAGAAAATCGCCCTATTTGGTCTAGGCGATCAAGAGCAATACCCAGACGAGTACCTTGATGGACTTGGCGAGTTATATGATATTTTCTCAGAAACTGGCGCAACTATCGTTGGCCGCTGGCCAAATAAAGGTTATGAGTTTAATGAATCTGCTGCCTTAGATGGCGATGAATTTGTTGGTCTAGCGCTAGATCTAGACAACCAAGCAAGCTTAACTGAAGAGCGCCTCACTAAGTGGTTGGAAATCGTTAAACCTGAGTTTGGTTTGTAAGCCATCCATCTAAGAATAAATAAGTAAAATCCAAATAAAAAGCCCGTGATGTCGATGATCTTAAGAAAGAGTCATGACACGCGGGCTTGTTCATAACAAGTCTTTGATAAAGAATTTTCATATGCTATTATTTTTGAAAATAACTTACCGATTCATCTGGAGTAAACATTGAGTCAGACAGATAAGCAAGATCGACTGGATGCTCGGATCCGAGCGCATTATGAAACTATCCCACCTTCAGAGAAACCTCTTGCAGACTTGCTGCTCTCTTTTCCGGGCAATATTACCGACTATTCAGCCACTGAATTGTGCGATCTAGCAAAAACCTCACGCGCTGCTGCGACGCGTTTTTTCAGCCGTTTAGGCTATAAAGATTTTAATGATGCCCGTCGCCAAGCGCGCGCAGCAAAAAAATGGGGCGCTCCGATTTATCAAAGTGGCAGTTTTGATAACGCACAACCGTCAACGACTAATAGCCTACTCACAAGCCATCTTAACTATGAGCAAGCAAACTTACAGCGCACAATCGAAGCAATTAATCCAGATATGCTGCATGGATTAGTGGACGCGATTTGCAATAAAAAACGTGTGATGATTATAGGCTATCGTAACAATAACTTTCTTGCGCAATATTTATATCGTCAGTTAGCTTTACTCCACAGTCATATCAGTTTACATCCGGGCGCAAACCAAGCTATTGCGGAGGAGTTGTTTGATATAAATGAGGACGATTTGTTAATTGTGTTTGCGATGCGCCGCAGAACGCCGATTTTAGAACAAATCTTTGATCTCGCTAGCCATACACATACGCCAATTGGGTTAATCTCAGATCCAACCGCTGCAAGTTTAGATAAACGTGCACAATGGCATCTAAATTGCATCGTTCATGGCAGATCACCTTTTGATTCTTATACTAGCGTCATGAGCGTTTTAAATTTGCTGATTAGCTGCGTGTTCACTAAAAGCCCAGAAGCACGTGATCGCTTAAGTGCCATTGAATCTACCCATGAAAGGTTGGGAGAGTTAAGCGGTAAATAATTGCATTATCATGGAGGATATTATGCTTAACCAGTCTTTTCAGGGACTCGATCAATCCAGTTGGCTACAAGCTGCAAGCAAGTTAGATGCGGCAGGCATAGCCTATGCCCTGATAACCGTTCTTGACACCAGAGGCTCAACCCCACGCGCGAGCGGCACTAAAATGGTGGTCTGCCAAGACAATATATACGCAACCATAGGCGGTGGGCATTTAGAATATAAAGCGATCGAAAAAGCTCGCGCGTTTATTGCACAAGATCAGCCTTGCCAACATATCGAAGAGTTTCAACTTGGCGCAAACTTGGGTCAATGCTGCGGTGGCAGTGTGCGCGTGATGTTTGAGATTTTTGTCGATCATAAGTTGCGCCTTGATATTTATGGCGCGGGACACATTGCCCATGCATTAGTGCCAATTTTAGCCCAATTACCCATTCGTATTCGCTGGATTGATAGCCGAGCGGATATTTTCCCAGCTCAAACCCCTGATAATGTAGAAAAAATTTGCGATGAAGATCCGGTTGAACAGGTCAAAGCGGCAAGTGAAAACTCGGCTTTTTTAGTCCTCACGCATAATCATATGTTGGACTTTGAGTTATGCCAAGCCATCCTAAAGCGTGCAGATTCTCTATGGCTTGGGGTGATTGGCTCTGAGACTAAGCGTAAAAAATTTCAGCACAGGTTAGCGCATCGTGATTTTAGCCCTGAGCAGATCGCGCACATGCAATGCCCGATTGGTCTGCCACAAGTCAAAGGCAAGTTGCCGATGGAGGTGGCGGTGTCGGTTGCGGGGCAGTTGATTGAGTTGTATCAAGGCTATCAGGTTCAGCTACAAGGTAAGCAAGGTGTGCAGTGGCAAGATTTAAAAGCTGCGGTGGAGTAAGTTTTAGTTACGTGAACCCCACCCAGCCTCCCCTTGGAAAGGGGAGGAGCAGTCTGAGATCGCCTCACCTTGAATAAAGCAAGAATAGTCTGAGGTAGTCTCACCTTGAACAAAGCTGAATAGTCTGAACTAGCCTCAAATTAGAAAATCCATTGCTTGAAACAGACTCACAGTAAAAACAATAGCAGCATCTGGGCTAGCTTTAGTTACGTGAATGAACCCCACCCAACCTCCCCTTGGAAAGGGGAGGAGCAGATATGATTTATTTAATCTTAATCATTCTTTGGATAAGTGGCTTCACGTTCTTTAGCTGCTTTATCCCAATCAGGAACGACAGTTTTTAAGAAGTCTTGCTTCTCAGCATTCATTGCATCCATATCCATACCAAGCGCTGCTTGTGCATTTGCTTTAGTTGAAATATCAGGGATTTGGATTGGGTCTGTAATGCCTTTTTTCGCGAGTAGACGTGCAAGTTTAACGCGAGCATCTGCCGCGCGGTCAATCGCAGTATTTAGAACGCGTAGACCAACTTCAGGTGCATGCATATGAATACCGTGCGATGCAATTGAATAATCCCAACGCCATTGTGCGTGACGAATATCCATCAAGATTGGTTTCATTTCTTCTTCGGTTGCACCAGCATCCCAAGCCGCTTTGGCTTCAAAGTGCGCCGCGACAATTTGCTTCTCAGCATTAAGTTTAGCTTCACGTACTTTGTTTTTACGTGATTGAACGATGCCGTGAAGCTGCTCTTTGCTTTGAGTGTGGCATTGGGCACAAGTTTCTTCGAAGCGATCAAATGGATTGCCCACTTTATGATCGGTATACACCTTGCCTTCTTTGTTAGTTACTTTCGGCATGTGACAATCGACACAGGCAACATTGTTTTGACCATGCACGCCCATTGACCAAGTTTCATAACCTGGGTGCTGCGCTTTTAGCATAGGCGTTTTCGACAAAGCATGGGTCCAATCACTAAACTCGATATTGTCGTAATATTTCTCCATATCATCAACCGTCATGCCATCATCCCAAGGGAATTTAACTGCTTTAGTCGGGCCTGTGAAATAGTATTCTACGTGACATTGGCCACACACTTGTGCTTGTTGACCAAATCTATCTTGTTTTTCAAATGGTTTGCCAATGGTATCCATTGCGCGCGCAGCAAAAGTACGGCCGATACGTAAGGCAGGTTTACCATTTTTAAAGTCTTCACTGCCAGTGTCATGACAATCTGCGCAACCAATTGGATTAACGATTTCTTCACCAAGACGTGACCATTTGCCTTCAAAGTAACCGTCTTCGCCACGCTCTTCAATCACGCGCGGCACATCTGGACTTTTACAGCTCCAACACGCCATCGTCATTGGGCCTGAGATTTTATCTTTAGGACCGCCTGTACGCAGCGTTTCACGCACATCTGTCACCGCATAATAGTGACCACGCGGCGCATTATAGTCTTTAGCAAAGCCGTAGCCTGCCCACAAAATCACAAGGTTAGGATCTTCTGCTAATGCATCGGTAATAGGTTTACTTTCAGACGTGGCTTTCCAAGAGGTGTATTGATCTTGATGTGCTTTGGCAAAATCTTCATTGCGTGGATCAAACTTTTCAACCGCTGCATTTTGTTTCTCGATATCAACTTTGGTTGGCGCAGCAGTTTGCACTTCGCCTTTTTTCACAGCCGCAGTTTTTTGCGGATCGGCTTTAGCCTTTTCAGCTTGGGCTTTTAGCTCAGCTTCAGCGGTTTTAAGTGCTTCATCAGCTTTGACTTTTTCAGCTTGAATGGTTTGTTCAATTTGCGCAGTTTTTGCATCCGTATTGGCTGAGCTTTCAGCAAAGGCGCTAAAAGGATGGATCAAAAACGTCGCAGCGCACAGATAGGCAGCGTACCCTATCGGCGAAAGACGCGAGGATTGGTTATTCATATCACTATACTCCATTTAAGTTTTAACAAGCATGGCGTTGTGAATGCGGCTTATTTCTTATCTAGAGTGCAAATGTTCAATTTATCATTTCAAATCTGAAATTTATCCTATAAAAAGAACACCTTAATTTTAACATACATTTGAAATGATACTTTAGAATTAGACCCTTCTTTGATCTAACACAAAGCTGCGTCAAGTATCCTTTTCAATCCTTATAAGTGTTAACCGCGCCCAAGAAACCTCTTTTCAAGTATGGTTAAATATACAGGCATAGCGTTGTGGCTAAATTTAAATCCCTTTTGATAAATACTGGATATCAAAAGTTAAATATATTTCTAATCTAAAGTTGCACCAAGGCAGCGGCGATTTTTTGTGTTTCCAATTCAATTACTTATTAAGAGAAACATTCAAGTCAAAGTTGATATTTACTTTAAGTACATCGAAACAGCATCCTAAAACTAATACAACATGCTGTGAGATATTCTTTGCAAGGTGCAATCTAATGAAAGTTAAAACACCCCCTTTTACACGGCTGACATGGCTCGTGTTACTTGTAGGGCTTGTTTTATCACCTCTTTCTTTGGCTGCGCAAACCGATGCTAAGGCAACGGATCCTGCGCCCACGGCTAAAGTGGAATTTGTTCGTGATAAAAACTATGCCTGTACGCAATGTCACAAAGACGATGGTTTCGAATTTGAAGGCACGCATGCAACCACTAATAAGACGAGTAAACTCTCTAAACGTCCGATTGGTTGTGTCGATTGCCATGGCAAAATTGGCCCTGAGCATCGTGACGGCGGTAAACAAGTTAAAACATTCTCCCCTGCTCAAACTCAAGCTGGCACGCAAAAACCTGCGCAAGATCCAAGCGTGATTGCTGCGCAAAATCAACAGTGCACGCAATGTCATGCTAAACCAGAGAAACTACGTGAAGGTGATTGGACCCATGATGTGCACGCCAAGGATCTCAGCTGTGCATCGTGCCACCAATTGCATCCTAAAAAAGATCCAATGAAAGATATCACCCATGATGCACGAATTGCTGAATGTGTGGATTGTCATGGCGATCAAACCAAAGCAAAACAAGCGCTTATGCATGAAAAATACAGCGCGGCGCATGGCTCAACGGCTCAAGTTGCAGATGCCACTAAGGAGGATAAATAATGACGTGTTCAAGACGAAACTTCCTTCTTGGTTCAGGGGCGGTGATCATGACTACTGGCGCGATAAGCTCAGTCGCTGTCGCCGCTGGCAAAAAACTCATTGCCACCAAAGAAGATGGCAAAATCAAATATGGCATGGTGCATGATGAAACCCTTTGTATTGGCTGCACAAAATGTACTGACGCATGCCGTGAGGTAAACCAAGTCCCTGAAGGGGTGACACGCCTCAAAATTGAGCGTCATGGCCCATTTGGGGAATACCCCGATGCGAGCTATAAATTTGAGCGTATCTCCTGCCAACATTGTGAAAACCCACCTTGTGTGCATGTGTGCCCAACCGGCGCAGCGTTTAAAGATGAAAACGGGATTGTCGATGTCAATAACTTCCGCTGCGTCGGGTGTGGTTATTGCCTTGCCGCTTGCCCGTACCAAGTACGCTTTTTCAACCCAGAAACCCACGCGGCAGACAAGTGCGATTTTTGTAAGAAAACCAACCTTGCCGAGGGTAAAGAGCCGGCATGTGTCGAATCTTGCCCAACTAAGGCGCTCACTTTTGGGGATTTAAACGATCCAAACAGTGAGATCAGCAAGCTTATCACGCAAAAACCTGTTTATCGGATGAAAGATCAGCTTGGGACACATCCACAAATGTATAAAGTGCCAAACAACAAAGGGGAGATTTTAGGATGAATGAATTAATCACAAGTCCATTCCATTTTGACTCCTTGGTCTGGGACTGGATCATTGCGGTATACCTATTTTTAACTGGGATGTCGGCTGGCGGCGTGATGATTGCTTTATATTTAAAACGTAAAGCAATTGAAGGCGATGCGGCGCAAAATGGGATCATCAAAGCGGTCGCAATTTTTGCGCCACTTGGAATTATCATAGGTTTAACTATCTTGATTTTCCACTTGCAGCGCCCGTTTACCTTCTGGAAAATCATGATTTTCTATAACCCAACATCCGTGATGTCAATGGGCGTCTTGCTCTTCCAAGTCTACATGCTAGTGCTCTTTGCATGGCTTGGCAGCTTGTATCAAACGCTAGTATTAGATTTGATGCAAAAACACCTGCCAACTTGGGTTAAATTGCGCAACTTTGTAGAAAAAGTGCTGACATTTATTGGTAAAATCATCAAACCAGTTGAAACTGTGCTCTTTGTATTGGCTATCTTGCTTGCTGCATACACTGGCTTTTTACTTTCAGCGCTGCAAACCTACCCAATGCTGAATAACCCAGCACTACCGATTTTATTCTTGTTCTCAAGTGTATCTTCTGGGGCTGCGGCATGTTTATTATTTGGCACTTTATGCTTCAAAGAATCCACCACTAGCACCTGCTCACACTTGATCCACAAAATTGAGCGCCCAGTGGTCTTACTCGAGCTATTTACGATTGTGGCTTTCTTTGCCGGATTATATTTTGGTGGCGGTCAACGCACCCAAGCGGTGATCAACGCGATTGGCAGTGGCTTTTGGGCAAGTTGGTTCTGGTGGGGGGTAATTGTTATTGGCATGTTAGTACCTTTGTTAGCAAATTATTTCACACCGAAGAAAATATCCCATAGCGTGATGTATGTCACATTAATTTCAGGGATAAGTTTGATCGGGGTCTTTATGTTAAGAATGTTCATCCTATATTCTGGACAAATGACCTTGGTGTAGTATTTCAGCAGTGAAAACGTTCACCAAAGAAAACCAAGGCGGCCTTTTATTCGGTTGCCTTTTTTTATATTTATTGATCAAACAAGAATCATGCCGTACTTAAATGGATCATTATGCTAGCTGAATTTGGACACCTTTCTCTTATCTTTGCATTAAGCCTTGGGTTATTAGCAACCCTACTTGGCGTCTATGCGTCGGTAAGAAATCAACCTTCGTACATCAATCAAATTCGCCCAATTTACCCTTTTATCACATTCTTTTTGTTACTAAGCCTTGGCTTCTTAGGAGCTAGCTTTCTTAATGACGATTTTTCAGTGCAATATGTCGCGATGCACTCCAACACTCAACTCGAAAGCTTCTATAAAATTGCAGCGGTTTGGGGTGGGCACGAAGGTTCATTTTTATTCCTTCTTTTTGCTTTGTCCTTTTGGAGCGCATTGGTTGCATGGCGCTGCAAGACCTATCCAAGTGAATTTAGTATTTATGTACTCACCACGCTCGGGATCTTAATTCTAGGTATCGGCAGTTTAATTTTATTTAGCTCAAACCCATTTGTACGTATGCTCCCAGCTGCGATCGAAGGCCGAGATTTAAACCCTATGCTGCAAGACATTGCACTGATATTCCATCCACCTTTATTGTATATAGGGTATGTTGGCACAGCCGTTGGGTTTGCCTTTGCGATTGCCGCCCTTTTAAGTCAAACCCCGCAATGGAAATGGGCAGCTTGGTTGCGCCCTTGGGTACTCTGCGCTTGGGCATTTTTAACCTTTGGGATCATGCTTGGCTCTTGGTGGGCGTATTATGAACTTGGTTGGGGTGGCTTTTGGTTCTGGGATCCAGTAGAAAATGCCTCCTTGATGCCTTGGTTACTCACGCTCGGTTTGATCCACACCTTGCTGATTGCTCATCATAAAAAACTCTTGCACTTGTGGTCACTCTTGCTTGCGATTGCTGCCTTTGCGTTTAGCCTACTTGGCACTTTTATCGTGCGCTCTGGGGTGATGACGTCTGTGCATGCATTTGCTGCCGATCCAACCCGAGGCTTATTGCTACTTGGCCTCTTAAGCATAGTGCTAATTGTCTCGTTGAGCTTATTTGCTTTAAAGGGCGGACGTTACCTGCAACAATCTCCATTACATTCACGCAGTAAGCCCTTACTGGTTGGGCTTGGGGTATGTTTACTGATCTTGGCTTGTTTGATCGTGCTCTTGGGAACCTTGTATCCCATGTTTTTCCAAGCATTTGATTTAGGGGATATTTCCGTCGGCGCGCCGTACTTTAATTTCTTCTTTTTCCCGCTCTGTGTATTGATTTGTATCTTGATTGGAATGAGCTATTTCTCAAGCTCAAAATCAATTCGTACACAAATTCAATCCTCTCAGTTTTATACTGCTGTAGGGCTCACATTAAGCTTAAGCCTTAGCTATATCTTATATGCTTATTTCTATGTACCTGAATGGCAAAGTGAAAACTTTTGGGTAGGCTTTATTTCTGTGATCGCAGCAATTTGGGTCTTGATCACCTCTTATTTTTATATGCTGGCCTTTATTACCCAGCAAAACTACCGCGGCTTTGCAGCTGTGTTTGCCCACTCTGGTCTTGCGATTGGTTTAATCGGCATTTGCATGATGAGCTACACCAGCTTTGAAGTGCATGAAAAAATGGGTCCGGGCACAAAAGTAGAGGTCAATGGCTATCAAATTAGCTATCAAGATACCCAACTTTTAATTGCGCAAAATTACACCACAGAAAAAGCCATCATTGAAATTACCGACCCACAAGGTGAAAAAATTGGCCTCGCCTACCCGGAAAAACGTCATTACACGGTGCGCAATATGCCGATGACAGAAGCTGGCATTTTAAGTGATGGACTGGGGGATTGGTATATTACACTAGGTAATAAGTTGGAAAATCAAACCTATGCCCTGCGCATTCAGTACAAACCTTTTGTACGTCTAATTTGGTATTCCTGCTATTTGATGGTGTTTGGCGCCCTCATTGGCTTGTATCAATATTTGAAGTCGAAAGGCAAACGCCCGATTGAAATACCACAGCCTGAACACAAAAGACGTATGCCAGATCCTGCGCATATCAGTGTCGATGAATATGAAACACTGCAAAATAACCAAACCGATAATCGCAGCTGCTGATAAGACGTTAAACTGCTTAGTATAAGGAACTTAAGTGTGAAACATTATTTTTATTTAGCGCTGATGTGTTTTGCGTTGACCTCTGCCCATGTCTATAGCAATGAGCCAAAGGCCATATCCGACACGGGGACGCCGGATGCACATTTAGTGGATTTGTTTCCTTTTAAATCAATGGCCGACCAAGACAGAGCCTTAGATTTAAGCAAGAAGCTGCGCTGTCCACGTTGCCAAAATCAAAACCTGACGGAATCCAACGCACCGATTGCACGCGACATGCGCCTTAAAGTCTATCAGCTTGTCGATGCCGGCAAGAGCGATCAGGAGATTCTTGATTACATGACGGAGCGCTTTGGTGAATTCGTTTTATATAAGCCAAAATTAAACTCCGGCACTTATGTGCTCTGGTTTACGCCTGTCGTGTTATTACTCCTAATATTAATTTACTTTATGGGCAAAGTGCGTCAGGCCAAGCCAAGATAAGCCTGAAGCAGCAAAATATTCGCGATTCATCAAAATTTAACCCCTGTTTGCTATACTAAAACTTTGAAACTGATCACTAAACTTGAAAAATTTGCTTAAAACCGCTACAATATTGCGCTTTTTTACAGCAAATAATTTCTTTTCAAGCTTAACCGTAATAAGGGTTCTACATTGATTTCTACAGCGAATATCACCATGCAGTTTGGCGCAAAGCCACTGTTTGAAAACATCTCAATCAAGTTTGGCGAAGGCAATCGTTATGGCTTAATTGGCGCCAATGGTTGTGGTAAATCAACCTTTATGAAAATCCTCAGCGGTGAGCTTGAGCCAAGTTCTGGTAACGTGAGCGTTGATCCTAACGAGCGCGTAGCGAAACTTAATCAGGATCAATTCGCCTACGAAGAATACAGCGTCATTGATACAGTGATCATGGGTCACAAAGAGCTTTGGGAAGTTAAACAAGAGCGCGATCGCATCTATAACTTGCCAGAAATGAGCGAAGAAGACGGCATGAAAGTGGCGGATCTAGAAGTTCAATTCGCAGAAATGGACGGCTACACGGCAGAATCTCGCGCAGGTGAGCTGCTGCTTGCAGTAGGCATCGAAACTGAACTGCATTGGGGCCCAATGAGCGAAGTTGCGCCGGGTTGGAAGCTACGTGTGCTGCTTGCGCAAGTGCTTTTCGCTGAACCACACATCATGCTACTTGATGAACCAACCAACAACTTGGACATCGACACCATTCGCTGGCTTGAGCAGACTTTAAACCAACGTAACTGCACTATGATCATCATCTCGCACGACCGTCACTTCTTAAACGAAGTCTGTACCCACATGGCTGACTTAGATTACGGTGAGCTGCGTGTTTACCCTGGCAACTATGATGATTATATGTTTGCTGCAACCCAAGCACGTGAGCGCTTACTTTCTGATAATGCCAAGAAAAAAGCCCAAATTGCAGAGCTGCAAACCTTCGTGTCACGCTTCTCTGCAAACGCATCGAAAGCAAAACAAGCAACCTCTCGCGCCAAGCAAATTGATAAAATTCAACTTGAAGAAGTCAAAGCTTCAAGCCGTCAAAGCCCATTTATTCGCTTTGAGCAATCTAAAGAGCTTTTCCGTAATGCACTTGAGCTTGAAAACTTATCCCAAGGTTTTGACACTGAGCTAATTGCACCATACAGCGCGATTTTTGAAGTCGGTGAGCGTGTGGCAATTATCGGTGAAAACGGCGTGGGTAAAACTACCCTACTAAACACCCTAGCTGGTCAACTTGAGCCAAAAACTGGTACTTATAAGTGGTCTGAAAACTCAAACATTGGCTACTACGCACAAGACCATGCTCATGACTTTGAGCAAGATCTAAAAGTATTCGACTGGATGGCGCAATGGCGTCAAGAAGGCGACGATGAGCAAGTCGTGCGCAGCTTCCTAGGCCGCATGCTATTTGGTCAAGACGATATTAAAAAGTCAGTGAAAGTTCTGTCAGGTGGTGAGCAAGGCCGTATGCTACTTGGTAAACTTATGATGCATAAGCCAAACATGCTGCTGATGGATGAACCAACCAACCACATGGATATGGAATCAATCGAAGCATTGAACCTTGCACTTGAAAACTACAAAGGCACTTTATTCTTCGTCTCGCACGACCGTACCTTTGTATCCTCAATTGCAACGCGCATTTTAGAAATCCGTGATGGTAAAGTTCACGATTTCCGTGGCACTTATGAAGAGTTCTTAGCTGCAAAAGAAGCAGCGAAAGCTTAATCCTCTTCATCATTAAATAAGAAATAAAAATTAGGAAATACTATGTCTACAGAAGCAACCCTTCTTGAACGTTGCAGTTCAACTTGTGAACTTTGCGGTTCAAGCTCAAACCTAACTGCGCACCCTGTTGCACCTAAAACGCAAGTGACAGTGGATGATGCAGCTATGCTTTGCGATACTTGTCTTGCACAAGTTGAAACGCCAGAAAACCTAGACGTAAACCACTGGCGCTGCCTCAACGACAGCATGTGGAGCCAAGTGCCACAAGTACAAGTACTTGCATGGCGTCAGCTCACGCACCTTTCTCGCGCAGGTGAGACTTGGGCGAATGAGCTTCTTGACATGATGTATATGGAAGATGAAGTGAAAAACTGGGCTGAAATCGGCATGGATGAAGACCAAGAACGTGCACGTGACGTGAATGGCGTGATCCTTCAAAAAGGCGATGATGTGACTGTGATTAAAGATCTTCCAGTTAAAGGCTCTTCACAAGTAATCAAACAAGGCACAGTCGTGCGTGGCATTAGCCTTGACGCTGATCCTCGTCTGATCTCTGGTAAAGCAAACGGCCAGCAAATGTATCTTATCGCTGAATATTGCCGTAAGAAATAAGCTTGCTGATTTGTACAAGGATGTACAAATATACCCAAGTGACCTCATATTATTGAGTTTAAAAATAATATTCTTAGGTCACTTAGGTATAAATTATAAGAAGTAACGAAACCCACCATTAAAGCTAATGTCTGCCGAATTATCCATATTGATAAAGTTCTCGGTCAATGCAAATTCTAGCTGCCAATTCAGATGTGAGAAACGATACCCCAAGGTGATTTCATTGGTAAAGTTTTCAAAGTCTTCGACCTTTTTTAAGTTCCCTTGATAACCGTGATATTCTGCAAGTAACTCATGATTTTGCGCAACGCGGTAGCTATAGCCTAAAGCAAAATCAATCGTCATATCTCTTGCGTGTATATTGACGTCCTGCTCATCTGCAGCCTTATCTAAAAAGGTTTCATCATCTTTATTGGATACCCCAAGGCTTGAAAATAATGCATGCTTTCCAGTAAGATAGGTGTAATTTAACTGTACTTGCTGCTCAAATGTGCTGCGTTCAAACGGGCCACTGCCGACATCATTATAATAAAGCGTCACACCTATATTTAAACCATGCTCATCGCTTTGATAAATTTGATATTGGGTATACCAAGAAAAAGCACTCACTGTGCGCTCATCTTCAAAATCATTTAAATGAAAATTATAATTATCTGAATCAATATTAAATTGATGATCAGCGACATCATCACGGCCATTTTGGTCAATATTAAACCAATCATGAAATTCAATAATTAAATTATCTAAGTGGTTATTTCCAGTCCAACCTAACTGATAGGATAAATCCATTGCCCAACGTGAATTAATTTTCCAAAGACTTCCGACCATCCATTGGTTTTGATAATAATCCATATGAAAATCATCCCCTTCCCCCCAGACACTGGATGCATTCATAGTGGTATAAATTTCACTTGAATCTGGTGCCAACCCTGAGCGAAGCTGCATAGATAAGCTAGTTGATTGAAACTGAGATTGGGAGTATGAGCGTAAAGGCGTGGCGGTGTGCGCTTGAACGCAAGGAGCAATGACGACACCGGTTAGTGCAATATATTTAAGACAATTATTCATTATGGTTCATCATATTTAAGCTGAGTCGGATGCTGCAAATCATAATAGTATTTCATATTTAGTTACATATAAAAATGAATGATACATGACTTTAATCATGCTTTTTTTTCATTCATTAAAATTTAATACAAAACATGTTTTAATATCATATAAAAGACAAATAAATATTAATAAAAACACCAACAGATAATTACTATTAATTAACTTATATTCAACATATAATTATTTGACACTGATTATAAGAATCTTTAATTTCCTAGCTAAAAAGCCAGAATATAACCACATTATTATTAAGTATTCCATAAAAAAAGTGACGTATGCAAAAAACGCAACTTAGATATGCGAGTTGAGAAATTGCTATTTCTCCAAGTTTGAGGCAGCATGAAGGTGTCAATACGCTAGTTTATAAGCACTTTAGTTTATCGTTACTTTGGTTTATAACTACCTGGGCTTACACATAAAAGGAACAGATATGACTGATACATACATCCCACCTAAAGTTTGGAAAATGGAAGCTGAAAACGGTGGCACTTGGGGCAGCATCAACCGTCCTGACTCTGGCGCACGTTTTGAGCGTGATCTCCCAAAAGGTGAACATGGCCTTCAATTGCATTCAATGGGCACGCCAAACGGCCAAAAAGTCACCATCATGCTCGAAGAGTTGCTTGCACTAGGTAAAGATGCAGAATATGACGCCTTTACAATTAAAATTGGCGATTCCGATCAATTCTCATCTGGCTTTGTGGCAATCAACCCGAACTCAAAAATCCCTGCATTGCTTGATTATTCTGCCGGCACAGATGAGCCGCTACGTGTGTTTGAATCTGGCGCAATTTTGCTTTATCTAGCTGAAAAATATGATGCTTTCTTGCCAAAAGATCTCGCCGCGCGCACCGAAACTTTAAACTGGTTATTCTGGCTGCAAGGCTCTGCGCCGTATCTTGGCGGCGGTTTTGGTCATTTCTACGCCTATGCGCCTGAGAAGTTTGAATACCCAATCAACCGCTTTGCGATGGAAGCAAAACGTCAACTAGATGTGCTTGATAAGCAGCTTGCTCAACATAGCTTTATTTCTGGCGATGAGTACACGATTGCGGATATGGCGATCTGGCCTTGGTATGGCAACTTGGTGCTTGGCCGCGCCTATAACGCAGCTGAGTTTTTAGATGTGAAGAGTTACACGCATGTGCTTCGTTGGGCACAAGAAATGGACGAACGCACAGCAGTCAAACGTGGCCGTATCGTCAACCGCCCATTTGCCGACAACCCATGGGATGGCATTGATGAGCGTCATAGTGCGAAAGATATTGATGAAGCATTGGCGCAAAAGCCTTAGGCTCTAAGCTAACATCCAACGATTAATTTAAGGCTCAATTGATAAATAACTATCAAGTGAGCCTTTTTAATTTATAAGCGAGATTATCCCCAAATCTTCTGATACAAATCTTTAAATACTGCATATTTAACTTGATACGCTGCGGCTTTTTTAAGATCCGGCTCATGCCTTTGAACCAGCTCTGGCGCCGCGCAAATCTGCGCTAAGGTTTTATCCGTCTCAATTGCTAATTGGGCTAAACGCGCCGCGCCAAGTGCTGGGCCAACATCGCCACCTTCACGGTATTCAAGCGGTTTTTGAATAATATCGGCAAGCATTTGACGCCAAAAGGCACTTTTTGAACCGCCACCAATTAGACTAATTGATTCAGGGGACACACCTGCTCTTTCAACCACTTCTACCCCTTGCGCCAATGCAAAGCCAACACCTTCGAGCACGGCTAGAATTAAATCCAAATCACTTGTTTGGTGGGTCATGCCAAAGAACACACCTTGCGCATTTGGATTATTATGCGGGGTGCGCTCACCAGATAAATACGGTAAGAAGATCACGTCGGTTTGCTTGACATCACTTTGTGTGAGCGCTTCAAGCATACTGCCGACATCGGAATACTTGGTCAATTTACACACCCAATCAAGGCATGAGGCTGCGCTTAAAATCACAGACATACAATGCCAACGTGATGGCAAGGCATGGCAAAAGCTATGCATCGCTTCTTTTGGGTTAGACACAAAACCATCAGTGACAACAAAATATACCCCAGAGGTGCCAAGTGAGAGCATTGCCTGATTGGGTGCGACAATCCCAACACCAACGGCGCCAGCAGCGTTATCACCACCACCTGCAATAATTGGTACTTTTTTAAGTTGCCAACGGTTTGCCAGTGTTGCATTTAAATAGCCAGTGACTTCGCTGCCTTCAAAGAGACTTGGCATATGCGCGCGTGAAAGCCCTGTTGCGCTAAGCATTTCATCCGACCAATCCCGCGCGCCAACATCTAACCATGAAGTGCCCGCAGCATCGGATAGATCGCAAGCAAACTCCCCGCAAAGCTTGTAGCGTAAATAATCTTTTGGCAGCAATACCTTATCTATCTTGGCAAAGATTTCAGGTTCATGTTTTTGTACCCACTTAAGTTTAGGCGCTGTAAAGCCAGGCATAATTAAATTACCCGTGATCGCCTGCGCCTCTGGCACCGCTGCTTGAAGCTCTTCACATTCAAGAAAACTGCGTCCATCATTCCATAAAATCGCCGGACGAAGGACTTCTCCTTCTTCATCAAGCAAGGTTGCGCCATGCATTTGCCCTGATAAGCCGATCGCTTTGACTTGAGATAAATCTTGGCTCAATGATAACGCATCCATGGTTTGTGTGAGCGCTTGCCACCATGCATTAGGATCTTGCTCAGACCATAAAGCTTGTGGTGAAGATACCTCAAGGGCTGCACTTTGACTCGCCACTAGTTTGCCTAGGCTATCCATCAAAATAGTTTTAACGCCAGATGTGCCTAAATCTATACCTAAATACATGATTTGCTCCTTTTTTAGCAAATTCCTTAGCCGATGATTTATACTGAATGGGGGGTACTCTTGGTGCAATTACGTTTTTTCGTTATGTATTTGAGAGATTTTATATTTGCGCCTGATGTCACGATCTTGAACTAAGGTCTTGAGAATTTTGAATAAAGTGCATATCTTTCAAGCACACAAAAAATTAAAGCGAAAACCTATAATGAATAAAGCTTATAAAATTAATTTATTGTTTAACGCCAATAAAATTTACGATAGACAAGTGATCGAAGGAATTGGGGAGTACCTTCACGCTAACCAATCAAATTGGGATATTTACATCGAAGATGACTTCACCACTAACCTTGAGAATATCAAAAACTGGCAAGGTGATGGTGTGATTGCCGACCTCGATAATCCAGATATTCTCGCTGCAGTCCAGCATCTAAACTGCCCTGTTGTCGGGGTGGGCGGATCTTATGCGAATCAAGAGGATTATCCTCTATTTCCATATGTTGCAACCGATAACCATGCGTTAGTAAGCGTTGCACTAGAACACTTAAAAGCCAAAGGACTGGAGCAGTTTGCCTTTTATGGTTTTCCTGAAACGCCTTATTATCAATGGGCAAAAGAGCGGCTCGACGCCTTTGTTCACTTAACCCAGTCACAAGGTTACACTGGCCTTACTTTTCGTGGTAATGACACCAAATCAGAAAATTGGCACCATGATATGAATCGTTTGGCTGACTGGATTGAACGCTTACCAACCCCAATTGGTATCATCGCTGCCACAGATTCAAGAGCGCGGCACCTTTTACAAGTTTGTGCCCAACTTGGGATCATGGTGCCAGATAAAGTCGCTGTGATTGGCATAGATAACGAAGAGATCACTCGTTATTTAAGTCGTGTGTCGTTAAGTTCGGTTGGGCAAGGTTGCCAAGAGATGGGCTATCAAGCGGCAAAAATGCTTGATCAACAATTAATGCTAGATGAAAAACCAAATTACACAACAAACAATATCCCACCACGTTTAGTTGTGCCGCCGACTCAAGTCTTTGAGCGCCAAAGTACCGATTTTCAATCCCTTACCGATTCTTATGTGATCCAAGCGATGCACTTTATTCGCCAAAATGCCTGTCGTGGGATCAAGGTGGAGCAAGTGCTCGATCAAGTTAAAATTTCACGCTCCAATTTAGAAACTCGTTTTAAGGATGCACTTGGGCACTCGATCCACCATGAAATTCATTTCTCAAAACTCAAGCAAGCTTGTCACTTATTAAAAAGCACTAAGCTTCCTATTAATGAAATCGCTCAAGCTTGCGGTTATCCGTCGACTCAATATATGTATAGTGTGTTTAAAAAAGAGTTAGCTGTGACGCCTAAGGGGTTTCGCGAACAGCCATAAGTAATTTGAATAAATATATGAAAAGCCTTACCTAAATAATAAGTAAGGCTTACTTCATACTATAAAATTAAACTTCAGTTACCTCACATGTCATATCCCAGTCTTTCCCCAAGATCTTAGTTTTACCTTCAACTACTACATCTAATTTTTTCACAATATCAATTGAAGACTTGGCAATCATTATTTCAAATTCACCCGGCTCAACAATACGTTGATGTGAACTATCTGTGAAATTAAGCATATCCGTTGGTAAACTAAACAGGATTTCTTTTTCCTCACCCGGCGCAAGTTCCACACGGCTAAAGCCTTTTAGTTCACGAATTGGACGAACTAAACTTGCTAATACATCACGAACATACAATTGCACAACTTCACAACCTGCACGTGAGCCAACATTTTTCACCTTCACCCGCACTTGAATATCGTCATCCATTTGAACTGTAGGAGTAAGTAACGCTACATCCGTATACTCAAACTCAGTATAGGTTAAGCCATAACCAAAGTTATATTTTGAGCCAAAGTGAAACGCAATCGGTGTGCCGCTACTTTTTAGCTTATGGTTATAGTAATACGGCACAGCTCCCGCATTTTTAGGAATCGATAAAGTTAAGCGTCCAGATGGTGCAGCCTCACCGGTTAAGAGATCGCAAATCGCGCGTGCGCCCTCTTGCCCTGGCGCCCAAGCATACAAAATAGCCGCAGCTTCTTGCTCTGCTCGGCCCAAGTTATAAGGCCTACCACCAGTCACTAACACCACCACAGGTTTGCCAGAATCTAGCGCTAAATCAATCAGCTCTTGCTGAACACCTGGCAAATTCAAGCTATCTGCATCCGAGCCTTCTCCTATGGTTCCGGTTTGGAATAAGCCGGCTAAATCTCCGACACAGACTAACGCCACATCCGATTGTTCGATTTGCGCTTTAGCCGCTTCAAAGTATTCACGAGATTGCGAAATAGGTGATTCTTTATCTTGATTAATGGCTAAATCCACATCCCCTGGAAAAACAGGCGCATCAGGGTTACGCTCAGTTAAAATCTCGCAACCTTGATGATAATTTACTGTGCTAAATCTTTGCTCCAGCACAGTGCGCAAACTTGGGCAGGTTTCAAGCGAACTTGTGAGGCCACTTAAAATTAAGTGTACAGGGAAGCTATAGCCACCAAGTAGCGCCAGCGGATCGTCTGCAGTTGCGCCCACCAAGGCCAATTTAGTTTGCGTCGAAAGTGGCAAGATGCCGTTATTTTCTAGTAATACAGCAGATTTTTGCGCCACTTGATAAGCTGCTTCTTTGGCAGATTCAGCTTGCAGCGCTATATTATTTTCATCTGTATATGGATTTTCAAAAAGCCCGAGTTCAAATTTGAATTTTAAAACTCTTGCCACTGCTTGGTTGATCACCTCTTCTTCAATCCAGCCTTGCTCTAGCGCCGTTTGCAATTGCGATGAGCATTGACTGTCTGGTAATTCCACATCAAGCCCTGCATTAAAGGCAAGCGCCGCCGCATGAGCTTTGTTTTGCGCCAAACCATGGTGACTGGCAAGCAACTCCACACCGCCATAATCCGCGACAATCAAGCCATCAAAGCCCCAATCTTCACGCAGTACTTTCGTTAATAAATGCTTTGATGCATGGCAAGATTCATTATCAATATCATGATAAGCCGGCATGATGGACGCTGCATCGACTTGTTTAACCGCCATTTCGAACGGCAATAAGAAAGTATCATTTAACTCTTTAAATCCAAGGTGCACCGGCGCATGGTTGCGGGCACCTTCACTAAATGAATGACCAACAAAGTGCTTTAAGGTCGCAAGCATTTGTCTATCTTTGCCTTGGATCCCTTTGACATATGCACTTGCCATCACCCCAACATGGTAAGGATCTTCACCAAGCGTTTCTTCTGTGCGTCCCCAACGTACATCGCGGGACACGTCTAGCACTGGCGCAAGACATTGTTTCGCACCAATCATCGCCGCTTCTTTCGCTATCTCTTGGCCTGCAGTTTCGATAAGCTCTGGATCCCAAGTGTGACCATAATTAAGCGACGATGGGAAAAGTGTTGCACCTTTCACCATAAGCCCGACTAAGCTTTCTTCATGAGATAACGCAGGGATCCCCAAACGAGTTTCTTCCACTAAGAATTTTTGTAATTGATTCAGCGCTTTGACTCCTTCTTTGGCGTCGACAGGAGCTGTCCCAAGTGGGCGCGTAATTTGCCCAAGTCCATTTTTTAGCGCTTCTTTGACTGTTAGCGATTGGGCCGAATCACTCATTTCTAATTCACGAAACTTGTGTTCTCCCTGCGGATCTAGATACAACCACTGTGCGCCAAGTTGGGCTAATTTTTCTTCCATTGTCATACGTTCAAGTAAATCTTGGACACGTACTGAAACTGGCTGTTGACTATCTTTATAAGCTTGCATAAAACGACCTCTAGTTTAATTCTGCAGGGTGTAAGGTTTCTTTTTTATTTTGATTCGTTTCTTTGCCTTCTAACTCAAGCAAGGCTTTAATTTTTTCAAGTTCAGCTTTACGTAACGGGTAAAAGTGCATCACCCCAGCCAGGCTGATAAAAATGACGCCAGGAATAAAGCTAAAGAGTAAGTTGATCATATTTAATGCTGCATCAGGTTGGCTTGTGAGTTGCCCGTCATAACCAGTGAAAGCCAGCATCCAACCAAGCAGTGCACCACCTAATGCAATGCCCATTTTGATAGCAAACAAAGCGCTCGCAAAAACGGTTCCACTAATGTTACGACTAGTTTTAGTTTTTTCATCATCAACGACATCAGACATCATGCTCCACAGAAGTGGAGTGGTCATCATTTGAATCACGCCTAAACCAAGTACAAAACTAAAGATCAACAAGACATTTGTTGGTGGAAGGAAATAAATAATGCAAGAAAGAATGCCCGAAATAGCAATCAGAACTTGATAAGCAGATACTTTATCGTAACCTTTTAAAACAATTGGTGAAATAAAAGCACCAATAATATTAGCAACCATACCGAGTGAAATCATCCAGGTTGCAAGATCTTCTCGTCCCATCACTTCATTGACATAATAAAGCGTTGAACCACCTTTTAAGACAACACCTGCTAATAAAATAACATTAGCTACAAATATAATGACCCATGCTTTATTTTGTTTAAATGATTTTAAATTTTGACTCACAGTTGAATTCTTATTTGGTTCAACTGACACTTTTTCTTTTACATTTTTAAAACATAAATAAAATAAGACAATTGCGCCTGCGCCCATAATGGACATAGCGCCTAAATAGCCTAATTGTTTGTCCCCTTGCCCAATTACAGACACTAATGGTAATGCAACGAGTGCCACAATTAAGCCACCTATCGTACTAAAAGCAAAACGATACGATTGAAGAGATGTTCTTTCGTCTGAATCATTGGTTAAGGTATTCGCCATTGCGCAATACGGCACATTAATTGCTGTATACATCAAGGTTAAAAAGATATAAGAAACATATGCATAGATAACTTTTCCGACTTCACCAACATCAGGCGTGAAAAAGACCATCAAACATGAAAGACCAAATGGAACTGAAATCCAAAGTAGATAAGGACGATATTTACCATGTTTCGATTGGGTTCTATCAACGATCCCACCCATAATAGGATCCGTCACCGCATCAATAAATCGCACAAGCAAAAACATGGTACCCATATGAGCAGGAGAGAGGCCATATACATCAGTATAGAAATAAGCTAAGAAGAGCATGACGGTTTGCCATACAAAATTACACCCCATATCACCTAAGCCATAAGCTATTTTTTCTTTCCGAGAGAGCTTTATTATTTGCATATTATTATCCTTTTTATTTTATGTTTCACGCCCTTTCATCATAGTCAAAAAAATATAAGTCACATTTGTGAAATATGATAATTAAATTACGTTTTTTAGCTATTGTGATTCCAATCGAAAGTTTAATTTCAAAACAAAATATGACAATCCACTAATAATTTTTCGTAATTGCGAGAGTAAAAAAAATAACCTTAAATAAACTCAATCTTCGCAAATAAGGAATAATAACCATGCAAGAATATTTCCAAGGTATTAATAAAATCCAATATGAAGGCACTGAGTCTACAAACCCACTTGCATTTCGTCACTACAATGCAAATGAAGTCATTCTTGGTAAAACCATGGCAGAGCATCTTCGCTTTGCAGCAAGCTACTGGCACACATTCTGTTGGCCGGGCGCTGATATTTTCGGTGCAGGTTCATTTGAGCGCCCATGGCAGGGTGAGACTAGCCAAAGCATGGCAGAGAAAAAAGCGGATGCTGCCTTTGAGTTCTTTTCAAAGCTGACCATTCCTTACTACTGCTTCCATGATGTAGATGTCGCATACGAAGGCAAGTCTTTGCATGAATATGTTGAAAACTTTGCACATATGGTGGATGTTCTTGAGAAAAAACAAGAGCAAACAGGAGTCAAGTTATTATGGGGCACGGCGAATGCCTTTAACCACCCACGCTTTATGGCAGGCGCGGCAACCAACCCAGATCCACAAGTATTTGCCTATGCAGCAACTCAAATTTTTAATGCGATGCAAGCAACCAAACGCCTAAATGGTGAAAACTATGTGCTGTGGGGCGGTCGTGAAGGTTATGAAACCTTACTTAACACTGATTTACGTCAAGAGCGCAAGCAACTTGGTCGTTTGATGCAAATGGTCGTTGAACATAAACATAAAATTGGCTTTAAAGGCGCGATTTTAATTGAGCCAAAACCACAAGAACCAACCAAGCATCAATATGATTATGATACGGCAACTGTCTATAGCTTCTTAAAAGACTTTGGCCTTGAAAAAGAAGTCAAAGTGAACATCGAAGCGAACCATGCAACGCTGGCAGGACATAGTTTCCAACATGAAATTGCTACGGCAACCTCACTCGGTATCTTTGGTTCTGTCGATGCAAACCGTGGCGACCCACAACTGGGTTGGGATACAGATCAGTTCCCAAATAGTGTCGAAGAAAATACATTAATCATGTATGAAATCTTAAAAGCGGGTGGCTTTACCACTGGTGGCTTGAACTTTGATGCCCGTGTTCGTAGACCGTCTATTGATGGCGCTGATCTTTTCCACGGCTACATTGGTGGTATGGATACTATGGCATTATCACTTAAAAATGCAGCAAAAATGCTCGAAAATGACAAACTTTCTGAGTATGTTGCTAAGCGCTATGCTGGTTGGAATCAAGGTCTTGGTCAAGCAATTCTAACCGGTGATTATTCACTTGAAAGCTTAGCTAAGTATGCTGTTGAGCAAAACCTTGATCCACAACGCGTCTCAGGACAACAAGAATTTTTAGAAAACCTCGTGAACGCATATATTTATAAATAGATTCCATTATAAGCATTACCCCAATTGCCCTTAACCTCGCTGTTAGGGGCTTTTTATTATCTGTTTTGTGCCCTCCAAATAACTACCATTAATCTATAACTTGCTAGTGTTAATTTAATCGCTATACATTCCCTGCAAAAAATCATATTTAATAAAATCAAAAAACGTAAAAATCCCAAGATGTAAAAACACAACATCGCTCACAATTTAACCAATCCAATTGGCTTGTATTATTAAATTATAATAATAATCAATCACTAATATAAAAATGCTCGCTTGCTGCATAATCTGTCGTTTTATTTAACGCAGTTGACGCAACAGGCGAACCTATAAGGCAGAGCTTCATCTGCTATTTAAAAGTGGTTGCAATATAAAACGTTGCTTGAAGGCATGATATTGATTTACCGCTTCTTTTAATCCAGTAAAACAAAGGTGAAATACATGAAATATTTAAAAGTCGGCACGCTCGCCAGCTTAATTGCTTGCAGCATGGCAACCCAAGCGCAAACCTTAGACATTGTCGAGGCTAGCGATTGGGGCGGTGCGCATCCAAGTTACCCAGCGTCCAAAGCCATCGATGGCAACACAGATTGGTCTTCTCGTTGGGCTGCCATCGATGAAGGCAGTGAAGTCAACTTAGTGCTCGATTTAGGCTCAGTGCAAAACGTTTCAGACGTAAAGATTGCTTGGGGGCGTGGCGATCAACAAAGCAATAAATTTGAAATTCGCACCTTAACCGATGACGCCAGTAACACTTGGGATAAAGTTTATTACGGCAACAGTTCTGGCTCGACCACAGATTTTGAAAGCTATGATCTTGGCAATGTCCAAGCACGTTGGATCCGCATCAAAGTCTTTAATAATACGGCGGGCAGCGACTGGACAAATATCACTGAAGTAAAAGTTGAGGGATCATCCTCTGATCATGATCTGGATGCATCAAAAGCACCATCCAGTAACTTTGATTTACTCGATTGGTATTTAAGCGTGCCACTTGATGAAGGTGATGGTTTTGCCACTTCAATTAAAGAAAATGAACTTGCTGCAAGTTATGAAGATGAGTTTTTCTATACCGGCACCGATGGCGGCATGGTCTTCTACACCCCTGTCAAAGGCTATAAAACGTCTGATAGCACTAAATTTGTACGCACCGAATTGCGCGAAATGCTACGCCGCGGCGATACCTCATATTCAACCAGCGGCAAGGGCAATAACTGGGCATTTTCGAGCATAGACAGTGATGACCAAGAAGATTTTGGCGGCATTGATGGCAAGCTAAGCGCGACCCTTGCAATCAACCATGTCACCACAACATCAGATGATGAAACACAAGTTGGACGTCTTGTGGTTGGTCAGATCCATGCGAAAAGCAATGAGCCGATCCGTTTGTACTATCACAAACTACCTGACAATAAAAATGGTGCCATTTACTTTGCCCATGAAACCTCTAAATCTGATGGTGGCGATGAAACTTGGTACAACCTAGTCGGTGATATGGTCAAATCTAATGGCGATTTAAACGATACGTCAAATCCAAGTGATGGGATCCCGCTCAATGAAGAATTCTCTTATGACATTGAAGTTGATGGCGACGATCTAAAAGTCACGATTACCCAAGATGGCAAGCAAATCGGCTATGAGGAAATCAGCATGGCTGAGAGTGGCTATGATGATGCAAGCAATTACATGTACTTCAAGGCCGGCGTCTATTTACAAGATAATACCAGTGATGACGACGACTACGCCAAAGTTACATTCTATAAGCTAGAGAATACCCATGATAATTACACTGATGGAGATGATTGATACCCTCCATATCATCACCTCTCCCCATAGGTAACCATCTGGTTATTATCATGGTTAAGCCAAAGCTGCGCCTTTTAGTGTGCGCAGCTTTTTTTGTGTGTATCAAGAGTTCTTACCAATAAGTTAATTTCATATTTGCAATATAAAAATACAATTTCTGTAACATTTGCCATTTAGACTCCATCCGAATTTTTAATATCACATGGAGTTGTAATGAAAGTTTTTCGCACTTATATTCCCCTTGCTATGACAATGGCACTATTTGGTTGTAATGATGAAACTAAAACGACAGAAGACAAAGTTGAAGAAGTCGATAATGGTGAAGTCGTCGTTACAGATCCCAGCTCATCATTAAAAATTGCCTTCATGCCTGACATACATTTTCATGATGTATACGGCGATTTTGAAGATGGGTCATTTCAAGGTTTACCTAATAGTAAAAGTGGCGAAAACGCAACGATTCGTACAATGTTGTCACAAATGAACTCTACCCGTTTATTTAATGAGAACTACTTTGCTTTATTAGCAGCATTAGATGACGTAGTCGCAAAAGGAATAAAATATGTTGCACTTCCTGGCGATTTTAGTGATGACGGCCAAGCCGTACATTTACGCGGATTAGTTGATATATTTAAAAAATATGAAGAAGAACATGGATTAGTGTTTTTTGCTGCACCAGGCAACCATGATCCCGTTCGTCCTTTCAATCAACCAGGTGGTAAGTCTGATTTTCTTGGTCAAGGCGGACAAAATCAAGCTATATATAGTTATGGTAAAAATGAATGTACAGGTTACACCGAAGCGACGACAACGATTGCAAACCCTGCTGGCTTAGATACCATTTGCACACAAGAAATTGAGCATTTAGGCTATGAAAATGTCATGTCTCTTATGGGTGATTTTGGCTTATATCCTGATGAATCCTATCTTTATTATGAAACTCCTTATAGCGTAAATAAAGATTCAAGTAGTTACTCATTTGCACAAGCAAAAGTAGAGGCTGAATATCAAAATCGTATGTATGAAATTTGTTATCAAGGCACAGGTGGAGAATATAAAAAAGAAGACTACACAAGTTGTTCTATGGTGCCTGATTCAACATATTTAGTCGAGCCAGTTGAAGGTGTCTGGATCATGGCGATTGATGCAAATGTGTATCGCCCGAAACAAGATTCGACCGGTGGTGAAGACAATCCGAATGACTATGATGGTTCAAGTAGTGCAGGCTATAACTTAATGTTAACCCATAAACAGCAAGTTATTGAATGGATTAGTGATGTTGTGCAACGAGCAAAAGCACAAAACAAAGTCTTATTGTCATTTAGCCATTTTCCTATGACAGACTTCTACAATGGCGCTTCAGAAGACATTGAAGATATTTTCGGTGAAGGAAACTTCCAATTAAGTCGTGTACCAGACAGTTCGACCAGTGAAGCTTTAGCGACAACAGGCTTAACTGTACATGTCGGCGGGCATATGCATTTTAATGATACAGGGGTGAAGCAATATCAAAAGGATGGTAAAACTTACACCTTGTTTAATATCCAAGCCCCATCATTAGCTGGTTATATACCCGCTTATAAGATCCTCTCTTTAAAACCAGATTCACAAATAGAAGTCGAAACTGCAGTTATCAGTGATGTGGATAGATTTGATGAGCTTTTTGAGCACTATGAAGAAGAATATGAATACCTTGTCTCTTCAGGCTCTGACTCGATTTGGAATAAAGATATTTTAACGTCAAAGAATTATTATGAATTAACCGACTGGCATATTAAGGAATTGACACGTTTACGTTTTCTACCAAGTGAATGGCCTGATGATATTAAATCTATGATTTTTAATATGAATGGTAAAGATATGCTGATCCTATCGCAAATTGATACTAGTTTGACAGTTTGTGAAATGAGTTACTTATTAGGGGATGAACTTGGATGTCGCTTAACTGAAACTCAATTAGAGCAAGCCCAAATTCAGTGGGAAACTGCGAGCGATAAAGCAAGCATTAAAGCCGAGCAAATGGGCGTAACATTAGATAGCTTAGAAACCTGGACAGGGACTGATTTAGCCACTGATTTTTATCGTTTGCGTAATGCTGATGAGCTAGCATTTAGAGATATCGATGAACAGCGCCTAGCCGAGTATGGCATGCTTAGTCGTGAACTTTCTGAATTTAAAGGCGATATTTTAGTTGATGATGCTACTGATACAAGTAGTTTAAATGCTGGCGAACTTTTCCGCTCACGTTTTGGCTCACTTTTTTACATTTTAGATAAGTTTGCGACTGGCGAAGCAAGCGATCACTTCCTCATTGATACCGAATATGGAACATTGGAAGATTTAGCCCAATCACCTGAGCGAGAATACTTCGCTTATTAATTTTCTAGTCCAAATAGTGTATTGAATATTTCTCCCAAGCTGCGCCTTTTAGTGTGCGCAGCTTTTTTTGCATTTTCCCAAGTCATTAAATATAAAAATCTTTTGTATAACCTTTTGTTCTGAAATATGCCAATTGGCTGTTATCCCCCTACTTTAACAGTGTCTAGAATAGTTGAATCTTTTATTTCACTGTTTAGAGTTCATTATGTCCAGTTTATCTATTAGCCAACCACAGCTCAAAACGAGCCAAGGTTTATGGGGCGGCGCGATTGCCCTGCTCACCCTTGCGCTCGGTCTTACATTTTTAAAAGACGACACTTTATTTTTACGCCTTCTCTTAGGCCTTAGCCTTGGCTTTGCCCTGACCAAAGCATCCATAGGTTTTGCGGGCAGTGTCAACCGTGCTTATCGCCGCGGCTCAACCCAATTAATCCAAACCTTAATGTTTATGTTTGTGGTCACCGCAATCATTAATGCAGGATTGCTATATAAAAATGGCCCTGCGGATTTCAACTTGTGGGTCAATCCAATTAACTTAGGTTTGATCATTGGCGGCGTGATGTTTGGAGCTGGCATGTGCTTATCCAGTTGCTGCGCCAGTGGTGTGATGGTTGAAATGGTATCGGATATTCCGCGCGCCCTGACGACTTTAATCTTTTTTGGTTTCGGCGTATTTATTGGCTTCCCACTGCAAGCGACTCAAAGTTGGGTCACACAATCGATTTGGACGAGCCAAAGCTTTGAACGTGGCATCTACCTGCCTGATTTATTTGCCGCAGGTCCACTCAACGGGTACCTAAGCGCTGTACTTGTGACAGTATTTTTTGCATTAATCGTGGTGCATATTGCCAAGCGCTATGAACAAAAACGTCATGCCAAAGGCGAGTTTTTAGGCGTTGCCGGTGAGATTGAACGTGAACAATTATCCCAACAGCCACAAGAAAAATCCGCCAGTCTGTTAGAATGGAAAACCTATCACCGCTGGTTTGCCCAACTGTGGACATTACGCCAAGGCGCATTAGTGATTGCAATTATTTTTGGCATCATGATGGCAACCACAGGATCGGGTTGGGGCGCATCGACTCCGTTTGGGATCTGGTTTGGCAAAGGTTTAATGGCGCTTGGAGTTTCTTCTGAAAGCTTAGCAGCCTTTACTCATCGTTCTGCTGCGTCATTTGAACTGCCATTTTTTGAACACTCCATCTCAGTGCAAAACTTAGCCATTTTGATTGGTACGCTCGTGGCTGTGCTGCTTATGGGCCGCTTTAAAAACCCGACAAAAATAAGTTATTCCGCCAAACAATATGCTTTATTTGCCCTCGGCGGTCTCTTGATGGGCCTTGGCACCCGCTTTGCCAATGGGTGTAACGTTGGCGCTCTCTATACACCTATCGCAAACTTCTCACTTTCAGGCTGGATATATCTTATCTTCTTGATTATTGGTGGTATTTCAGGCAACAAACTTCTTGAAAAAATGAATCGTTAATCCCTCCTCTCAGGCGCAGTAATGGGTTTATCTCTTCGCTGCGCCTTGACACTTCTTTACACTACCATTCATATTTTGAAACAAAATCATTGACAGCGACTTCAGGAAACGTACAATCCACAAAGCTTTATGAGATTCATTCTCATTATCATTAATACTAGTTTTTAAAGGGACTTTTTATGCGTTTTCAAAAAACATGCCTCGCGTTCATCACTTCACTTGCAATCAGTGGCACTGCTGTTGCTGCGCCAAACCTTGACGCTGAACTTGCTGAATATAAAACGTTTTCGGTTGAGAAAATCGATGCGCTCGTGAGCGAAACTCAAACCTTTGTCGATTACCTCAACGAAGGCAAGCTTGAAGAAGCCAAAGCGCTTTATCCGCTTGTACGTATGAACTTTGAAACAGTTGAGCCCATTGCTGAGAGCTTTGGTGATTTAGACCCACGTATCGATGCGCGTAAAGCAGACCTTGAACCGGGTGAAGAGTGGACAGGTTTCCACCCTATCGAAGAAATTCTTTGGGTCAACAACACCACACAAGGTACTGAAAAATACAGCGGTCAACTGATTGCGGATGTCAAAGAATTGCGCGCAAAAGTTGCCACGGTTGAAGTCACGCCTGAGCTCATGGTGCAAGGCGCGGTCGATCTTCTAAACGAAGTTTCAACGAGCAAAGTATCTGGTGAAGAAGAGATTTTCTCTCACACTGACCTTTATGATTTCCAAGGCAACATCGATGGCGCAAAGAAAATTTTCGACATCTTCAAACCTAAGCTAAACGAGGTGAATGCTGATCTAGTCAACACGCTTGATCAACGTTTCGCACATGTTAACGAACTCCTTGCTGCGCAAAAAGTCGGTGACAAGTTTAAGAGCTACACAGAGCTAAGTGACGAAGAAGTTGCTGGCCTTGCTGAAGCTGTGAATAAACTTGGTGAGCCATTGGCGCAAATGGGTATTATTCTGGATTAAAAATAATGACAAGTGAACGACAAAATAAAACGCTTTTGGAACATTCCAGTTTATCTCGTCGTCTCTTGCTAAAAGGCGCTACATTAGCCGGGTCTTCCCTATTCTTAGGGAAGGCTTTAGCAGATCAGACAACTTCCTCAAGCACGCAAGATCAAACAACGCCACAAAAACATCCGCAAGAGCCTGATTTTGCCACTGGCCAAGTTCCCTTTTATGGGGAGCATCAAGCCGGCATCGTCACGCCTGCGCAGCGTCATATCTATTTTATGGTGCTAGATTTAGATAACACAGACAAAGCCGCTGTGATTAAATTATTTAAAGAGTGGACGCGTCAATCTGCTTTGCTCACACAAGGTAGAAATGTTGCGCCTTATAGCAAAAACAAACTGGTGCCGCCTGCTGACACAGGTGAAGCCGATAGTTTACACCCGTATAATTTAACCCTAACCTTTGGGGTTTCCCCAGCGTTTATCGACAAGTTAGGTCTGCAAGATAAATCACCTGAAGAATTTAAACCACTGCCACACTTCCCACGCGATCAGCTGCAAGAAGACTACACTGGCGGTGATATTTGTATTCAAGCTTGCGCGGATGATCCGCAAGTCGCCTTTCATGCCGTCAGGCAGTTAGTGCGCCATGCACGTTCCACTATGGTGTCTATGCGTTGGGCGCAAAATGGCTTTAACTCCTACAACACGCCAGATCAAACTCCGCGTAATCTGTTTTCTTTTAAAGATGGCACCGCCAATGCACTCGCGCTCAAAGAAGCGGATAAGCACATTTGGGCAGACTCGCCAGAGTGGATGAAAGGCGGCAGTTATTTAGTCGTGCGCCGCATTCAAACTCACCTTGAAACCTGGGATCGCACCAGCTATGGCGAGCAAGAAAACACCTTTGGCCGCGATAAAATCTCGGGCGCGCCTATGGGACAAAAAGATGAGTTTGAGCTGATTGATCCAAACTTAAAGACAGACAAAGGCGAGCCGGCCATGCCAGTGGATTCGCATGTCCACCTTGCGCATAGTACAGGGCAGCAAATGCTCAGACGCTCATTTTCATATCTTGGTGGGATCAACACCCGCACCAGCCAATATGATGCAGGGCTTTTGTTTATCTCATTCCAAAAATCACCACAGCAATTCATCACGATTCAAAATGCCTTTGGCAAAGTCGACAAAATGAATGAATACATAACCCATATCGGAAGCGGCTTATTTGCCTGTTTTGCTGGCGTTAAAGAGGGAGAATACCTTGGACAATCTTTACTTGAAGGCTAAATCTATATCTCTATTCAGTATGCAGCTGATGAAGATGAGTGTTTTATGTCTTTTCTTTTTAGCTAGCGCAAACACTATGGCGGCGCAAAAAGTTAATTTTTCACCTGCCTACATTGGCCTTTCCGATGCGCTAGGCGAGTCGAAAAATGGTGAACTGGACGCAGCAAAAGCGGATCTGGCTGACATTAAAACCTATATCGAAAGCCTTGAGATTGCAGACACGGCGAAAAAGAAAAACGTCTTAAAAGCCATTGAAACGGCAAGTGATGAACCATCGGTTGAGCATTTAACCAAGCTCTCTGCAAGCCTGATTGCTCTTGAGAAATACGTCAACCCTGTTGATTATGAAGCCATGCGCGCGCAATTTACCAAGCAAGTCATGCCAACTTATGACGCAATGGCAAAAGCTGTTGAGGCGCAAGATATGGCAGCGCTGAATGCACGATTTCGCATTTTCAATTCAACTTGGGCCAAGCGTGAGCGTGTCGTGCATGAAACTAGCATGGGTCACTATGGAAAGATTGAAACCTCACTTGCTCTGTTAAATGTTGAAAAGTCACGCGAAAACCCAGATTGGAGCCAGATCAAGCTGCAAAGTGATGCGCTAGGCGAGACGCTAACAAGCTTTAATAACGGCGAAAAAATCCAAACCACAAACAGTGATATGGACTTAGCCGATGGCATCGCCATGCTCAACACAGCATTAAGTGACTATCAGCAGCAAGACAGCGCTGCGGGTAACCAAGTCTTACTTGAGTTTATTAACAATTGGCCGACTTTTGAGGGCGATGTCAGCACCCGCGCACCAAGTTTGTATACGCGAGTTGAAAACCAATTACCGCTAATTATGGCAGCCGATGGCGACACTGATAGCCAAGCCAAGCTTGGGTCTTTAATTACTGATTTATCAGCCTTAAACCCAAGCCAAGCCTACACTGCTATCGACGCTGCGCTGATTTTATTGCGTGAAGGTTTAGAGGCATTATTAATCGTGTTAGCGCTTTTCTCTGCGATGCAGGCGGCCAAACAAAAACGTGGTCAGCGTTGGGTGATTGGCGGCGCAGTGCTCGGTTTGGTCACAAGTTTAGCCCTCGCTTGGGCGTTAGTGCGCTTCTTACCAAGCAACCTTGCAGGCAATGCGCGTGAAACGCTAGAAGGTTTTGTCGGGCTATTTGCGGTGATCATGATGCTCATTGTTGGGATCTGGCTGCATGGTAAATCTTCTGCCAAAGCGTGGAAAGATTTCTTAGCCAAACATACCTCTAGTGCGATTTCTGTGGGCAGTTTTACCTCGTTAGCTGTTTTGAGCTTTTTAGCCGTCTTTCGTGAAGGCGCAGAAACTGTACTCTTTTATGCCGGCATCTTACCTAAAATTGAGCTCAGTCAGTTCTTCTTAGGGATCTTTATTGCGCTGGCGGTGCTGGCTTTGGTGACCATTGTGATCGTCAAAACATCGCTCAAATTGCCGATTCCAACTATCTTTAAGATCTTCACTTGGCTAGTTTATTTCTTAGCCTTTAAGATGCTTGGGGTGAGTATTCACGCGCTGCAATTAACCGGTCATGTGAGCATTCATGTGCTTGAGTCGCTGCCGACGATTAACTTTATCGGTTTCTACCCAACCCTTGAAACTGCCCTTGCTCAGTGTGCATTTATCTTGATTGTGATCGCGTCAATTTATTGGCAAGGTAAAAAAGCAAATACTAGCTTGCAGGCTCAATAAGCGAGCACCCGACATTACTAAAATATGCGCCTCATTAAGTAAGATAGATATTATTTTCTTGTGTGGCGCATCTTCCATCAATCATTTATCTACTATTCAGATGACATCTAGGTAGTATTTTTCCTATACTAGATCTCGTTAGCAACACTTCTTCCACCATAAAAAGGATCACCACATGAAAACAATCGGTTATTGCGCACATGACGCAGATTCAGAGCTTGTCCCCTATACGTTTGAGCGCCGTGAATTGCGCGCCAATGATGTCTCGATGGAAGTTTTATATTGCGGCGTTTGCCATAGTGATTTACACACTGCGCGCAATGACTGGGGTTGGACGACCTACCCGAACGTGCCTGGGCATGAAATTGTTGGACGCGTGATTGAAGTTGGCGCAGATGTGAGCAAATTTAAAGTCGGAGATCATGTTGCAGTGGGCTGCATGGTTGATAGTTGCCAAAGCTGTAACCCTTGCCATCATGGAGAAGAGCAGTTCTGTGAAGAAGGCATGACCCAAACCTACAACAGCCCAGATCGCATCTCGGGTGATATCACCATGGGCGGCTACTCAAAACACCTAATCGTGCGTGAAGAGTTTGTATTAAGTGTGCCAAACTCGCTGGATATGGCAAAAGTTGCGCCGCTTCTGTGTGCAGGGATCACCACGTATTCACCAATGCGCGAATGGAACGTTGGCCCAGGCAGTAAAGTTGGGGTTGTCGGCATGGGCGGTCTTGGGCATATGGCGATAAAAATTGCTGCTGGCCTTGGCGCAGAAGTGACGGTGATTAGCCGCTCAACCAGTAAAAAAGCCGATGCAATGGAACTTGGCGCAGATTATTTCTTGGTCTCAGGGGATGAAGAGTCAATGGCTACCGCAGCCAGCAAGTTTGATATTATTATCGACACTGTGCCGGTCAAACATGACATTAATCCATATATGCCACTTCTAAAAATTGATGGCACAATTGTGTTGGTTGGCCAAATCGGACCAATGGATGAGATCACCACCCCTGCGCTAATTTTAGGCCGCCGCCGCATTGCCGGTTCTATCATTGGTGGGATCAAAGAAACCCAAGAGATGCTTGATTTTTGTGGGCGTATGAATATTTTACCAGAGTGCGAAATGATACGTATGGATGAAATCAACCACGCATTTGAGCGCATGGAAAAATCAGATGTACGCTATCGCTTTGTGATTGACATGGCCTCACTAGAAGCAGAAGCTTAATTGATTCATTCATCATGAGTAATTAAATAAACGGCAAGGTGAGTTTAGCCTTGCCGTCGTTTCTTATTTTGCTTTAACCTTCCACATCAAACTCTTGCACCACTTTCACGACACCTTTTATGATTAATTCAGCCATAAAGCATGGTTTGCTAGTAATAAATTCAACTAAAGGCACCGCTGCGGTGTGATCATTTCTTGGTTTTACTTGCACAGTCAATAGCTCTTTTAAGCGCTGCATATCCACGGCCACCAATGCATAACCACTCGTTGCTTGGTAAGCTAAGCCAAAAAGTTGAGCGTAATGTTTAACACCTGTGCCCGCTTCTTCTGCGCAATCAAAACTAGTGAAATATGAGTCTGTGTCGGCAAGTGGCTGGCTCGTTTGCAAGCTTGCTTGATAAAGCCGATTGATTAAGCTCAAGCGTGACTCTTGCTGGTTTTTGAATTCATACAAACCAATAAAATAGCCCGCTTGCGGCGCTTTTTGTCTCGCCTTTTCAAAACTCTCGGTTTGCGGCTGATATTTTCGCTGATAAGTATGGGTTTGCAGATGGTTATCAACCCAAGCGAGGCGCATGAACACACCAGCCAATGCAAAGGGTTCACGATCTTGCTTGTCTTCAAGCGTCAGCCAAGTGGATTCTTGCCTATCAATCCAGTCCATCAATTCAATCCGCATAGGCTCGGCTTGATGATAAGTCTCCTCATCAATATAAGCAGCTTCTTGGGCTAGCTTCATTTGCGCTTGGCGAAGTAACCAAAACAATTTACTTCTTAACTCAGGCGGTAAATTATGCCAACCGATAGCATTCGCAAGTGCTAATAAATCATTGACTTGATGCAAAGAAACATTAAAACCCAGCCCCATAATTAGCATCTCTAGATACGCAATCTCACGATCCAAACGCTTAGAGCCGTCGGTTCTTGGGTATGAAATCACCCCACTCATGCGCCATGTCCTCGCTTCACAGACTGAATTTGGATCAAGCCTTGCTCTGAAATAAAATCGACCTCATCGTCTGCTGCATATAAATCGTCAATGTCGTGCCATACACCTTGTGCCAATTGGACAGATTTAGGCTCCGCGGTGATCGCAGGCAATAGCTTAGCTAGCGCCGCCTCAATGCTTATCTCATCGCGCTCAATCTCTTGTTGCAGTGATGCAAGCTGAGTTGAAAAGGTTTTATCTGCCAATCCCTTACGCTGCTGATTAAAGAGTAAATAGGTTTGCAGCCCTTTTGCGCTCAAGATAACTTGGTCTTGATTAAGTGCTATCATCCCAAGCTCTTCTAGCTTACTAATGATATCGGGCAATGAAGACGGGCGGCCGATTTTATAGATATCTAAAGATGCATATAAATCATCAAGTTTTAATGGCGTAATTTTCGGCGCGCAAAAGCTTATTTCAAATAGCTGCGCGCTTGGGTCAACCGATAAGACAGCGTCGATCTCTTGCGCTTGCTGCGGCGTTAAAAACTGCGCGAGTTTATCCTCAAAGTCGCTTAACCAATTGGGCTGCTGGACCACTTTAGCTTTAAAAACTAATTGAATATCCGTTGATTGGTGCGAAAAATGAAAGCAAATATGCTCAACTTGGGCATTTTCTTGCGCGCTAGCTTGATTGATGCGCACAATCAGATCTAATAGATTAAGCGCATCGCCGGGCTCACCGAAACGCATATTAGTAAGCAGTTGATGATATTTAGGGAGATCGCTAGCATCTATGGTGAGCTGAATATCATCATGCGCACTATTGGTGGTATTGGCTATGTTCGTGGCCGTCATTAGAAATCTCCTAAATATAAAGCTTGCAGCAATTTCATTGTCAGTGCAGGGCTCATGCCATGCTCAGTGTGCATAGATTGAATAATTTGCATCGTCGACGCACTTGGCGCAGGCAAGCTTTGACTCAGCTGGCTAGACATACCGTCATACTTCCAAGACGACAAATCTTTACTTTGTATTTCATCATGTTGCTGCCAGTGTTTTTTAAATTGAGTGATCATCGCCGCTTTATCTTTCCCATCAAGGTGCCCAATAAAACGATGCTCGCCTTGGGTTAATACCACTTGAGGCTCTGAATGTTTCTTATATTGATATTTTAAATTAAGATCTGTATACAAAATATCTAATAAACCTAAACGCACACGCCCCATCGCCTGTGGCAAAGCTTGGGTGTTAATAGTTTGTCCGTTGCTGTCTTGTGATGTTTGATAAGTGATTAATTCATCTAACAAATCAGATTGGTTATGAGTGATAGGCAGCGACTTAGATTGACTTGAAACCAAGGCGTCAACCAGTTCACGGAAAAGCTCTGCTTTAACTCGCCCTTTATCTATCTTGCCACGGCTCGCTAAAAACGCACGCTTCGCTGCTTGTTTTTCATCTTCGGTTTTGAAACGATTTAAGTCTTCTTCATGCTTATTGACTCGCTTGGTTTCAAAGGCAGTATCGACCGCTTCTTGGGTCATCGCGCCAAGGCGCACACGGGTCATCTTTTGTTGATAGTCAGGATGATGCCTAAACTGCATATAAATATGCCACGCAATGGCTTCACCAACGTAATCATCATCGGTTGCAAGAATGATTTCATCCACACTTGCGCCTTGCGAAACGATCTGCTCAATCGCTTGTTTGCCATGACTTGTTAGCTGAAATTTTGGCTTAAAGTGATGTTTGACGAGATAATCAAAATCTAAACTTTCAGGCGTATATTCTGTAATACTGCCTTGTGTGTCGATGATTAAATAGTCAGCGCCTAAATATTTTTGAAGCACCTTTTTCTTACCCGTCGCTTCCATCACGACCAAACGCTTTGGAAATAAACGCTGACAACGGCGTCTTCCATTCCCATGGCAAGCTTGACCTAAATAGTAACCAAGATAACGCACTGAGTTTTCACGCAAAGCTTCTAACTCATCGGCTTGGTAGGTTTGCCCTATGCCATAAGTCTGCTCACACACAAAGGCAACAAAACAGTCTTGCGCGCGCGAAATCGCAACATTTAACAGAAAAGGTGTTTTCGCAAAATGCGGCTCACCCGACTCAAACTTGCTAAACACACCACTAAAAATTACTATTGGTTTTTCAGCGCCTTGCAGTGAATCCACTGTGCCAATAACAATATCATCGATCTCTTTCGCATCTAGTCCATGCTGTGGCGCTGACTCAGACAGTTTCTTTTTTAATGCACTGCGCAGCACTTTGGCTTGCTGATTATAAGGGGTGACAATCGCAATAAGATCAGATAAACAGCGCTCAGGTTTGTTCTTCTTTTTGTCTTTTTCGGCGTAAAACGCATAGATCCCAGACCAACGCTTAAAGATAAACTCAGCAATGTATTCAGCTTCTCCTTGGCTAGTTTTGGATGTGCCTACTTTTTGATTAGGAAAGCAGGAATCCACCCAGCTAAAAGATGGCAAAGGCCCACGCTCATCAGCATTAAAGCCTAAAAACATCAGCTTATTATCATAGATAAGCTCATTGCAAAACTGAATAATATTGGTTTGGCAACGATAATGACCACGTAGCATTAAGCCATGCCCTTGGTGGGAAAAGTTTGATGCAAGGCGCATTAAGCTCAACATATTGCCCCCAGCTGTGGTCAGCTTTTGCTGCTGCGCATAGATAAAGTCTTGATCGCTATAACCAAAGCTGCGGTACGCATAGGCTTCATCTGCCAGTTGAATATCCGTCACAACAGGTGAGAGTTGATCCACATCGCCTACGACCAAAGCTTTTTGTGTCAGCGCCAACAAAGGGATCCCAAGACGCTGCTGAGCTTGACCACTTTCATCCATAATTAAAAGATCTGCTTTGCCAAATAAATAACGCTGCGAAGACTTGCTCGATGCCTTATCTAAGCTAAATAGCTTCGGCGCACTTTGGATTGTCGAGACTAAACAAGGAGTGAGCATAGTTAAGCGGCGCAGCCCTGCCTCCACATTTTGCTCGGTGCGCGCAATCAAGATATTTTCAAGGTTATCTTTGATATAACAACCTTCCCAATAGCGCGCCGTGAAGTGAAATGCATCCACACGTAGCGTCACATCGAGCAAGGAATGAAACGCAATCACGAATGCTTGGCCCGTTAAACCTTGCAAACTTGCATCATCTAAATCCTCAAGTGTTATCTTTTCATCGGCAATCTTTTCTCTTAAAAGCGTACTTAACAGCTTGAGCTTGGCGTTTTTATCCTCGCCACATAAGCACAATAAATCATTCGCCAATTTATGCGCTTGGCCTGTGCTCACTCTTGGCTTGGGATGATTAAAATCTGCCACTAAGCCTTCAAGCTTGAACACTCGGTTCAACCATTTGAGATCGCAAATATGCGAGTTTAACTCAGCTAAGAGTTTTGTGATTTGCTCACAGTTGCGACTTAATGCAGCGTGGCATGCCTCAATCGCAGCGTCTAAACTATCAAATGCTCGATCAAATCGAATGCTCGCACTTTGCTGATAAAACTTAGCAAAGTTCGTGAAGTTTTTAATCTCAGAGACACCTTGGTTTTCATTGGTCCACTCAAACACATTTAATGCATCCATCGCACTCGGTTGCGCCAACACATAGCCACTGGTGTCTTGGATATTATTTTTACTGGTTTGAGATGGGAAATAGGTTCCATAGTTGCGTACGTACTTATTTGGCAACCAGCGTTGATAATGCAGCAAAGCCTGTGGTGGTGGCGTTTTCTTTTTATATAACACCTTAGGAAAGGCGCCGATCACATTGGTCACAGATTGGTTAGTCGAGCCGACCGCAACCGTAATCGGACACGGCTCTTTCTGCCACGCAGCGCGCACCCATTGATTGGCGATCACAGCTTTAAGCATTGCTGTTTTACCCGATCCCGGAGGGCCATTCACCGCAAGAATATCCCCTTGCTGGCAGCGGCTAAGTCTTTCTAGGACTAAACGCTGGGAGTTATCTAAAGCAAAGATTTCCCTGTCTGCACAAGTATTGAGCTCATCACTAAGCTGCTCATCCATATGTCCAAGCAAATAACTTGGGTTGGATGTAAGATCGCGCGCCAAGCTGTCATCCTCAGTCGCATGACTAGGCTTAAAGGCTAAAGGTTGCAACTTGTTATGCGCGCGCACGGCATTGACGACTGGAGTTGCTTTTAATTTTTCATCTGAAACACTAGAAAGTGCTTGATACAAGGACAAAATATTAATATTGGCCTTATTATCCGCCTCTTTAAACACTGCAAGTTCAGTGTAAAACTGAAAGCTTTGAGCATATTTTTGCTCAACATCTTTTAATAAACCGTTGATATCATGCCCAGTGACGCTTTCTAAAAGCTGATGCGCAAAGCTAAGCCAAATCGCCCAACTATCTGTTTTGGGAAAACTGGCTTGCTGCTTAAAATCAATATAGGCCTGCTGGTTGCCTAAGACAAAATCAGGTTGGGATTTTTTGGGGTCGGCCAAATAAGCTTGATTAAATAAAAATGCGCCATGATGGTTCGGCTTTAGGCTATAAAAACCTTGTTCCTCATCAAACTGGTTCACCGTGACAGGCATAGCTAAAAATGCCAGAGTCTCTCGTAACTTACTGCTATGTAAGTTAAAGATTAAATAAATATTCTGTTTATTGTTCTTTAATTGATAGGCAATTTTTGCAAGATTCTCTTCTTCTTGTGGCAAGCCAAATGCATTGGTCGCTAATTGATTCGCTTGCTGCGCATCCATCGTACGTGTGCCTTTAATTGGCTCAATATGCTCAAAATTTGGCAAATTTAAAAGATGCTGAAGAAGTTCTAAATATTGATTCACTTGAGACATATTATTTCACTTTTAGTTGGATGAATTTGGATACATAATAGCGGCTCGCAAAAGGCGACACAGCAACGACAAATTTGTAAGTATCTAAATGAGGGATCTGACTCAGCTGAAAATTTGATTTTTGCGCCTCAGCGGGCGTTTCAGAATACACAACTGGCATATTTAAGCTGACGAGGTCTTTACTCTCGTCATCGATTGCAAATTGATATTCACGTTTGCCGTTGTCTTTTTGCTCCACAGACTCTAGGTACACAACGAGTTCTTTTTTGCGCACAGAGGATTGCGATGCAGGGACAAGATCTAAGCAAACAAGGCTGAGTCGATGTGGATTTTGCTTTTGTTTAATTTCTATATCGACCGTTAATTCTCGCGCGGGATCCAAATAAAAATAACCAGACTGATTTAAAAGCGATGCGGAAATAGGTAAGACTAAATAGAAATGTTTATCCATGTCTAAATAAGTCACCGCGCCATCTTGATAATAGCTTTGGGCTTCATCGGCTAAAAATTGTTTACTCCTCACGCTTGGTTGCCAAACCTCAGACACTCGCGCTATTTTTTGTCGATAAAAAGCATCTAATTTAAGCTGTTTTAGCGTGGCAAAGCTTTCTATTTTCCATAAAAAATATTTGGAATTGGACGACGCTGGCATGCGTTGAAGGCACAAATCAAGTACCAATTTAGAGCCTAATTTGGGCACTAACCCAAAGAATAAAAACTCTTTAATATGCACCCGATAGGCAAAACCTAATTCTTTTTTAGCGACATCTTTGCCAAGATCTTGACGCACTAATAAACAGTGCTCTGGTTTATCTTTGGAATAACCTTGAAAGATAAATTTCGCTTGAATTGTGGATTGATTTTCATCGTTCAAGCCAAAGTTTATTTTTAGTTTATGTTCATCACAAACCACAGGGATGGAAGTGCTTTTAGTCTCCCCAAGGAGCTCTAACTCACTGGGTAAAAAGAGCTTATCTTGCCAAGCGAGCTTAATACTTGGATGCTCAAGCTCAAATTGATATAGCTCATTAAGGGCCGCGTCGGCTTGCGCTGTCTTAACTGGTGAGACGTTCGCCCAGAGCTGGTTGTCAGTTGGCATATGCAAGCGCTTTAGCTCTAAGTAATCCGAATTAGCTTTCACTTCAATATCAACATAAACCGGAGCTTTATCGGACGCTTGAAAGCTGGTCACAGGCCAAAAACTGGTCGCGCAAAAATAAATATCTGCTAACTCTGGATGCGATAAAATTAAGCGTGATTTGGCTTTACTTGCCGTGAGCACCTCAATACTATCTAACTTAAGTTGATGCTCACCAAGATCTAATAAAGACTCAAATTGACTGACTGTATAAGATTTATACTTCTCTGAAAACTCAATGTTTGCTGGGATCTTTGCCGTCTTGCCTAATTTAGAAATATTGGCTTTCCAGAGTATGTTTTTATTAAACGAACAAGGGAAACTGCGGCCTTTATATTCATCATCAGCCTGTAGTTTGGCGTGATAAATCCCGTTATTTTCTTGTATATCCGTCAATATACCCGAAACTTTTTCAGGCAGATCTTCAATGTCATCTAGCTGAGTATAAAAAACTTCTTTGCCCGGTTTAATCTGAAAGCCTAATGTGACGCCACACTCTCGCATCCATAAGAGCTTTGCTAACGCATCCGATTTATCAAAATAAAGCTCATGTGTCGAGTTAAAAAGACTGTTGGTTATTGACTTAAATTTAATCAGATAGCCTTGTTGATAGTCACGCGCACGCACTACATATAAGGATTTTGAAAGCGGAATATCTGCAACAATAAGATCACTAACTTGCCATTTATCACCTTGTTTGACGCGCACAAAGTTCACGATGGAGCCGTGCTTTAACCCAGTTTGTGCATGGCGCAACTTAGCAAGATCTTCTTTGGTTAATGATTGCCGCATAGAGATCACTTTGTCACCTTTATCCCAATCCCAAACCAGCTCGACACTTTGCTTGTCTATCCTTAACTCTGCTTTTTCTATCAACATTTTGGATCTTCCCTATCCCCAAATGGCTATCATGATGTATGGCGCGCAATCTAAGAATCATAATAATATACATTTGTAATACATAACGCACTGAATAATATATTATTTCTCCTTAATCTGTGCGCTATCAAAAAAAATCATTATGGGTTTTAGAAATATTTCATCAAAGCTCAAGCCTTGGCTGAATAAAATCAAGAAAGGCACTGATGCGCCTTGCCACTTGCGACGACTTATAATAAACAGCATTCACCTGCTCGCGCTCAGCAGATGGCAACAAGTCATCAACCAATATTGTGATCAAGTCACCCTTCTCGATATCCTGCTTCACCATAAAACCAGACAAGCACGCAATCCCATTGCCAGCCAGTGCAAGTTGGCGAACAGCTTCACCATTGCTTGCCACTAAACAAGCCTCTGGCATGACAAAACCAGACAAGGGCCACTGATTCAGCGATTTGGGACCATCAAAGGCAATGAATTGATGCGCAGTTAAATCTTGAACCTTTTTTGGGACGCCATAACGCGCAAGGTAGGCAGGCGCTGCGACAATATATAAAGCGCTGGTGCCAAGGGCTCTGGCATGCAGGCTAGAATCCGTTAACTTACCGATCCGAATCGCTACATCAGTGCGTTTTTCAAGTAAATCAACAATCCCTTCGTTGGAGCGAATATGCAATGAAATATCTGGGTATTCTTTTTTAAATTCAGCAACTAAAGGTATGATTTGATGCAGCATAAATGGACTTGCAGCGTCCACGACTAAACGCCCTTGTGGCAATTTCCCTTGGTTTATTACCGCTTCTTCGGCTTGCTCAATTTGCGCCAGCGAGTGGCGAATGGTTTCAACGAAGGTTTGCCCTTCTTGGGTTAAATCCATCTTACGAGTGGTGCGGTTGAGTAAACTCACTCCAAGCTGAGCTTCGATTTTATTTACCGCTCGCGACACACGCGCCACTTGAATGCCTAGCATATTTGCCGCTGCAGAAAACCCGCCGCAATCAACTACAGTGAGTAATATCTCTAAATCATCTGAACGCGTACGCATTTTATTCCTCCGTATAGGTATACCTAACAGATTAACATTATTTTTGACAAAAGTTATTTGCTATACACGCTGTTTTTCACAAAAGAATAAGTCGGCATACTCTCGTCCATCAAACATCATTATGAAAAGAGAGAAACCTTATGCCACTCGCACTGCTTGCGCTCAGCTTAAGCGCATTCGCTATTGGAACCACAGAGTTTGTCATCGTTGGCCTTATTCCAACCATGGCAAGCGATCTTAATGTTAGCCTGCCTTCTGCTGGCTTACTTGTCAGTTTATATGCACTTGGCGTTGCCATTGGCGCACCTGTGCTCACCGCGCTGACAGGAAAATGGAAGCGTAAATATGTTTTATTATCCGTGATGAGCCTATTTGTGCTGGGTAATTTACTCGCTTGGCAGTCGCCCAACTATGAAAGTCTAATTTTAGCGCGGATCTTAACTGGCCTTGCGCACGGGGTTTTCTTCTCAATTGGCTCGACCATTGCCACAGGTTTGGTTGCCAAAGACAAAGCTGCCAGCGCGATTGCGATTATGTTTACCGGTTTAACCGTTGCACTGGTCACTGGTGTGCCACTTGGAACTTGGATTGGGCAAAACTTTGGTTGGCAAGCAAGCTTTTTAATTGTTGCTTTACTTGGTTTTGTCGCCTTAATCGGCAGCGCTTTATTAGTGCCTAAAAACTTAGCACAGCCGCCTGCGGCAAAAATTTCGACTCAGCTAAAAGTGTTTAAACAACCAAGATTACTGCTTGTGTATTTGATCACAGCGCTCGGTTATGGCGGCACCTTTACTGCATTTACCTTTTTAGCGCCTATATTAGAGCAGATCACAGGTTTCCATGCCAATGCCGTAAGTCTTATCATGTTGGTGTATGGCGTTTCTGTTGCGATAGGTAATATCTGGGGCGGGAAAATGGCAGATAAAATGGGCCCAACCAAAGCATTAAGCTATATCTTTGCTTGCCTTGCACTGGTTTTATTTACCTTTAATCTGACCGCAAGCTCACCTGTGCTGGCCGTGCTCACCATCTTTGTTTGGGGCGCCTTTGCCTTTGGTAATGTCCCAGGTTTGCAAGTTTATGTGGTGAACTTGGCGCAAAAATTTGCCCCTGATGCGGTGGATGTTGCCTCTGGCTTAAATATCGCAGCCTTTAATGTGGGCATAGCCTTAGGCTCTTGGGGCGGCGGCTTGATTGTTGAGCATTATGGCCTGATGCATACGCCTTGGGTGGGCGCGGTGATAGTGTTAGTTGCACTGGCTTTAACCCGTTTGAGCAGTGCGTTAGATAAGCGTCAAGCTTTGGCTTATAGTTAACTAAATAGCACAGATTAATAGAAAACAATCTGGCTCGAGTGAGTTAGACACATAAAAAAGCCTTGCGTTTGGAAGCATCCATGCAAGGCTTTTTGGTGATCTAGTATAGTTTCTGTTATCTAGCAGCATACGTTCTGCTATCTAAAAAAGTAAGCTTATAAAATCAATCAGCTGCCCTGACGATACGCACCAATTGCCGGGAATATACCGATTACAACCCCAAGCAGTTGCACACAGCCAAGCAATAGCCACTCATATTCACTTAATACTGCAACCCCAAGTTTGATCCCATAATGGGTTTGAATAAAGGGGCCAGCCAACCATAAAATGCAATACAGGCCAATCACGCCAAGCACAATGGCTAAAAAGGTCAGCAAACTTGCCTCACAAATTAGTAATGAAAAGATATGCTTACGTCTTGCACCCATGGCACGTAAAATACGGATCTCTTGCTTGCGCTCACGTAAACTAGCAACTAAGGTGCTGAGCATGCCAAACATCCCAGCAATCACCACAAGCCCTGAAATCACCAGCAAGGCTTGCTCAACAATCGAGAGCATCGACCATAATTCTTGCAGCGCAATTCCGGGCAAAATCGCAGTCAGTGGCTCAGCTTGATAGGTATTAATCGCACGTTGCACTTTAAAGGTTTGAATTTTAGAGGTTAAGCCAAGCAGTACCGCCGTGATTTGCTTGGGTTGTAAACGCTCACTATCAGCAAGACTAAGCACATCAGATTGACTTGGTGCGTAGCCGACATTTGCCCCCGACTCCCAACCGATATGAATCGCCTCAATCGCCTCTAACGACACATGGATACTTTTATCCACTGGCGTGCCCGTTGGCGCTAAAATTCCTACGACTTTAAAGGGCATATTATCATGACGACTAAAACCAGTGTCTTGCATGCCGTGTGCCAACACCATAGGCGAGCCGATTTTATAGCCAAGCTTTTGCGCCACTTCACTGCCGATCACCGCATCAAATAGCCCTTTAAATTCATGTCCTTGCAGAAAAGTAAGGGCTTGCTTTTTACCATATTGATAATGCTCAAAATAGCTCGTATTGGTGCCCACCACGCGAAAGCCTTGGTGTGAATCCCCCAAAGAAATCGGGATCGCCCACTTGACCGCCTTGTCTTGAATAATATCTTGATAACTGCGCCAATCGATATTATTGGTCGCATTGCCGATTCGAAAGACTGAATACAAGAGTAAGTTGATTTGCCCCGAACGTGCCCCGACGACCAGATCTGTGCCTGAAATGGTGTTGGCAAAGCTTTGCTTGGCTTCCACGCGCACACGCTCAACCGTCAGCAAAAGCAAAACAGAAATTGCCAGCGTTAATAAGGTAAAAATGACGCTGGTTTTACGACTCAAAAGACTTTTATATGCAAGATTTAAAATCGCCATAATGGGATATCTGCCAGTAAAATAAAGAGAAAATTAGGTATATATGCTTTGGGCTTGGTTTATCAATTTGAATGAGATTTATCACTTTGGTTAGGATTTATCATTTCAAATATGATTTATCACTTTAATTAAAATAAATCCCTTCAGTGATGATTAATCGCTTCCAGCCCAATGACTTGCTCAAACTTGTGCTCAAGCGTGGGATCATGGCTGACAAAGACTAAGCTCGCCCCTGTGCGCTTGGCCTCAGTAAACAAAAGCTCGATAAAGGCCTCGCGGTTGTCATGATCAAGCGCCGAGGTTGGCTCATCGGCAATAATGAGTTCAGGGCTACCAATAAAGGCGCGCGCTGCCGCAACCCGCTGCTGCTGCCCGACACTTAAATCTGACACCTTCTTATCCCACATGGACTTATCTAGCTGCAAACTTTCTAATAAAGACTGAGCTTCAGGAACTAGCCCTTGGTTAATTTTTTGCATCCGACGCTTGGAAAACTGGCATGGCAAAATCACGTTCTCCACCACAGAGAGGTAGGGAATAAGGTTAAATTGCTGAAAGATATAGCCGATATGATCAGAGCGAAATGCATCACGCTGCCTTGCGCTCATTTGATCTAAGCGCTCACCAAGCACTGTCACTTCGCCAGAAGTGGGTACTAACATACCAGTTAACAGGTTGAGCAAGGTTGACTTGCCGCTACCACTTTTACCTTTGATAAAGACGAGGCTTTGCGCCTTGATATTTAATTCATCAAGTGAAAGCGCCGTTTTGCCCTTCTCATAACAAAAGCGTAGCTGCTTAATTTGAATACTATTTAACATGAAATCTCACTTTTCTTCGCGCACCGCTTGTCTTGTCAGTGCGCGTTATTAACACAAGTGATTAATCTAATGCAAGTTTATTCGCATCAGCGTTCAGTTTAACTTGGTTTTGACCTTTTTCAGTCAAGAGGTTAACCGTGATAGCTTGAGTTTCTGGATAAAGCGCAAAAATGCGAGTCGCCAACTCTGGTGCTGCGTCAAGGTTTTCGCAACTGAAGTGATAATCCGCCATCAGATCATTGTGCCCTGATTCACCATGCTCTAAAAACTCTGCTGCGTCATGGCCACCAATTTGAATGCTTGAATCTTCCAGTTTACAGATTGCTTTGGCTTGAAATACAAAGCTCTGCGCCGCTTCAAGTTGCCCAAGCATAGCAGCAAAGGCTTCTTTTTCTTGCGCCGTTTTTGGTTGATACTCAAAACCAAGAAGATTGTGCAGCGGTGATTCAAGCGCAATTTCAAGGCTGTTGCCATCGCGCGCAATATTGACTTCAAGTTGTCCGTGAAGGTGGGCGCCGTGCTCTCTATGTTCATCATCCGCATGATCATGATCATGCTCGTGCTCATCATGGGCTTCATGTTCGTGGGCATGCTCGTGTTCATGATCCTGACTATCGTGATCCGCATAAGCAAGTGGCGAAAGGCTTAAACCTAAGCCCAAAAGTAAGATAACTGCTTTGTTCATGGATAATTTCCCTATTGATACCCTTTTTACTTTTTGGGTATATCTTATTTAAGTTTTTGAATTTGGATATTTTTATATGAAATAGCGATTAATTTGGGCTGCGATAAGGCTCAGAGTCGATCCCTTCAAGCAAATAGCTCGATTGCGCAATCTCTGCGCTTGTGGTCTCAACTTTCATGATGCCTTCAACCACAACCACCTCCCAGAGTTTGCCGATTTCAATACCATCTTTGAATTTCACATAGACAATTTGATTTGGCGGCGGTGGCGGAACGTGAATGCAAGCGCCCATAAATGGCACTAATAAAAACTCAGTCACTAGCTTGTCATCGCCTTCAAGTGGGATCACAAAACCCGGAATTTTTACGTGCTTGCCGTCTAATTCTTGACGTGGCATGCCAAATTGGCTGTTTTGCGCAGCAGGGCCGCTGCCTTGGTGATTGACCTGTGGCGATGCGCGGTTGATAAATTGCTCTGTGTAGGCTTTTTTCTCACTTTCTGGGATCAGATCGGCCCAATCCAACGTCGTGATGTCATCGGCAAATGCAGAAAGTGACAAGCAATATAAAAATGTACAGATGAGGGGTTTGATGTATTTTAACAAGAGCGTACCTGCTATGTTGTATGTTAATAATGGCTTTATGTTAATAATGTTTGTTATGAGCTTAGCTATTTTTAACCAAAGATTACAAGATAAGAGTAATAAAGCTGTTCAAATCACGCAACAAAGCCGTGAAACAATATAAATCATTGAAATCACGGCCTTTTGTTCATTTTAGCAAAAGCCAAATGATTTGTTATAATATAACAATTGAATTATAAATCAGCAAGCCCTGTTGCTTCATTAATCACATGGAAAATGTAGTTTTGCTCAACCGCGCCTTGGAATAACCAAGCTTGTGGGCCACGCGCAAAGATAGCCACATCTTCTTGTGAGTGGGTTTCAGACTCAAGCGGAATTAGTGCTGGCTGGATATAATCAATTTGATTCACAATGCTTGCGCTTGGTTTTTTCTTCAGGTTATCTTCAAAGCCGCCAGGGCCGTTACCGTAAGAAATCGTTGGATATGGGTTGCCGTTGGCATCTTTTTCACCTGACAAACCAAGAATAGATGCGCCGCGTTTTGCATAACCATTTAAAATCATCGTATGCGCGTGATCGGCAGTCACAATAATCAAGGTATCTTCTGGGTTGGTTTTCTCTAGCGCAACTTTAATCGCTTCATCATAAGCAATCGTGTCTTTAAGTGCGCGCGCAGCATTACCAGCGTGGTGCGCATGATCGATACGTCCCGCTTCCACCATCATCACATAACCATCTTTATCTTTGCTCAAGATATCAATCGCTTTGCTTGTCATGTCAGCCAAAGATGGCTCATTGTCTGAGCGATCCGCTTCATATTGCATATGACTTGGCTCAAATAAACCGAGTACATATTTGTCATCGGCTGTAATTTGATCAAAGCCTGCTTTATCCATGACATATTTGCCGTCTTCATGCTTTTGCTGCCAAGTTTCAATCAAGTTTTGACCGTCTTTACGCTTACCCGTTTGCTCTGGGTATTCTGGATCTTTTACCGTTTCAGGTAAGAATTCACGACGACCGCCACCAAAGACCACGTTTAAGCCATCACCTGCTTTAAATTCAACAAGTTGCTGTGCGATATCAACACAACCTTGGTTTTTAGCAATATTTGGCAACATGGTGTCATTTTCCCAGTTGCGATCTGCTGTGTGTGCATACGCAGTTGCTGGCGTTGCATGGGTAATACGCGCGGTGCTGACTACGCCAAGCCCTTTGCCTTGCTCGCCAGCCATTTCAAAAAGGGTTTGCGCTTCATTGCCTTTGACTGTGTTACAAAATCCGCGCATCACATTGTCATTGACTGAAATCACGCCTGATTTAGTTTTCACGCCTGTGACCATCGCACTTGCCGTGCCCGCTGAATCTGGGGTTTGATAATCCGTGTTATAAGTTTTGGCTAGCGCCATGTGCGGCAAAGTTTCCATATTAAGAATGGTTTCTTCACCTGCATGGCCTTGCTCTTGACTAGCTAGAATACGCGCCGCGGTGATGGTGCCAACACTCATGCCATCACCTATAAACAAAATCACATTCTTCGCTTTGCCTGTGATTGGCTTATTCTTTTTGGCTTGCGCAATTTGTGACTGGCCTGCTTTAAACCAGTCATCATTGCTTTGTGGGGTTTGTGCAAATGTGCTTGCAGAGAAGAACGTTGAAGTTGCCAATACAGAAGAGAGAGCCAACAATAATGGCTTTTTTGCCAAGCTGCGAGAATCTTGAAAAAACATAATCAATCCTTAAAGTTTTTATTCCCAAAAAGTGTCTCAGCTTGATATTTTTATACGCCAGCTGAGTACACTAAACTTTAAAGATAGAATTTGACACTTATGTGTCTATGTTACACTTGGTTACATTTTATCAAATCCTAAGACCTAGATTTGACTATACTTTTTTACCATTGCGCCTCAATTTCCTCAAATGTCTTACCTTTGGTTTCAGGGATATACATATAGAAAAAAGAAATTGCTAATAAACTCACGACACCAAAAAATATAAATATCACACCATTATATTGATCGACTAATATGCTATTGGCTTTTTGATTATTAAAGAATAAAAACAAAAATGAAATCGAAAAGTTAGCAAACCACTGCGCCATGACAGCAATGGATAAGAAGTTAAGGCGTACTTTTTGCGGAAAGATTTCAGCCAAAAGCACCCAAGTAATCGGCCCCAAAGAAAAGGCAAAGGCACTAATATAAAGAATTAAAATATATAAGTGGAGATGCTCTAAGATATCCATTCTCGCTGCAGCGGCAAGTAGCAACATAGAGAGGCTCATCACAAGGCCGCCGATAATTAACAATGGCTTACGGCCAAGCTTATCCACAAAATACATCGCAAATAATGTCGCAATAAGGTTAGCAATACCAAGCATTAAGGTTAAAAATAAGGCGCTGTGCATCTCTAAATCTTGCGAAAAGTCGCGCATCAAATTCGGCAAAAAATATAGAAAGACATTAATTCCAGCCAATTGTGGGATCACGCTTAAAATGATCCCGACACCTAAAATCAGCTTATAATTTTTGAACATATGTTTATCTTGATAAAGCTCAACAATCAGTGGCTTCATGAACTTTGTTACCGCAGGATCTTTATTTTGATCCCAAGCTTTTGGTTCATCAATGGTAAAAAGTAGGCTTAAAAAAAGTGTCGCTGGCACAATTTCGCAGGCAAACATATAGCGCCATCCCTCAATGTGTAACCAATATTCAGAGCCCCAGCTTAAAATTCCATAATTGACGGTATAGGCGAGCAGCATGCCGACACCAATCGCTAGCTGAGTGCTTGAAACAAAGCGTCCCCGAGATTGACTTGGCGCAATTTCAGCAATATATAAGGGGGAAATCAATGAAATAATCCCAATGCCGACACCGCCAAGACAGCGAAATAAAATAAATAAATAGTAATTCGGGGCAACTGAAGAGCCCATAGTCGAAAGCAAAACAAGCACAGCTGCGAGCATTAACGCCGAGCGCTTGCCATGCGCCAAACTCATGCAACGCCCTATCCATGCGCCAATCACGCAGCCAAATAAAGCCGCGGAGGCAGCCAAGCCAAGTTCGAGTTTAGAAAGGTTAAAATTAATTCGGATGGAGTCTAAGGCTCCGGAGATCACAGCGGTATCATAACCAAAGAGTAAACTCCCTAGCGTGACTGTCCCTGTTAAATAATAAACATTGGTGCTTTTTATAAACATTACTGCCTCTGGCAATCCTTGCCTACTCTGTTTTGAAAAGTCATAATTTAATCTTCTAACATAAGCTTTATCTATACCTGACAAGCACATGTCCTATTTGTATAGAATGATTATGTGTAATGGTTTAAGTCTGTCTAACCATCTTAAAACCATACACATTATACCAGATTATGTTTAATTTAGATTTATTACTTTGACGCATGTCAGATTTTTACATTATGCATATTCAAGCCCAAAATAGGTTTAAAATTTAATTAAACTTCACACTTTCAAACACTTAAGTAAAATCAATATCAATTAAAAGGTTATATAGCAGGCATAAAAAAACTGAGACATCATCGCCTCAGTTCTTTAAATCCATATGTTTTTAAGATTTACGCTGTCGTTAAACCTTAAACACCACCCGATCCAAATGCTTCCGCATGGATCTGCGCTTCTGCCACTCCGAGATCTTTGAGTGCTTGAATATAATGCGTCATAAAGGCAATCGGCCCACAGATGTAATACTGCGCAGCTTGCGGCGCATCACCAAGTAATTGAGCTAATGCGAATGGTGCAGCACCAACGCCTGCTTCTTCACCTGAATCATAAAAATAATCCACTCGCATGCCATCTTTGGCAAAACCATCTGTGATAGATTTAAATGCATGCACTTTGGCATTGCGTGCACTGTGAATAAAGTGTACTTGCGACGCTTTACCTTGCTGATGTAAGGACTCACTCATTGCCATCATTGGCGTGATCCCAACCCCACCACTGATTAAGACCACAGGCTTATCTGTTTGTGTATCCAAGAAAAATTCACCATAAGGGGCAGAGACTTCAATCACATCACCCACTTGATGCTTATCATGCAGCTGGTTGGAGATACAGCCTTCTGGTTTACTTTCAAGTGCTAGCTCTTTTTTAACCGAAATACGCAGGTACTCAGAATTTGGCGCTTGCGATAAGCTGTATTGGCGCGGCTGATAAAGCCCTGTTTCTGGGATAAACACACGCACACTAATGTATTGCCCCGGTTGGTAGCTTGGCAACTCGCCTTGATCGCACGGACTTAAATAGAAAGATGTGATGAGTTCACTTTCTTGAACCTTTTTCGCGATCTTAAATGGGCGCCAGCCTGTCCAGCCTTTGTGCTCATTAATTGAGGTTTGGTAAAGTTTTGACTCAACATCAATAAATAGATCAGCCAGTTCTTGATAGGCATTTGCCCACGCATCAACGAGTTCAGGGGTCGCAGCTTCACCTAGTACTTCTTGAATAGAAGCAAGTAAATGCTTGCCTACAATTGCATATTGCTCAGCGCGAATACCGAGACTTGTATGTTTATGCGCAATGCGCTCGACAACAGGCAGCAGGACAGAAGGATCATCAATGTTTTGTGCATAAGCAAGCACAGCGCCAGCTAAGGCTTTAGGTTGATCGCCTTGGCTTTGGTGTGCTTGGTTGAAGATATTTTTCAACTCAGGGTTGTGGGTCAGCATGCGGTTATAGAAATACGCAGTCAGCGCGACACCATTTTCTTGTAAAACAGGAATGGTGGCTTTAACCAATGCTTTTTGTGCTTCATTCATATCAATCTGTCCTATCGGCTTAATGATTGTGAGGTGATAGTATCCATTTGACATTAGATGTATTTGAGATGCAACTTTAATTTGTCATCCCATGAAAATTAATACTCTATGATTAGTACCAAAGAGTTAGAAACCATAAAGCACTGACATATATAAGGTTATTAGTGGGGCGATGACTATCAAATTAAAAGCTTGCGGGTCAATAAAAGCCAAACTGAGATTTAATTTCACAATAAGCTTGGTTTGTAACGGCTTAACTGAGATACTGGCGGGGCATTTAATACTAGGCAGAATATATGAAACTTTTAGTTCGCAATTTAGAACGCAACACCACAGAACATGAAATCCGTGTACTTTTTGAAACTTACGGCAAAGTCGCTGAGTGTCAATTAGTCTTAGACCAAGAAACTGGTCAATCCAAAGGCTTTGCATTTGTTGAAATGGCAGATGAAGATGAAGCCAAAGCTGCAATTGAGAAATTGAACCTCTCGACACTTGCAAAAAGTAAGATCCGAGTGAAAGTCGCGCAAAGTTAATTTGAGCTAAAAAAGTTAATTTGAGACAAAAGCTAATCGGATACAAAAATGCCAGCCATTTTGAGTGCAACACACTTCAATGACTGGCAATTCATATCACCTCTTTTTAATATTACCTACTTTCGAAACCGCTGTGCTAAATTAGCAGATAGTCCCCGCGTTAAACGTTATATCTTCTTGATTATCCACACAGGCTTGCGCAAGCAGCTTCAAACCTTCGACAATGGTTTCAAGCGCCATGGTTGGTTGCGCGCCCGTTGCATCTTGCACAGGTAATAGCGGAATATGCACAAAGCCGTGACGAATTGATTTATCAGCTAAATAATGCTGAATGCCATAAAATAAGTGGTTACATACAAAAGTACCCGCTGTATTTGAAACTTGGCATGGAATACCTTTTTCTTGCAGACTTGCAGTGATGGCTTTAATTGGCAAAGTGCTAAAATAAGCATCGGGGCCACCTTCAACGATAGGCTCATCAACCGGCTGAAAGCCACCATTATCTTTAATTCGAAAATCATCGACATTGATTGCCACACGTTCTGGTGTGATCGCAGTGCGACCGCCAGCTTGACCGACAGTGATCACTACATCAGGTTGATGTTCTTCAATCGCTGCAATCACAGTGTCAATCGACTCATAACGCGTCACTGGCACTTCACATACCACAATCTTGCCATTTTCTAGCTCACAATCAGCCAGTTTATTGACCGCTTCAAGCGCTGGGTTAATGCTCGCGCCGCCAAAAGGTTCAAAGCCTGTTATTAATATTTTTTTCATCAATCCAATCTCTTAAAATGCAAATGTATACATCACCATGATGTTAAAGATTAAAATGATGCTACCTGGGATAATTTGCATCATGATCACATGGTGTTTATTTTTTAATTCCAATAATGCTGCTGGCACGATATTAAAGTTCGCTGCCATTGGCGTCATTAAGGTGCCGCAATAACCTGAAAGCATGCCAAGCACGCCGATGATTGCAGGATTACCGCCCTCTTCAAGAATAAGTAGAGGAATACCAATACCTGTTGAAATTACCGCAAAGGCCGCAAATGCGTTGCCCATAATCAGGGTAAAGAGCATCATGCCTACGCAATAGGCGACGACTTTAATCAACAAGAAGTTTTCCGGCACAATCATTTTGACGATGCCAGCAACCGTATCACCAACGCCCGCTTGATTAAATAAATAACCTAGTGCAGCCAAAAATTGGGACAAAATTGCAGCCCAACCAATCGAATCAATCAAACGACGACCTTCATGGATACTTTGCATTGGTTTGCTTTTGGTGATCACTAGCGCAGCCACAATCGAAACGAGCGAGCTGATCCCAAGACCAATTAACGCACTAAATTCAGTTAGCTGACTAATTAACACTGTGCCACATGGAACAATTAAAGCAGGGATAAAGAGTTTATTTTTTAAGACTAAAGAAGAAGCTTCCCTTTCTTTATCATCGGTTGTGCCATAGCTGCCGATCCCCATAAATCCGCCTGCTGCGAGCAAGGTTAGCACAAGCACAAACACGCCAGTTACCCTGTGCGGTAAGATGGCGCCAAACATAAATGTCATGCCATAGACAAGCCAAAATAAGCCAGTGCCGATACGTTTTGGGTTAGCTTTATCAAGAAATGTTTGCAGTGAAAAAGCTAATAATAATAAGCCTGTGGCTTGATAAATATACTCAAGCATCGTTCACCTCTGCACGCTTATTGTCTTTATTTGCTTGGTCTTTATTTGCTTGGCGAAGAACTCTACGGCTGATCCATTGGGTATAAATAGCAAAAACAATAAAAGACATGATCGCCGTCGGCAATGCCCAAATCGCCATGGTTTCGAGCGCAACATCCAATTGGTTATCGGATAAAACCCCTTTAATCAGTAGCAGGCCACCTGTGCCGACAAATAAAAGTTGGCCGAAGAAGTTACCAAAATTTTCGCTTGCTGCAGAAAGCGCGCGAATGGTTTGACGTTGCGAATCTTTCAGACCTGGCGACGTTTTTTCTGCTGCTGCTTCTGCCATCGGCGCAATTAATGGGCGGATCATAGATGGGTGACCACCTAAGTTGAGTCCCATGGCATTGGTGACTTTACGCATCACTAAATAGCTCAGCAAAATCTTACTAATACTGGCATTTTTCATCGAACCAATTAACGCCTCAGCGCGTTGACGCAGGCCAAATCGCTCTAAGATACCGATCATAGGTAGAATGAGAATAAACAGCGACATATATCGGTTATTAGTAAACGACTTGCCAAGAATGGTTAAAATTTCCATCACTGGAATTTGTGCAACGAAGGCCGTTGCGACCCCTGCAATTAAAATAACAAGCAGTGTGTTTTGTTTGAGTGCTAGGCCCACGGTAATAATCACAATACCGATCAAAGGCCATAAATCTATCATTTTTGTTTTCCTTTATTATTTAGATTGTGACTTTTTACAATGAGCGCACCGCACGCGAGGCTTGATCATAAAAGCCAGATAAAGTTCGCATTAAGGTTGCGGCATCACCCAGTTGGTCATTAATTTGCATCGACTTTAAAACTTCCACTAAGCACTGCTCTCGAATATCCCGATAATGACGGCAAAAATCTTCGCCAGCCTCGGTCACCTTATAAAAGGTATCTTTGCCTTGGCGAAAACTTGTGACTAAATCAAGCTTCACAAGCTTTCTCACGGCATATGAAACATTATGTAAGTCATCGATATTTAAAGTAAAAGCCACATCTGCAATACGTTTTGGCCTGTCACGATGATAAATATTATGCACGACCAAAATATCCAACGGACTGAGTTCTGGCATGCCAGATGTGGTGCTACAAGATTGCATCCAACGATTAAACGCATTGTTCATCATCGTCAGTCCATACTCAAACTCGCTCAGCTTCATCGCATCCTTACTTGCAAGATGCGAAGATGAAACGATAGGTAAATGTTCATTTTTATTTTCTTTATCAGACATAAAACTATCCTTGGGTCATCGTCATCGGTAACCAAGTAACTATTTCAGGGAACAAAGTAATGATTAAAACGGCTGCCACTAATAAGAAGAAGAAAGGCAACGCTACTTTGGCAACATAGAGTATGTTTTTGCCAGTTAGGCTTTGGATCACAAATAAGTTAAACCCAACCGGAGGCGTAATTTGTGACATTTCAACCACTAAAACGATATAAATACCAAACCAAAGTGGGTCGATACCAGCTTGAATGACCATCGGCAGGACAACTGATGTGGTCAGTACCACAACTGAAATTCCATCTAAAAAACAGCCTAAAATCACAAACAAAATAGTTAAGAAGAACAAAAGCATATAAGGCGATAACTGCATTAAGGCAATTTCTTCTGCCAACATACGCGGCAAGCCGATAAAGCCCATGGCAACAGTTAAAAATGCCGCGCCGGCAAGAATAAATAAAATCATGCACGAGGTTTTCACCGCGCCCAATAAGCTCTCTTTAAAGGTATCCCAACTCAAGGTACCACTTGTTAGCGCTAAGATTAGCGAGCCTAACACCCCAAACGACGCGGCTTCTGTTGGCGTGGTGATCCCTGCATAGATAGAACCTAAAACAAACGTCACTAAGAGTGAAATTGGGATTAATTTAAAGATGGCTTTGAATTTTTCAGACCATGAATAATGCGTCTCATCCACTGGCATGCGATCTTTATTTTTAATCGACCAGAACATGGTGTAGCCGATAAACATGATCACCAGCATAATCCCCGGCACAGCGCCTGCAATAAATAAGCGGCTAATCGAAACTTCAGCAGAAATGCCATAGACAATCAAAATAATTGACGGCGGGATCAGCAAACCTAAAGTGCCAGAGCCTGCCAAGGTGCCGATTGCCATTTTATCGTCATACCCTTTGCGTTTTAGCTCAGGTAAGGTCATCTTACCTATGGTCGCCGCTGTCGCTGCCGATGAGCCTGAAACCGCTGCAAAAATGCCACAACTTAGGATATTCACGTGAAATAATGCACCCGGAATTCGGCTCAGCCAAGGGGTTAAGCCTTCAAATAAATCTTTGGATAATCGGGTGCGAAAGAGGATTTCGCCCATCCAAATAAAGAGTGGCAATGCCGCCAGCGACCAATCGGAAACTGTGCCCCAAGTTGTCGATGCAAAGACCAAACCAAACGAGTCATTACCAATTAAAATCATCCCAACCGTTGCCACTGAAATCAGCGACAATGCAACCCAAGTGCCACTGGCTAACAGCGTAAACAAGAGAACCAATAAAATAGCGCCTACCATTAACTCATTCATATTATTTGCGCTCCTCGTTTAACCTTGGCTCATCATCTAACATAGATATCGCATCCGATTCTGCGAGCATTTCTTCCTCTGATTTTGGAATTGGTGTTTTATGCACCCAACTTGAATAAGTGCTATCGAGAACAGCAATGAAAAAGATCAAAGCGCCAATCGACATCGGCAATTGCACCAACCATAACGGCATCGGCACATAACCCGAAGTCACTTCTTCAAAAATCCATGACTCCCAGACCATATAAATCAATTGATAAACAACAAAGCACACCAAAACAGATGCGATGGTTAAAACGAAGCGATCAAACCAGATTAAGATGTGAGGTTTAAGGTGGGAAGTAAATAGACTCACGCGAATGTGAGCACCGCTACGAAAGGAATAAGCCAAGGCGAGAAAGCTAGATGAGGCCAAAAGATAACCTGCAAAATCTTCGCTTGATGGAATAAGAATGCCGAGCCAACGTCCAATCACTCTTGCTAAAATAATCAGGCATATCAAAATGATGCCTAAGCCTGAGATAGCTCCTGAGGCTAAATAAAGCTTATCTAATAATGTTCGCATGCGACTATCCTTAGTGATGCTTTTGATATTTAAATTTGAATGCAATAAAAAATCGTTGAAGATGCAGCGCAGCAATCAGGCCACACAATACAAGTTCAACGATCAAGGGGTTAAAATTATCGGTTTTGATATGCGCTGAGCACAGCCTTACCTTCTTCACCTGCTTCTTGCGCCCATTCAGTCGTCATCTCATCACCGATTTGCTTCAGTGATGTCATTAACGCATCATTTGGCTTGGCAACATTAATGCCATTTTCTGCAAGCTCTTTAGTCTTTTCAGTGGTTTCTTGCATCGCCATTTCCCAACCGCGCTGCTCTGCTTTTTGCGACACTTCAAGCAACTCGGCTTGCACTTCTTTTGGCAAACGCTTAAAGGCACGTTTATTCACAATCACCATATTTTTAGGGATCCAAGCTTGCACATCTGTGTAATTATCTAGGTAATCCCAAGATTGGCTGCTCACACCTGTCGTCGGTGAGGTAAACATCATATCTATGATGCCAGTTGAGAAGGCTTGTGGAATTTCAACGGTTTGAACAGTTGTCGGAGTGGCTTCAAGTAATACAGCGAGGCGAGATAAGGTCGGACTATAGGCACGGATTTTAGCGCCTTTTAAGTCATCAATTGAATTTAGTGGTTTGTTGCTATAAATACCTTGCGGTGGCCAAGGCACAGAATAAAGCAGCATCATGCCATCTTTATCTAGCTTGGCTTCAATTGTCGCTTTTGAAGCTTCGTATAAGGCTTTCGCTTCATCAAAGTTTGTGGCTAAAAAAGGAATGTTATCAAGTTTGTAGATAGGATCAGTATTGCCAAGCATACCAATGAAAACTTCACCAATTGGCACTTGCTGAGTACGCACCGCGCGTGCAATTTCAGGATGCTTAATCAAAGAAGCGCCCGAGTGCACCACAATTTCTAGCTCGCCATCAGTCGCTTCTTTCACGTCTTTAGCAAATTGCACAACATTTTGCGTATGGTGGGTGGCATCCACATAAGGCGTTGCCATGTCCCAGCGCGTTGCTGCAACACTTGTCGCACTCGTAAACATTGCCAATGTCAGGAGCGTCTTTTTCAAGACGTTGTTTTTCAAAATTCCATTTTTCATGATTATTTCCTTGTAATTATCCTAAATTTGCATAGAGCTGACGCACATGTGTAGTTCCGCACACTCTTAATATATAAACAATTTGACAGCAATTTACAAATGAATAGTATATAAATTGTATTCATTTTCAATTTTGTGCTTAATTTATATACGGAAATAATTTGCAAAAAAAGGGAGAAAAAGATGAAACTCAACTGTGATTTAGGCGAAAGTTACGGGATTTGGCGGATAGGAAAAGACGATGCTGTGATGCCTTATATCGACATGGCAAACATAGCATGTGGCTTTCATGCCTCGGATCCGGATGTCATGGCAAGCACTATACAACTTGCGCTCAAGCATGATGTACAAATTGGCGCGCACCCAGGTTATGATGATAAAAAAGGCTTTGGTCGTCGCTCTATCCCACATACCAAAAATGAGCTCAAACACTTAGTTGCTTATCAAATTGGCGCGATGCAAGCCATGTGCCGCTTGTATGGCGCTAAGGTTAGTTACGTTAAACCGCACGGCGCGCTGTATAACGATATGATGGCGGATGAAAATGTCTTTCGCGCCATTGTTGAGGCAATGTCTCAATCTAAGCTTGAGATCCCATTGATGATCTTAGCCAAAAAAGATAACTCCGTTTATCAAGAAATTGCCAATGCTGCCAATGTTGGACTACTCTTTGAGGCCTTTGCTGACCGAGCATACGACAATCAAGGTTTCTTGGTTTCAAGGCAAATTCCCGGCTCTGTTTATCACGATGAAAGCCAAATTATTGCCCAAGTGACGCAATTGGTGAACAACGGCAGCGTGCAAACCATTGAAGGGGAAGAAGTTATGCTCAATCCTGATACGATTTGTGTGCATGGTGATAACGATGAATCCATCGCCACCATCAGCCGCTTACGAGGCGTGATCCACCCATAATTTAGGCAATCAGGCTTGCTCAAAGGAATTGAGGAGATACGATGAGCCGTTCGAAAAGTGAAAAACAAGGAAGCCCTGCGCATTCAAAACGAGTGCTGCGGATCAGTGAAAGTCATGTCATGGTGTATGTCAGCGAAGATAAAATTGATATCCAGCTGACGCCTAAAATTGCCTTATTTTGTGGAAAGATTAAGCACAAGTTTCCTAAACTAATTGATATAATTCCATCTTACCATAGCGTGCTGATTGAGTTTCACCCGCTGCATACAGATGTAGAGAAGCTAATCCACTACCTTGCGCAGCAGTTAGAAGATTTCGACCAATTAACCGGTACTCGAGAGCCAAAAACGATAGAATTACCGGTGTATTATCACCCAGAGGTTGCGCCCGATCTTAATGATGTTGCAGCGCGACATGGTTTATCGGTTGAGCAAGTGATCGCGCATCATAGCCAAGTTGAATATACCATTTGCGCAATTGGTTTTGCCCCAGGCTTTGCATTTCTTGGTTCGGTAGATAAAGCGATTGCAACCCCGCGCCATACTGAGCCGCGTTTGCATGTTGCCAAAGGCAGTGTTGGGATTGCCGATGAACAAACCGCAGTTTATCCGCTTGACTCACCCGGTGGCTGGCAAATTATCGGCAACTGCCCTGTCGATTTAACCGATCCCAACTTTCAAGTGGGCGATAAGGTGATGTTTAAACCTGTTAGCAAACAAAGCTTTATTGAGATGGGTGGCAGCATTGCAGCAAATTCAAACAAGGAGGAATGCGCATGAAAGCACTTCGCGTAATGACTCCAGGCCCCTTGTCTTTGGTGCAAGATCTTGGCCGAAAAGGTGTCGCGCATTTAGGTTTTAGTCGCGGCGGGCCAGTTGATTTACATGCTTTTTGTTGGGCGAACCGCTTATTAGGCAACGCTCCCAACGCCCCTGCGATTGAAATCAGCATCGGCCAAGTGGCGTTTGAGGCGCTCAATGATCTGACCCTCGCATTCACTGGCGCGCACATGCCAATCACTATCGACGGCGAAAAAGTTGAAAACTGGCAATCTTTTATACTTAAAAAAGGCCAAATTTTACGTATCGGCTATGCGCGCTCAGGGCTTCGCGGCTATCTTGCTATTCAATCTGGCATCGATGCACCTAAAGTCCATCAAAGCTGCGCGACGGTGCGGCGAAATTTTGTTGGCGGCTTAGAAGGTTTTCCCGGTCAGGCGTTGCAAGCAGGACATGAAATTAGTGCCTGTCAAAACAATACCTTAATTAGCAAACCAGTGTTCACGCCGCCAAGGTTTATTCCAAGCTATGCACCGCTAATTGATGTCGGCATTTTTGAAACCTATCAAGCAGACTGCTTTAGCGACGCGCAAAAAGAAGCGTTTTACGCGCAAACTTATACCGTCAGTGACAAACTCGATCGCATGGGGATACGCCTGCAAGGTGAGCCGATTCATCCATCAATTGGTGGGATTATTTCTGAGGGGATTGTGGAAGGTTCAATTCAGTTTCCGCCCAATGGCCAGCCGATCATTTTATCCAGCGATAGCCAAACGTTAGGCGGCTATCCGAAAATAGGTTGTGTCAGCAAGATGAGCATGATGCGCTTAGCCCAAGCAAGACCTGGCACTAAACTGAAATTTTATTGCGCCGATATGCATGAAGAAACCATAAAATATCAAAAATTTATGCAGTTTTTTAAGCTTTAGGTGCTAGCTTCAAGCTCTAGCTGCTCGTTTTAAGCACCAAGTGCTAAGCTAAACTTAAGACCTTAAAAAGCCATCTGCTTTGAGATGTTATCAAGAGGTAGATGGCTTTTGGGAATCGTCGTGAAGGTTACACCGAACTCACACCCTAACGCCCTACTTTACTCCCCAAATGCAGCCAAGTTTCGACCACAGTATCAGGATTAAGCGAGACTGAATCTATGCCTTGCTCCATCAGCCACATAGCTAAATCTTCATGATCTGATGGGCCTTGGCCGCAAATCCCAACATACTTGCCGGCGCGGTTTGCTGCGGCAATCGCCATCGAAAGCATAGCTTTAACCGCAGGGTTGCGCTCATCAAATAAATGCGCCACTTCCCCTGAGTCGCGATCAAGGCCGAGGGTTAATTGCGTCATATCATTCGAGCCAATCGAGAAACCATCAAAGTGCTTTAAGAACTCATCTGCGAGCACAGCATTGGATGGCAGCTCGCACATCATAATGACTTTCAGCCCTTCTTCACCTCGGCGCAGGTCAAATTTTGCTAGCAAATCAATCACAGATGCAGCTTCATCTGGGGTGCGCACAAATGGGATCATAATCTCGACGTTTTTCAGCCCCATTTGATTGCGCACTTGTTTAACCGCTTCACATTCAAGTTCAAAACAAGATTCAAACTCGCTTGAGATATAACGCGACGCGCCACGAAAACCAATCATAGGATTTTCTTCCACTGGCTCATAGGCTGCGCCGCCAATTAAGTTGCGGTATTCATTAGATTTAAAGTCAGATAAGCGCACAATCACGCGTTTTGGCCAAAATGCCGCCGCAAGGGTTGCGATCCCTTCCGTAAGTTTTTGCACATAAAAGTCTCTTGGGCTGTCATAACCTCGCATTTTTTGCGCAATTTCTTGTTTGATGTCATCACTTTGCTGCGCAAAGTTAAGCAAGGCTTTCGGGTGCACGCCAATCATTTTATTGATAATAAATTCAAGTCTGGCAAGCCCCACGCCTTCATTGGGAATGGTTGCAAAATCAAAGGCGCGATCTGGGTTGCCGACATTCATCATGACTTTTAATGGCAATTGTGGCAGTGCGTCCACATTCGAGCGTTTGACTGCAAAATCAAGCAAACCTTGGAACACCAAGCCGGTTTCCCCTTGGGCACACGATGCGGTCACAGACATACCTGAAACCAGTTTTTGCGTCGCATCCGCGCAGCCGACAATCGCCGGAATGCCAAGCTCTCGTGCAATGATTGCCGCATGACAAGTGCGCCCGCCTCGGTTGGTGACAATCGCAGCCGCCTTTTTCATCACCGGCTCCCAATCAGGATCTGTCATATCCGTCACCAGCACATCGCCCGCTTGAACTTGATCCATCTCATCTAAGCCTTTGACCACACGCACCACACCTTGACCAATTTTTTGCCCAATCGCACGGCCTTGTACTAGCACCTCATGCTCTTTTGTATTGGCTAATTCAAAACGTTCAATGCTTTGCACACTCTCACGCGAGCGAACAGTTTCAGGACGCGCTTGAACGATAAAGAGCTCCCCTGTCACGCCATCTTTTGCCCATTCAATATCCATCGGGCGACCATAATGCTTTTCAATAATCAGCGCTTGTTTGGCAAGTTCAGTAATTTCCGCATCGGTCAGTGAGTAGCTTTGACGCTCGGTTTGTGTGGTATCCACCACTTCCACTTGTTTGCCTATGCTTTGATCTTGGGTATAGACCATTTTTAGAAGTTTGGAGCCAAAGGTCTTACGCACCACAGCTTGATTGCCAGCTTCAAGCATTGGCTTATGCACATAAAACTCATCTGGGTTGACCGCGCCTTGCACTACCATTTCACCAAGCCCCCAAGATGAGGTGATGAACACCACTTGATCAAAGCCAGTTTCTGTATCTAAGGTAAACATCACCCCAGATGCCGCTTTATCTGAGCCAACCATACGCTGGATCCCAGCCGAAAGCGCGACGCCTTTATGATCAAAGCCTTGGTGTACACGATATGAAATTGCGCGATCGTTAAAAAGGGAAGCAAACACATGCTTGGTGGCTTCAATCACAGCGTCAATGCCACGCACGTTAAGGAAGGTTTCTTGTTGCCCTGCAAAGGAGGCATCGGGTAAGTCTTCAGCCGTAGCAGAGGAACGCACAGCAACTGCGATATTGTCATCCCCTTGAGTAAGCGTGTGATAAGAGGTTTTAATCTGCGATTCAAGCTCAGTTGGCAGTGGCGCATCAAGCACCCATTGGCGGATCTTTTTGCCTGCTTGCTGTAAGGCTTCAACATCTTCAATATCGAGCGCATCAAGCAGTTGGTGAATTTTGTCATCGAGCCCATCTTGCTCTAAAAACTGGTTAAACGCCTGCGCCGTGGTGGCAAACCCATTTGGCACTTGCACCCCAAGGTTTGCTAAATTTGCAACCATTTCCCCTAAGGAAGCATTTTTGCCTCCGACCTTGTCTACATCATGCATTGAAAGCTTTTCATACCAAATGACTTGCTGTCCCATACCGCGCTCCTTTAAACATTTCGCGAGATGCACATCATCACAACAAGCAAACAACAATGATCATGTGCGACTGGATTCAACATACAAAAATAAAAACAAAAAATAAGATTTCATGTTTAAAAATGAGGCAAGCTTCGCAAAGCCATCTTGAGACGCTGTCGGCATACGCAAAATGCGCGATCTTGGCAAGCAACTTCTTATATACTCACCAAAAGACAAGTGGATAGGGATAGCGATGAGTCAAAACATAGCGCCAGAAAATAGCGAATTAAGGGACGTCTTTTATATCTCAGACGGCACCGCCATTACAGCAGAAACTATGGGCCATTCTGTGCTTGGTCAATTTGACTTTAAGACCAAGCAAAGTACCTTTCCCTTTGTTGAAAACATGGCACGCGCGCAAAAAATCATGCAGCTTATCGAAAGCTCGTATCATAAACACCAGCAAAAGCCGCTCGTTTTTTATTCCATTGTCCTGCCTGAAATCAAAGCCTATATCGAGACCGCGCCAGCCCATTGTTATGATGTCTTAGAATCCCTTGTGACGCCGCTTGCCAAAGATCTAAACTTAGAACCTAAGCCGCAATTGCACCGCTCGCGCAGTATTCATAAAGATCTTGAAAGCTACACCAATCGGATTGCGGCAATTGAATATACCCTTGCCCATGATGATGGCGTGTCGCTGTCGCAACTTGATAAAGCAGATATTATTTTGCTTGGGGTGTCACGCTGCGGCAAAACCCCAACGAGTTTATATTTGGCGATGCAATTTGGCGTACGCGCAGTCAATTATCCATTTATTAAGGATGACATGTCAGGACTAAGATTGCCGACTGAGATTGAGCCCTATCGCTACAAAACCTTTGGTTTAACGATAGATCCTGAGCGTTTAGCGGCAATTCGCACTGAGCGCTATGCCAACAGTGAGTATGCCAGCCTTGCCCAATGCCAAGCAGAATTGGCAAAAGTAGAGAGTCTATTTCGCCGTGAAGCCATTAGTTATATCAATACCACTTCGCTCTCGGTTGAGGAAATTGCCACCCGTTTATTGGAGCAAAGCGGGATCAAGCGGCATTTGTGGTGATATTTAATTCACTTTCCTGTCCGTCAACCTCGCACCAAAACAATGCCACCGTGCGCAGCATTTTGGTGCAAGGTTTATTTTAGTGCAAGATTAGCACTCCTTTCGATCGCAAATGCACAGCCAAAGTGCAGGATCGCATCAAATTAATCCATTATAGGTATAAAAATCACACAACTATGGTGTAACCAACTGAAATTCAATGATTTCATAAAGTTGGCATGCCGTTTGCTTATTTATACCTGTATAAAGACCATTGCGCAGAGACTTATCAAAAAGTTTCACACATAGTTGTCACTTACCCAAAGATTTGACTGAATTTGGTTCAATTTCTTAGGTATACAATTTGTAAAATAGATATCTAGGGTTCCGACTGATTGATTCACCTTGTTCGAATAATCAGTGACTGGTCCGAGAGTTATCAACCTTCTCGCATTTATCCAACAGATAGACGCATGGAAGGTCACACGGAGGGACAAAAGCCCGGGAGACTTATTTTTATGTCTCTGCGCCTCTATGTGACAACCAAAGGAAGGTTACTATGAAATCACTCAAAAAATATCTACTCCCCTCGCTACTTGGCCTATCAATGTGCGCGACCTCAATGAGTGCGCTTGCCGAACAAAAAGAAAAATTCACCCTTGCTTGGTCGATTTATGTCGGTTGGATGCCGTGGGAATATGCTGATTCTTCAGGTATTTTAGATAAATGGGCAGATAAATACGGCATTGAAATCGATGTTGTGCAGGTGAATGATTACATCGAGTCAATCAACCAATACACCACAGGCCAGTTTGATGCGACGGTCATGGCAAACATGGACGCATTAACCATTCCCGCAGCAAGTGGTGTGGATTCAACAGCGATTATTGTGGGTGACTTTTCCAACGGAAACGATGGCATCGTCTCCAAAGAAGCACAAAAACTTGAAGATCTAAAAGGTCAAAACCTTAACTTAGTTGAGCTAAGCGTATCTCACTACCTTCTCGCTCGCGCCCTTGAAACTGTTGGTTTATCTGAGCGTGATATCAAAGTAGTCAACACCTCTGATGCGGATCTCGTGGCAGCCTTTCAAACACCAGATGTGACAAATGTAGTCACTTGGAATCCTCTTTTAAGCGAAATCGAAAAAACGCCAAACAGCAAAACGCTTTTCACCTCTGCTGATATTCCAGGAGAAATCATGGATTTATTAGTAGTAAACAGCCAAACCTTACAAGACAACCCTGATTTTGCCAAAGCTTTAACCGGCGCATGGTACGAAGTCATGGAAAAAATGACAGGTGATGAAGCCGAAGCGGTGAAAACCCATATGGCGCAAGCATCGGGCACAGATCTAGCCGGTTACCAATCTCAACTTGATACCACCAAGATGTTTTATAAGCCTCAAGATGCGGTGGCATTTACGCAAAGCCCTGATCTGATCCAAGCGATGCAAAAAGTTAGCGAGTTCTCATTTGAGCAAGGTCTACTTGGCGAAATGGCAGATGATGCTGGCTTTATCGGTATTCAAGGCCCAAGCGCGACCTTTGGTGATACCAACAATATCAAACTTAGATTTGACCCAAGCTATATGCAAATGGCTGCGGATAGCAAGCTTTAATTCTTGGGATATATGGAGTTGATATGACTAAATTAATGAACAACCATCCACCAAAGTACGGGCGTATACTGCTTGGACTCCTGCCATTTTTGCTCTTGTTGGTGCTTTATATCATCAGCTCAGAAGCAAGACTTGCTGCCAATGCAGCCGACAAACTACTTCCTTCATTAACCACGATTGTCGACTCCATCAATAAAATGGCGTTTACGCCAAACCGCCGTACTGGTGAGTATTTACTTTGGGTAGATACGTTAGCAAGTTTACAGCGCTTATTTATTGGTGTGGGAATAAGCGCCCTTGCTGGCTTTTGTATTGGGGTATCAACTGGGGTGATCCCGTTTGCTCGCTCAAGCTTTTCACCGCTTATCACAGTGATTTCACTGATCCCACCAATGGCAATTTTACCTATTTTGTTCATTACCTTTGGGGTGGGTGAACTGTCAAAAATCATGCTTATCGTGATCGGCATCTGCCCCATGATAGCGCGAGATATACAATTGCGTGCGCAAAGCTTACCGCAAGAGCAAATCATTAAAGCCCAAACCCTTGGCGCCAACACTTGGCAAATGATAGTGCGCGTGATTATCCCTCAATTATTGCCTCGCTTGATTGAAGCTGTGCGCCTTGCTTTAGGGAGTGCTTGGTTATTCTTAATCTCAGCTGAAGCGATTGTTGCCACCGAAGGGTTAGGTTATCGCATCTTCTTGGTGCGTCGTTACTTATCTATGGATGTGATTTTGCCTTATGTTTTATGGATCACCATCTTAGCCTATGGTATTGACTGGGCATTAAGCAAATTGTCGAAAAAATTAAGCAACTGGTACCACGTTGAACAAGGAGGCGCAAATGGATAAGTCAGCCCACTCAATGCAGCCTAAACAAGCATCCCCACTTATTGAAATCAATAACTTGTGGAAAGAATATGGCAACAATATTGTTCTTGAGCGTCTCAACCTAAGTGTTAACGAAGGTGACTTTATTAGTATTGTTGGCGCCTCTGGTTGCGGTAAAACAACTTTTTTAAACATGCTGCTTGGCACAGAGCAACCCACTCGTGGCGAGATCTTACTCGATGGCAAGCCATTAAAGTATGAGCCAAGTGTTGAGCGTGGGATTGTGTTTCAAAAATACTCGGTTTTCCCTCATCTCACCGTCTTAGAAAACGTGATTTTAGGGCTTGAATTAGATGCCCCAGGCCTTTCAAGCAAACTTTTTGGTCGTCTGTTTGGCAGTGCCCGCGCGCAAGCGAAACAAGAGGCGAAAAAAGTGCTCGATGCCGTGGGTTTATCCCATGCTTATGAAAAATATCCGCATGAGCTTTCTGGCGGCATGCGTCAGCGTTTATCTATCGCCCAATCTGTGATCAAAAAACCACGTATTTTATTGCTCGATGAACCTTTTGGCGCGCTTGATCCTGGGATCAAAAAAGACATGCACCAATTGATTTTAAATCTGTGTGAAGAGCAAAACTTAACCGTCTTTATGATCACTCATGATTTAAGTGAAGGCTTTTTACTCGGCTCGCGTTTATGGGTATTTGACCATGACCGTATTGACCCACAAGCCCCTGAGCGCTTTGGCGCAAAAGTCACATTCGATATTCCTGTGTCTCGCGAAAAACGTCAACAAGCACAAGACAAGCTTGATCGCGAAGACCAAAACAAAATTACAACGATTTCAAATTCAATGGCAAGCACACAAGGAGTTTATTCATCATGAATGGATCAGATTACATTTTTAAAGATACTTTACCCGGCGCAGCGCACTTTTCTGTGACGGTTCCAAAAGGCCATATCATGCGCTTAACCGACCTTGAAGGCGGCGCCAACCTCAGCATGATTTTTTATAACGCCAATCAATTGTTAGAGCGTTATAACGCGCCGGATACCTTAAAAGGTCAACACACCTTTAAACTAACCCAAGGTCATTGTTTATATTCAGATATGGGCCGCGTGTTCTGCTCTATTGTGCGCGATGATACCAACTGGATTGACAGTGTCTGTGGCGTAGCAAATAAAGACAAAGTGACGGAAAAATGGGGCACGCGTGACTATCAAAATGATCGCAATTCATGGAAACAAAATGGTTATGATGCCCTGCTTGTTGAACTGGCTAAATATGGCTTAGGCAAACGCGATTTATGCGCCAACTTAAATCTATTTTCAAAAGTTGCGACCGATGATGAGGGTAACCTGAATTATGTGCCAGCGCACAGCAAAGCAGGTGATGTGATTGAGCTTAGATTTGAAATGGATACTTTGGTCATCATGACAACCTGTCCGCACCCATTAAACCCAAGCCTTGAATACCCATTCAAACCTGTTGAAGTCTCACTTCATCAAGCTGAAGCAGTGCAAGCTGATGATGCGTGTCTAAATTCTCGTGAAGAAAATGCGCGTGCTTTTGAAAATAATCGCCGTTATTTAATGCAGGCTAAATAAGGAGTCTCCCCATGATTGTTGAAAGTAAATTAACCCCTGAAAACTGCTTAAGAAGAGATGTTGTGCCTGCTGGCGATTACTACATGAAAGTGGTGAAGAAAGGCCAAACCGTTCGCATTTTAGATCTTGAAGGCAACCAAGCGGCAGATACTTTGTTTTATAGCGCAGAAGATCCAAGCGAGCGTTATAGCGCGATTGATACGATTCGCGAGCAAGGCAATGTGTACTTAACTGCGGGCACCAAAATCTTATCTGATCAAGGCAATGAAATGCTTGAAATCGTTGCGGATACTTGTGGCCGACACGATACCCTTGGCGGCGCTTGCGCAACCGAAAGTAACACTGTGCGTTATGCCATTGAGAAAAAATGCATGCATGCATGCCGCGACAGCTACCTGCTGGCCATTGCTGAAAACGAGCACTTTGGCATGAGCAAAAAAGATATTACCCACAACATTAACTTCTTTATGAATGTCCCTGTGACCAAAGAAGGTGGCCTGACATTTGAAGATGGCATCAGTGGCGCAGGTAAATATGTTGAGCTGGAAGCTAAGATGGATGTGATTGTGCTGATTTCAAACTGCCCACAATTGAACAACCCTTGTAATGCTTACAACCCAACGCCAATCGAAGTCTTAGTTTGGGAATAAGCTAAGCCGCAAGATATATAAATGAGCTGGGGACGACCCCTGATATATCCTTTTGATATATGTATACCGAAATGAGGAAGGTAGAAAGCTCACATAAAACGAGACGAGACGACTCGTCCATTATTATCATGGAACAGATTATGACTGCACATCAGCCAATCAAAACCGTATTAATTGCTAACCGCGGCGCCATTGCTTGTCGCATTATTCGCACATTAAAAAAACTAAATATCAAAAGCGTAGCAATTTATAACGAAGTCGATAAATATAGCCTACATGTCAAACAAGCTGATATTGCTATCTCTCTTGGCGCAGGCTCGGTCAAAGAAACCTATCTTGATCAAGCAAAAATTCTTGAAATTGCCAAACAAACCAATGCCGATGCCATTCACCCTGGCTATGGTTTTTTAAGTGAAAACCCAGATTTTGTCGAAAGCTGTGAAAGCGCGGGCGTCATTTTCCTTGGCCCAACACCGCTACAAATGCGCTCTTTTGGCTTAAAACACAGTGCGCGTGAGATTGCAGAAAATGCTAACGTGCCGCTTTTACCGGGCTCAGGTCTATTAACCGACCAAGCAGAAGCCCTGCGCATTGCCAATGAAATTGGCTACCCAGTGATGCTTAAAAGTACGGCCGGCGGCGGTGGTATCGGGATGCTGCGTTGTAACACAGACCAAGAGCTTGAACATGCCTTTGATTCAGTTAAACGCTTAAGTGCAAATAACTTTAGCAATGATGGCATCTTTTTAGAAAAATTTATCGCCAAAGCGCGTCACATTGAAGTGCAGATTTTTGGTGATGGCCAAGGCCAAGTGGTTGCACTGGGTGAGCGTGATTGCTCCGCGCAACGCCGAAACCAAAAAGTCATTGAAGAAACCCCAGCGCCACATATTTCAGATGAAACCCGTCAAGCACTAAAAGACACCGCAATTTCGCTAGCGCAAAGCGTGAAATATCGCAATGCGGGCACAGTGGAATATGTCTTTGACCAAGAAACGCAGCAATTTTATTTCCTTGAAGTGAACACTCGCTTGCAAGTTGAGCACGGCATTACCGAAGAAGTATTTGGCGTTGATCTCGTTGAATGGATGGTTAAACTTGGCGATCAAAGCTTTGATTTCTCTCAAGCTGAGCAACTGGGCGCGCCACAAGGTCATGCAATTGAGCTGCGCCTTTATGCCGAAGATGCAAATAAAGACTTCCAACCAAGTGCTGGCCTATTAAGCCATGTCGAATTCCCAAGCATTGAAGGTGTGCGTATTGATCACTGGATTGAATCTGGGATTGAAGTCTCGCCATTTTTCGACCCTATGTTAGGTAAAATCATCGCTTATGCCCCAAGCCGTGACGAAGCCTTAGCCAAACTCAGTCAAACACTTGAAGAAATGCTCGTCTATGGCGTTGCCCACAACCAAGATTACCTTGCGCAGCTGATTGCAAGCCCTATGGTTCAAAGCGGTGAAATCTTAACGCAAAGCCTAAATAGTTTTGCTTACAAAGCTTGCTCAATCGATGTTATTTCTGGCGGCACTCAAACCAGTGTTCAAGATTACCCTGCGCGTGATGGCTATTGGCACATTGGCGTTCCGCCATCAGGCCCAATGGATAGCCTTAGCTTCCAATTTGGTAACCAACTTCTAAATAACCCACAAGATGCCGCTGGTCTTGAGATCTTAATTTCAGGTCCAAAGCTTAAGTTTAATGTTAGTAAAAAAGTTGCGATCACAGGCGCGCACATTGATGCCAGCCTTGATAATGTCGCGGTTGCAAACAACCAAGTGATCCAAGTTGAAGCCGGTCAAGTGCTCAGCCTAGGGAAAATCACGCAAGGCGCACGTAGCTACTTACTCATTGAAGGTGGGATTCAATGCCCGGATTACTTAGGCAGTAAATCAACCTTTACGTTAGGTCAATTTGGTGGTCATTTAGGCCGCACTTTAGTTGCGGGGGATGTTTTGCCGCTGCAACTTGCACCGACAGAGCCAAGTGCACCCGTTCAAGCGAGCACTACAATTACGCCGGCTGATCTTAGCCAAACCCAAGAGATTCGCGTGATTTATGGTCCACATGGCGCGCCAGATTTCTTCACTGAAGAAGATATTGAAAACTTCTTCCAAGCAAAATGGAAAGTCCACTTTAACTCAAGCCGCACCGGCGTTCGCCTCATGGGTCCAAAACCAAATTGGGCGCGTACTGACGGCGGCGAAGCTGGCCTTCATCCATCAAATATCCATGACAATGCTTACGCTGTCGGCAGTATCGACTTTACCGGAGATATGCCAGTCATTTTAGGCCCAGATGGTCCAAGTCTTGGCGGCTTTGTTTGCCCTGCAACCATCATTAAAGCTGATTTGTGGAAAATTGGGCAACTCAAAGCTGGTGATGAAATTCGCTTTATTCCTGTATCATTTGAAGCTGCTGCCAAAGCTGAACTGACTCAAACCAAGCAACTGCAAGACTTGCAACTTGCGCCAGTTGAGATCGAGCCGATTGCCCTGCCTGAATTAATCAAGCAAACCCCTGTGATCAAAACCCTTGCCAAAGATGTATTTGGTGAGAAAGTTGTCTATCGCCCAAGTGGTGAAGATCATCTCTTGGTTGAATATGGCGAGCAAATTCTTGATATTCAATTACGTTTCCGTGCGCACGCACTCATGCTATCTCTTGAAGAGCAAAAGATTGAAGGGATTAAAGAGTTAACCCCTGGGATCCGTAGCCTACAGATCCGCTTTGATAACTTGGTTCTGCCACAAGCTAAACTGCTTGATTTATTAGAAGAAACCGAGCGCAACTTAGGTGATATTAGCCAACTTAGTGTGCCGGCACGTGTGGTTCATCTGCCGCTTTCTTGGGATGATGCGGCGACCAAACTTGCGATCAAAAAATATGATGAAGTGGTGCGCAAAGATGCCCCTTGGTGCCCAGATAACATTGAGTTTATCCGCCGTATCAATGGCTTGGATTCAATGGAAGAAGTAAAGAAAATTGTCTTTGATGCTAGCTATCTGGTTATGGGCTTAGGCGATGTTTACCTTGGCGCGCCAGTGGCAACTCCTATCGATCCAAGACATCGTTTAGTGACAACCAAATATAACCCAGCACGTACTTGGACGCCTGAAAATGCCGTGGGGATTGGTGGCGCTTATCTATGTGTTTATGGCATGGAAGGCCCAGGTGGTTATCAATTTGTTGGCCGCACAATCCAAATGTGGAACCGTTATCGTCAAACGCAAGCCTTCCAAAAACCTTGGTTATTACGCTTCTTTGACCAGATCCGTTTCTATGAGGTTTCAAGTGACGAACTGCTTGAGCTGCGTGAAAAACACCCGCATGGGCAGTATCCAATTAAGATTGAAGAAACTAGCTTCTCGTTAGCGGATTACCAACAAACCTTGGAAGAAAACGCAGATGAAATCAGAACCTTCAAAACCAAACAGCAAACCGCTTTTGAAGCCGAAAGACAGCGCTGGGAAGAGTCAGGACAAGCCAACTTTGTCGCCAAAGACATCCAACAAGCCCCAAGCCAAGCGCTCGAGCTTAACGATAATCAAGAAGCTGTGGAAAGCCATGTTGCAGGGAGTATCTGGAAGATTCTAGTCAAACCAGGAGAACATGTACAAGAAAACCAAGTCATTATGATCATCGAAGCGATGAAAATGGAGCTTGAAGTGACCGCCACAAGCAGCGGTATCGTGGATCAAATCTGCCAACTAGAAGGCGATCAAGTTCAAGCCGGTCAAGCGCTCGTGGTTCTAAATCAAGGCAGCTAAGGAATAGAAAAAATGGATATGATTAAAGATATTAATGCCTTGATTGAGGCGTACAAAAGCGGCGCAACCACGCCTGCACAATACTTAAAACAAAAGCTAAGCCTAGCGCAGCAAGATAGCGCTAATGTTTGGATTGAAACCTTATCTGAGCAAGCGTTAGAGGCATATATTGCCCAACTTGCTGAGCAGAATATTGATGACTTGCCTTTATATGGCGTGCCGTTTGCCATTAAAGATAATATTGATTTAAAAGGCCTGCCAACCAGCGCAGCATGCCCTGAATACGCATATGTTGCCAACGAGTCAGCATTTGTGGTCAAACAGCTTATCCAAGCAGGCGCAGTGCCCATTGGGAAGACCAATTTAGATCAATTTGCGACTGGTCTTGTGGGCGTTAGAAGCCCATATGGCGCAGTTAAAAATAGCTTTAACCCAGAGTATATTTCTGGCGGCTCAAGCTCTGGTAGCGCCGTAAGTGTCGCAACCGATCAAGTGCTTTTCTCGCTCGGCACTGACACCGCTGGCTCAGGTCGTGTCCCTGCTGCGTTTAATAACCTATATGGCTTAAAGCCAACCAAAGGTCGTTTGAGTACCCAAGGTGTGGTGCCAGCATGTAAAAGCTTAGATTGCGTAACCTTGTTTGCAAAATCTGCGCAAGATATTGCGATCTTAGATAAAGTGGTCGCTGTGTATGATGAACAAGATTGCTATGCACGCCCAGAGCCAAGCGTTCAAACAAAGGTCGAGCAGATCTCTTTTGCCGGCGCTAAGGTTGGCGTATTAAGCCGCGATCAATTGGCATTTTTTGATGATGCGGATTATCAAAGTCTCTATGAAAGCAGCCTGAAGCGTTTGCAAAGCCTTGGCGCTGAGCTAATTGAAATCGATTTTTCAGCCTTTAGTGAAGCTGCCAACCTGCTTTATCATGGGCCTTGGGTGGCGGAGCGTTATGTTGCGATTGAAAAGTTTTTCAATGCAACGCCAGAAGCCTGTTTGGAAGTGATTCAAACTATTATTGGCGGCGCAAAAAACCTAACAGCGGCGCAAACATTTGATGCCATGTATAAGCTTCAAGCGTGTAAAATCGCAGCAGATAAACAAATGCAGCAGGTTGATTTTGTCTTAACCCCGACGGCAGGCACAACTTATACCATTGCAGAAGTTGAAAACAACCCGATTGCGTTAAATACCAATTTAGGCTTTTATACCAACTTTATGAACCTGCTCGACTATAGCGCAATTGCGATCCCTGCAGGTTTCACTTCAAAAGATCTGCCTTTTGGGATCACCCTCTTTAGTCAAGCGTTTGAAGATAAAAAGCTCATCAGCTACGCCAAGGCATGGCAGGCTTCACAAGCTTATCCATTGGGCGCAACGGGTGTGTTTAACCAAACTGAGCAAACCATTGATATTCTAGTGTGCGGCGCGCATATGCAAGGCTTGCCTTTAAACGAGCAATTAATTAGTCTTGGCGCAGCCTTGAAAGAGAAAACCCAAACGGCGCCAGCTTATACTATGTATGCTCTCGAAAACCCAGCGCCCGCACGTCCAGCACTTGTGCGTGATGAAGACAAAGGCGTGAGTCTTGATGTGGAAGTTTGGCGTATGCCAAAACATAATCTTGGCGCTTTGCTTGAAAAAATCCCGCATCCGCTTGGGCTTGGGAAGGTTGAACTAGTCTCTGGCGAATGGGTCATTGGCTTTATTAGTGAGCCAAAATCGATGCTACTGGGGGAGAACATTAGTCACTTTGGCGGTTGGCGTCACTGGCTAAGTCAAAAATAATCTCACTTGATTAATATAAAAAGCTCGGCAGTGGTTTGCTGAGCTTTTTTGTTTCTCTCATAAGCCAAGCGTTAATAGTTAATAAGCCGCCACTTACTCCAACCATTCCAACATTTTACATTGATAATTAAAGCGACTGGATGGCTTATTGAGATCCGCAGGAAGAAAGAAAGTATCAGCAACCAAAGACAAGGGCAAATCAATCACAAACACAGGTAGCAAGAGCACTGACAAGCTTAACGGCGGCTCTAAAATCATAGACAAACCTTTGAGATTGCAGACAAAGCCTGAGTAGACATGGCCTTGGTCTTGATTGGTTTTCGTCAATATCGTGGCGCAACCAGAGACGAGGCTTATCAATATAAATGAAAGCATAAACTTTTTGAAAATCAGATACATGATTTGCCCTATTGATTAATAATTAAGTAACAATCTGGTGATATTGATCATATACTTTAACGAGTTGTGTTTATTTACGTTTTGGATCGCCAATGAAATCTCACCTACCTGAATCTTTTACCAAACCTTTTTTAAAGATTTTCCATACTTTAGAAGCCATTATTTTGGTCGCGATCACCATAGCAACTGTCTATGCCATGGTCGAAGAGTTTATTTATCTGTTTGTTGCCAAAAAAGTCATGTTGACAGATATCTTATTAATGTTCATCTACTTAGAAGTCTTGGCCATGGTTCAGCAATTTATTTTACATGGCAAGATCCCAGTGCGCTACCCAATTTACATTGCGATTATGGCGATTGCCCGTTATGTCACCCTTGGCATGAAGGAGCTTGACGCTGTGCCTGTGGTTTGGCTGTCATTAGCGGCGCTGATTTTAGCCGCAGCAACCGTGGTGATCCGCGTTGGTCATCATTACTGGCCGTATCATAATGAGCAAAAAGCCAAAGAAGAAGATTAAATTTATTATTTAAAACGCACAAAAAAGCTCTGATCATGGCATTTGATCAGAGCTTTTTTCTTACTCATTCAAAGTAACTTAGCCTATTGCAGGCCTTATTGCAAACTTAGTTAAACAAAACACACAACCACACTGCAACCGCCATCACAGAGCTTAGCAATACAATCGCAGAGCCGATATTTTTCGCCACACCAGAAAGCTCATGGTATTCAAGGCCGATTCGATCGACCACAGCCTCTATCGCTGAGTTGGTCATTTCTGCAAAAAGCACAAAGCCTAAGCTCAGTAACATAGCGCACTGCTCTAGCGCAGAGACATCTAAAAAGAAGCTTAAAATCGTCAGTGGGATGAATAACATCACTTCTTGTCTAAACGCAGCTTCATTTAAAATCAGATATTTAAATCCGTTATAACTGTGTACAAAGGCATATAAAATGCGTGCAATACCTGTTCTGCGAATAATTTTTGGCTCACTCATGTGACAACTTGCTTCCTAAGAGTAATTAGTGATGACTTAATCCAAAGTCGTGTAAAATTTTAAATTTGGCAAGCTTGGCTTTATCTGAAATAAAACTAGCTTCAATGCTATTTGCCGTTAGCATTAAACAATCTAGTTTAGTTAATGCGAGACTTTGGGCAAGCGCAATAAAGTTATCCGTCATATAACCGCCAAAATAAGCCGGATCATCTGAGTTCACTGTCACGCACACGCCTTGATGCAGCAAGTCCAAAATCGGATGCTCACGCATATCTTGATACACTTTTAGCTTAGTATTCGACAAGGGGCAAACCGTTAGCGGCATGCGCGAACTTGCAAGGGCTTGCACCAACTCAGGATCATCTGTCGCCCGCACCCCATGGTCAATGCGGCTCACCTGGAGCAATTCTATCGCAGTTTGTATATTTGTCGAAGGCCCTTCTTCTCCTGCGTGAGCGACCGTTAAAAAGCCTAGCGCTTTGGCTTTGGCAAACACCCGCGCAAATTTCTCTGGCGGATGGCCTTTTTCTGAAGAATCCAAACCCACGCCAATAATTTTATCCTTAAAAGGCAATGCCTCGTCAAGGGTCGCAAATGCACTCGCTTCATCTAAATGGCGTAAAAAACATAAAATTAAGTGGCTGGATATACCAAGCTCTGCTTCACCTTGCTTTAGCGCAGCAAGGATCCCGTTGAGCACAGTGTCAAAGGCAATGCCACGCTCAGTATGCGTTTGCGGATCAAAAAAGACTTCTGTATGAATCACATTATCTTGCTTACAACGCAATAAATAAGCCCAAGTAAGATCATAAAAATCTTGCTCACGCACAAGCACATTTGCGCCTTGATAATATATATCTAAAAAAGATTGTAAATCCGTAAATTGATACGCAGCTTTAAGCTCTGCTGGGTTTTGGTAGGGAATATCTATTTGATTACGTTTGGCTAGCGCAAACATCAGCTCGGGTTCAAGCGAGCCCTCTAAATGCATGTGCAGCTCAACTTTTGGGAGTAACGATAACCAAGACTTATCAGGGGTTTGCTGCGCCCAAGTTTGGTTCTTAAATTCCTGCATCCAATCTAGCATATTAATTTCCTTCTTTTTATTCCTATAAAAGAAGTATATATCTAATATCACAAAGACAGTGCAGTGGTTTAAAAAGCTCAGATGGGATCAAAAAATTAGCTTAGGTTTTGCACACTTTCACGGCACACTAAGCGCCCTTGCTGCACTTCAACACCTTGGTTACTGGCTTGTTTACCTAAGAGGTGGGAGATTTTTGTCATGCAAGTATCAATCAAAGACTGACTATCATGTGAAATCGCCGTCACTTGTGGGCTGACTTGGGTCGCAAGTTCGCTATCTTCAAGACAAATAAGTGACACATCTTGCGGCACATAAAGATTATATTGACGCAAAATTTTAATCGCTAGCGCAGCGTGCGTTGCACTTGGGACGACCATAGCGCTAAATTGTGAGAATTGATTTAACAGCTGCAAACAACTGGCTTCAAAGTCGCCTTGCATGGCAAATAATAGCTGACGATTAAACGGCACTGCGCGGGTTTGCATCGCAGCTAAATAGCCTTCTTTAATTTGGCTATCAATGTGTTCATCTTGATAAAATAAGGCAATTTGACGGTGGCCAAGACCAAGTAAATAGCTGGTTGCTGTTTGGCTCGCAAATTGATAATCCACGCCAACAGCAAACTGTGCACTGGCATTGACTTTATCAAGTAAAATCACGTTATCAAACGCACTGGTATTTATCTGTGCGCCAATTAACACCACGGCTTGGCATTGCTGGGCATAATCTTCAACTAGGCTTTGCTGCTCTTGCGCATTTTGGCTAAATTGCACCAGCATACGTAAATCTTGCTGCATAAGTTGCATCGACAGGCGTGGGAGGTAATCTTGCAGGCGGGACACTTCAGAAAGAGAGATGATCACAGCAATATCTTTATTCGCTTGCGTAGCTAGGCTTTGCGCATTGACATTCGGCACATAATTCAACGCTTTAGCCGCTTCAAGAACCGCTAAACGACTTTCTTCACGTACGCCGCGACTGCCGCTTAAAACACGGGAAACGGTTGCCTTAGATACATTGGCAAGCAAAGATACATCAGTAATAGTTGCCATAACACCCTCTAAATTTTACAGCTTAAATTTAACTTTTTATATTGTATTACAATTCACTTATTATGACGAAAATAATCAAAAATGAAAAGAGGCAAAAGGTAAAAATTAGATGTTCACCCGCTCGCCTCTTTATTTATATGCTATTAGTTTTTAAATAGATACAAAATATGAATTACTTCTCAGCAATTTTTTTGTGCAAATCAATTAATTCATTCATCATTTCTTTAGCGAGCATGCTTGTCATTAAATGATCTTGTGCGTGAACCATAATTAATGTCATTTTAGTTTTGCCTTCGCCTTCATCTTCTTCAATCAGCTTAGTTTGAACTAAATGCGCTTGATTTGCGAACTCTTGAGACTCTGCCATGAGCGCTTGCGCTTTCTCAAAATCCCCTGCTTTCGCAGCATACAGAGCTTCAAATGCTAGGCTTTTTGATTGACCAGCGTTAATGATAATGCCCATTACTTGTTCTTCTAAATCCATCATTTGTTCCTTATTATTTTAATTTTTTTGCAAGGGTAAGTCGTGACCTACCCTTAGATTTAATTTTATATTTGCTCGATTAAGCTGTTGCTGTTTGAGTTTCTTGTTCAGCTTCTTGATTCGCAGCTTCTTCTTTAAGTAGTTGTTTCTCGTATGCTTTGATGAATGGATAGTACATCACTGCCGCAATCACCATGCAAAGGATACTTAAGATAGCCGGACTCACAGCCCAGTTAGCAGCCCAAGAGGCGCCGATAGGACCCGGTGTTGTCCATGGCGTCACAGACACCACACGTGCAACTAAATCAAATTTCAGAGCGAAGTAAGCAATCACTGCGTTTACCATTGGAATACATACAAATGGGATAAACATAGTTGGATTCATAATGATTGGCGTACCAAACAATAATGGCTCATTGATGTTAAATAGTGAAGGCACGGCGCTTAATTTACCCACTGTTTTTAAGTGTACTGCGCGGCTACGAAGCAATAAGAATGCCAATGGTAGAGTTGTGCCCACACCGCCGATTAGTAGGTAGTGATCCCAGAAACCTTGTAAGAAAATGATTGGTGGCTCAGTACCTGCTGCCAGCGCTGCTTGGTTAACCGCTAGGTTAGATAGCCAAAATGGGTTCATGATACCTGTGACAATCAAGGCGCCGTGAATACCCGCAAACCATAGGATTTGACAGGCTAGTACCGCAAGTAAAATCGCTGGTAATGAGTCCGATGCCGAAACAAGTGGCTCTAACAAAGACATAATCGCAGCAGGAATAATCATTCCAGTTTGAGATTCAATGAAGATATTTAATGGGTGTAGCGTAAAGATAATCACTAATACAGGAATTAAGATTTCAAATGAACGTGCAACCCCTGTTGGCACTTCTGGTGGTAGCTTAATGGTGACATTTTTACGTTTTAAGAAGGCATAAACTTCGGTTGCATACACAGCAGTAATCAAAGCCGTGAAGATGCCCGGGCCACCTAAGTAAGTCATCACTATCTTACCATCTTCAATTGGCGCTGCGACCATCAAAAATGACATTAAAGCAAGCAAGCCAGTGGCGATTGGGTCTAAATCATGATGACGCGCAAGGCTTGCCGCCACCCCGACCGATATGAAAACGGTCATTATCCCCATGCTCATATTAAATGGGAGCATTAAGGCTTCACGGTGTTCTTCTGAAAACGCTAGCCAAGCTTGTGCAAATCCCCAAGAGGTGTCCGGTGAAAATGGAGGAAAGATAAATACAAGCATGAAAGAACCGACGATCATAAATGGCAATGCTGCAATAAAGCCATCACGAACAGAGGTTACATATTTTTGGTTACCAATTCGACCAGCAATTGGCGTTATTTTTGTTTCAATAAAATTATTTAGTGCACTCATGATGTCACCTTTTTATTGGTATATTTTTAAATAAAAAGCCTTTTTTATTTTTATTCGGCGTATAAATTTCAGACATAAATGCCCGCAAGCTTCTTTTTAGTATTTTCTAAAATAAGAAACTCATATTTAAAAATATAAATTGTAGGGAGTTGGCTTACCTTTGAAACCTAATCAATAGGGGGAGAGAACAAAAGTAAGCCTGAATTTTAAAAGCTATATACTCACATGGGGAATATAATTAGCCAATCAGTGACAGTGCGTGATCCAGCACTTTATCACCTTTTTGCATGCCATAATCCATCATGTTGATAGGTTCAACTTTGATGCCGTAAGCATCGGCTTTCTTTTGAAGATCTGCTTGCATATACTTGATTTGAGGACCAAGTAGCACACATTGATAGTTAGGAGCTTGTTGATCGAACTCAGCCGCGCCATACGCCTTAATTTCAACTTCTAGACCACGCTTGTCTGCTTCTTCAATCATTTTCTTCACTAGCATGCTTGTAGACATACCTGCAGAGCAACATAACATAATCTTTTTCATGAGAACCTCGTTCCTTGTTATTTTTAATTCGGTTTATGTTTCTACATGATTTGCTGGAAACTTTATGTGAAAGGTATCGCAAATCCTAAGAAACTCATGCAAGTTAAGTAAATGACTGTTTCATGAGACTTTTACTTACTAAGCACTTTATTATGATTTTCAATTAAGTATAACTTATTGAATTTATTATATTATTCAAATCCTGATAGCATTTCTATCTCTACTCGAATAAGTTTAATGTACCATAAGGAAACGTTTTGGAAACCGGTTTCCGTAGAATGGAAACTAAAACGTGAGACAGATCACCTGTTTTTGATCAAATATCTGGCAAAATGAGATCCAGTTAACTTTTCTAAATATATTGGATCCCATGCAGCAATTAAATGGACAACTTGTTTCCCGATTTATCGAACGTACGATTTTTCCCTTAGCTCAGATACTGTCATCAAATAAACATTTAATTGCGATTCGTGAGGGGTTTCAAATGACCATGCCCTTTGTCGTTATCGGCAGCCTGTTTATTCCTTTACTCTATCCGCCGTTTGATCTGGCGAACTATCCAAATATTGCGGAGTTTTTGCGTCTCAATCACGGCAGCTTTCAATACATACTACGCCATACCTTTGGCTTGGTTGCCCTATTTTTAGCCTTTGGTGTGAGCGCCAGCCTTGCCAAGCAGTATCAAATCCCAGAGCGCCTATCTGGCTTAACTGGCTCTTTGTCATTTTTGATGCTTACAGGCGTGATGAATATGCCTCAAAATGGAAACTTTCTCGGTGGGAGTAATAACTACCTAGGAGGCAATGGCTTATTTACTGCTTTAATTGCCGCCATTTATAGTGTGGAGGTGATCCGTTTTTTCTATCAAAAAAAGTGGGTCTTTCAACTTCCTGACGAAGTCCCACTACTGACGCGTCGAAGTTTTGATTTAATGTCGCCGCTTTTATTTATTGTGATTTCGCTTAGCGTTTTTAATACCGTATTAAAGCAAACCACTGGCTATTACTTGCCCGATCTAATCACCTCTTTATTTCAACCCTTGATCATGGCAACCGATACATTAACCGCTATTTTGTTAGCCGTATTTTTATGCCAACTCTTATGGTTTACCGGTATTCATGGCGCAGTGGTGGTCACAGGGATCATGAATCCATTTTGGTTTGCCGGCCTCATTGCCAATCAAGAAGCAATCGCCGCTGGGATCGAGCCAAGCCACTTTTTTGTCCAAGGATTTTGGGATTATTTCTTATTAATTGGTGGGGTGGGTTCAACCTTGCCGCTTGCCTTTATGGCGCTAAGAAGCAAAAACAAGCAGCTTCAATCCATTGGCAAAGTGAGTCTTATCCCCTCTATTTTTAATATTAACGAGCCGATCATTTTTGGCTTTCCTATTATTATGAACCCATTGTTTTTATTGCCTTTTATTTGCGTTCCTATGCTCAATGCAGTGATCACTTGGCATTTAATGCAATTTGGCGTATTGGATGTTTTTGTCACTATGCTGCCTTGGTCCATGCCTGCACCGATTGGAGCCTCACTCGCGGCTAATGGCAGCTTGAATAATATGCTCGCCTGCTTGTTTGCTATCTTTGTCTCTTGGGCCTTGTACCGCCCATTTTTTAAAGCCCATGAAAAGCAATTGATGATCCAGCAACAAGAAAGGGAAAATAACAAAAAAGCTATGTTCCGGTATTAATTTAACAGCTTAAAAGAGTCACCCTAGCGGTGGTTTTTTTGTTATCCAGAAAGATTTCCTTACTTTTTATATGAGATTAACCTTACCCAATAAGGGGTAATTGTGTTATTTTATACTTATGGATAGTTTTTAAGCACTTATGTTTCATTGACTTGATCATCGGTATAAGTGTTCATAGGAGGGATCATCTCATGCGTATTCAATCTAGCTTAGTCGCACTTCTCTTTGCGCTTGGCTTACATGCCACTGTCGCAAACGCCAACCTTTTGCACGCACCTGAGCATACGGATCTTATTGCTGCCGCCCATCAAGGTGATGTCAAAGCGCAATATGATTTAGCAGTTAAATACATGCGCGGTGAAGGTGTCGAGCAAGACAAGACGAAAGCTGTTGCTTGGTATCAAAAAGCCGCAGAGCAAGGTCTTGCTGGCGCCCAATATAATCTTGCTTCAATTTATTATCACGGCGATGGTGTTGAATCAGATAAAGAGCAAGCTGCGCACTGGTATAAACAAGCAGCCAAACAAGGCTATGCGGATGCACAACTAAACCTTGCGGTCATGCATGCAATTGGTGAAGGGGTGGATGCATCACATAAAAAATCTTTGATGTGGTTTGATTTAGCAACCTATAACGGCGCACACCCTGCAAAAGAAGGGGCAAGCATTATGCATAATGAGTTGCATCGTGAACTCATGTATAAAGCCAAAGCTATGGCGCAACAATGCTTAGAAACCAATTACGCAGAATGTGATTAATAAAAAAGCCAGCGGATTGCTCTGCTGGCTTTATTTAACTTTGTTTGACTTTATTTAGCTTGGTTTAACTATGAGTGATAGGAACGAGGCGCTCTAATTAGAACTGAGCGCTCTGACTAAAACTGATAGTTAAACTCGATGCGGTGATCGCCATCCATAAAGTCTGTGTTCTCATCCCAGTTTGCAAAATAACGCATGTTGAAACGAGGAGTAAACTGGTAGCTTGCTGCAAATTCGTGAGTCAAGATATGGCTTTCACCTAGGCCGTATGCATTATCTTCGTAAACGTCAGAACCTGCAATTGTTGATAACCAGAATGGGTTATAGTTTAACCACATTTTGTCTGTGATGGTGAACTTAGAGTACATACCGACAAGACCGTATACACCCATCATTGAATAACCATTATCAACATCGCAAGAACTTGCAGAGCCGTGTGATGCATAACATTGCATAACACCTGTTTTTTGATCAACATCTTTAATGTCATCAATTGCATCTTTACCGATTGCCGCACCAACACCTGCTAGTGGGTAAAGGTTGATACGCCATAATTTTGGCAAGGCTTGAATATAGCTATAAGAAGCATTTAAAGTTTGGTCTGCAACAAGAGATTGCTCCACAGAATAGCTTAAATCAAACTGAGTCGCGCGGCCTTTTGGCAACAGCACGCTAAAGTTACGCCAGCGGAATGAATCTATTGAGTTATCACGTGCGCTATTGCTATCCCAGCCGACCGCTTCACCTAAAATACCTTTAAGTTCAATGATGTTCATGCCCGCAGTTTCAGGATTACCTGTGTCATAAGTTTGACCAATTTTAAGGTTCACACCTTTATTAGTAAAACCCAAACCCGCTTGAGTAAAGACAGCAAGTGGATCAGACATGTCCTGAACTTCTTTGCCGTTTTTATCTAACACTGGTTCTTTTTTAGCTGGCGCTGCTGCTGGAGCGGTTGAGCTGTCTGCTGCAGGCGCTGCAGTTGTTTCAGTTTCTGCCATCGCAAAATTTGAAAATAGTGCACCGAGGGTGACGCAAAGGATAGTCTTTTTCATATGGCTCTCAAATTGTTTAAGAAGTATGCAAAAATTTTCGTAAGTATAATTCAGATCGCAAAATGAGTCAGTAAAAAGTGGTAAAAAAACGCCAGATTTAATATTAGTCAGACAATATCAGGCTTGGATGTTAAATACAGGTTAATAAATTACATTTGATATATAACAAACAATAAAAAAGAGGTAAGGATAAATAAACACCTCACCTCTTTATTTTACTAATTTCATACAAATGAATTACATCATTACATTGTATGATTGTTCTTTTATTTAAATTTCATCTTTTGGCGTCAATTTTGCACGGCGCACAATATCTTCAACTTGATCCAGAGATGGAATATCAGTAAAGCCCTTTTCTAAATAAGCAGGATTTGGGTAAGAATAATAACCTTGATTGGTTTGCAGGCCTAAAATACCTTTATCAATAAAATTCTCTTTTAGATATTGTGCATTACGATACATGGTGAGATCGTTATTCTCATTCGCCCAATAGCTCAAGATGTGATAGTAAGTTTTCATCCCAACGATATCCATCAAACCACAAGGACCTACTTTTGAGCCCTCATTAGCAATGATATATGTGCGATCAATATCTTCTGGAGTCGACACACCACGGGTGATCAGAGTTTGCGCGGAGTTGACTAAGTTCACAAGCCAAGTATTTAAAATATAACCGTTTTGTTCTTCTTGAACCGGCACTGGCACCATGCCGATTTCGATGGCAAATGTGGTCACTGCGCGTAGCGTTTCATCACTTGTGCCAACATGCGCCATGATTTCAGTTAAGTTTAGTTTCCACACAAGGTTTGCAAAGTGAAGTGCGCAGAAGCGATCCGGACGACCCGTTTCACGCGCAAAATCACGTGGTAAGAAAGTTGAACTATTGGTCGTAATAATCGCGTGCTCGGGCAAATTATCAGCCATTGCTTGGTAAGCGGCATGCTTGATATCTGGAATTTCAGGCACAGCTTCGACCACAAGATCACAGTTTTGATAAGCGACCTTCACGTCTGTGGTAAATAAAATACGTTCACGGGTTTGCGCAAGGTTTGCTTCTGTCGCCCCTTCCACTTCAGCAAGATAGATTTGAGCGTAAGTTTCATGTGCATTGCGGCATGACTCAAGCGCTTGCTCTGAAATATCACAGACAATCACGTTTTTACCTTTAAAAGCACTGTGCCAAGCGATTTGTCCACCCAGTACCCCTGAGCCTAAAACTGTTACATTTTGTAGTGATTGTGTCATGAAAAGCTCCTTACATGTGACCTTAATATAAATGCTTCAATCACACTTATATGAATTGAATTTGAAATCACATTTTTCTTATTTGATAAATTGAAACCAAAGATTACGACTTCTCAAAAATAAAGGCTTGCTTTGATACGACAATTTTTTATCCTGAAGCGACACATGTAATTTTTTTATATATAATTTCCAATATTCCTCACACTTTGAAAGACCATTATGCAGAATTTTATTAGCAGTAGTTTATTACATAGCTACCAAAATTTGGTCAAAGATCAATTATCTATTCATGCAAACGCACAGCATTTATTTCCCCATTCACATTTAAATTTAGATAATAAACAGCAGCTTGGTGGTAAACTTTCATTTCAAAATGCAGCTTATTTAATAGAAAATACAGCCTTTCAACTCGATTGCCCTGATTTTGGGCTACGTTTATCTCGCTATCAAGGGATAGATTTTTTAGGCCCAATTGCTGTGGTTGCTAAAAATAGCCCTTCGATTGAGCTCGCATTGAAATCCATTACTCATTATTTAATGCAATTTACCCCCAGCATCCATATTCAGATGCTCAAAGGTCAGCAATCGACATGGATTTTTTATCAAATCACAGACATCACCTTTCCACACGCACAACTCGAAGAGCTCGCTCTGGGCAATATTTTAGAAATTATCTATAGCCTACAAGTTGATAAAACGCCGCCACTGCATGCTCAGTTTCGTCATCATCAACTTGGCGCCGATAAAGCTTATCAACAAAGATTCCACTGCCCTGTGCGCTTTAACCGTGAAATTGCAGGGATTGAAATCAGCAATCAGATATTCAATACCCCAATCGAGCATGCTGATCCCCTAACTTGCCAATTAATCAGCCAATATTTAGATAGCCTCACTCAAGATCAACATGAATCGATTCAAGATCAAGTGCTAAAAATCTTAAGAAATGAACTGACGCAAGGGATTCCAAGCCTAGAACAAGTTGCCCAACGGCTTTATTTACACCCACGAAGCTTGCAGCGCCGCTTGCAAAAACTCGGCACTAGCTTTGAGGCGCTCAAAGATACTGCCAGGCAGGAACAAGCATGGCATTATTTAAAGCAAACTCAGCTTAGTATCGGCCAAATTAGCCACTTACTTGGTTATAGCGATCAAAGCGCATTGACGCGGGCTTGCATTCGCTGGTTTAAACTCTCCCCACTTGCCCTAAGAAAGCAGCATTAGACATAAAAAGATATAAAAAAACGCGACAAGAAAAACTCTCATCGCGCCTATTTGATTACAACTAGAACGCTGCGTGATTAATGCGCCGAATTGCCTTTTAGTTTCATTGCAAAGCCAATCGCAAAGGCCAAAATGCTGCCGGCGACAAAGCCAATCACGCCAGTGATCAGGGTTGGGATAATTGCGCCAAGCACAGGAATATCAAGCATTGGCTGTGAAAGAGAGGCGCTAAAGTGATGCACAGCTTCAATATTATGCTCTAAAATGCCACCGCCGACTAAAAACATTGCCGCAGTGCCCACAATAGTTAATAGCTTCATTAGTTTTGGCGCTAGTGAGACAAGCATATTACCTATGCTGCCAAGTACGCCCTTTCCTTGGCCTTTCTTTTGCAGATAAAAACCTAAGTCATCAATCTTCACTATCCCAGCAACCAGACCATAAACGCCAATCGTCATGATCACAGCGATGAAGCTAACCACTGCAATTTGCGTCAGTTGTGGGTGTCCTTGTACGATGCCTAGTGCTATCACTATGATTTCAAGTGATAAAATAAAGTCTGTACGCACCGCGCCTTGAATTTTCTTTTTCTCAAAGGCATCAATATCTGCTTGTGTTTTAAGATCTTGAGTCTCATCGCTAGCCTCTTCTGCATGCCCGTGCGGCAAGTAGTTGGCGAGCACCTTTTCTGCCCCTTCAAAACATAAATACAGGCCACCAATAATCAGTACTGGGATGATCAGCCAAGGCGCAATGGCACTGATGATCAAAGCCGCCGGCACTAAAATAAGTTTGTTCTTAAACGAGCCTTTAGCCACTCCCCACACTACAGGAATTTCCCGATCGGCTTTTACGCCTGCCACTTGTTGCGCATTTAACGCCAAATCGTCGCCCAACACACCTGCGGTTTTTTTTGCCGCAACTTTTGACATCACTGCAACGTCATCCAATACAGCAGTTATATCATCCAGCAGGGTTAACAAACTAAGTCCAGCCATTTCAGATCCTTTTTATTATCGATAATTCATTTTGAGTCACTTGAAAAAATTGTACCTGAAAATCAGGCAAAATGTATAAAATTTAAGGTTATCGGATTAAAGATAGATAAATTATATGTATACTAACGAGATAAATTTCGATAACTAAAATAATAATCCAATAAAGGAAACCCTATGTACAAACTAATCGCAATTGATATGGATGGCACACTTTTAGATCCAAGCGGCCAGATCACAGATAAAAATAAACAAGCGATCCAAGAAGCCAAAGCCCAAGGCGTGAACGTCGTGCTCGCCTCTGGTCGCCCAATCACAGGCATGCAAGCTGCGCTAAATGAGCTAGGTTTAAATACAAAAGAAGATTATGTGATCAGCTATAACGGCGCTTTGGTGCAAGAGGCGCTTAGCGCGAAAGTTTTGCATCAAGAAGTTCTCGACTACTCTACTGTTAAGCAGATTGCCGCAGAAGCTAAACGTCTAGGACTTGAATTTCATGCATTTTCAACAGAGCTCGGACTTATCACGCCAAACATGAACCCTTGGACCCAACATGAATGTGATATCAATGGTATTGATGTGCAAGTAATTGATCTAGAAGATATGTCAGCAGATAGCAAGTTCTTAAAGGCCATGATTGTGGCGGATAAAGCTGCGCTTGATACCAATATCCCAAATATTGATGCTCAACTCGTTAGCCAAATTAACATGGTGCGCACCGCAGACTTTTTCCTTGAATTTATGCCGCAAAATATTTCAAAATGGGCAGGCATTGAAGCTCTTCTTTCTCACCTTGAGCTCAGCGCAAGCCAAGTTATGGCGCTTGGTGATCAAGGCAATGACAAGCAAATGATTGAACATGCAGGGCTTGGTGTGGCAATGGAAAACGCAGTCGATGAGGTCAAATCAGTGGCCGATGTGATCACAACAAGTAATCAAGAGAGTGGCGTTGGCGTGGCGATTGAAAAATACGTGCTGACGGAAAAAGCGCTATAAAGGAAAAGTGTCATGAAGCAAAATAAGGCATTTAAAATTGTTGCCGTGACCGCTTGCCCGACCGGCATTGCCCATACCTATATGGCAGCGGATGAGCTTACTCGCGCAGCAGATGAGTTGGGGTTTAATATCCGGATTGAAACCCAAGGGGCAATGGGGCTTGAAAATGAGCTAAAAATGCAAGAAATCATGCAAGCTGATCTCGCATTGATAGCGTCAGATATTGAAATCGAAAACGGACAACGTTTTGAAATGGCAAAACACTGTTTGCGTACTCCTATCGAGCCAGTGTTAGTCGATGCGAAAGGCTTTTTACAACTGCTGCATGCTAAATGTGCCATCAAATAAGCCAACACTATATAAGTGATAGCTTTTTAACATAGATCTTTAAATATAGTTCAGCTTCTGAATGTAACAAATTATATATTCAGAAGTGTGAACTTGAACATCTTTTATACTCTATCTTGGCTTAATCTTTCCCCCCCTATCAAATATAATGTTTGATTAGAAATTTTGAGTAAATGCCCATTATTTTATAACAAGGCTAACCTTACTCGTTTTAATTATGGGTGTAACGATGAATAAACCAACGCGCATTACCTTTTATCTAGGAAAAGACGGTATGCCAGCATGGTTGATCCAGTCAATTTACCATCAGGTCAGTCAATTTAAAGGTGAAGTTGAGCTGCTCCAAATGCAGTCGCAACAGCAAGTTGATGTGAAGCAATACTTAAATATTATGAGCCTTGCTTTTCAACCTTACGAACTATGCCAACTAATTATTTTTACTCAAGAATCAGAAAAAAACATTCAAAACTTATGTAAGTTTCTCGCCAAATATACGCAACTTGTCGCGCCGATCGTTTCCGCGATTCATAAGCTTGAAGTTGATGCCATCATGGGCCAATTATCTAACCAATTTGAATGGTCTTTTATTCAGCCACAAGCACAACTCCAAGAGTTTCGTAAGATGCTGACTAAAATGGAGCCCAATGCGACCTTAAGTCAGCGCCAATATGCAATCAAAGAATTTTTACTCGGTCAAATTGCCAGTGCACCGGGTGCAACCAATCCTACTCGCCTGTTAGAGCAACTGCGCAACCGCGAACTAATTTCGCCAACCACAATGAAATCAGGCATTGCCTTGCCGCACGTGATCTCAAGTGAGATCCTGCAGCCAAGCATTGTGTGCCTTGCTTTAGATGAGAAAATTGATTGGGGCGGCACCTTTGGGCCAGTGACACATATCATTGCAATGTTACTTCCGCCGTCTGCAGAATATGCGCATTTAGGTGCTTTTCGCGCGCTCTCGCTCAGTATGCTCAATCATAAAAATGGTGAATTTATTTGCCAACATTACACCAGCCATGAGCTCCAAGCGATTATCAATAGCTTTATGAAAGTGCAAAAAACGCCGCTTTATAGCGATCAAATAAAAGCAAATTAAATTATCTAAAATCAACCTTAAATGCAGCCTATCGTCGCATAAGTGTATAGCGCTGGCGGTATTCACTCGGCGTTAGCGCCGTTTTTTGCTTAAATACGCGATAAAAGTAATTCACATCTTTAAACCCGCATCGCTGCGCCACATCCTGCAACCTAAACTCATACCTTGTTAGCATAAATTTGGCGCGCTCAAGACGTACCCAAGTCAAATAATCTGCAAACTTCATATGCCCTTGTTGGCGAAACAAGCGCGACAGATGGTTTGGACTTAAATTAAAACGCTCTGCGATACTCGCGCGATTAATATCACGGTGGAAGTTTTCTTGAACATAAATGCAGATCCCTTGGTATAAGTTTTCGCTACGGCTATGCACATGTTGGTTTGCTTCTAACAACATCACTTGGCAATAACTGGTCAAGGCTTTGAGCAAATAACCGCCAGTGGGTTGAATCGATTTTTCCGTTGCTATGGTGTTCAGCGCGGCCAAAATATGCTCAATCGCATGCCCAGTGCGGCTTTGAATACTATGCTTTTGAACATCAAAAAAGCTTTGCTCAGTTTTGCGTTTTTCAACCAAACTAAAGCCTAACTGACGTTTACCAAACAGAACGCTGAGCACGGCGCAATCTGTGTTCCAATCTGGTTTATTCCAAGCATTTGGCGGAATATATAAAATATCCCCAGGCAAGATTTCAACATCTTGTACGCCTGTTTCAGGATCTTCTAATTGGCATAAATAAGTGCCATGTAAGACGAGTTCTAAACGCGGAAAATTGACTTGATAGCAGCATGCAGGCGGCGTGTGTTTATCTTGCGCAAACCAGACTCGATTAAAGTCTGAGTCATCAGACAGCACACCATCAAAAATATCGACAAAAACTTGGTTTTTCTTTAATGGCATAATGATGTCTTCCTAATACAAGATAATTTTCCAGTTGATTCTATAAATAAAACCACTAGAAGCAAGCCGTGATCTGAAGGCGTCAAGACAAAACCACTCAAAAACCAATATAATTGCCTGATAAATAAGACATTAAATGAAAAACAAGCAACTTAATAATAAATATGACACTGATCACACTTTCATCTTGAGGGTACAATAATCCAGTAAATGCCACAGATTCACACTATTTATTTTGCCTCAAACTCACAATACTTAGCTTATCGGGATCAGATAGGTTTTAGAAAAATAAAGCTGATTCTTATTTTGGCAGCCATTGTTCTGCCTCCAATCCAAAGCAAAGGAACATAAAATGATAAAAGAGCTCATTAATAAAGATCTCATTTGTCTTGATTTAAAAGCGCAAAATAAAGATGAAGTGTTTGCACAAATGGCGGCTATTTTAGACGCACAAGGCAAACTATCGGATAAAGAAGCTTTTATTCAAGATATCTACGCACGTGAAGAAATTGGTAACACCGGCTTTGAAGATGGTGTCGCCATTCCACATGCCAAAAGCGCCGCTGTCAAAACCCCAGCCGTAGCGATTGGTATTCACCGCCAAGGGATTGATTATGGCGCAGAAGACGGTGAACCTTCTAAATTATTCTTTATGATTGCCTCGCCTGACGGTGGTGCCAATCATCATATCGAAGTACTTGCCCAGCTTTCATCTAAACTGATTGAAGATGGCTTTATCGAAAACTTTATGCAAGCTAAAACCCAAGAAGAAGCCCTCAACCTTTTATTGGCAGAGAAACAAACTGCGCAAAACACTTCTACAGAAAACGGCTTTTTAATTGGCGTCACAGGTTGCCCCGCAGGGATTGCACACACCTACCTTGCGGCCGAGTCACTCGAAAAAGCAGCTGCCGAACTTGGGTATGCAATCAAAGTTGAAACCAATGGCTCGATTGGAGTGAAAAACGCGCCGACGGCGGAAGAGATTGCCAAAGCTGAGGCGATTATCGTTAGTTGTGATAAGCAAGTGGATATGGCGCGTTTTGCTGGCAAACGTTTGATCCAAACTGGCGTCAAAGCACCAATTAGTGATGGCAAAGGCGTGATCCAAAAAGCGCTAAATGCTGCGCCATACACAGCCTCTGAAGATGATAAGGCTCCACAACAAGCCCCAACGTCAGCAAAATCTAACCTTTATCGCTATTTGATGAATGGCGTCTCGCATATGATCCCATTCGTGGTCACCGGCGGTTTGATGATCGCCTTAGCCCTTGCCATTGGTGGTGAACCAACACCAAACGGGATGCAAATTCCTGCCGGCAGCTTCTGGGAAAATGTGCTCAATGTCGGCGCGATTGCGTTTAAGTTGATGATCCCTATCTTAGCTGGCTATATCGCCTATGCCATTGCGGATCGCCCAGCCCTTGTGCCCGGCTTTATCGGTGGCTGGATTGCCAATGATGGCTCTTTTTATGGCGCAGAGGCAGGTACTGGCTTTATCGGCGCAATCATCGCAGGCCTGTTAGTTGGTTATTTTGTGCGCTTTATTGCCACCCGTGATTATCACAAAATGCTCGCCCCATTAGTGCCAATTATGATTGCACCGATTCTAGGCACAGTGTTTATTGCCGGTATTTTCATCTACATTATCGGTGCGCCAATTGCTGGCCTAATGCAAGGCTTAGAAGCAATGCTGACTGAAATGAGCACAGGTAACGTGGTGCTGCTCGGTATTGTGCTTGGCGGTATGGCAGGCTTTGATATGGGCGGGCCATTTAACAAAGTCGCATTCCTTTTCTCAGTTGGCATGATTGCCAGCGGTCAAACCCAATTTATGGGCGCGATGGCTGTCGCGATTCCAATTGCGCCACTTGGTATGGCCCTTGCCACTGTTATTGGACGTAAATTTGGCGTCTTTGAAGCGAATGAAATCGAAGCTGGCAAAGCCGCTGGCGCCATGGGTCTGGTTGGGATCTCAGAAGGTGCGATTCCATTTGCCGCACAAGACCCTATTTCAGTGATTCCTGCTAACGTAATTGGTAGCATGGTCGGCGCTGTGATGGCATTCTCATTTGGTATTACCAATACGGTTGCACACGGTGGCCCAGTGGTCGCGCTACTTGGCGCAATGAATAAGCCTTTACTTGCTCTGCTTTGCATGGCAGTTGGAACGGTTGTCACGGCGCTTGTATGTGTCAGCATTAAAAAAGCGCGCCAAGCGAAACAAATCGCTGCAGCGTAAGCACCAAAACGCGAACGAATATTCAAACATCATCACGACTTCCCCCATTTTTGGTCGTGACCTAGGTTAAGCGCCTAATGACGCTCAGGTTAGGCGCTTATTTTAGTTTGAGACACATCGCTTGAAAAAGATCGGATGATTTTGCGGATTTCTTTTATATGATAAAATTTATCTAAGCTTTATTTTGAATCTTTTTATCCAATAATAACGTTAAACTCAATGAAGGTATCAGATGAAAACTCTACCCGCTTTTGCGCTCATGGAAAATCCAATTCAAAACTATGCTTGGGGCAGCGTTGACGCTATTCAAAATCTATTTGATATGCCAAACCCAAGCCAAGAGCCGCAAGCTGAAATCTGGATGGGCGCACACCCAAATGGCTGCTCGATTTTAAATCTTAATGGTGAAAACATTCGCTTGGATGAGTGGATCAAAACAGCCCCAGAAGCTATTTTAAATCCAAATACCTACCAAAATTTCAAAAGCTTGCCGTATCTTTTCAAAGTCCTTGCAGCAAACAATGCCTTATCGGTACAAGTCCACCCAAGTAAAGCCGCCGCTGTCGAAGGTTTCGCTAAAGAAAACCAAGCTGGCATAGATTTAAAAGCACCAAATCGTAATTATCGTGATGATAACCATAAGCCTGAGCTTGTGTTTGCGATTACTCACTATCAAGCTATGAACGGTTTTCGCGAATATGCAGATATTATTGCTTTATTTGAAGCAGTTAATGCACCTGTGCTTGCCGAGCGCGTGGCAGCATTAAAGGCAAATCAAAATCAAGATGGCCTCACTGAGTTTTTCACTCAAATGCTCAGCCTAGATGATGAGACTAAAGAGCAAGCACTAACTTACCTTCTAGACTATGCCAAAGCGAATCAAGACACTGAACTTGGTGCATTATTATTAAGCCTAAATGAGCAATATCCAAATGATGTTGGTCTGTTTACGCCGCTCATGCTGCATGTGCTCACCCTTAAACCGGGTGAAGCTATGTATCTTGATGCCTGCACACCACATGCCTATATCAAAGGCACTGGCCTTGAGATCATGGCAAACTCTGATAACGTGTTGCGCGCTGGCCTTACACCAAAATATATGGATGTGCCTGAGCTGGTTAAAAATACGATTTGTCGTCCAAAACCGAGTGAAACCTTATTGCTTGCGCCACAAGTAGAGAGCAATGCGCAGCATTATGCGATTCCTGTGCCTGATTTTAACTTTAGTGTTTACACTGGTGATGCAAACATTGAATGTGAAAGCGCAGAAATCATCTTTGCGATCGACGCTGATGTGACGCTGACGCATGAATCTGGCGCAACCCTTAGCTTTAAGAAAGGCCAGTCTGCCTTTATTCCGTTTGCTTCAAAAGCCTATCAAGTGCAATCAAGTGGCCGTTATGCGCGTGCGTATAACTAACAAATAAAGCAAGGTTGTAGAAGGCGTCCAACCAAATCTTGGACTTCAAGATAAAACTAATCGAATCCCTGCTGCATTGGTGAATGGAAACATGCCAGTTCAGCGGGGATTTTTTATTTGCTATTACCTAACGATCCACAGCGCGGTTTCCCGCCGTCTTTATTTTTACTCTACATCTACTTCTACTTGGATTAAAAGCTGACATCAAATACTTGCATCAAGCTGCAAAGACACTTAAAGTAAACCTAAATATATGAGTTTAGTTTACAAAAGAGAAGAGTATGCAGCAAATATACCTTGCCGGCGGTTGCCTTTGGGGCGTCCAAGAATATATCAAACAATTGCCAGGGGTTGTTCAAACCACAGCCGGTCGTGCCAATGGCACCAGCCAAACCACGACTGAGCCGTATGATGGTTACGCAGAGTGTGTACTTACAAACTTTGATCCTGTCACCTTGCCACTTGCGCAATTATTCGAATATTTCTGGGAGATCATTGACCCGTTCAGTGTCAATCAACAAGGCATTGATGAGGGTTTAAAGTATCGCACTGGGATTTATAGCCTAGAAACAGAAGATTTAGAATTCGCTAAAGCCTTTATTGAGCTAAAACAGACACAAGAAGATAACCTTGCCCAAGCGCAGCAAAGACAAGCGAGAAAGATTCAAGTAGAAGTCTTACCACTCACTAATTTTGTTGCCAGTGATGCGGAGCATCAAGATCGCCTCACCCGTTGCCCAGATGATTATTGTCATATCCCAAGGGATGTTTTATATAAATATTCGAAGTAAGCTGAAGATGCTTGGCTGGTATTTATTCCACAAAATTTAATACAAACTCAGACTACTCCTCCCCTTTTCAAGGGGAGGTTGGGTGGGGTTTAGCTAAATATGCAATGACACCACTCGCAGTGCTAATAAAATCAAAATAACGCCTGAAATCTTATCAATGATCACAGCTTTACTTCTGAGCATATCTAACCATCTGGCTTGCGAAATCAACACACACACAAGTGTATACCAAAGCGCATCGGTGACAAAAGGCGTCACCACCAACAGGCTACGCGCAGTTATATCATGGCTTAGCGCGACAAACTGACTAAACAAAGCAGTAAAGAAAATCATGATTTTAGGGCTTAAAATTGAAACTAAAAAGCCCTCTCTCGCCGCTTGTGCGATACTCATTTTCTGACCCGCTTTGAGTTTTGCAGCAATCCCGCCTTTACTTGAGATAGCGCCCCAGCCAAGCCAAATCAAATAAGCCGCCCCAGCAAGGCTGACCACATCATAAAGGCTTGGGTATTGGGCAATCAACACAGACAAACCCAAAATTGTTGCGAGTGCATATAAGCCAATGCCAAACGCATGCGCCCAAGCGGCGCACAAACCTTGCATGCGTCCGCCGGCTAAACTATGTTTGACCACCATAGCTAAACTTGGGCCCGGTGACATGGCGCCCAATAAACACACGACAAATAAAGAACTCCAAAGGCTCAAGCTCATTTTCTATCCTTAAATAATCTATCCTTATAAAAACTAGCTACGTTTTGGTTGGCGATAAGTTTTGCCTGCCATGGCGTATGTTTCTTTCGCTTTAATATCAAAAAAGCTATCAAAGAACCAAGCCACAAAACGAATCGTCTCATCACCTTCATTCATTACATGCTCAACAAACTCTTGCATCTCGCCTTGCTCGTTTTCTTGTTCAGTCACATGGTAGATGCGCTTTTCACCTTCCACTTCAGCTAGCGCAAACTGGCCACTTAAGCTTTGTGCGACCTCAGAAATTTCAGCATGTTGCGCTGTTTTAAATAGATTTAATGCACTCGCTAGTGAGTCTTCACTTGCAGCTTGTTTGATAAAAGCCGGCAAATCAAATTCGTTTGTGGTTGACGTATCAGTCATAAATGTCTTCACTCTAAAATATTAAAAAAGCTATGATAACAAAAAACCCCGATGCCATCTCTGACATCGGGGTAATTTTTTATTCGCATCCGAGCAAATACAAGCTATCCTTGTATCGTCCTTGATAAGACTGTTCCTGCCGCCTATCCAACCATCGCCTTCCTAGCGGTGTCCTCAAGATCCATTTTGCTAGCTACTTCCTGGCTAGAACCAACATATCCATATGTTTTTCCATACTCATTTAACCAAAAAGCTAAATAAGCAGAAGTTTCATCCATTATAAACTTATCAAAATCAGTTCAGCGATTATCTTGAATCTGCCGACTCTTCCATAAGCTACAATGTCCTTGCTCGGGTAGTTCAACGCTTGAGTCATGGTGAACTACTTTGTTGCGCTTAGAATACCTTTTTTTCTAAGCCATGCAAGTCAGATTCTTGTAAGATGTGATCACAAATCAAACTCTCTTTGCAAAAAATGAAATAAACAACTGATATTAAAGAAATATTAATTTTCAAATAAGAAAATATTCAGTGATTTTCATACCCAAAAAGGCTTATTTCTTACATGAAATACGTCAATCTCTTACAGGCACCTCTTCAGAGCAGAACTGAATAATTAATATTTTTTTATGAATACTATTCCACTTTGTGCCAATTTTATGTATCCTTGCGCCATTATGAATATTGACTGCTTAAACGTGAATATTTATTCAATTTATTTTTCAATGACATAGCAGACCAAGTCAAACTAAAAACCTGCTAAGTTACATAAAAGCCAACAAAGCTTCTATTTAGGCAAGAGAAAATGACAAAAAACACTGAAAATTCAGGCTCTAATTTAAAGCATACATCTGAATATCCAAAATCAACCTTTTTTATGTTCTTGATCCCATCTCTAATTGGTTTGTTCCTATTTATGGCGCCAATTAGCTATCAAGAATCATTTACTATTCCTGTTGCGATTTTGGCCAAAACACTCCAAGCCGCATTAAGTGACTTTATTGTGCCGCTTATCTGCGCGATTATCGTTTTTATGAGCATTGCGACCCTTATTTATAAGTTTATTAAACCAAACTGGTTGCAAAACAATGAATTTTTGCATGCATTATTAACACCTAGCCCACTTTGGTTTGCTGTACGCCTTGTCGGTGGTGTGCTGGCCTATATGGCAAATTTTCAAATCGGCCCTGAGATCTTTTGGGAAGAAAATACAGGTGGCATGGTATTAACCAGCTTATTGCCAACTCTATTGTGCGTCTTCTTATTTGCTGGTCTTTTGCTGCCGCTATTATTAAACTTTGGTTTGCTTGAGCTATTTGGCACCTTGTTAAGTAAAGTCATGCGTCCATTATTTAACTTACCAGGCCGCTCTGCAATTGACTGTATGGCCTCTTGGTTAGGCGATGGTTCGGTTGGGATCTTGCTCACTAGCAAACAATATGAAGAAAAGTTTTATACTGCGCGCGAAGCTGCGATTGTCGGCACCACATTCTCAGCGGTTTCAATCACTTTTAGCTTAGTTGTGATTGCACAAGTAAACCTTGAAAACCTATTCATTCCATTTTATGCCGCAGTATGTTTGTCTGGCTTGGTTGCAGCAATTATCATTCCGCGTTTGCCACCTCTGCGTTATAAGAAAGACGTCTATATTGATGGCACCACACCGGATGACCATGAAGATGAGCTGCCACAAGGCGAGACGCGTTTCTCTTGGGGCATGAAGCTTGCGATGAATAAAGCGCACAATGTGGGTTCACTTCAGTCTGTGCTACTAGAAGGCATTAAAAACGCTGTCGATATGGTGTTTGGTGTATTGCCTGTGGTCATGGGCCTAGGCACACTTGCTCTTGTGATTGCAGAGCATACCTCTGTCTTTGCGATGCTAGGTCAACCTTTTGTGCCTTACCTGAAAATGCTGGGTATTCCTGAAGCTGTGGAAGCATCGCAAACTATGGTGGTTGGTTTTGCAGATATGTTTATCCCGGCTATTATTGCGGCATCAATTGATAGTGAATTTACTCGCTTTGTGATTGCAGCTATGTCTGTGACTCAGCTGATTTATATGTCTGAAGTGGGCGCATTGCTATTAGGTAGTAAGATCCCTGTCTCGATTTGGGAGCTGTTTATTATCTTCATTTTGCGTACCATTATTACCTTACCTGTGATTGTTGGTGTGGCGCATTTAATTTTCTAACGCCACCCAGTTTGTACAACTGAATCCCAAAAGCTCCTAACGAGATTAAATGTTAGGAGCTTTTTTTTATTTAAAATATGCAAATTTAAAATACATATATGATATGTTTTACACCTCAACACATTCACACTACGAATAGAAAATAGTATTTTATTATTAGCTTAAATAATAATTAAAATTTATTAGTCATAATTTTTGAATCATTCAAATTATTTATAAGTTAAAAATAAAATTGATCTAGATCAAAACTCACTCAATCTATTCACGCTATGTTAACAAGGTCGCAACAAGTTAAGGTTTTGTATTATCAAAGCTTAAAGGCATAAATTTTTTAAAAGGAATATTAAATGGAACTTAAACCTTGTGAAAAATGCTATACGGACGTGTGCTTAGATGGCAAATGGTATCACCATGATCACTTAACAGATAAAGCTTATATGTTAAAAGGTGGCGGTAGTCAGTCGTTTAATTTAGCAAAAGTACCATCTACTGAAGACGAGCTTGTCGAGCTCCTTACGGAATCAATTAAGTAATTTATCGCTTCCCATATCTATCTAAGATCTAAGCTTTACTATCCTCTCCTGTAGTCGAGCAGTTTGGCCTTCTCTAACCCCCTTATTGAGAAGGCCTTTTTTTATCCCTAGATAAATTTTAAATAAAAAAAATCGCAGCTTTTAATCACTGCGATATTTCATATTAATAATATATCCTTTATAAAGTTAGCCTTTCACCCCACCTGATGTTAAGCCGCCAACTAAGAATTTCTGCGCCATTAAAAAGACCAGCGTAATAGGTATTGCAGATAATACAGCGGCCGCAGCAAAGTCACCCCAAAGGTAGTTTTGCGGGTATAAATATTGCTGCATGCCGACTGCAAGCGTATATTGCTCCACATCACGCAGTAATAAGGATGCAACCGGTACTTCTGTCACTGCAGCAATAAAAGACAAGATAAATACCACGGCCAAAATCGGCACTGAAAGTGGCAATAAGACTTTATAAAAGGCTTGCCAAGGGCTTGCGCCATCAAGCGCTGCAGCTTCTTCTAAACTTGCATCAATCGATTCAAAGTAACCTTTAATTGTCCATACGTGCAAGGCAATTCCGCCCATATAGGCAAACACCACGCCGCCGTGCGTATCCATGCCTAAAAATGGAATATAAACGCCAATTCTGTCAAATAAAGCATATAAAGCGACTAACGCAAGCACTGCTGGGAACATTTGGAAAATCAGCATTGATTTTAGAATCACGCTTTTGCCTTTAAAACGCATGCGTGCAAAAGCATACGCACAGGTGGTCGACAGCGCCACAATCCCAATCGCCGTGAGTCCTGCAACTTTGACTGAGTTCCACAGCCATAACAGCACAGGAAACGGTGGTGGCTTGACTGTGCCATCGGCTTGTTCAACAGAAAAGCCAAGCGCTAATTTCCAGTGCTCCAACGACCAAGAATCCATTGAAAATCCGCCAGAAGCGTAGTTCCCTTCACGGAACGATATCGCAATGACCATCACCAGCGGAAACATGATCAAGGAGAGAAAGGCGACTAAACCTAAGTGAGTGAGCCAAACTCTGTATTTTAAATTTTTCGATTGAACCATTGCCATGAAAAGACTCCTTATTTTTCATCTATCTTTGTGAGACGCATATTCACCAATGACAAGATCCCAACCAATACAAAAATCAAGGTTGCAATCGCCGCTGCAAGGCCAAAGTCTTGCCCACCAGCGCCTTCAAACGCAATTCGGTAGGTATAACTGACAAGTAAGTCGGTATGCCCTGCTGGCGTGCTTGAGCCAATAATATCTGGCGCGCCATTGGTTAAGAGCTGGATCAATACAAAGTTGTTGAAGTTAAATGCAAAGCTTGCAATCAAAAGTGGCACCATAGGTTTGATCAAAAGCGGTAAAGTGATCTTAAAGAAATTATCCAGTGGTGATGCCCCATCCATAGCTGAGGCTTCGTAGAGATCATTTGGGATCGCTTTGAGCATCCCCATTGCGAGGATCATCATGTAAGGATAACCCAACCAAGTGTTGACGATGATCAGCATGCTTTTAGCTAACAGTGGATCGGTAAACCATTTTGGCTCGATGCCAAATAAAAGATCCAGCAGTTGGTTGATCTCACCAAAGCTTTGGTTAAAGAGACCTTTAAAGATTAAGATCGAGATAAATGCGGGGACGGCGTACGGCAAGATCAAAAGCACGCGATAAACGCCTTTGCCTTGAAGATCATCCCACGACACAACTAACGCCAGTACCACGCCAATCGCAAAGGTAAAAAGCACCGTCAAGGCTGCAAACACTATTGTCCAAATAAAGATTTGTAGAAATGGCGCTTTGATCCCATCATCGGTCACAATACGTTCAAAGTTATGCAAACCAATTTGCACCACAAAGCCAGGTGATAGCGGGCTGCCAACAAAATTACCGGTTTCATCAACCGCTTGATAATTACCTATTTCATAATTTGGTTTATATATAGTATCAGTTTTGAGGTTTAATAAACTTTCACCATCCTCACCAACTTGATACAAAGGCGAGCTTTGAGCGAAATGACGCAAACCCGACATGCTTAAATGCTCACCCGTTGGCATTTCTAATTGTAGATTTGAGAGGTTTTTACGCGCCTTGATAATCGATTTTAAGGCTAGCTTTTCACCACTTGGAACTGTGGTTTGTTTAATTAAAACTATCCCATCGGTTGGGTTCATCGGATCCGAGTTCTCAATCGCAGCATCAAGGTTTTCAAACCAAGGGGTCACAAAATAAGCATCATCTTGTTTCAGCGCTAAACGATACCCTTCTTCTGATTGGTAAATATCAAAGTTAACTTTTTTACCGGTTTGAAAACTTTGCGATAAAAGAATGCCTTGGGCACGTTCAAAGCTTAGCTGATGCGTACCGCTATAGTTGGTAAATGCGAGTCCAAGGGTATATACCAAAGGGAAGATCACAAATAAAATCATCCCAGCCACGCCAGGATAGATATAACGATGGGCATAGGTTTTTTTGCGTGCAAAAACGTATACGCCGAGGCTAGTTAATATTAATGTGAGCAGTGCAAAGGCATATTCCCCGCGCGAATACATAAGTACGCAAGCATAGCCGTTGATTAGGCTGATAAGGGTGAGCACCAACCATTTCAAGCCATGTTTGCGTAGGTTATCGCTGACATTTGGCGCAGAAGAATGATTGAGCGGCTTTGTTAATTGAGATGACGACATAGCAACCTCGGGGTTTTATTATATTTCTTTTAGGTTTGGCTTAAGGCTCATGTTTACTTATGCTTATATCATGCCGCAAAGACGTTCGAGCCATCCATGGTCACTTTCAAAAATACATCCCTGTATTTTTTAAACTTTGCTCTATGAACATAAGCACAAGCAAACCCTACCTTGTTTGATAAAGTCCTTAAAAACCTTACTTCACCATACGCTCAGCAACAGTTTTTAGCGCTTCATCAACACCTTGACGACCATTTACCACATTTGCGATGGCTGCTTTTTCTGCATACCAGAACGCCGCCATTTGTGGAATATTTGGCATCACCTCACCAGTTTGCGCATTCGCCATAGTCGCTGCAATACGTGGATCTTGCGCTAGTTTTTCTTGATAAGATTTAAGCGCGACTGCGCCAAGTGGCGTGTCATCATTAACTTTGGCTAAACCTTCATCGGTTAAGAGGTAGTTTTCTAAAAACTCAACCGCCAAGTCTTGGTTTGGTGACGCGCTCGAGATCCCCGCGGTTAATACCCCAACAAATGGTTTTGAATCTTTGCCTTGTAGTGTTGGCAGTTTGGCGACGCCATAGTTAATGCCTGCTTTATCAATGTTTGCCCATGACCACGGGCCATTGATTGTCATGGCAACATTGCCCTGGTTAAAGCCTGCTTCAGCAATCGCATAATCTACATCTGGGGCAATGACTTTTTCATCCACCATTTTTTTCACGAAGTTCATGCCATATTTAGCGCCTTCATTATTCACGCCGACATCTTTGGCATCATAACCATCTGGGGTGAGTTTAAACGCATAGCCACCTGCAGCGGCAAGCACAGGCCAAGTGAAGAAAGGTTCTTGTAGGTTCCACATAATGGCTTTTTTATCTTTAGCAGCAAGCTCTTTATCAAGCGCTATCATTTCTTCCCAAGTTTTTGGCGGCTCAGGAATTAAATCTTTGTTATAAATGAGCGATAAAGCTTCTACTGCCACTGGGTAACCAATGAATTTGCCGTTATAGGACACAGCATCCCAAGTAAAGTCTTCAAATTTTGCTTGGAACTCTGGGCTTGGTTTCACTTCAGTTAAAAGACCCGCTTTAGCATAACCACCAAATCTATCGTGCGCCCAAAACACAATGTCAGGGCCATCACCAGTTGAAGCGACTTGTGGGAATTTCTCTTCGAGTTTATCTGGGTGCGCCACCGTAACTTTGACGCCCGTTTCTTCTTCAAACTTTTTGCCCACTTCAGCAAGGCCGTTATAACCCTTGTCACCATTAATCCAAATGGTCAACTGGCCTTCTTCGATCGCTGCATTGGCGCTAAATAAACCTGTTGCAGCAAATAACGCAGCACTTGCCAGTGCAATTTTTGTAACCTGTAGGGATTTTTGTTTTTTCATTAGACTCTTCCTTTTGTACTTATTTTTATATGATGTTCTGTTTCACCTTAGTCTCACGCATCAGCGCTTGTCCTTATCATCAAATAAAAAGAAAAAGTTGGCATCCTCCTTCGCCCTCCTCCCCCCAAGAAAAATTTTAAGGATGAGGGCAAAGCAAAAAAACTTCGGCATGATTGGTTTAGCTTAAAAATCGTAATCCTAGCCTTTGTGCCTTCCCTGTGAGCATGTGCTCTTTTTTTGGGAGTCGCTACGTGCGCATATTTGAAGCGTGTTTCGTTCCATCGCATTGATATATTTGCCGTAGCGACATTTTTCTCACAAAGCCTATATAAAAATAACTTTATAAATTAGAAAGCAAAGGTGTCTGTATGAGTGTACGTTTAGAAAATGTATCCAAAGCCTATGGGGATAACCTCATCTCCAAAAATGTTGATTTAGAAATAGAATCTGGTGAGTTTGTGGTCTTTGTCGGGCCGTCTGGGTGTGGTAAATCAACGCTTTTACGCTGTATTGCAGGACTGGAAGATATTACTTCAGGGGACTTATACATAGATAACGAGCGAATGAATGATGTGCCACCAGCCAAGCGTGGCGTGGGCATGGTGTTCCAATCTTATGCTTTGTACCCACACTTAAACCTGTTTGATAATATGTCATTTGGCTTAAAACTAGCGAAAGCTGATCAAAGCGAAATCAAGCGTCGCGTCAACCATGCTGCCGATATTTTGCAACTTGGTCACCTTTTAGATCGCAAGCCAAAATCACTCTCTGGCGGGCAAAGACAACGCGTGGCAATTGGCCGCACACTAGTCTCTCAGCCTAAGGTTTTCTTGCTCGATGAGCCCTTATCTAACCTTGATGCTGCGCTTCGTGTGCAAATGCGTATTGAACTTGCCAAACTGCACAAACGCTTAGCCTGCACCATGATTTATGTGACTCATGATCAGGTCGAAGCCATGACGCTGGCAGATAAAATTGTGGTCTTAGATGGCGGCGCAGTGTCACAAGTTGGGCGTCCATTGGAACTCTATCACTACCCAGAGAACCGCTTTGTCGCAAGCTTTATTGGCTCCCCCAAAATGAACTTTATCTCAGTACAAGTTCTTGATGTAGAAGATGATAAAGTCAAAGTCAAAATCGCCAACCAAGATGGTTTTTGGATTGATGTCGACGGGCGTGACGTTAAAGTGGGCACACGTATGTCGCTGGGGATCCGCCCAGAGCACTTTGTGCCAGCCGAACAAGGTGATGCAACCCTTTCAGGGGAAGTCCAAGTGCTTGAAAAATTAGGCCATGAAACCCAAGTTTATTTGCACTTAGCCCAGCTCGATGCGGATATTATTTACCGTCAAATCGATACCTTAGATACCCATGAAGGCGATAGCTTAACTGTTGGTATTCCGGCTTATCGTTGCCATCTTTTCCACAGTGATGGACGTGCTTGTCGACGTAATCACCAAGAAAAGGTTTAAACTCACTTTTTCATATTCTGTCCTTCGTTCATTTAGCCGCATTTTGGCCTCAAAGATCTTAAATATCTGATTTAGGATCTTTTTTTATTTTTCATCTCCTCCCCCTCTCTCATCCCTTTTTACGTGGTTACGCCCCCCTTTCTACGCCCTAAATTTCAGGAAATCAGGAGGATTTCAAAGCCGTTTAAATCCTTATATTAGCTTCTGTACCAAGCAATAAAAAAGCGCACTTAACGATGCGTTAAACAGATGCGTTAAATAATATAAACAGGAGTTAGACCGCTATGAAAGCAATCGTGAAACAAAATACTCTAAACCCGCAATCGAAAATAAAAAATAGAATCCTTCCACTCAGCCTTGCCGTGGCTGCAGTACTGAGCGCAGCGCCAGCTGTAGCAAATACTGATTTTATGGATCTGCAATTTAGCGGTTACATGCGCGCAGGGATCGGCATCAACGCCGACGGTGGTAGTGCATACGCTTATGGTAATGGTGGTTCAGGCCATGCCGTGGGCCGCTTAGGTGATGAAGTAGATACCTATGTTGAAATCGGTCTTGGCAAAGGCTTGTATGAAAAAGATAACTCACGCTTCTCCATTCACACCCGCGTATCCTATGCCACCGCAGAAGGAAGTGTCGACAAGCAAGGTAACTCAATGCAGCGTGTCGGCGATGGCGGCCCTTGGGACAGCGGTAATACTTCATTACGTGAAGCCTTTGCACTTGGTGAATTTGAGAACTACACCGTTTGGGCGGGTAAGCGCTTCTATCAACGTAAAGACATCCACATCCTTGATTTTTATTACTTAAATAACTCAGGTTATGGCGGTGGTATCGAAGATATTGATTTAGGTCCATTTGGTAAGTTTTCTGCAGCTGTCACCGTGTCTTCAGAAGATTGGCAAGATGATTACTCAAATGGCCTAGATGGCGATAACTGGCGTCGTGGCTACAAGGCAGATTTTCGTTTATCCGGTATCCAAGTCTCTGAAAACGGTAGCATTGATTTAGGCCTTATCTATGGTAATCCATCCCTTTCTGACGGCCAAAAAGATTCAGTTTCAGAAGAAGGTAAAGGCCCAGTAGATGAAGATGGTTTCTTACTAACCTTTGAGCACACGCAAGGCAACATTTTAGGCGGCTTTAATAAATTTATTGCTCAATACGGCACAGATGCGTTAGCAATCGGCGGTTTTGATAACCACGCTGGTGAAGGTTTGAATGCGACTGAAGGTGACGGCTGGCGCGTCATTGATTGGGGTGTATTTGAGCAAGAGAAATGGAACCTAGGTTATTCCTTTATTTATGGTATGCGTGACATTGATGATACCGCAGCAGGCAATACACATGTTTTAGGTAAAACAGAGTTTTATAACGCAGTGGTGCGTCCTGGCTATAAATGGAATGAGAACTTAGCAACCGTACTTGAAGTCGGCTATGCGAATGAAAAAGCCGAAGCAGGCAGCGATGACTGGGAAGATTTAACCAAAGTAACACTTGCGCAAGAGTGGAATGCAGGGGACAACTTCTGGGCGCGTCCATCGATTCGTGCTTATGTCACCCATTACTCTGGCGATAAAGTTGATACCGATGAATTTGGTAACGATTCTGAAACCATGTTTGGGATTCAAGCAGAAGCTTGGTGGTAAGAATACTTCCAAGGGCGCTTAGTGTTCGCTTAGCGCCCTTTTCTTCTCTTATATTCTGTTTATAAAAATAATTAAATATCCGAAAGATATAATAAAAAATATAAGGTATATCGTATGGCACAAACAAAGATTCTATCTAAAAATAGGCTATCCAAAGCAGCGCTTTTAATCAGTCTTGCAAGCCTTGGCGCTTGTTCAAGTACGCCCAATGATGACGCCGCTTCCAGTGCGCTCACCACTCAACAAGGGATCAGCGCAACTAGCCTTGAGCAAGTCACTTATTCGCCGCTGGCATTGCCGGTTGAATTTGATTTTGAAATTAATAATGAAAGCCAAAACTTAGTTCTTGATGGCTTTACCAGTAAAATTGCAGCGTTTGAATTACCCGCAGATCAAGGTCAACTGCAAATTAGCTTAGAAAGCTACGCAGATAAAACTTTGTATCCGGCAAGCATCAAGGTCATGAACCAAGATGGAAAAGTGCTGGCGCAAAAAGACTTTTCAGAAGCCGAGTATGATCCTGCATACATGGCGAAACAAGATAGCTTTGATTTAAGTGTCAATGTGATCCCAAGCTATACAGATGAAACGCTGAAACTTTTGATTTATACAAAAAAAGACGACCAATACGGTTTATCGACCGTGATGCATCCTGCGAAGATCTTTGCAATTAACAAAGGCACTGTGCCACCTAATATTAAAGATCCACAAATTGCGCACGCCCAAAGCGGCAAACTTTCTCTTGAAATCCAGTCAAGTTATAGCAACAGCCAAATCAGCTATGCAAGTCAAAGCAGTGGCGCAAAAACCAATGTCTATGCCCCAGCACTGGAAGAAACACAAAGTTATTATTTAGATAGCATTGAAAAATCAGTCGCCGCTGGTGATTTAGATAAAGCAATGAAACTCATGGATGAAGCCCAACGTTTAGGGGTAAAAAATGCCCGTCAAACCTTCATCAAAGCAGTCAAAGCGCAACAATAAACGAGCTTAAATTTAAACTAATTTGTTCTTCCCTTGGATAAAGCATCTCAGCCCAACCCCAGCTGAGATGCTTTTTTTATAAAAAATATCAATCAATACTGTCCTAAATCATAACAAAATTAGATTGTTCATAAGAAAAAACAGTTTTATGTTAAACTCTTACACTTAGGGGATTAGTGCCACTAATCAGAGATCAACTAAGTATGGAGACAGTATTTATATTCAAGTATCGAATATGAAAACAATTATAATTTATGGGCTTTAAATCTAAAAAATATAGTATAGATTCAACAGACTACGAAATTGGTCAAGATAACGTCACTAAATGGGGCATGGACATTCACAACACAGTATTTACTGTTTCGGTTAGCCTCTCAGTTCTTTTTATCATCTCGCTTCTCATTCTTTCACCACCCGATGCAAAAGCTGCGATTGATGCAGTCAAAGCGTCCGTACTATCAAATTTTGACAATTTGTTTATGTGGGGCGCCAACATCCTTCTTTTATTTGCAGTGGTTTTAGCCTTTTCACCGCTAGGTAAAGTGCGCTTAGGAGGCGACGATGCCACACCTGAATACTCAACCGCCTCATGGATTTCAATGCTCTTTGCTGCCGGCATGGGGATTGGACTTATTTTCTGGGGCGTCGCCGAGCCGACCGCTTTCTATACCGACTGGTTTGGAACACCACTTAATGTCGCGCCTTTTACACCTGAAGGCCGTGAATTAGCATTAGGCACAGCTGTGTATCACTGGGGGTTACATGCTTGGGCAATTTATGGCGTGACAGCGCTGTGTTTAGCTTATTTTGTTTATAACAAAGGCCTGCCATTATCAATGCGCTCAGTCTTTTATCCGCTATTAGGCGAAAGAGTCTGGGGCAGAGCGGGCGATGTGATTGATATCTTAACTGTGCTGGTGACTTTATTTGGCCTTGCCACCTCACTTGGCCTTGGCGCAACCCAAGCCGCAAGCGGAATAAGCCATGTATTTGGCTTTGACAACAGCCTCACCTTACAGCTTGGCGTGATCTTACTTATTATGGGCCTCGCGATTATTTCGGTCGTTCGCGGCATGGATGGTGGGGTGAAATTCCTCAGCAATCTTAACATGATGATTGCTTTTGTTTTCCTTGGCCTTATCTGTGTTTTACACTTCACCACAGCGTTTGACTCACTCGTCACAGCTGTGATTGGTTATGTCAAAAACATCATTCCACTGAGCCAAGTCACTGGCCGTGAAGATGTGAGTTGGCTACATGGCTGGACTATCTTCTATTGGGCGTGGTGGGTAGCGTTTGCACCATTTTTTGGTATGTTCGTGGCGCGCATTTCAAAAGGACGCACGATTCGTGAATTCCTAATGTGCGTGATGGTGGTTCCAACACTGGTCACAACAGCTTGGATGTCTGTTTTTGGCGGCGTCGCGATTGAGCAAATCATTGATAAAATTGGTTTATTAGGCGAGCAGCAAAGCCTTGGCGATGTGTCATTAAGCCTGTTCTATATGCTTGATGCCATTCCATTTGGTAGCATTATCTCAGTTGTGGCAATCGCTTTAATCATCGTCTTCTTTGTGACGACACTGGATTCAGGTTCAATCGTTATTGATAGCATGACAGCTGGCGGCAAACTGGATGTGCCAATGAAGCAAAAAGTGGTCTGGGCGGTAATCTCCGCTTCCATTGCAATGGTTATGCTTTGGGTGGGCGGCACGCAGTCGATTCAAGCGCTGCAATCCATCACCATTATCGCAGCCTTGCCATTTACGATTATTTTGATCCTTGGTTGTGTAAGTTTAGTGATAGGTCTGGCTACCGAATTCCAAAAACCAAAGCAATATAAAAAGAATAAAGCTTAGGCGTCAATTTAAGTCGTATTAAACTTTAATCATATAAAAAGAGTGACGGATTTTACCTCGTCACTCTTTTTTTGCAAAACAAATCAACACTTCATTCATCTTCGCAAACGCCTTCACATCTTGCCATTGCTGCAACCACACAAACTCACAATACAGCGCAAATAGCTCTTCAAAATCTGAACTGATGCTGGCATCAAAGGTTGGTTTAGACTGACTCAAAAATAAGCAAAAATCTTTCGCGTATAAAGGGTTACCCAACCAAAAATCTTGGTACAACTCACAAAACATCAAGCGCAGCACAGCTAACTTTAACTCACGAACTTCTGATATATCGACATTCGGCATCTGTTTTAGTCGATCTAATTTTCTCTGAAATTCGTGACTACCGACCCAATCTTGGCTTTGTGGGCTATAAAAAAATGCTTTTAATGAGCAAATATCTAAAAATGCGAACTCTCTGTCTTGCTCTCCCTCAAGGCCGCCTAACTCAAGGCTTGCAACTTGGCCTGGTGGACTTTGCCGCGCTAGGTTTGCAATCTCCTGTTTTAAATCACCAAAATCTCCACAACCCCAATTAAAGTGAGATTGAATACGAGCTAAGTTTAGATTCATATGCGCTCCGTCTGCCATTTATAATATTGCTAATTATCACAAAAAATGACAGCGTTTCACTCCTCCTTAAAATGCCCCCTCTCCTCCCCTCTACGCCAGTGACTTACGCCCCCCTTTTTTCCTTCTCCTACTTGCCTAGTTGCAATACATAAGAAAAATATGAGACCGATAACACATTTATATCAGCCAGATCTTAAAATTTATTTCTTTCTCTTAAATAACTCACTAAGTTATAGCTGTCGGCTCACTCACTCTTTTTAAAGCGGTGTACATAAAACATATAAAAATGAGCAATGGACGTATAAATTTCGTGGCACACAGACAGAGGAATTAAAAATGTGGATGGAATCTAAGCTCAGCCCCCCAAACCAACAACTCGCCACTATCGAACGCACCCAGTTGCTGCCACTGTTAGCCCAAGCAGAGCAAGTTGACCTTGTTTTATTTTTCTCACCTGCAGGTTACGGCAAAACTACAGCTGCCGCACAGTGGCTCAAAGAGAAAGACTTTGCGTGGATAAACTTAGATGAAATGGATAATGACCTTAAATATTTTGGCCACTTTTTAATTCAAGCACTCCACCAGCTTGGTCATGAATCTTGCCCACAAACCTTAGCCCTAGCGCAAACCGGTCAGTTTAATAGCTTGATCCCCTTGCTCACTCAAGCTTTTCATGAGCTCAGTTTTACAAGCTCACATAAATATTTAGTATTAGATGATTATCATTGGATAAAAAATGAAGACATCCACCAAGGGATCCGCTTTTTACTCAAGCATTTACCGCCACAATTGACTTTGGTGTTAACCAGCAGAACTTTGCCGTGTTTAAATATTGCAAGCTTACGCATCCGTCGCCAAATGATTGAAATTACCCATCAAGAATTAGCTTTTGATTTAAATGAAACTGAGCAATTTTTGACAAGCCAAAAACGACATGATCTCAGCCCTCAAGCCATTGAAAATATCCATCAATCAACCGAAGGTTGGCCATGTGTGCTGCAATTAATCGCGCTTGATCAAAAGCAAAGCGCCAAACACTTATTTGTCCAAGATGATATCTCTGAGCAAATGAATCTTGATGCGCTCGATGCCAGCTTTAACCGCAGCTACTTGTGGGATTACCTTGCAGAAGAAGTCTTTGATGCGCTTGATAGCAGCACTCAGGACTTCCTCCTCCAATGCTCTGTGTTAGATATGTTTAACGCGCAGTTGGTGAGCCATGTAACAGCGCATAATGATGCACTTGCAAAGCTTGAGAAGCTCAATAAAGTTGGTTTATTTCTCAGCCCATTAGGCGTGGATAATTGGTTTCGTTTCCATAATTTGTTTGCCCAATTTTTACGCCATCAAGCCTTGACCTTGTATCCTCATAAGATCAAAGAGTGGCATCAGTCAGCAGCTCAAGCTTGGATTGCGCAAAATGATCACCCACAAGCACTCAGACATGCGATTAAAAGCGTGCAAACACCTGACTCTGCGGCAGAAGAAGTGGCGCAAATTCAAGTTGAAAATATAGATTATTTAATTGAGTTTTTAAATCAACATGCGTGGGAGTTATTCCATCAAGGCCAACTTAACTTGCTTGAAATGGCATTTAAGCTGATCCCTTCACAGGTGCGCTTTGCCCACCCTAAAATCTGCTTAGTCAAAGCTTGGCTCGCGCAAAGTCAATATGAATACCGCAAAGTCGAATCAATGATAAGCGAAGCAGAGCAAGCTTTTGCAATGCAAAATATTAAATTGACAGACAATCAGCAAGGATCTTTTCATGCATTGCGGGCTCAAGCTTCAATTAACTTGGGTAAGCCGCATCAAGCGTATAAGCTCGCGCAACAAGCCTTAAGTCTTTTATCTGAAAGCCAATATCGCAGCAAAATTGTTGTGACGTCGATTATCGGTGAAGTGCATCATTGCTTGGGCGATCTCAACCGCGCGCTGTCTATGATGCAACAAACTGAAAAAATGGCGCATCAATACGGCGTTTATCATCAAGCCTTATGGGCTATTATCCAACAAGCAGAAATTTTACTCGCACAAGGTCATACGCAATCTAGTTATGATATCGTCCAACATGGCTTTGAGTTGGTGCAAACGCAGCACTTACAACAACTGCCTTTGCATGAGTTCTTATTGCGTCTACATGCACAAATCCTTTATTTATGGGGACGCTTTGATGAAGCGGAGCAAGCTGTTGAAAGAGGCTGCCAAGTTCTAAAAGCTTATGATCAGAATAAACAGCTGCATGCTTATGCATTAATGGCGCGCATTGCCCTAACGCAGAATAATCAAGAAAAAGCTCAGCGCTACCTTTCACTATGCCAAAAACTCATGCACCACACTCAGTATCATCCAGATTGGTTAGCGCATGCAGATTCAGTGCAAATTTTGTATTGGAAAGCGACTGGGCAAAAAGAATTGTTAGCGGCTTGGCTTGAGCAAACACAGGCTAATCAAGCAAATAATGATAATGGACTTTCAAACCACTTCTTACAACTGCAAGCACGTAACCAAGTCTGTGCGCTGGTTGGATTAAACCGCAGCATTGAAGCGATGCAAATTTTAATTAAGATGCAGCAAGCGGCCCAGCGTCATGAGTTAGTTTCAGATAAAGCTAAAAATCATTGCTGTGAAGCATTAATTTACGAGCAAGAGTCCAACTACCTAGCCATGCTCAATAGCTTAGTGCAGGCACTTGATTTCTCTGCTCAATCAGGGGTTATCAGCCCTTTTTTACTGCTGCCAACAAGCCTTAGCAAGCTATTACAAGATATGGCGCAGACAGACGTCATCGAAATTCATGGTAAAAGCTATCCAGTGCAGCTTAACGAGCTCACCCGACTGCGTGCTAAACAAATCAGTGAACGCCTCAGAAAAGCCCCCGTTCAGGCTAATTTTGATGATAGCTTCATTGAAGACTTACTCAAATCAAATGACTTGCCGGAAGTGTTAAAGCTCAGCCCACTCACCCAAAGAGAGTGGCAAGTGCTGGGGCTGATTTATACAGGCTATACGAACGAGCAAATCGCTAATCAGCTCAATGTTGCGCCAACAACGATTAAGACGCATATTCGAAATTTATATCAAAAATTTAATATCACAAATCGTATTCAGGCAATCGAAGTCGCAGGTCAGTTGGTATCACAGGTGAAAGCGCCGAGTGTGAACTAAGCCTGGTATTATAAATGTAAGGCACAAAAAAGCCCGAGCAGTGATTAAATCATCATCCCTCGGGCTTTCTTCATGCTTTACTTTTTTACGCTTGGAAAAGACGGATTAGTCTTCTAGCTCAGCGTTATGATAAACCTGCTGCACATCATCACAGTCATCTAAAAGATCCAAGAATTTTTGGAATTTCTCAGCATCTTCGCCAGTCACTGGCGTATGGTTTTGCGGTACGAAAGTGATTTCTTCCACATCCAAAGTAAGATCAGGGTATTCAGTATTTAGCGCCGTTTTAGTCTTAAAGAACTCAGTATGCGGTGCAAAAACAGTGATCACGCCATCTTCAAGCTCGATATCCGTCACATCCACATCTTGCATCATTAATGCTTCTAAAATGGCATCTTCATCATCACCTTTAAACTGGAACACAGCTTGGTGATCAAACATGTGCGCAACAGTGCCAGGGCTACCGATTTTCGCGCCAGATTTCACAAAACATTGGCGAACATCTTGGAAAGTACGGTTGCCGTTATCAGTTAGGCAGTCCACAATCACACTTGTGCCACCAGGACCAAAACCTTCATAACGTGCTGGTTGGAAGTCTTCACCGCCGCCACCCGTTGCTTTATCTAACGCTTTTTCAATAACGTGCGCAGGAACGTTATCTCTTTTTGCTTTAGTGATGAGGTGTTTAAGCGATAAGTTCATATCTGGATCTGCGCCGCCATTTTTAGCCGTTACGTAGATCTCTTTACCGTATTTAGAATAAACTTTAATTTTTGCGCCAGCTGTTTTTGCCATTGAGGCCTTGCGCACTTCAAAACTTCTTCCCATCTGGGTTCTCTCTAATGTTTGTGTACCCGCATATTCAAAAAGCAACGTCGAAGGTTACCTTTTCAATCATGTTGAGCATATTATGGATTATGATTTGAATGATGCCTGCTGCTATAAAGCTACACACCCATCATTTGTCGATACTTTTGAACCGCTTGTCCAAACAAATCGCGTTCATTGCCTTGAGGTTTTTTCTCAACTTCTAGCATCAGCTGCTCTGGCATAATTTTACCTTGTTTTGCTTGCCACACAAGAAAAGAAGCCTGTTTATCAAGTTCAATGTTGTTTTTTTGATCTGCAGGTAAAAGGGATAGATTATATGCCATAGGAGTCTTCTATTTTAGCTTGTGAAATGAATAAGCATGCGGGCTATATAATAATGTATATGGCTGGCTAAGTTCAAGTTTAACCATCAAATAGCCGACGAAACAGGGGAAGGAAACTAAGCTAAAGCGGGATTTACAGTGTAAATTTGAAAATTTAGGTAGGATATACAGCAAAATTCTGAATTTGGAGTAAGGATAACTCTCAGCCAAGCAAAGAGCTAATGAGAGATTCAATTAGCTCCTTTAAACTAGGACTGATGGATTAGTCAATTAAGCCAAGCTCTCTTGCTTCTTCAAGTGACAACCCACTTTCTTGGATTTCGCGTAAAGCTTCAATACGACGTCTCGCCTGGGCACGACGTGCTTCAGTAAATGATGCTGATGTTTTTGAATCAAGGATTTCTGGATCTTCACCATGCCCATGATTGACTTCATTTCTCTCGATGGAATTAATAGACATATTAGCCTCCAATACTACCTTTTGTTGTTCAATTTTTTGAAGTAGGTCTAAGTCATACAATAGATTAGAGCCGAATAAAAAATCAAGCATAAAAAGCGAGGGAATGTGATCTAGATTATCTTTTTTAGGATAAAAATCTCAGTTCTCACAAATAAAACGGCTTTTTTGATCTACAACAAGTTATCAAGTCAGCTTGGTATTTATTTAAGCAACTAAAAAATAAGCAAAAAACAAAACAAATCGAAAGCATGATCAAGGGTATTTATGCGCCAATTTTAATTTAACCGCTGGCCATATCATCCAAAGCACGTAACACACTTTCATCAAAGTGACCTTCAAAGATAAGTTTACAAATCTTACGCCTAACGGCTAAACCGCCAATTAAACGCTCAATTGATAAATGTTTATCCGTGCTTTGTTTATTATAAAAATCTATCGTTTGGCTAAGCACTTGGTAAGAAACAACTTGTTCACCCACTTTAAGCCACTCAAGCTTCTCTATAAGCGCGTCACACTCTTCTTTTAATGCAGTATAGGCATGCCCTGTCATCGCAGAAAGAGCGGTTAAACTGCGCTCTAAGGCGCTTTGTGAGGTATATTTAGATAAAGTTATCGTTACTTCGTCGGCATTGATCTCAACTAAGTGCTTTTTCAGCTTAATTCTTCGTCCAAGTTTACCTTTGGTTTGTTTTGGCTTGTGAATAATTGGCTCAAATTCGCCGTCAATCACAGTCGCCAATTCTTCAATCTTTTGCTTAGATACTAACTCATGACGCAATGGGTTTGGCAAAGTAGGCGCCATATGACGCTTGCCAGCATTGGTCGTCCGAGCACGTGAGAATTTTAGCACTTCTTCTGGGTTACATTGGATATCAATTTGATAATCTTTTAATGATCCTTTCTCGACGATCGACTGGATCGTTAAGTGATAGCCCCATAAATTGACGATAAACAGATCTTCTGTGGCTTTACCCTTACTTAGCTTTTTAAGTTCACGGATCAAATCCATGGAAAAACGACGCCACTCAATATTTCGTGCAAGCTTTTGATTTAATTCACTTAAAAGTAACGACTCACGGTGTCTACGGGCTAAGCGACTACGAAAGAATGTGTAAAGCTGAAAAACTAACGTATGTTGTTTTAGAATTTCAGGTGGGAACAAGAAGAAATAATCTTTCGTTAATAGCTCTTCAAAAAATGACGGCTCCCAGACTAAGATATATAAATTAGGTTTGATCTTGATCTCACCATCTGCATTTTCTGTTGGCGCTTCATCTGATGCAGTGATGGTACGTGCAATAAAGCGAAAACGATCACTCTTAAAGCCTTCAGGCATATTATCACTTAACCAGCGCCCTGCGAGTTCATGCAATTGAAAGTCTGTAAACTCGATGCGATCAATACTAGCACGAATAGCATCACGTGCAGGACCGCTGTCCTTTTTACCACGCAGTGATAAAATATCTGTGATGTACAATGGGCTTTTATTTGGGATCGCGCTGGTGCTTAATTGATAATTATCTTGATGATGATCATGGTACTGAACCGTTAGCGTAAAGAGTGCAAACAGGGTCATCAGATCATCAACGGTCATAATATGCTTAGAAGATCGGGTTTCAATAATTGCGCGTGTACCGGAGATAGAAACCATTGATTTTTGGTAGTTTTTACGCGTGCGTGGTGGCGCTAAAGCTTGATCTATGATCCCTGCCCAATTGGTTGGCGAGACAATGAATTGATCTGCTTCATCACGCATTGAAGGGGGGGTATATAACCCATGCTCAGTTAGCAGTTGTTGGTTAACTTGCGACTGAGCGAGCGCTTTTGAACGTTTTTGTTTTTCTTTGGTTTGACTACGCTCTGTTTTTAATCCCATATTTCCTAGCTTTGAAATCAGCTGATTAGGATTTACAAAGTGATGCAGCATCGTTTTGCCTGCCAAGCCTTGTTCAAATTGAATTTTAACTTGTTTAAATAAACCAATTTGAACCGCTGCACGTAAGCGTTGTTGCACAGCAGCGCGAGTCAGCTGCCCTTCTGTTGCATCAATTAGCTCAGTGGTTGAGACATAACCATCTTTGCTCGACATGCCACGAAGTGAGATTAAATTGAGTAATTCAAGAATGCTTTTAGTAACGCCTTTAAAATGTTGATATTCGTCAATCCAATCAACAATATTTGGATTGATTTGAAACAGATGACCATCTTTATGAGTACGTGGCAATGCGATCAATACTTTTTGATCTTTTGATTGTTGTGGATCATTAGCAGTGCTTAGATCAACGCAAGATTTAGATTCCAAAATGCTCGAGCTCATGTTTATTGATTCATCATTAGGCGTAAATTGAATATAGTTCCGATAGGATAGAGAATTTTCTCTTAAAAATAAAGAAAAAAATAAGATCTTTTTATAACTGATCTTTTGTTTATTTGATCTTATATGGTTATATGATCTTATGATCTAGCACTAAATATCATTTCAAGTAGCTGATATTAAAAGGGTATTTTTTTTGTCTGTTGAAAGCATGATCAAGTGTAGCATGAAACGATGATCATCATTGAGCTGAAAGCATGATCAATATTAACCCAAAGCATGATCATCATAGCTACGAAAATATGATCAAGACTTTATGAAAGCATGATCATCGGGTGTAAACAACTTATCCACAATCCATTGATTTTTAGTCTGAAAATTACCTTATGAAGCATGATCAAGGTTAATATTAATGTTTTTTGATTATTTTTATTAAAATCTAACGTATATCCATCATCTGTTTAGTCTAGAAGCATGATCAAGGCTTATTTCTATGATTAGCGATGGTTGAAATACAGTTGAAATGACGCTTGCTGTAACAAAGCCTTTATTTTATATGCTTCCGGAGAGATTCTACACTTGATCATTGATCCGATAAAGATCTAATTGAATCGCAATTAAAATCAATCTATCAACACGGTTATGCCTTGATCATTGATCCGTTTGCTATATATATGCTTGATCATGCTGCCTTGATCATCTTTCCTGTAATTGTGTATTTATCTGAGTGCTGTGGAAACATGATCAAGGAAAGATGGAATGATTAGAGATTGAGAGCGCTAATTATGGAAGCGATAAAAACCTATCTGGAAGCATGATCAAGGATATCTCAACTTATTTAGCTTTTGGTAGCCTAGCTCATGGCTATTTTTATAGGAAAAATCAATTTCAGTATGAGATTTTTAATTTTCAATTAGCTAAGTGTGCAAAATATCAAAAAATAATAGGATTTTAAATTGATCTGACATTCGCCGTAATTTTATGAGATTAAAATATGTGTCCGAAGTAAAAACTCGAATATTTAATTTACAATGTAAATAAGTGACGTTGTAACTGTTAAAATTTATTAGACTTTACCGACCTTTTTAGGCATAAAAATTGGCTATTTTTTGTGAAGTGCGTTCAGCAAAATGGTGTTAAGCATAGATAAAAGCGTTTTAAAGCAATCAGTAATATGTACAGCTTTTTATTGATATAGTATTATATTCATGTACACTGTTATTAGCTTATAAAAATATGTTTGTTAACTATTAATTTCAAACCGAGTGGGATTTCAAATGAAACGAGAGCAGACGATTGCCAATTTAGAGCAGTTAGCCGAGCAAACCAAACAAGTGCAAGCTGATCGCATCGAAATAGTGTTAGAAGAGCGCCGAGATATTCACTTTCCACCTATGTCAAAAGCATTGATGGAAACACGCTCTGGTTTAACCCGCCGTAAATTAGATGACGCAATTGCAAAAATGGAAGCCGCAGGGCACCAGTTTACAAAAAATAATGCTAACCATTACTCCATTACACTTGATGAAGCGCATCAATTGATGGAAGCGGCTGGCGTGCAAAAGTTTTACCAGCGTAAAAATAATAAAGCTAAAAAACCTTGGGTGGTAAATGTTCAAAACCAAAAAGGTGGCACTGGCAAGTCTATGACAGCAGTGCATTTGGCAGCTTGCTTGGCTCTTAATTTAGATAAACAATATCGTATCTGCTTGATTGACCTTGACCCACAAGGTTCATTACGTCTGTTTTTAAACCCTCAAATTAGCACGGATGACCATCAAGATATCTACTCTGCTGTGGATATTATGCTTGATAACGTGCCTGAAGGCGTGGATGTTGATTCTGAGTTTTTGCGTAAAAATGTCTTACTGCCAACGCAATATCCAAACTTAAAAACTATCTCCGCTTTTCCTGAAGATGCGATGTTTAATGCCGAAGCTTGGCAGTATCTATCGCAAAATCAGTCATTAGATATCGTCAAGCTGTTAAAAGAAAAGCTGATTGATCGCATGAGCGATGATTTTGATATTATTATGATAGATACAGGCCCGCACGTTGATCCCTTGGTCTGGAATGCGATGTATGCATCCAATGCTTTGCTTATTCCTTGCGCCGCAAAACGTTTGGACTGGGCATCAACAGTTAACTTTTTCCAGCATTTACCCACGGTTTATCAAATGTTTCCGGAGGACTGGAAAGGGCTTGAGTTTGTTCGTTTGATTCCAACTATGTTTGAAGATGACAACCAAAAACAAGTATCTGTCTTGACGGAAATGAACTATTTGCTGGCAAATCAAGTCATGATGGCGACAATTCCACGCAGTCGCGCATTCGAAACCTGCGCAGATACCTATAGTACAGTCTTTGATTTAACTGCATCAGACTTTGAAGGCGGTAAGAAAACTCTCGCAAAAGCGCAAGATGCGGTGCAAAAAAGTGCGCTTGAATTTGAACGTGTGATGCATAGCCACTGGGCAGCTTTGGAGCAGGAGAAATAAAATGGCGATCAAAACATCTGATTTAAATGCAAAGTTATTTGGCAAAGCGAACAAGCGAATTGCATCAACACCGCAAGAAGCGCAAGCAGCAGCCAAAGATAAAGCGCAAACCATTGAGCTCGCCGTTGCCGGTGAAGAGAAAGTTGCATTTGAACTTGTGCGAATTTCTGCGGATGAAATCGAGTCCAAAACCCGTGTCTTTGCACAAAATGCACGTGAACAATCTTTCTTAAATGAGCATGCTTTAAGTGATATCTTAAGCACCTTAAAGACCCGTGGGCAGCAATATCCAGCCGTCGGTCGTCGCAATAAAGAAGGTGTGATTGAGGTTTTGGACGGTAGCCGTCGCCGCATGTCATGTATCTTCGCGAAAAAAGATTTCTTAATTTATGTCGCAGAAAACATCGAAACTAAACATGCAAAGTTTTTATCTGATGTTGCCAATGCGCACAAGCCATTATCTTTGTATGAAAAGGGCAAAGAGATGCAAGCTTTGCTTGATTCTGGTGAAGCGGGCGATCAAAAATCATTGGCGCATATCTATCAATGCAGTGAAGCTCTTGTCAGTGGCGCATTAAAAGCGGCGGCGTTGCCTTTAACTTTGCTTCAAACTTATCCAAATATTAGTGATGTTGGCCGTCCAACTATCGTAAAACTACACAAGTTATACTTTAATTTGGATCAAACTTCACAAGCGATTTTGCTCAAGCAATGCCAACAAGAGCAAGCCAAGATTATGGCGTCAACCAAAGAGCAAGGTGTGGCGCGCTTAACCAAGCAAGTTTCAGATATGCTTGAAGACTGGATTAAAGAATTAGCCCCGGCGCCAGTGAAAACCACGCCAAAAGAGAAGATAGTGAATGAGCAGATCCGCTATCAACGAAAAGGCAATCAAGTGGCGCTGAATTTGAAGAAGGTCGATCAAGATCAGCTCGAAACTATCTTAGCCTTTATTGAAAAAACACTCGAAAGCTAAGTTTCAACCCGCAAGACAATAAACCTGATCAGCCTTGGTCAGGTTTTTTTATGCCTAGGGTTTAAGCTTTGTTATCATATTAAGATAATTTCTTATAAAGGCTTCTCATGACTAGCTTTGATACCTCAACTCATTTTGATTTATTTGCCTATATCCAATCAGCGAAAGTGTCTGGCCAGCGTGCTTTTTGCCGCTACCCAACAAGCTCTGACGCTTTGGCTGATTTTTTTAAGCAATTACAATGCAGCTCGATAGAAGATGAACTTAGCCAAAGTACTGCATCTTGGCATGTTTTGGCGGATCCAAAATTAGATTTAAGCGCGACACTAAGCAATAGCAAATTTAATCTCATTGATTCAGCAAGAGGCCAACAGCTTTTAGGGCAAGAGAGCCAAGTGCTAGTCGTGACGCGGCATGATTTAAATCCAGATAGCTTCAACGCAGCTTGCGGCACCTTAATCGCCGGTGGTGTGTTGATTATGCTTGAGCTAGAAGACATGCTCGATGTCAAGCAGCATAGCCAAGTGTGGCTTGAGCAAGCGCTTATTGGCTGGCCTTTACTGGAGTTAAATTCATTGCAACGTGCTAAGGGGGATGCGGCGCAGCATTTGCGACCAAAACCTTCTTGCAGCGCTTGGAAAAGTTTGAACTCACAAGTTGGTGAGGTGTTAGTGACACGAGATCAAGCCCTTGCTGCACAAGCAATTGAAAAGGTACTTAGCGGTCATCGCAAACGACCGTTAGTGCTGCAAGCAAGTCGTGGACGAGGGAAATCGGCTATTCTTGGGATTGGCGCAGCGGAGATTGCTTGCAACAAGAAGACAAATATAATCATAACCACAGCTAAGTTTTCTGCCATATCCGGTGTGTTTGAGTACTTTAAACATGTTTGCCAAACAAAAAACATTGGCTGTATGCAGCAATCTAAGCAAACCCTTTGTCTTGCCAATGGCAGCCAACTAAGTTTTATTGCGCCTGATGCTGTGATGCAAGCCTATCCTGCATGCGACTTATTTATTGTTGATGAAGCGGCGTCTTTGCCTATTTCGTTTCTTAAAGCCTTTACTCACAACTATCACAGACTAATTTTTTCGACGACAACACATGGTTATGAAGGTTGTGGACGAGGATTTAGCTTAAAATTCTTACCTTGGCTACATCAACAACGCCAAGTTCAAGAAGTATGGCTTGAGCAAGCGATTCGCTGGTCCAAAGATGATCCGCTTGAAAACTGGTTGTTTGACACGTTTTTATTTAACGCAGCTAAACTTCATCTCAATCAACCGCAGAATATAAAAATACTGCCTTCAGAATTAAGCTTTAAAATGCTCAAAGCCAGTGATTTATTATCCGAAAGGGCGCTGGCGGAGCAGGTCTTTCAGTTACTGATTAGTGCACATTACCAAACCAGTGCTAATGATTTATGGCAAATGCTAGACGATCCAGCGATGAAGATTTTTATAGCCAAAGCTAAGCGCTCAAATTCGCCGGTGTTGGGGTGTATTTTAGGGGTAGAAGAGGGCGGACTTAATCCGGAGTTAGCAATGGATATTTGCTTGGGTAAACGTCGCCCAAGAGGGCACTTAGCATCTGCTTTGCTTGCTAACCAATTAGGATTGCCAGAGATTGCTTCCCAGTCCTGCTTACGCGTGATGCGCATTGCTGTAGATATTTCTTTTCAAGGGCAAGGTATCGGCACTTGGATGCTGCGCATGCTTACTCAGAGTCAAAAAATGTATGATTTCATTGCCACTAGCTTTGGCGTGACACAAGCTTTGGTTCATTTTTGGAAAACAGAGTTTGATCTTGCTTATCTTGGTACCAGTCGTGATAAAGCCAGTGGCACTTACTCTGCTGTTTGGGTTCGACCGAATACAAATACAGCCGAAATATGGCTTAAATCGGCTCAGGAGAGCTGTTTTGGTTTATTGGCAGCTCAAGCTGCATTGCTTTGGCAAGATATGGATAGAGCGAGTTATATTGCGCTTATCCAGGCATTAGCGCCTCAAATTGCTATGCCCACTTCTTATCAGCTGAAAAAGTTGAGTTTTTATGCTCAAGGCGGCAGTTGTTTTGAGTCTATCTGTCATGACGCGCAACAATGTGTCGCTTTCGCTGTGAGCACGGGGCAGTGTATTTATGTGATTCATATTGAGTTATTGGTTGCGGCATTTATGCTAAAAGCTGACTTTTCACAGTTAGCTGTTGAATTTAAGCTTGTGGGACGTAAACAAGTTGAGCAAGCTTTACGTACTGAGTTAGCTTTGCTTCTTCAAAATTTACAGTGTAAATCGGTATAAAGCTCACTCGCTTTTTCTCTCGATTTACACTGTAAATTGAATGCCATTTTACAGGTTTATATATCTATATCCTAACCCATAAAGCTTTGATATATGTAGTGTGAAGAGGGTTAAATGGCTTGCAATAAAATTCGTTACAGCGCAAAATCAAAAAATATCATCTTGTCTAAAAAAGGAAGACCAATGAAGCTGACAGATATGCGCCGTGAGTACGCATTAGGCGGACTTAAAAGAGCCGATCTAAATCCAAATCCAATTGACCAATTCAACCTTTGGCTGGAGCAAGCGATTGAAGCAAACTTAACAGATCCGACTGCGATGACTATTGCAACGGTCGATCAATCTGGTCAGCCTTTTCAGCGTATAGTTCTTCTTAAAGATGTGAATCAAGGAGGCTTTGTTTTCTATACTAACCTTGGTAGTCGTAAGTCTCAGCATCTTGACCATAATCCTAAAATTAGCCTGCACTTTCCTTGGCATCCGCTTGAGCGTCAGGTTCATATCACAGGCCAAGTCGAGAAGCTTACGCAAGCTGAAAATATTAAATATTTTATGTCTCGTCCGAAAGCAAGCCAGTTAGCCGCAATTGCGAGTAAGCAAAGTAGCCGTATTGGTGCGAGGCATTTGCTTGAAGCTAAATTTATGGAGCTTAAAAAGCAATTCGATAAAGGTGAGATTCCTGCGCCAAAATTTTGGGGTGGTTATCGTGTGATCCCTAATTCAATTGAATTTTGGCAAGGTGGTGAGCACCGACTGCATGATAGATTTTTATATTCAAAATCAGAAGATATTGCAGATTCTTGGGCGATTGAGCGTTTAGCACCTTAATACATTGTTCATCGATTTACAGTGTAAATTTGAAATGAGTTTACACTGTAGTTAAATTTTCCATTTTCCCGTGTTATTTAAATCTAATCGACTAACCCCATCTCCGCTTCCCCTTGAATCAGTTTTGTTATCCGTTTGGCTTTTGCGTGCAAGGGGAAGGACTTTTTGATTTCTGTGTGTGATATTGCAACCGTTGAAAATTAAGCATAGTTGATAGATTTAGTTTGGATTGACTCATCTCCGCTTCCTCTTGAACAAGTTTAGTTTTCCGTTTGGCTATTGCGTACAAGGAGAAGGACTTATTCACTTTTAATTGTGATTAGATTGAGTGAAAATCTGCATCGGAGATTCACACTAGATATGATTTTGAATTCAGTATCCAAATTAAACGCTAAACACTCCCCTCCTTGACATTAGCTAGCGTTGAAATCTGTACTAATTCAAGGAGGGGCTGGGGGAGGTTTATACTCTATTGATTGATTCGGAGTAAAATTTCAATTTGTAAAACATATTTCAAATCGACCAACCCCATCTCCGCTTCCCCTTGAACACGTTTAGTTATCCGTTTGGCTTTTGCGTGCAAGGGGAAGGACTTTTCGATTTCTGTGTGTGATATTGCAACCGTTGAAAATTAAGCATAGTTGATAGATTTAGTTTAGATTGACTCATCTCCGCTTCTCCCTTCCTCTTGAACATGTTTGGTTATCCGTTTGGCTTTTGCGTGTAAGGGGAAGGACTTTTTGGCTTATGCGTTTGATACTAGTCTAGTTTGAAACTCTTCTTATGTGTCTTACTCACAGTCAGACAAGAATAATTTACAGTGTAAATTTGTAAATTAGATCTCCAACAAGTGCAGAGCGGATAAGCACTTCCCCTTTAAGTCGGAGTCATAGAAGGGCAATGAATTATATAAAGGGGAAGCGGGGATGGGGTTAACTCACATTAAACTTTATCTGTATATTCGAATGATTGGCAGCAAGTCCTATTAGCTCCGTATTTATATCTTATTCACTGATCATATCCTAACCCCATCTCCGCTTCCCTTGAACAAGTTTAGTTATTCGTTTGGCTTTTGCGTACAAGGGGAAGGACATTTTGAATCAAGTGGTTGTGGTGGGTTTAGTTTGAAATTGCACTCAATAAAAAATTAAAACTCTACAGATATAAAAAATCCCCTCTCTACATCTCAACCGAAGTGATAGTACAAAGGGGATAATTTGAATTTACAGTGTAAATTTATTTACTAAGTGTTTTTTCCATATCTTCAGCTTGCTTGTGCGCTGCTTCTACAAGTGCTTGTTGTTCTTCTTCAGAGCCAAGCCATGCCATAAATACGCCCCACCATAATGCTAGAACCACGGCGCCAAGGAATAGACCAATAATACCGGCGTACATCATGCCGCCTAACGAACCAATCACCACCACAGGCATCGGCACCATAGAACCGCGGCCCATTAAAATAGGTTTTAAGATGTTATCCGCAAGGCCAGCTGCAAGTGCCCAAATCGTGAAGATAATAAATGGCGTGGTATCGGCTGTGAAATACATATAAAGACACAAAGGTAAAATCGCTAAAATAGCTGGTAATTGCGCAATACACATCACCAAAATTAATAAGCTAATTAAACCCGCGGCTGGAATATGGAAGGTAAACAGGGCTGCACTGATAATTGCAGTTTGGATAAATGCAACCCCAATCACGCCAACTAAGACGCTGCGGATGATTTGCGCCGTCATAAATGCCCATTCTTCACCTTTACTGCCTGCGCTGCGCTCAAATACTTGCACCACAACTTTAGAAATAGGATTACTTGCTGCCATAAAAATTCCAGCGATGATCAGCGAGATAATAAACATTGCGAGTGACGCAAACCCACTTCCAAAGGTTGATAACAAACCGGTAAGCATGGCTTTAATTTGTGGTAAGAATTGCAACACCATATCTTTGATGTGCGCAGTTAAATAAATTAAACCATCATAGATATGTGCACCAACAAGCGGAATATTCTTGATTTGCTCACTTGGCGTAAATGCTGCTAATTGACCTGAACCTATGGTTTGAATTAATCCCATTAAGCCTTCATAAATTGAGGCTGTAATTGCAATAAAAGGGACAAACAGAAGTAGGATACAAACAATAGTGACGAGGCTTGATGCGGCGCTGCGTTTTAAATTTAATTTATCAATCAGGATATTCACAACAGGGTTAAGTGCAACCGCAATAATTGCACCCCATAACACGGGTAAGATAAAAGGTTGAACAATATGGTAAGTGCCAAGAACTAAAACAAAAATTAAGCCAATACGAATAAAGGCTTCGACGACATTGTTGACGAAAACGCGTGAGGAATCATCTATGGGTTTCATAAGCATTTCTCTAGTTGAGTAAAATAATAATAAAGATTCAACTATAGGATATTATTAAAGCATCATGATGACTAGTTTTGTGTTTGTTTCTGCTTGCTTTTTTCATTCATTAATAGCAGGTATAACCAAATGTTATTTTGCGATCTAGCTTTTAATTTAGATTTTTTGACTAGGGAATGTGTTTAAAATCAGATTTAATAGCCAGATATGGGCTCATGCTTTGGGCTAATCGGTCGACATATAAAGAGGGAAACATATGTTTAATCCTAAGGATGCATTTACCAGCGCCTGCCAGCAGCAATCTGTTGAAACTGCATGGCAACAGATCTCACCTATGTATATGCAAGATGAATCGGCATATCTTGCGCAGCTTTTGCCTCTCGCACGTTTTTCTGCGCAAGAAAATAAACAAGTTCAAGCCAGCGCACGCAGTTTAATTGAAGCGATCCGCGCGGATAAAAAATCAGTCCAATTAATTGATTCTTTATTACTGGAATATAGTTTGGATACAGAAGAAGGGATTTTGCTGATGTGTTTGGCGGAAGCCTTGATGCGCGTTCCGGATAAAGCTACTGCCGATGCATTAATTAAAGACAAGCTTGGCGTAGCTGACTGGAAAGCTCATCTCAAACGTTCTGATTCTGTTTTTGTCAACGCATCCACTTGGGGATTGATGTTAACCGGTAAAGTGGTGGGTTTAAAACAAGAGCCAAGCCCAACCCAAGGTTTGAATCGCCTCTTGCATAAAATGTCTGAGCCTGTGATCCGCAATGCAATGAATCAAGCAATGAAAATTATGGGGCATCAGTTTGTGTTAGGTCAAACCATGGCGCAAGCTTATAAAAACGGGAATAAGAGCCGTGAGCAAGGGCATAATTATTCTTACGATATGCTTGGTGAGGCAGCCTTAACCTTGCCCGATGCACAAAAGTATTTTCATGATTATATGCAAGCGATCGAATTTATCGGCGAACAAGCGCAAGATACTGCGATGGCGCCGTCGATTTCAATTAAACTTTCTGCTTTGCATCCAAGATACGAAGCAGCGCAAGAAGCACGTGTACTAAGCGAGTTGTACCATCAAGTTGAAAGTTTAATTTTACATGCACGGCGTTTAAATGTGGCCTTGACCATTGATGCAGAAGAAGCCGACAGACTCGAAATATCACTAAAACTCTTTGAAAAACTCTACACCAGTGAGTCAGTAAAAGGTTGGGGCGGATTTGGCTTAGTCGTACAAGCGTATTCAAAACGAGCCTTGCCTGTCTTAGTTTGGTTAAATCAACTGGCCAAACAGCAAGGAGACAAGATCCCTGTTCGTTTAGTCAAAGGCGCGTATTGGGATAGCGAAATTAAATGGTCACAGCAAGCCGGTTACCAAGCTTATCCTGTGTTTACGCGCAAAGAAGCGACAGATGTGTCGTATTTGGTCTGTGCGCGCTTTTTATTGAGTGAGCATACTCAAGGTCATATTTACCCTCAATTTGCGACCCACAATGCACATACGCTCGCAGCTATTTCTGTTATCGCGCAGCAAAATGGTTGCGATCCACAAACAGACTTTGAATTTCAACGCTTACACGGCATGGGTGAGGCGCTGTATCAGCATGCAACGAAAAAATTTAATTCACAATTAAGGATTTATGCGCCGGTTGGTTCACATAAAGATCTACTACCTTATCTCGTTAGGCGTTTACTCGAAAATGGGGCGAATAGCTCGTTTGTACACCGCTTGGTGGATGCGAAATGCCCGATAGATGACTTGATTCAAGATCCTGCAGAAGTTTTAGCAAGCTATGATCCTCTACACAATGAGATGATCCCTCTGCCGCCAGATCTTTTTGGCGATCGTCAAAACTCACGTGGGATCAACATAGATATTGAAAGCGAATCTGTGCCTTTTACTCAGTCTGTGATGGCATTTAAATCCCATCGCTGGCAAGCAGTGAGCATAATTAATGGGATAAAGCTATTCAATAACAATGATTTAGATTTAAGTCTTGAGCGCCATGAGCCAGATCAAGATAGGGCTTACGAAAGCATGATCAAGGAAGCAAAGGTGCGACAAAAGATCATGTCCCCCTTTGATCATCAGCGCCTTGTTGGCGAAGCTATTTATGCCACTGAGCAAGAGGCTATCCAAGCGATTGAGTGTGTGGCACAAGGTCAAGCGAAGTGGCAGGCGATTGGCTTTGCAAAGCGGGCTGAATGTTTACGCAGCTTAGCTGATTTACTAGAGAAAAATATGCCTGAGCTTGTGGCACTATGTCACTTTGAAGCCGGTAAAACGATTCACGATAGTATTGATGAAGTGCGTGAAGCGGTTGACTTTTGTCGTTACTACGCGTCACAGGAGAAAACCTTTGAACCTTATGTACTTGATTTTAATAAAGAAATAACTCTTCAGCGACAAGGGCTTGGGGTCTTTGTATGCATTAGCCCGTGGAACTTCCCGTTAGCGATCTTTTTAGGTCAAATCACAGCTGCTTTAGTTGCAGGAAATACAGTTGTCGCGAAACCTGCACCACAAACTACCTTGATTGCAACTCGAGCCGTCGAGCTGATGCTTGAAGCTGGCGTTGCGAAAGATGCGATTGCGCTTGTGATTGGCGCGACAGAGATAGGTCAAATTTTAACTCAATCTGGGGCTATTTCTGGAGTTGCGTTCACAGGCTCCACCCTTACCGCGCAAAAAATTACTCAAAGCCTCGCCCAGTGCAAAAATTGCTTACCAGCAAGGCTGATTGCTGAAACCGGTGGTCAAAATGCAATGATCGTTGACAGCAGCGCCTTACCTGAGCAAGTCGTGCGCGATGTGTTACGTTCGGCCTTTGCATCGGCTGGGCAGCGCTGCTCAGCATTACGTGTTTTATACGTGCAAAAAGATATTCGTGAGCGGATCATCTCGCTGATCCAAGGCGCAATGATGGAACTACAAGTTGGCGCGCCTTATTTACATGCAACGGACGTTGGACCTGTCATCGATGAGGCTGCGCGTGAAAAGCTTGATCAACATATTCAAACTATGTCTTTAAAACATAAGCTTATATCCAAACTCATTTTGCCAAATGAATGCGCCAAAGGCAGTTTTGTCGCACCGAGCGTGATTGAGATTGAACATATCTCTCAAATTGAGGAAGAAAAATTCGGTCCAATTTTACATTTGATCACTTATCAAGCGCAGGATTTGCCAAAAGTTGTTGAAGAAATCAATCAAACCGGTTTTGGTTTAACCCTTGGCGTGCATAGTCGTAATGAAACCACTTATCGCTATATTGAATCAGAAGTGAAAGCCGGCAATAGTTATATTAACCGCGATCAAGTGGGCGCTGTGGTCGGGGTGCAGCCTTTTGGTGGTTTAGGTTTATCTGGCACAGGACCGAAAGCTGGCGGGCCGCATTATTTGCAACGTTTTAGTCAAGTGACAAATGATGCTAGCGGTTTACTTGAATCCGTCACTCTTGATCAAGTTTTTGATTACCAAATAAAAAATACGCAAGATAAGCTAGTGACGAAAACCATGCCAGGGCCAACAGGCGAGCGTAATGAGTTGTATTTTATTCCCCGTGGGGCGAGCTTAATTTATTTTGAAATGCCTCTGTCGCCAGATTTAGCTAAACAAGCGCATCTTGCATTGGCAGCTTATGTCGCAGCAAGCTTAAGCGCAGGCAACTCGCTGACCATTTGTTTGGATGATGAGAAAACGCAAACTTGGTTGCAAACGAAACTGATGACAGGGCAATGGGCTTCTCAATGTCATTTTGTAAATTGCTTCGCGATTGAAGCGCAGCTTGATCAAGGGTGTAAAGTGTTGACCGTGATCGGCTCTTTGCAAAAAGTACAAGCCTTAAACTTAGCTTTAAAATCAAGGATGAAGTCGGCCAAGGATGAGATTATCCATTATGTTTATCAGTTGTTAGATGAGGATGATTTGTTAGGCTCACCACAAGAGAGCAAGTTTAGCTTCTTCGATCCTGATTTGTTTTTAAATTTTGTGATTGAACGAACCCGCAGCATAAATATTACCGCTGTGGGTGGCAATGCAAGTTTACTTGCAATATCGCAAGCGGCTCAGAAGTGATGATTTTGCAAACTTGCCTTAGTTATGCTTAAAATAGAAATTAAGCTATAATTATTAACAAATTATACATACATACCCAAAATAGTTGAATATTTGCTATCAAGGGTACCCCCTCTAAATAAGATTTATCTTTGTCATTAGAGGGGCTTTTTTTATGGGAGCTTCAATGATTGAAAATAGTTTTGCAATTACTGCAACCTTTATCGGTTATCTAATTTTAATGCTATGGATTGGTTGGTATGCCTATCAACGTACGGCTAACTCGACAGATTACTTTTTAGGTGGACGAACCCTTGGGCCTTGGCCTGCTGCGCTTTCAGCAGGGGCGTCAGACATGAGTGGTTGGCTGTTACTTGGTTTACCAGGTTATGCCTATGCTTCTGGGGTCGAAGCTGTGTGGCTTGCCGGAGGCCTTCTATGTGGTACATGGTTGAACTGGCTTGTGAGCGCGAAGCGTCTGCGTACTTATAGTATCACCACGGATGCGATCACTTTACCTGAGTTCTTATCACGTCGATTTTTAGATAAATCTAAACTTATTCAAACCATTTCAGCATTTTTCATTTTACTTTTCTTCCTTTTCTATACCAGTTCTGGTTTAGTTGCAGGTGGTAAGCTATTTGAAACTGTGTTTGGGCTTGAATATCAATATGCAGTTGTGATTGGCGCTGTGTGCGTGGTTTCATATACCTTATTTGGCGGCTTCTTAGCGGTTTCTTGGACGGATTTAGTGCAAGGTCTATTGATGTCTGCTGCGCTCTTAATCGTCCCTATTGCAGCGATGCAAGGTGGGTTCTCTCAGCTATATACAGATTTAAATAGTATTAACCCTGAGCTTTTAACCTTGATGAACAATGTGGAAGGCGAGCCGCTTTCTGCTATCGCGATCATCTCGCTTGTTGCTTGGGGCTTAGGTTACTTTGGTCAGCCACATATTCTGGCGCGCTTTAAAGCATCCCGCTCAAATAAAGATCTTAAAACAGCACGACGTATCGCCGTGATTTGGACCGCTATCTCTATGGTTGGTGCATTGCTAGTCGGCTTAGTTGGTCTGGTTTATGTTACAGCGCATCCATTTGATTTAGTCGATGGTGAGAAAATCTTCATGATCTTAGTGAATGCGATTTTCCATCCTGTGATTGCCGGTATCTTACTTGCCGCGATTTTGGCTGCAATTATGAGTACAGCTGATTCCCAGTTGTTAGTTTCTTCTTCAGCTCTGGCAGAAGACTTTTATAAACAAGTCTTTAAGACTGATGCAAGCTCGGATGATGTCGTCAAAGTTGGACGCATTGCGGTTATCGCGTTATCACTGGTTGCGCTAGCACTTGCGATGAACCCTGAAAGCTCCGTTCTTGGGCTTGTGTCTTATGCATGGGCGGGTTTCGGCGCGGCATTTGGTCCTGCTGTCTTGCTAAGCCTTTTCTGGGGCAATGCAAACCGCTTTGGCGCTCTGGCTGGTATTCTTGTTGGTGGTATTACTATCGTCATCTGGAAGCAGTTAACGGGCGGTATTTTTGATATTTATGAAATTGTTCCAGGATTTATTTTATCTATGCTAAGCATCATTATTGTGAGCCTTGTAACTGGCGGTGCGGATGATGAAGTGAAAGCACAGCATCGTAAATACAAACAACAATTGATTGATCTTGATTAATACCCAGAACTAGATACGAAGTCTTAGATAAAAATAAAGCCACTTGCGAGTCATTTTGCAAGTGGCTTTTTTAGTTGTGGAAGATGGAGATTTAATTAAGGTTGAACCGCGATATCCACTTGAGTGACTTCAAGCTCAACTTTACGTTCTTTAGCTTTCGTTGTATCCACATCACGAATCAGCGCTTGACGCATTTGTGGCTGATTTGGCGTTAAATATTCTGTATTTCGCGGCTGTGTTGCACGCAATACTGGGATAATTTTAGTTGTGATTAAGTCGCCTTCATCATCATAAAATTTTGCTTTAACTGTTACTGATTCAACAGCTAAGTCTTTGTCTGAAGTGAGGTAGAAGTTCAAACCTACCGTTGAGTCATCTTTGATCACGGCGCTAAGTAGGTTGACGGTTACGCCATCTTTTTGCGCTTGTGCGCCAAGTTGGATTTGTGGGCCTGAAGCGGTAGGAGCGCTCGCATTTTGCTGAGCAATATCATTGACAATAGTTGATTCAGCAAAGCTTGATAATGGCATTAGCGCTGCACAAGCTGCAGCAGCAAAACCAGTTGTACGGATCACTTTATTTGATACAGAAAACATAAATAACTCCTAGATTTGAAACCGACCAATAATTAAAAAATTAATGAATGTGAGTGATTAAGTTTAAAGAGTAAAGTATTTGGCTATATCTTTTGGTTATGATCGCAATGATATCTAGAAAACCAATTCAATAATGCTAACTTGTCTTTAAAAAAGGTGAGAATAAATGTTACAAACAAGTAATTGAATCATTTGATAAATTTAAACTACGCCGAATTTTTAATGAGGTCAATAAAATTTGATATGGTTTTTTATTCTATAAATATATTATTTTCTTATATAAGTTAGTTTAGAATTTGTGAAGTTGAACTCAAAATCATGCTCACCAGCTTGACTTTGAAGGCGAAAACTAACCGACTCTTGTTCCTTCCAGTCCACCTCGCTTACCTGATGTTTGCCATTTAAGTCGTGCATCACTAAGCTCGAAAAATTGCTCGCTTGGCTTCGTAAAATCAAGTAACTAATTTGGCTAATTGCAGGGTTATCTGGACCATATCCGCGAACCGCTTGGCTTGGCTGATTAACATATATTTCTTGTTTAAAGTCCGTTTGGCCTTGGATGTGATAACAGGTTTTAAGCTGACTTTCTATCTGCTGGCCTTGGCAGTCTTCAAGCACAGATAACACGCCATGAAATGGATTTTTTATTGCTTTCCAATGCGGCGTTTTTTTATGTTCACCGCGGATTAAATAATGCAGATCAAGCTGGGCTAAATGAGGATTGAGCACTTGGCTAATGTCGATTACACACTCATCCATCCATAAGAAAACGCGTCGATATTGAATATCTTGATAGGCTTTTTCATCCCATTGTTTGATGACTTTGCTATCTATTTGAGGAGGTGTTTGCTGCCAATTTGCTACGACATCGAGCAAGGTATAGGTATCATTTTTTTCAAAGTATAAAACTTCGGGTTGGTTGGGGGATTGGTTTGTCTCATTCACCGCTAATGTATTATGCGTGGCGCTATTTTTATAATATTGATAATGCAAAGGTGCGCCATATCCTGTGGTGCCAAGATCAGGGATAATCTCTTTGCCAAAGCGGCATAAGATCATACTTAATCGGTCGTAGTGATCGTGCTCACCGCCAAAAGGTGCATGTTTGACTAATAAAAAATGGCCTGCTTTGTGGTTCACTTCTGTCGTATAGCCAGCATAAGGTTTATGTGAGGCTCGACTGGCAAGCGGGGTGATCGGAGGGTAGGTGCGCGCACCATACAAAAGTGCTTCTAAGTTGTGGCGTTTTTCATGTGAGTAAATATATTGCAGTGCTTGTTGCAGTTCGATAAATGGGTATTCACGATAGCCAAATTCAAAAATTTCTGCGTGGATGACTTTTTCTTGCCCGGCGATGCAATCATTTAAACGTGGGAAATCACCACTTGTCATAATCAACTCAAGCGGCAGTTTTAACATCTTCAAGAAATTAGGGTTTGCGCCAATTGAATAAGGGGTTTGATAGGCAATTTTTTCATACATCAATAAAGATTGCAGTGCGTAATAATGGTAATGAATCGAGCCTTCAAACCACATCCCTTCGCCAATGCAGCCATGATTGAGCTGATAATGCAGCCCATAATCGGATAAAAGTGCAAAATGAATATAGCGCTCTTCATTTAAAATTAAGCCAATCACACCCACCGCAGCGCTGATTTTTATTTCATGGTTATGCAACTGTGGGGTGCGATGTGCGATTAAAAATTCAGCCCCTTCACGCAGCAAGTTTTTTTCTATTTTTTGGCGATCAAACAGGTGAATATCTTGCCTGATAAAATCATAACCACGGGCAAAATTAAAATGGCAATTGGCTTCGCATAAAGCTTGAGCATTGGCCTTTCCTGGCTCGTTATATGGAATATCCCCATGCTCGACATAATGCGGATAGTAAGTTGCATATTGCAGCAAGATGTCTTTGACCTTTTCAAGGTAGATGGGCTCTTGGGTCAGTTGCCACAAAAGACCAAGCTCATAACAAGCCTTGGCATTTAAATCATTTAAGCCGCGCCACCAAGCCCCATCATAGGGCTCGCCGGTAAAGATGCGATCATCAATCGGGCAGCGGTGCGCATGGCAGTTGTCACGATCCCAAATTAAGCGCACGCCATGATCAGGGCAATAGTAATACAGGTTCCAAGTGGCGCGACTATCTGGCGGTACCAAGGTTTCTGAATGCAAAATAATATGATTATCTTGGATAAGCTTTTGGATCACCTCAGGTGTGGCATGGGTGCGAATTTGCGACATTTCCTCGGCGCTAAATTGGAGCATATTCTTGCCTCTGTAATGCGTGCTGACCAAAGTTGTAGGAAAACTGTTGGGATTGCCCATCAAAGTTTAGCTGAAAGTTTAACGTATCTAAATGCCAAACAACATTACTGATTTGATACTTAGGATGCGGATTTAAATCATGCACTAGCATAGTAGAAAATAAAGGCGCTTGGCTACGTACTAATAAATAAGCTAAATCTTGAGTCGCTGGGTTATCGGGGGCATAACCGGCTAATAAATCACAGGCATGGCTGGTGGCTAAGCTTTGATAAAAATCATTTTGACCATTAATTTGATAGCTTAAATTGAGCTGTGTTTGGAGATGTCTGTGAGCACATGAATGCATGATAGACAAAGGCCCGTTCAGGCGATTTTCAGTGCTTTGCCAACTCTCATTTAAGCGATGTTTGCCACGTACATGATAGGTGAGGCTTAAGGCTTGCTGATGCGGATTATGAATCCGGTTGATCTCAATCAGTGCATCGCCAAGCCAGATCAAGATGCGGCGAAATTTGACATTTTTATATGCCGACACATCCCATTGGGTGATCGTATGGCTGTCCACTTTTGGCGGGCGCTGTGACCAATCAGCTTTGGTGTCTATATATAAAAGATCTTCATCTTCATGGTAGGCAAGCAAGCTTGGATTATTTGGCGGCTGATTGGCTTGATTTACACTTAAGGTATTATGCGTGGCGGTATTTTTATAATATTTATAGTGAAGATCCGCGCCATAACCTGTGGTGCCAAGATCAGGCAAGATCTCAAACCCATTTCGGATCAAAATAATGCCCAGGCGGTCATAATGATCATGCTCGCCACCATAAGGGGCATGCTTGAGTAAAAATAAATGCTCTTTGCTTCGATTATAGCCAAGTGTGTAGCCTGATTCTGGCGCATGTAATGATTGGCAAGCCAGCGGTTGGTAGGCAGGTAAGGTCTCAATGCCATATAAAAATGCTTCTAAATTTATTCGCGGCTTATTTTTATAAATGGCATGCAGCGCAGCTAAAAAGCTTTCATCTTGATATTGTTTGTAAGCAAATTCAAAAATATGGCTATGATTGAGCTTTTCTTGTCCTGCAATGCAATCATTTAAACGTGGAAAATCACCGGTATTTGTCATGAGACGCAAGGGGAATTTAAGCATCTCGAGCAAGTTTTTATTATTCGAAACGCTATGCATGGTTTTGTAGGCAATTTTCTCATAGGCAAGAAGTGCTTGCAGCGCATAATAGTGGTAATGAACGGAACCTTCAAACCACATACCTTCGCCAATGCAGCCGTGATTAAGCTGATAATGTAAGCCGTAGTCTGAATACAGTGCAAAATCAAGATAGCTTTGTTCATTGAGCAGCAGCCCAATCACGCCTATGGTCGCATTGATTTTCATTTCATGGTTGTGCAGTTGGGCGCTGCGATGTTGGCTTAAAAAATCTGCCCCTTCACGCAATAATCTTTGTTCAATATAGGCTTTGTCTGCATCACTTAATGCTTGGCGAATAAAGTCATAGCCACGGGCAAAATCAAGATGACAGTTTGCCTCGCACAAGGTCTGTGCATTGGCTTTACCTGGACCGTTATATGGGATCCCGCCATGTTCTTCATAGCTTGGATAATATTTAGCATATTCAAGTAATAAGCTGCGTACTTTATTCAAATATACTTCTTCTTGGGTGAGTTGCCATAATAAACCTAATTCATAGCAAGCTTTTGAGTTAAGGGTATTGAGCCAGCGCCACCATGCACCATCATAAGGCTCACCGCTAAATTCATGGCCATCAATCGGGCAGCAATGAGAGTTTGGTTTGAATCTATCCCAGGTTAAGCGAACCCCATGCTCTGGGCAAAAGTAATAGAGGTTCCACGTCGCACGTGCATCCGGCGGGACTAAAATGTCATGCGCCAGAACCGTGTGATTATCATTTTTTAACTGCGTCAGTAAGCCTTGACTTAGGTGCTTTCTCAGGTCTTGCATCTCGTTTTCAGAAAACTGTAACATGCTAATTTCTCTAATAAAATTGAAAGATAAGATTAAAAATCAAACGTGAAGAATTCTTTTGCGTTGTGATAGCAGATGTTTTTGATACTGCTTGAAAGGAGATCCCAATCATTGGGTAAATCACCACAACGGGCCCATTGGCTGAACTGCTCGGATAAAATCCGGCGAAAGTATTCATGGCGGCTCAATGAGAAGAGGTTTCTAGAATCTGTGGTCATGCCAATAAAACGACCCAGCGCGCCAAGATTTTTTAAGTTAGTGAGTTGCGCGCTGATCCCTTGTTTATGATCATTAAACCACCATGCCGGGCCATATTGGACCTTGCCTTTGGCTGAGCCTGAATCTTGAAAAGCGCCGCAAAGGGCGACAAAGGCAGCGTTATGAGAGGGGTTTAAGTTAAATAAAATCAGCTTAGGCATCTGCCCGCTGGCATCAAGATCACTGAGTAAATTCGCCAACGGCGCGATGGTTTTTTCTTCTCCAATCACGCTAAAACCTGTGCCTGCGCCAAGCTCTGATAGGCGACGTTGATTCACATTGGTGCGCACTCCGACATGTAACTGTAGCGCCCAATCAAGGGCTTCGCAGTGACGCCCAAAATAATGAAAGACATAGCTAAACAAATAATGCGCAGCATCTTTATGAAGTCGCTTTTGGTTAAGTAAGCATATAAAAGCTTGGCTCGCTTTGCGTTGATCTAAAGCTTGATAGGGCACTTGAGGTAAACCAAGGTCGGCGCTTTTACAGCCCAGAGCGGCAAAGCTTGCCATGCGTTGATAGATGGCAGCTAAATAATCATCCAGACATGCAATCTTTATTTGGGTGAGTGACGTCAGTTGGCTGAGTTTGGTTGCAAAGTTATCTGGAGAATCAAAATTAAATAAATCATCTGCGCGAAAGCTAGGCAGCACTTGAAAGGATATTGTTTTATTTTGATAGAGCTGCGCCAGTTGTTGATGTGTTTCAAGGCTTTGCAGCGGGCTATCTGTGGTGCAGGCAATCTCTAGATTTAGTTTTTGCATTATTTGACGTGGCAAAGCTTGAGCGCTTTGAAGCTTTTCTTGGCTAAGTTGCCAAATATGTGTGCAATTTTGTGGATTTAATAACAACTGACAATCAAAAAAACGGGCTAACTCTAAGTGTGACCAATGGTATAAAGGGTTGCCAAGCAAATAAGGCATGGCCTCACACCAATGTTTGAATTTTTCTTCCTCACTCGCATCACCCGTAATAAAGCGCTCATCAATGCCATTACTGCGCATGGCACGCCACACATAATGATCTTCCATGAGCCAAGCTTGGGTTAAATTTTGAGGACCTTTATTTTTGATAAAAACCTGCGGATCCAAGTGATTATGAAAATCAATGATCGGCATTAAAGCGGCGGCTTCATGATACAAACGCTCTGCTAATGGGTTCGTTAATAAATAATTGTCATGGATGTATGCGGACATAAAGAAGACCTAATAAATAATAAGAGGCGTTGATTATCAAGCTGAGCTAGGCACAGCCCAGCCTGATAATCGCTTATTGAGGTTAAATCATTGGTTTCATTAACTTGAGGTGACTTGCTTGGTATTCATGCCTGCTTTGGCACTTTTAAGCAGTAAGAAGCCAATGATCAGCACCACAGATGCACAGAAGACAAAGGCCATTCTTCCCCAAAATGGATTCGGGATCAGCACCATGGCCATTACGAGTACACCAAAGACTAAGATTAACTTGCCCAGCATGCTGCGCTGTTGGCGGTCGAGTTCATCTTGACCTGCCTCTTCGACCACTGGGGTATCTACATCATGCCAGAAGGCTTGTAGCTCTTTGCTTCTTTGCTCAGCCGGTTCTTTATAGAACTTAGTGGTTAAGCAGAAGAAACCACCGGTAATAAAGAGATGCCCAATAATGCCGTTCATGACGCGTAAATCTGCTGCTTCACGTCCAGTAAAGCCTTGCTCAAGACCTAGCCACTGCGCAATGAGATCAGGGGTGATGACAAAGCTCACGATATAAGAGACACACACACCGACGACTAAGGTTGCCCATGCCGCCCAATCTGGGGTTTTCTTCACAAACATACCGAAGAATAAAGGTACTAAAATAGGCATTTGTAGCAAGGTACTCACATACATCATGGCATCAAATAAACTTAAGCCACGCAGTGAGTTAATAAACAATGCAACCAAAATAATTAAAGCGCCAAAGACCAAGGTCACGATGTGGCTTACTTGCATCAGTTTGCGTTCATCCGCATTTTTATTGATGAAAATGGAGTAGAAGTTACGCACAAATACACCAGCATTACGGTTTAAGCCAGAGTCCATCGATGACATGGTTGCAGCAAACACCGCTGACATCAAAAGCCCGACCATACCCGCAGGCATGACGCGTTCAACAAACACAAGATAGACAGCATCAGCCGCTTTATTACCAAGCGCTGCGGTATGTGCAGCCGCCGCATCTGGATATAAAACTGCGGTTGCCCAAGGTGGCATAAACCAAATCGCAGGACCAATGAGCATCAAGACAAATGCCAGTAGCGCAGCTTTACGCGCATTGGCTGAGTCTTTGGCCGTTAGAAAGCGATAGGAATCGTTCATGTTGTTGATATTTTGGAGCTGTTTGACAAACATGAAGATAAACCAGCTAATAAATAGCAGTGGATAATTCATGCCTGAGCCCATAATATTGTCTGCTGGGAATTGTTCTATGAGGTTGCTTGGACCGCCGACTTTAACGAGAGCAACGACAGCGCAGACCACAGTCACCGCCATGATCACGACCATTTGCACAAAGTCTGATGCCACAACTCCCCAAGAGCCGCCGATTAATGAGATAAATAAAACAATTAAGCCGGTTGCCACAATGGTGACTTCGATATCGACTTTAAACACTGCACTGACAAACAGCGCCAAACCGTTTAGCCAAATACCTGTGTAAACGATACTTGTTGGCATGGTTGCCCAAGTAAAGACCTGCTCATTGGTCGCACCAAAGCGACGTCTTACCCCTTCAATTGGCGTAATGGTACGCATTTGACGAAAGCGATAAGAGAAGAAAATCCAAGAAAGAAGGAAGCCAAAGGCATTCGCCATAAAGACCACCATAATCGGGAAGCCATCACTGAAAGCTTTGCCTGCTGCGCCGGTGAATGTCCAAGCACTAAACTGGGTCATAAAGGCGGTTGCACCAACCATCCACCAAAGCATTTTACCGCCACCACGAAAGTAATCACTGGTTGAACGTCCCGCTAATCGCTTAAATAAGATGCCGACTGCAACCATAAAAGCGAAATAGACGACCACCACTAGGATGTCTATGTTCATGTTTCATTTCCTTTTGTCTGTTTTGACTATAAGTCGTTGTTATGGAATAAAAAAATCTTTACAACTTGAATCCTGATTGGAATATTGTTTGTTATCAGGAGTATCAGGTGATGATGTTTTCTTCCTGATTGATGTGTAGATTTAGTTTGTGTGGCCAGATAAACGTATGCGGATTTGAGCGGACTGTGATTCATATCACAGCATCAAGCTTAAAGTGTGATTGATATCACGTTAATTTCTTCATTCCCCTTAAATCTAATGCTAAATCTAAGGGCTTAACGCATGATTTTGATCCAGAAAAGGCGAGTTCAGAAAGGATGGTGCGATCTTGGTCACACTTATAAAGGCGTGAAGTGATCTGGATCGCATTGCAATTTTTTTGCTCGACCGAAATTCATGTTTCCCTTCTAGCTTAATTTTGAGTCTGTCGTGATATAGCCACAACTTGCTCATTTTAAAATATATAAAAATAATTAAATCAAATACTAAGGTCCGAACATGAAACATAAATCTTTTGCTTTACTCGTTTCACTCTCACTTTGTGCGGGGGTGATGTCACCGCATGTCTTAGCCGCGCAAGCATCAACGGCTGTGAGTTATGACATGACGCAACTTGCGCAAAATAAAACCCAACTCGATGAAACCAACCTTGCGTTGAAAGACTTGCTCTCACGGGCAGACAAAGCGTTGAAAAATCCACTTGATCCTGTGGTGAATAAAACTTTGTTGCCTGCAAGTGGCGATAAGCATGATTACTACAGTTTTGGTCCGTATTGGTGGCCCAACCCAGATACGAAAGATGGCTTGCCTTATATTCGTAAAGACGGTGAATATAATATGGACACCAAAACGGCTGCGACAGATAAGCAAAGAATGATTACCTTTGCCAAAGATGTGACGCATTTGGGCTTAGCTTACTATTTTACCGATGATCAAAAATATGCGGATAAAGCGATAGATCAGCTCAAAGCTTGGTTTATTGATGAAAAAACTAAAATGAATCCAAATATGGATTATGCCCAAGCGATCCCTGGCAAAGTCGATGGTCGCGGGATTGGGATCATCGATAGCCGCTTGTTAATTGGCGTGGTCGATAGTGTTGAACTTCTCAAACCTGTCTTAAATGAAAAGGACTATCAAGCGATAGTGGCTTGGTTTAAAGACTTCAACCAATGGCTTTTAACCAGTAAAAATGGCTTTGAAGAAGATAATTGGCATAACAATCACGGCACTTGGTATGACGCACAAGTCGTTGCCTTTGCAATCTTCACCAATGATCTTGAAGAAGCCAAGAAACGTTTACAAATCACGCAAATGCGTCGGATTGGTGGGCACTTTGATACGGAAGGCAAACAAAAAGCTGAGCTTGATCGAACCCGCCCTTGGCACTATTCAAACTTTAACTTAGAAGCTTATAACCTATTAGGTGTGTATGGCGAGAAGCTTGGCGTGGATGTGTGGAATTATGAAATAGATAAGCATAGCTTGAAAAAAGGCTATGAGTTTATTGCCAACTATGTCGTTGAGCCAGATAAATGGGAATATAAAGAGCAAAAAGGCATGGAACCTAATGCGGCCTACACCAATATGTTGTATGCCCAAGCCGCATATAAACTGCCTGTGTTTGACAAAAGCGTGGCGAAACTCAAACAAGATCAGGAAAACCAAAAGAAATTGGTGAATTTGTTGTTCTAACAAGTTTTGAGACTTAGCCATTTTAAGATCTAAACAATCACAAGATCTAAGTTGCTCCCAACTTCTAAGCATAGAGATTTGAGAATCTTTAAGAGCGTGATATCTTAATTTTATTTGTGACTCAAATAGAAGATAATTTATGGATAATCACGACTCTTCTCAAATCTCTCCTTCGATAACACATAGCCTTCAATATGAAGATTCATGGCTAAAAATCTACCAAATCTCATACCCGATAGCTGGTGTGTTTCGTATTTCTCGCGGCGCCAAAACCCATGCTGATGTGATCATGGTCGAAATGAGCGCGCTAGATAAAAATGGCGAGCGCCAAGTTGGGCGTGGTGAATCTGTGCCTTATGCGCGCTATGGTGAATCAATCAAGCAAAGCATTGCAGACTTGGCTCAATTTGCGGAGCGTTTTGATAGTCGCGCCGAGCAAGCTTATCCATCGCAAAAGCAAATTCAAACTGGCTTAAAACCAAGCGCTGCGCGGAATGCATTAGATTGTGCGTGGTGGGATTTACAATGTAAATTGCAGCAAACTTCGATTTGGCAATTAAGCGCAAAAATGAGTGAGCCCACTGTGCCTGCGCTTGCGCCGAGCGCGCTGATCACCGCCTATACACTCTCTTTAGATACCCCTGAGAATATGGCGAAAATGGCGGCTAAACATGCGCATCGCCCACTTTTAAAGCTTAAACTTGCTGGGGAAGGGGACATTGAACGAGTCAAAGCAGTACGCGAGAATGCGCCGCAAAGTAAAATTATTGTCGATGCCAATGAGGGGTGGGACAAAGACTTATATTTGAAAATGGTGCCAGAGCTTGAAAAGCTTCATGTGAGTATGATTGAGCAGCCATTTCCGAGTGATAAAAATCATTGGCTCGATGGCTTGGCGCGGCCGATTAAACTTTGCGCCGATGAATCTTGCCATGATAGCCAAAGCTTAGGCGAGTTGGTCGGTCGTTTCGATATGATTAACATTAAGTTAGATAAAACCGGTGGCCTTACGCAAGCACTTATCTTAAAAGAAAAAGCTAAAGCGTTAGGGTTTGATTTAATGGTCGGCTGTATGGTTGGCAGCTCGCTGGCAATGGCACCGGCATTTGTGGTTGCTCAAGGCGCGCAAGTGGTTGATTTAGACGGGCCACTTTTGTTAGCCCAAGATTGTGCGCCAGGTTTTGAGTTTGAAGGCTCGTTAATGCAAGTCTTTACCCCTAAGCTTTGGGGGTAAACCTAACCTTGGCTCTAACATCTTGCTTTAATTAAGCTTTACGCAGCAAAGCGATCATCGCGTCGAGATGATCTTCACTTGCTTTATCAGCTGAAATTGCGTCAAATTCAACGGTTACGCAGGAGAAGCCATTCTCATCACACCAAGTGCCAAATGAGCCGGGTGTGGCGTAACCCACATCTTCCACTAAGGGGTAGTTAAAGGCTTGGCTAAGCCACTTGCCTAGCTCAGAATGTTTTGGGTCATCAATACATGCCAGCGGCTCATGAAATGAGCAAATCCAAGCCGGTTGGAGGGTTTTAATCAGCTCACACAGGGCTTGAGTCTCTGGCTCTGAATTGCCATGCTCGCCAGTACCTATGTCAACATCTCTTTCTTTTTGCAGGCTATTCCAACGATAAACCGTACCGCCGGGTTGCCAATTGCTGGTGGCAAAATTACGGTTAAGATCGACGCCACGTGCATTACTGCGAGTGCCAAGTTGGTTGCCATCTGGATTCATCGAGAGGATCACATCATGTGCCAAATAGCCGATGTTTAAGCTGCGCAAGGCGCAAGATAAGGTTGCGATACTTGCCGTCTCATCACCATGGGTACCAGCTAGAATCAAGCCTTTATTTTCACTTTTGGTTTCAGCGGCAAAGTAGAGCAAAGGTGCTCCTAAGACAGATTGGCCATAGACTTGTGGTGTACGTTGAAATTGACCACGCTGAGTGCGCTGGCGAAGATGGTTCGACATATAAAATCCGTTTAAATCAGATAAACACTGAAAAGTGAGTGAAAATAATGTAATCTAAATATTAACACAATATATAAGTAATAATAAAAGTAGGCGCATTTATACGCAAAGTTTTCTATGGATAATCGCCTTTTCAAGGAAAAATCATGCTAAAGACTCAAAAAACACTTTTACCTCTTCTTTTATCTTCTATTTTTATGTCTTCTGGCGTTTATGCCGCAACAGTTCCAGAAGGAACGCAATTAGCTGAAAAACAAGAACTTGTTCGAGGCAACGACGCCGAAGCGGCAACGTTGAATCCGCTACGTGCCGAGGGCATGCCTGAGATTCATATTTTACGCGATCTATTTGAAGGTTTAGTCATTCAAAATGAAAAAGGCGAAGTGATCCCTGGCGTTGCAACCTCTTGGGAAACCTTAGATAACCAAAAATATACCTTCCGCTTACGTAAAGATGCCAAATGGTCAAATGGCGATCCTGTAACGGCGCATGATTTTGAATATAGCCTTAAACTTGCAGTTGATCCGAAAACAGCGTCACCAAATGCTTGGTATTTAAAACTGACTTCGATCGAAAATGCACAAGATATTATCGAAGGCAAAAAGCCAGCCGATAGCTTAGGCGTGAAGGCGGAGGATGATTACACTCTTACCTTCCAACTTGATAAACCTGTCCCATACTTTGTGGCGATGACAGCGCACACTGTGATGATGCCGATTAATCAAAAAGTGGTTGAGAAGTTTGGTGATGAGTGGACCAAGCCTGAAAACTTAGTCTCAAACGGCGCTTATCAAATTAAAGATTGGGTGATCAACGAACGTCTTGATATGGAGCGTAACCCAAATTACTGGGATAACGAACATACAGTGATTGATAAAGTCACTTATATTCCATTTGAAAACCAAGTGGCAGCGATGAACCGCTATTTAACTGGCGAAGTGGATATTACCTCTGATGTGCCAAGTCAAATGGTAGATAAGCTTAAAAAAGATAATCCAGATGCATATCGCGTCAGCCCACTTCTTTGTACTTATTACTATGCGCTGAATACGAAGCGTAAACCTTTTGATGATCCAAAAGTGCGCAAAGCCATTTCATATAGCATTATGCGTGATGTGATCACCAATGGGATCACCAAAGTAGGGAATGTGCCGGCCTATACTTTCGCTCACCAAAATGTGGCAGGTTTCAAAGCGACTCAACCAGAATACGCCGCTTGGGATCAGAAAAAACGCAGCGAAGAAGCCAAAAAACTGCTAGCAGAAGCGGGTTACAGCCCAGACAAACCGCTTAAAGCTGACTTACTTTATAATACAAGTGAGAGCCACAAAGCGATTGCAACGGCGATTGCATCGATGCTGAAACAAAACCTAGGCGCAGATATCACGCTTAACAACCAAGAGTGGAAGTCTTACCTCGAATCGCGTCAGCAAGGTGACTTTGACATTATGCGCGCTTCTTGGTGTGGCGATTATAACGAAGCTTCAACTTTCTTGAGCCTCTTTACTTCAGGCAATAGCCGTAACTTTGCTTTCTATAGCAACCCGAATTACGATGAAGTGATTAAACTTGCCCAAGAAAGTAAAACCGAGAAAGAGCGTAATCAATATTATGACGCGGCCGAGAAAATCTTAGCCGAAGATATGCCAATTGCGCCGATTTATTACTTTATGCAAGCGCGTTTGGTGAAGCCGAACTTAGGTGGTTACCCAACAGAAAATGCAGAAGGGCGTATTTACTCAAAAGATTTATACTTTAAGAAGTAAATTTAATCCATTTTAGCGCTTGAAATGATGTGTCAGTTGGCTTGCCGGCTGGCACATTTTTTTAGCTAAAATTCGCATTTTGATGATGCTTGTCTACACTTGCAAAGAGAGCCAAAGGCCCACTGGGTGAGGAATGTTGGAGGTGAGTATGAACAAACTAGCGCAAATTGAAGATATTGAACAACAAATTTATCTTGCTTACTCTGAAGGTGATTATCAGTTGGCGTCAAATCTTGAGCGTGAGCTTAAAAAATACCGTCAATCCTCTGTCGATATGCGTGATAAGCGCTCAGAGCCGTATTCGTTAGAAGGGCATGTGTTTATTGATGATGAGTGAGCCTGTCTTTCTTATTAAGGTAAAGAAAATAGCAAAGTGTTGAAATTTTTTGTTATTTTGCAATTTCTTCCTAATAAATATGGATGAAAAAGGATAACACTATGATTAAACACTTTTTATGCTTGGCTGTGGCCGCTTTTTCGATGGGCTCGTTGACGGCTTGTAGCAATACAGATTTTGACTCGCAACCCACTTCTATCAAGACATCAGATAGTAATATAGGGAAAGGTGGCGATAAACATCGCGGCGGGATGTGAGGCTAAGATAGAAGTTTCATATGTAAAGCCCCCATATCGGCCTTGAGCGCGTATATGGGGGCTTTTTTTGTCTTAAATTTGGTACAAAAGGCTTGATTTAAACTCCGTGCAAAAACTCGCTACGGGTCGCAGGATTAGATTTGAAAATGCCACCTAAAGCTGTCGTCGCGGTTTCACTGGTCGCATCCATGATGCCTCGCGATTTCACGCAGTAATGCACCGCTTCAATACGCACGGCGACATCGTCGGTTTCAAGCAAAGTTTGCAGCGCAACTAATACTTGTGAGGTCAGACGCTCTTGAACTTGTGGACGCTGTGAGAAAAAGCGCACAATACGATTAATTTTAGACAGGCCAATAATCTTAGTTTTTGGAATATAAGCAATCGTCGCCTTGCCATCAATGGTCACAAAGTGGTGCTCGCAAGTGCTGGTCATGGTGATGTCTTTGACGCGGATCATCTCACGGCAGGACATTTTATTCTCAATCACAGTGATTTTTGGGAAGTTTTGATAATCAAGCCCTGAGAAAATCTCATTCACATACATTTTTGCAATGCGATGTGGCGTTTGCTCTAAGCTGTCATCGTTTAAATCAAGTGCAAGCAGTTTTAAAATTTCACGCATATGCGCTTCAATTTGCGCTTTCTTTTCTACGCTATTGAGGGCGTTGACTTGCATTGGTGTTTCTATCCCTTTGTCTTGCAGTGCTTGTTTTACCAATTGTGCGGCGTGGGATAAATTTTGGTCTTGCTCACTGGCTAACTGCAAGTTTTGCTCTGGCATTTATTTCTCCATTTAACGAATGCGCTAGTTGCTTTTGATATGAATGCCCACAAGATAAATAATGATAATTCAAGCATCTTGGGCTGATATGTGAAAGAATACTCGCTTTTGTAACAAATTTATAGTTTTGAGAAGCGATCTGACGAAATATCAATTTAAAGACTCACATTCTTCGTCAAGCTTTCGTATAATCCGTTAAATTTTGAGAAAAAGGATACAAGCATGAGCTGTGATACAACACCTGGATTACTTCCACTTGATGAAGCTCTGGTTAAAATGCTAGAAACGATCAAGCCCCTTACGAGTACGCATGTGCGCAATTTAGAAGACGCCGCAGGTTTTGTACTGGCGCAAGATCTTCAATCGCCAATTTTTGTGCCACCTTTTGATAACTCGGCAATGGATGGGTATGCGATTCGTTATGCAGATCTTGAATCGACACAAACTTTTACTCAGATAGGTAAGTCTTTTGCCGGTCTGCCATTTGATGGTGACTATCAAGCAGGCAGCTGCGTACGCATTATGACAGGCGCGCAGATCCCACAAGGCTTTGATACTGTGATCATGCAAGAAGAAGCAAATGTCGATGGTGATTTAATAAGCTTTACATCTGCGCAGCTTAAACAAGGGCAAAATGTGCGTCCAAAGGGAGACGACATTACCCAAGGCGCGCTTGTACTTGAAAAAGGCCACCGCTTAACTGCGCGTGATATTCCTATGATTGCTACTCTTGGGGTTGCCAAACTGGAAGTGTTTGATAAACCAAAAGTTGCGTTTTTCTCAACTGGGGATGAGCTCAAACCTCTTGGCACAGAACTACAAGCGGGTGAAATTTATGATAGTAACCGCTATGGGATTGCGATTTTGATTGAGCGCTTTGGTTGCGAACCGGTTGATTTAGGCGTTATTCCTGATGATAAAGCACAACTCAAACAAGCTTTTTTAACTGCCCAAGACAAAGCTGACGTTGTGGTCACTTCTGGCGGCGTGAGTGTTGGTGAGGCGGATTATACCAAAGAGATCTTAGATGAACTTGGTGAAATTGGTTTTTGGAAACTTGCGATTAAACCAGGCAAACCTTTTGCTTTTGGTCAGCTAGATTCGGCTATTTTCTGTGGACTGCCGGGTAACCCTGTGTCAGCTATGATGACTTTATATGTGCTGGTGCAGCCACTGCTGGCGAAATTAAGCGGTCATGATAAATGGCAAGCGGCCCCAATGATCCCAGCAATAGCAAAAACTAATTTGAAAAAAATGCCAGGGCGTATGGATTTTCAACGCGGCATTTATGCTTTGGATGAAAATGGCCAGTTTGTCGTTGAAACAACCGGTAATCAAAGCTCGGGCGCGTTTCGCTCGATGAGTCTTGCGAACTGTTTTATCGTCCTTGAGCGTGAGCGTGGGCATGTGCAAGCAGGTGAGCGTGTGATGATTCAGGCGTTTAACCCTAGTTTGTATTAAGTTCGAGCTTAGCGGTATTGCTAAACTTTAAATATGATGGCTCTAAATGTTGGATCTGTATCAGTGAAAGCATTTGGGGCTTTTTTTATTTCATTGAGATTGATTTGGCGTGATGACACTTAAGTCGAGATGAAATGAAAGATTAAAAAGTAGAAATAAATTAATAACTTAGAGTGTCTAAAAGGGAATACAGACGAAAAAAAAGCCGCATCATAAAGATGCAGCTTTTTAGAATTTGATAACTTAGTTTAAAATTAAACTAGTTCAACGTTAGCAGCTTGAGGGCCTTTTTGACCTTGCTCAACTTCAAATGCTACTTTTTGGCCTTCAGCAAGAGTACGGAAGCCTTCACCAACGATAGCACGGAAGTGAACGAATACGTCAGCGCCGCCATTTTCTTGAGTGATGAAACCGAAACCTTTCTCTTCGTTAAACCATTTAACTGTACCAGTAGTCTTAGACATGGGTGTATCCTATAAAATTTTTTACTAAAAAACGCATAATTGCGCGGAATCGCTGAAAGAGTTACTTAAGTGAGGCTGTACTTCATATAAGAGAGCTCTAGGTGACACATCACTGGTATAGCTGGTGTTACAAAGATTTCTAAAGCAATTTTCAAATAAATAAGTCCGTTTCAGAACGTGATCTACAATACCCCCCTTTTGCCGATAAGTATAGTTATATTTTAAAAATATCACTTATAATCGCCAAAAAGAGATCTCTGCTGCAAAATACCTATTTATTTGTATGTATATTTGCAGTATTGGCACGAATTATGACGCGATTATAAGTATTTAGCTATTTAATGAGTCCCAATAGGCAGCGAAACTGGCTTGCGCTTGTTTCCATCTTGTTGATTTTTTCAAGTCATTGTAACTAAAAGTTTGGCTTTTTAGCAGTTTTGTAGCTTTTTCTACTGTTGTGATCGGCAAATGGTCAAGTACTGAAATCGCGCTTTGACGATTATTACACACCAGCACCATGTCACAGCCGGCAGCTAAAGATTGCGCCGCACGCTCTGCTGGGGTGCCCATAATGCTTGCGCCTTCCATATTTAAATCATCAGAAAAGACAATGCCATTAAAGCCAAGTTTGTCTCTTAAAATATCTTTTAGCCAATAACTTGAGCCACTTGCAGGTTTATCGTCATATTCAGGGTAAACCACATGCGCCGGCATCATGGCATCCAAAATTCCCGAATCGATTTGCGCTTTAAAAATAGCCATATCGCGCTCAAAAATATTATTGCGTTGATCAAACGGGGTTTCATAGTGTGAGTCAGTGACGACGCCGCCGTGGCCAGGGAAGTGTTTGCCGGTTGTCGCCATGCCGACGGAGCGCATGCCTTGCATATATGCGGTGCTGTGGGTGAGAATAGTGTTAAGATCATCACCAAAAGCGCGTGAGCCGATCGCTTTACAGTCAAAACCTTGGTCCAGCACAGGCGCAAAGCTAAGGTCAATATCATGGGCGATAAGCTCTGCCGCCATCAACCAACCGCCAAGCTCTGCCATCGCTTCGCTGTTGTCCATTTTTGCATAATCTTGCGCCGCAGGAATTAAGCTAAAGCCATCACGAAAGCGTTGAACACGGCCTCCTTCTTGATCCACTCCAATTAAGATTGGGCGTTTAGCCGCGGCGCGGATTTGGCGATTTAACTCAATTAACTGCGCATTATCATGAAAATTACGCGCAAATAAAATCACACCACCAACGGTTGGGTGTGCAAGCATTTCTTTTTCTTCTGCATCAAGCGTTAAGCCTTCAACATCTAACCATAATGGACCCATTTGATTTCCTCTATTCTTTTTATTTTTAAACAGGCTCAGTATATACTGATTTTTTAGAATAAATAAGATCATCTTAATGGGGCGCAAATGGAAAAATATATAGGGATCATGTCAGGAACTAGCCTTGATGGCGTGGACACTGCGTTAGTGGAAACCGATGGTAAAAGTATTCGCTTGCTTGGACATGATGAATTCCCAATTGATCCGGCGCTGCGCCAAGATGTGCTCAATGTGTGCACAGGGCAAGCGACAAATTTAATTGAAATTGGCCAATTGGATCATCGTCTAGGACGAACGTTTGCAGATGCCGTCACAGCTTTACTTGATAAATACCAAGTTGATCCTAAAAGCATCCGTGCCATTGGCAGCCATGGACAAACCGTGTTTCATGATCCCCAAGGGCGGTATCCATTTACGATGCAAATTGGCGATCCCAATTTAATTTGTGCCCAAACTAAGATCAATGTTGTGGCTGATTTTAGACGTAAAGATATGGCATATTTAGGCCAAGGCGCGCCACTGGTGCCTGCTTTTCATCAAGCGTTATTTGGCCATTTAGATAAAAATATTTTAGTGTTAAATATGGGCGGGATTGCGAACATTTCAGTGATTGGCGCAGCAACAAGTGGTTATGATACTGGACCGGCAAATATGCTGATGGATGCTTGGTGTGAGCGCCATACGGGGCAAAAATATGATAAGGATGGACTACTTGGCACAAAAGGGCAGGTGAATTCAGATCTGTTGGCTATCTTTTTAGACGAAGCATATTTTTCTCAAGCTGCGCCAAAAAGCACCGGCCGTGAATTATTTAGCTTAGATTGGCTCGATCAAAAGTTAGCGCAATTTAAAGCGCATTATCCACATCAAGTTGTCAGTATTGAAGATGTGCAAGCAAGTTTACTCGAGTTGACTGCGCAAACTATTGCGGTTGAGGTGAATAAATTTACGGCGCTAGAAAATGAATTATTGGCGTGTGGCGGTGGGGCGCAAAACCCACAATTGATGCAACGTTTGAAAGCTTTATTACCTGATTGGCAAGTTGAAAACACTCTCAAATATGGCATCGATAGTGATTATATGGAAGCGATGGCTTTTGCTTGGCTTGCACATCAAAGTATGCACAAATTATCTGGTAATCTCCCTGCGGTAACAGGTGCAAGCCAAGAAGCTATTTTAGGCGGTATCTACTTTGCTGACTAAGATTGATTCGGCTGAAAGGTTCCGCGGATTGGGTAATTGTTGTCAGGGTTTTTGACAAATTTCAGCCCCATGACAAGCGACTCAAGCTCTGGGCGGATAAATGGCACATTGGCTAAATCGACCATAGCCAGTGCGCCCTTATCGTTGACAATAAATAATCCAGGTTCTGCAAAGGGGTGATCGGTTTCTTGCTCGCTGCGTGGGGTTGAAATAAATAATCCAAGCGCTTGCATGGTCTCAAGACTTAGCCCATAGCCAATCGGAAAACTCACATTGAGAGCCTCACTATGCGCTGTCGCTTGGGCTAAGCTGTCCCCACTGACGGCCACAACCTCTATCTTTAACTCGTCAAACGCTGGCAGATAACCTTCGATATTATTTAGATATTTTGTACATAAAGGGCAGTGTTTACCGCGATAAACGAAGATAGCTTGCCAATAGCCCTCTTTGGTTGCTTTGCCACAGGTGATCGTCTCACCATTTAAACTAGTTAAGCTAAATGTTGGGAAAATTTGACCGGGAATATGTTTGGCTGATGTTTGCATAGCGATTCCTTGCGTGTTGGTAGCTAAAAGTTTCGATTACTTAGATTATAGATATAGTGCTGCTCAATCGTCGCGAGTTTGACCAAGCATTGCTGTTCATTATGGGTCAAATTAGTGCGTGCGAATAATAGATTAAGCATCTGATTTATAAGATATAGGTATAAAGAGATACACACACCTTGCTCTTGATGGCTAGTGTATATTCTTTGTTTATATTTATACAAACTGGTTTGGTTGTCAGTTTCACCCTGATGCGTAGATAAAGCCAAATGGACTAAGGTAGATAGGTGATAGTTTAAATCAACACAATAGATTTCACTGACTTCTCTATTTAAGTTTCTTTGAAATTCAGTTTCTAATTTGACGAAATTTATCTTATTCATGATTGAAGATTTGAGCATTTCATCATTCATATCTAGTTTGATGCCAACCTTCTCAATTTGATTATTGATTAAGGACTCTGATTTATTTAGCATTTGCAGGCTCAACTGCTTATTTAGGGTCTGAATTAAGTAATCGGTTCGAACCTCATCTTTCGTCGTCAATTCAAAGTGACTAAACAGCATTTGAATCTCTAGTTTGATTTGCTGGTGAATGGCTTTATTGAGTGCTCTTTTCATCTTTATGATGCACTTTTTAACATCATCTTCCTGCCAATTTTTTTGATAGCAAATGATATAAAAACGCGTGTCATGCCCATGAATGATGTCTTTAGGCTCTTTGATCGACGACTGTAGTGCCTTGCCTATATAGCTCAATATTTTGAGATTGACATCGGTACGTTCGAGTCGTTTTCCTGTACTCGGGTAGTAAAAGTCTACCGCAAACATATAAGTCTTATAGCGATATTTTTTATGCCTAATTAATTTAGGTTTGACATAATTATCCCAACCATTTTGATTGAAAATTTTATTTTTTTGATCGAGGTAATAATAATTGGTGAGTTGCGTGCCTCTGCGAAAGTAAAAATAGAAAGAAATAAAAATTGTAATGGTTGACAGTAAGATGAAAATCAGCAGATTTGGCGCGAGGATAAATTGCAATAGTAGCGCATCTAAAGTGTTCAAGCGCAGGCTGATGATCATTTTGCCAAATGCATTTTTAGGGCTTTGCGCTGTATAGGTTTTGGGAAGGAGCCAAGCATCTTTGATACGCTTGCTGTTAAACATTTCCTTGTCTTCGATATAGATCTCAAAGTCACCACGGTTGAGGAAGTTAATCCCTTTTAGGGTAAAAAACTGACTGAAATGCTTGAAAATATCGTCAATATAAAAGTCACGGTAATAAAAACCCACGATATCGCCGTAGTAATTATAAGAAGTATTCACAAAAGATATGGTTTGCTTATTGAGAACCTGGTTTTTATAGATAGGCGTGACCCAAAAGTCATCAAAGCCTTCTTCTTTATAAAACTGTTTTATATTTATGTTGGTGTAGTAATTAAAAATATTTAGCTTTTCATTGTTATCATAAGAAATTAAAAAATTTGAATTTACGGAAGAAAAAAAGAAATAAGCAGGGTATAAGCGAGCATCTGATTTTCGGCTATTGATTGCTTGTTGAATCGGGGATGCGGTATTAAATAGTACGCAAAGCTCTTTTTGCGTCTCTAAAGGTAAATTTAAAAGATCGCCGGTTCCTAAAATAACGAGGTTTTTGTCTACTTGTTCAAGATAACTTGTATTCACATAGTTACGTTGCTTGGATGTGACTGTAAATTCGCTTAGGCAATCAGGAATGCTTTCCCATGATGCAGCCGTGTTCTTGCTAGTTAAGCGCATGAAATCAAGGAAGTTTTTTGTTTCAGCAGAAAATAAATTATATTGATTCAAAGCTGTGTTTTTTATATGCTCAGTGACTCTTTTGTCAGAGTAAAAGATGTTAGCGTTAAGCACTGCGTAGCAAATAATAGATAAGAAGATGATAGCGATCACGCTTGACTTAAATAACGGCTGTTGGATCACTCTGATTTGCATTTAATCTCTTCCTGTTGGCTTAATGAACAGTATTCTCATACAGTGAAGAGATATTTCAAGATTGGAAATACAAAAGCGATTAATGGATCATAAAAATTTCAGAGGAAATGTTTAATTATTGATCTTACCCACACTTTTATAAAGGTTCGTACATCCTTGTACCTAAAAATTTTGCATCAATTCGTTTTTGTTTAGTTTTTATTTGCAGCACATTCCTTATAACTTGTCTCAATACATTGCTTGGCAATTTTATCTAAACGTTCAAAATCCGCATCGCTTAAGTGAGCAGTTTCAGCTTGCATCTTGATCACATCTGTCACCACTGTGCCATCCATACCATTTAGTGTCACAACTTGGCCCCAGACATAAGACTGAGCAAGGTCTTTTTTGACATAACTGCCATTGGCATACATAAAGGCTAAGCTAAGTTGAGCTCCTTGGTGACCTTGCTTTGCGGCTGCATCAAAAGATTTATAAGCCTTTTCATCACTTTGCGTAACACCATCACCATTGGCATAGAGTGCGCCAAGTTCAAACTGTGCTTGCGCATCACCACTTTGTGCGGCAGCTTCAAGTTGCTTCACTTCTGGTGTTTGTGCTGGGGTTTGAGTATTTGCATGGGATATGCCAGTCAGCATAGTCGCGAGGAGAAAGAGTAGCGGTTTGTTGAGTCTTTGCATCTTAAGGTTTCCTTTCTATTTAAAGGTGTTTTTGTAACTTACCTTAATCACTACAGCCTCGCAAGATAGATTCGATTAAACCCTGAGATTTCAGCTCTTTTAGTAATCGCTTGATTATCTTGAGGCAATAAAAAAGCCAAATATGCGATGAGCTCATAAATAAATGAGGCATGCATGATTTGGCTTTTAAGTTTACGCAAGGCGTATATTGTGAAGCGTTGAATTAAGCTTTTTTCATCGCCACTGCATTCATGCAGTAACGTAAGCCACTTGGCGCTGGGCCATCAGGGAAAACGTGCCCTAGATGCGCATCACAAGTTGCACAGGTCGCTTCAATACGCACCATGCCATAAGTTTCATCTTTGTGATATGCCACTGCTGTGTCATCGACAGGTTGGGTAAAGGATGGCCAGCCTGTCCCAGAATCAAATTTCTCATTTGCATCAAAGAGTAAGGTATCACAGCAGACACATTGATATAAACCCGGTTCAAATAAGGTACAAGAATCTGAACTAAAAGCACGTTCAGTGCCGCGTAAGCGTGTCACATTAAAGGCGTCTGGTGAAAGTATCTTCTCCCATTCTTGTTCCGTTTTTTCAACTCGTTTTTTCGGTTCAAGGTTGCCTTTGTTGGCACGTTCTAAAACTGTTTCCCAAGTTAGCATTAACTATCTCCTGCAAGTTATGTTCTGCCCAATAGAAAGAGGCTATCCATATGAACCTCTTCTAAGAAACAAACTTTCATTATTTTTAGCTTAGGTGATTTCTTCAAATTTAAAAAGAAGGACTTAGGTTAAAAATGATCTCAAAACTATATGCTGAGAATATCACATTCTGAGCTTTTGTAAGGATAAATGTTAAATTTTTGTAAATGGATATCACAACTTTGATTTCTGAGATATGCTAGCTTTAGCATTAATAAAAATGATGTTTTTTTGTAAAAGATGGGATATAAATAAGATTCTCATACTCTATATATGAGACATAGTAAAAGCTAGAACTTAGCTTTGACGTTGATTAGGAGACACCTATGCAAGCATATCAATCTTTACCTTGTGAGTACTATGACCAACTTGAAATTTGCTGTATGCGTAGTCAAAAGCTCAAGCTTTCATTGCGCTCTGACGTGACAGTGACTGGGTATGCCAGAGATCTAAAAACGATTAAAGATCAAGGAGAATGGCTTGCTATTGAAAACTTTATGTTGTCTGGAAAGCAAAGTGCATTCACCCATGGCTTAACCCGTGGTGAAGGCTTTATGCAGGATCTAGAGAATCCGCAAATTGTATGGTTGCGGATCGATTATATTCATCAATTGTTGGATCTGTCTGCATCAAAAAGAAAGCCTCACATGATCCCTTGGATGTAATTTAAACGAATACTTATGCCCATAACAAAACGGCTCCTAACTTCGATTAGCAAGATGCTAAATAAAGTTAGGAGCCGTTTTTGATCAAAGCAGATTAACTATCTTCTTTTGATGCTTTTTTCGTATCAGCTTGTGCAAGCATCTGTTGCTGACGTTCAAACAGGTTATCTATTTTTGCAATACGCGATTTAAACGCTTGTTTATCTTTCGCCGGAACTTCATGCGCCATTGGGATCTCAGCTGTCATTGGATTCACAGGTTTATTATTTACCATGAATTCATAGTGAATATGCGGCCCTGTAACGCGGCCAGTTGCACCTGCAAGGCCAATGACTTGACCACGTGTAATCGAGTCACCTGGTTTAACTAGCATTTTACTCATATGCATAAAACGAGTTTTATACTTAGATGAGTTTTGGATCACAACATAGTTACCCGCATATGGGTGATAGGTGGCAAGTGTGACCACGCCATCGCCTGTTGCAAGAATTGGTGTCCCAGTTTTTGCTCTAAAATCAACACCATTATGTGGTGATACACGTCCTGTCACAGGGTGACGACGATATGGGTTGAATTTAGACGTCACAGCTAAGCTGTGATTCGCTGGATAGCGGTTAAATGCGCGATCTAAGCTATTGCCATTTTCATCGTAGAATTGACCATCTGTATATTGGTAAATTTCGACTTCTTTATTACGCGTATAGATGCGAACCGCTTTGATTTCTGAATTACCTGTTGGTTTGTCATTGATGTATTGCTTGCTTTGGATCACTTCAAAGCGATCACCCGCACGTAAATCACGACGAAAATCAAGTTTGGTTTTAAGTAGACGGACAATTTGATCTGCTTGTGTATATGGGATGCCTTCTTTTAGCGCAGACACAGAGAAGCTACCGTGAATTTCACCACTAATTGGTGTATCACGCCATTCACCAGGAAGATGAATATCTGTGTAATCAAAAGAATTGTCAGCGTTACGAGTAAACAGGGCGCGGTCTGCCAAGTTAAACTCGACTTCCATCTTCTTTAGCGCAGGGCCTTTTTTAGGATCTGTCTTGACCCATAAACGTAACACATCACCATCTTCGATATTATCTAAAGAAAGGTTATTAAAGTCAGATTCAAAGATATTGTCTTTATCTGTTTTAGAAAGACCAATTTCATCGAATAACTTATCAATGATGCCACCTTTTTTAAGGTCATCTTTGGTTACTGTATATTCGTAAGTTGGTACTTCTGTGCTTAATTGTTTGGTTTTAGCGGATGCGACTTCTTTTTGGCTAACAAATAAACTCGGGACTTGTAACATCTCGGCCTGATCATTCACCTTGTTTTCCTGAGGTGAGTTTTTGTTGATCACAGCGTCAACATTTTCCTTGTCACTCGCTGATTTTAAATGCAGCAAATTTGAAATCTTAAGCTGGATGGGTTGACTTGGCTCATTTGCAACGGGCAAAAAAACCTGTAGAGCAATCATCGCAGCACCGCCGGCTAATGCTAACTTTATCAGTCGGGCGATTGTTTGATGCTTTTTCATGATTAATATGTACTTTAATGTTTTAGTTTGATGACCCCGCTAAACAAGTCACTTTGTTTAGCCAAATCATAAAAAATTAGTTAATTTATAAGGCGTCATTGTAGCTGTTTTTTTGAGCTAGTTATATGTTTAGATCAAAAAAAATGAGATAACTGGGATTAAAGACCAATTTAGCTACTGTAAGAGTATAGATTTCCATAAAAGTTCTATGATCACCATAGTTTTTTTGCATTTTATTACATTCTTTTTTTAGGATGAAAAATATAGGTTAAAAAACATACAGTTGGGTTTTTGTTAGACGAAAATATATAGATTTGAGGCTGTTTTTGGGGCGTGATTTAATCGTTTGCTGAATATGAAAGGATTTTTATCGATAACATAAAAATATTTCGCAATACCTTAGCAACATTAGTTGATACATTGTACACTCAAGCGTGTTACATTTTTTAATCTAATGTTAAGAATGAGTTATGAATATAAATTCTGCGCAACAAAAATATGCAGTCGGTTGGCGCGAATTTGTCGCACTTCCAGCACTTGGAATTGACAAAATTAAAGCAAAAGTTGATACCGGTGCGCGTACTTCTTGTTTACATACTTATAAAATTGAGCCTTTCACCCAAGAAAACGAATTATGGGTGCGTTTTTGGATACATCCCGAACAAAATAATACCGAAATCGCTCTAGAAACTTGCGCAAAAGTCGTGGATAAGCGTGAAGTTCGAGATTCTGGTGGTCATGTTGAAATGCGCTATGTGATTGAAACAATGCTTGATATCGGTCATGAACAATGGCCAATTGAAATGACTTTAACCGATAGAGACTCAATGCGTTTTCGTATGTTGCTTGGTCGCACTGCGATGCATGGCAAAATCTTGGTTGACCCAGAAGCATCTTTTTTACTCCAGCAAAAATAAAGACCGAATACTATTTTGCATACTTATGCGAATTTACTTTTTACATCGCCTTACAGATCACAAGATCTGAGCTTGCGATAAATATATAACCATATGGTTATTAAGGATATTTAAAATGAAGATAGGAATTTTATCTCGCAATCGCTCTTTGTATTCAACTAAGCGCTTAATCGAAGCTTGCCAAGAGCGCGGTCATGAAGTCAAAGTCATTGATGCGTTGCGTTGTTATATGAATATCAATTCCGAGCAACCTCAGATTCACTTTAAAGGTGAAGAACTTGTTGATTTTGATGCAATTATTCCACGTATTGGTGCATCAGTGACTTTTTACGGTACGGCAGTATTGCGTCAGTTTGAAATGATGGGGGTTTACCCTGTGAACGAATCTGTCGCGATTACGCGCTCACGCGATAAATTACGTTCAATGCAATTGTTATCACGTAAAGGCTTGGGCATGCCAATCACAGGGTTTGCCAGTAAACCTGATGATGTCAAAGATTTATTAGAAATGGTTGGCGGCACGCCAGTTGTGATTAAGCTTTTAGAAGGCACCCAAGGCATTGGTGTGGTATTGGCTGAAACGCGCAAAGCAGCCGAAAGCGTAATTGAAGCCTTTATGGGGCTTAAAGCCAACATCATGGTACAAGAATATATTAAAGAAGCTGGCGGCGCGGATATTCGCTGTTTTGTGATCGGCGATCGCGTGATTGCTGCGATGAAGCGTCAAGCACCAGAAGGTGAGTTTCGCTCTAACTTGCACCGTGGCGGCAGCGCATCACTTGTGCGAATTACCCCTGAAGAGCGCAAAACGGCAGTGATGGCGGCTAAAATCATGGGATTAAATGTTGCAGGTGTAGATATTTTACGTTCATCACGTGGTCCCTTGATTATGGAAGTGAACTCATCACCTGGCCTTGAGGGAATCGAGAAAGCAACAGGCAAAGACATTGCCGGTATGATTATTGAGTTTATCGAGAAAAATGCGAGCACTCGCGGCATTAAGACTCGTGGTAAAGGCTGATTGTAGAGATAATTATATGACAGACGAATCTTCAACCCAAAAAACAACGCGCGCAAAACGCAATAAACCTTTTGAGCTTTTCGGACAAAGTATTTTACCTGGCGAGCGTAAGGTACTCTATCTGGAGTCCGCTAAGTTATATACACATTCGCCGTTGTCGATCCCTGTTGAGGTGATCCATGGTAAATACCAAGGGCCTGTGCTCATGGTCAATGCAGCCATTCATGGGGATGAGCTCAATGGGGTTGAAATTGTACGCCGTTTAATTGAAAAAATAGACGCGAGCAAACTCAAAGGCACCTTAATTGCTGTGCCTATTGTGAATGTATTTGGTGTGATCCATAAATCACGTTACTTACCCGATAGACGCGATCTTAATCGTTGTTTTCCGGGCAGTGAAACGGGATCATTGGCGTCAAGGGTCGCTAATACCTTTTTTGAAGAGGTGGCAGTCAAAGCAGATTATATTATTGATTTACATACAGGTGCGATTCATCGTACCAACTTGCCACAAATTCGCGCTTGTTTAGATAATGAAGAAACTTTGCAGATGGCGCAGGCGTTTGGTACGCCCGTGATTATCGATGCCGCATTGCGTGACGGTTCGCTGCGCGCAGAGGCTGAAAAACGCGGTATTCCTGTGCTCACTTATGAAGCAGGGGAAGCCTTGCGCTTTGAACCAGTTGCGATTAATGCTGGTTTACAAGGGGTTGTGCGTGTCATGCGCCATCTCTCTATGTTGCCGAAATTGCGTAAAAAAGCTGTGAAAGTGAGCGATAATTCGAAAATTTCTGCGAAATCAGAAGATGGCACTATTATCGCGAAATCCACCAATTGGGTGCGTGCCAATGAAGATGGTATGCTGCGTACCATTGTGACCTTGGGCGAAAAAGTAGATAAAGGCCAGATCTTAGCTTATATCAACTCGCCACTTGGGCATCATGAAGTGGAAGTGCGCGCGCCAAAAAATGGCATAGTGATTGGCCAACAAACATTACCTTTGGTCAATGAAGGGGATGCAATTTTCCATCTGGCTTATTTCACTCAAGATGCAGAGAAAGTAGGCGAACATGTCGGTTTGTATCTAGAAGACATTCTCGAGCAAGTTGATGCGAATGATCAAAGCATCACAACCGGTATTATCGGCGCTGATATTTAACGTCGATTAACTTTTATTCTTCACTACACTTATCCCCCCAATCAAAAGGGGGGAATTTTCCGCTTTACCATATCATCCTTGTTATTTTCTGCTAAAATAAGTACCTATCTCTTTTTTAATCAAAATCTTAAGGAATACCCATGCATCAAGATCCTGTCGTTCAAGCGCTTGCAACGATCCACGCTCGTAAGCCTAATTTTGCCCCTAAGGTGGGGATGATCTTAGGTTCAGGTTTAGGCGTTATCGCTGATCAACTTGAAGATAAAGTGGTGATCCCATATGAAGAGTTGGCGGGTTTTCCTGTAAGCACAGTTGAAGGTCATAGTGGTGAATTGGTTCTGGGCACATTAAATGGTGTACAAGTGGCCTGCATGAAAGGACGCGGTCATTATTATGAGCACCAAAGCATGAAGATCATGAACACCCCAGTGCGTACATTCAAGCGTCTTGGTTGTGAGTTCATGTTAGTCACCAATGCAGCCGGTTCACTTCGCCCTGAGCGTATTGATGTGGGATCATTGGTTGTTTTTAGCGATCACATCAATACTATGCCAGAGTCACCAATGACAGGGCCAAATGATGATGAATACGGTCCGCGCTTTTTCAGCCTTGCGAATGCTTATGATAAAGACTTGCGTGCAAAAGCTTTAAGTGTCGCAAAAGATGAAAACATCCACCTTAATCAAGGCATTTTTGTTTCTTATACGGGGCCAAACTTTGAAACTGCGGCTGAAATTCGCATGATGCAAACCATTGGTGGTGACGTTGTGGGGATGTCGGTTGTGCCGGAAGTGATTGCCGCTGCGCATTGTAGTTTGCCAGTGTTAGCCCTTTGCGCAATTACCAATATGGCAGAAGGGCTTGGCGATGTTGAGCTTTCGCATGCGCAAACATTAAAATGCGCCAAGCTCGCTGAAAAAGACTTTATTGCGTTGATTTTGGCGATAATGAAAACGCTTTAAAGATTGCCTTTCCTATCTCTTTAATCGCTTGATCGCGATCTTCCATACTCGCTTCTGTTTGCGTGATGTAAATACTCACAATAATAGGAGCGTTTTTGTTTTCCTCGATTGGTTCCCAAATCACAGCTGTGATCCCGCGAGCACCAAAATCTCCGGCGCCAGAGCGATCGCCAATGCTATAACCTTTTGGCAAGACTGCACGTAATAAATTCCCTGTCACTTGATTAGCAAGTAACCAGTCTTTAAGCTGGGCTTGGTTTTGCGCACTCAGGCTCTGTGTAAATAGCAATTTATATAAGGTTTGAGTCATAGCTTGTGGCGTTGTGGTATCTCGCAGATCACCCAGCTTCACTTGATTTAAATCCGGCTCAAAGCGATCAAGACGTGTCACTTTATCATCTAAATCTTGATGCAGATATTCAGTCAATGCTGCTGGGCCGCCAATGGCATTTAACACAATATTCGCCGCCGTATTATCACTTGTTAGCATCGCCGCTTCACAGGCTTTTTTAGGTGTAATGGATTTACCTACATAATTTTCGAGAACTGGCGAATAGGTGATGAGATCGGCTTGCCGTACTAGAACACTTTGGCTTGCTAAAACCTTCTTTTGCTCGATATCTTGGAGCAGTTTTGCACAAGCGAGTGTTTTAAACGTACTGGTTAGTGGAACGCGTTTATCTGCTTGGTAGCCCCACTCTTGTGTCGTTGCCGTATCTAAAATAGAAACTCCTATGGTAGCGGAGAGTTTGGTTTCTTGGTGCTGAATTTGCGTTTTTATATCTGTAAATGAATCTGTGGCCGGGCTTGCTATAAGTTTTGATGCTAAAAAGAAACTACAACCAATCTGCAGGCCTGTTTTTATAAATTTGTTCATTATTCTTACTGCTGTAAAGTTTGAAATTTTGCAAATATAACAGCTTATGCGATATAGGTTTAGTAAAAAATTTTACGGCTGACTTCACATTCACACCAAGGAAGTTAAACTCCAAGTCTGGATTTTATTTATGATGGACAAATCATCCTAGAGATGCTGTTTTTTAGCTTTAGGGTAGTCAATTTACACTGTAAATAAATAGGAAGTAGTATGCCTGAATCTTGTATTGAATTCGAAAACGCGCAAACAAAAATGGAAACGTATACACTTAAAAATAGACAAGGGGTAACAGCTTCGTTTATGCCTTATGGCGCGACTTGGGTGAGCTTAACTCTGCCGTTAGATGGTGGACGTGAAGTCTTGTTAGGAATGAATAATTTAGAAGATTATAAGCAGCATACTGCGTTTTTAGGTGCAACAGTGGGCCGTTACGCCAACCGTATTGCGGGTGGGAAATTCTCATTAGGCGCAAAAGTCTATCAAATCGCTTTAGCGGCCGGTGAGCAGCATGCTTTACATGGCGGTGCGCAAGGTTTTGATAAGAAAGTGTGGCAAGTGTTAGCACATGATAATAAGCAGATTCGCTTTGGTCTAACCTCAGAAGATGGCGATCAAGGCTTTCCTGGCAAGTTAACCCTTGAAGTCACCTTTACCCTGACTGATAACAACGAAGTGTGTATCGATTATTGCGCTACTTCAGATAAAGATACCTTGGTCAATTTAACCAATCATGCGTATTTTAATTTAGATGGCGCGGAATCAGGAAAAGATTGCTTAGCGCATGAATTATTTTTAAAAACAACTCATTACGCACCAACTGATAACGACCTTATTCCAACGGGAGAGCTTAAATCTATCACCGGCACAAATTTTGATTTTACGACGCCGCAGACAGTCGGTGCGCGTTTGCTGCGAGATGAAGATCAAAAAATAGCGGCAGGGTATGATCATGCTTATACCTTTGACCCACAAGATTGTGACGCGCAAACGCCAGTCGCGCGATTAGTTTCGAGTGATAAAAAAGTGACGATGGAACTACTAACGGAAAAACCTGGTGTGCAATTTTATTCGGGCAACTTCTTAGCCGGTACGCCATCACGCACAGGTCAGTATCAGAAGCATCAAGGGTTAGCCCTGGAAACTCAGTTCTTGCCAGATTCACCCAATCAAGATTGGCCGCAAGAGCATGATGCGAGGCTTTTAGCGAATCAAAGCTATCAATATCGAACTGTATATCGCTTTGCTTTTTAATTGATTCGCTTTATTTTGCTGCCGCCTGTGGTGATTATTTAGATTTTAAATTAATCAAGGCGCCACAAATAATTAATCCGCCCCCTAAATATGTCCACAGTGATGGAATTTCTGAAAAGAGGATAAAACCCAGTAGCGTCGAGAAGACAATTTGCACATAAGAATAAGCTGAGGCTTTGGATGCCGCTTGGCTTTGCATCGCTTTAGTCAGTGCAAATTGTCCCACTTGGGTAAAAATGCCTAGTAAAATCAACACGCCAATTAACCAGATATCTGGCATCACGAAGCTGTTATTTATCAGCATCATGACAAGTGACACAGGCAGAGCAATCATAGGAAAATAAAAGATAATCACAGAGCTATCTTCCTTCGTACTGAGTGTCTTTACCACTATATATGCGACTGAGCTTGCGGATGCACCGAGTAATGCTATCAATACGCTAAAAATTGGCAGATCATCGGTTAGGTTTGCGCTAAAGTTGGGACTGACCATGACAATTAAGCCAAGAATCGACAGACTAATGCAGGTAAAGGTTGCGCCAGATATTTTTTCTTTTAATACAAGCCAACCTAACACAGCCGTAAATACTGGGTAGGTATATTGCAACACGGTCGCTTCGGCTAATGGCAGAGTGGTGAGTGCATAATAGACGCACATTAATGCCAAGGTGCCCAAGCTACCACGTGCAATTAAAAGCTTTTTATGTGTCCCCCAAATCGAGATCCCTTTGCGCTTGACATCCAAGTAGCTAATGATGAGTGAGACCAAGGCGCGTGCAGCGACAATTTCAAACACTGGAATACCGTGAATCGAGACATATTTGACGCACGCAGACATCAGCGAGAAGCCAAGCGCAGATAAAAGCATAAACTGGGCGCCAATTGGAATTATCGGCTCACGAACTGGGGTGATTTGAGTCAAAGTGAATCCTTGATAAAAGAGAGGAAAGGCTTGATGATAGCAAAATCGCGCTAAAATTGGCACGTATCTATGAAAGCATGTAAAATAGGCGGATACGTTAAATCTGTTAGGAAAGATCCATGTCTGATTTTGAAAAAGAACTTGAACAAATGAACCTTGAAGTAGGGGATGCGCCAGAAGTTCCACTGCCAAGCATTGAAGAGCAAAAAGCGATTGCTGCGAAATTAAAAGAGCTTGAAGCGAAAGGTGAACTGACGCCAGAAATACTTGAAGAATTTTTTGGTAAATTTAACCAAGAAAACCAAACCCCAGTGCATTAATTTATTCTTTAATGTGAATTAAAAATCCGCCGCAAATAATTTAATCTATTTACGGCGGATTTATTTTACCTTCATCCTTGAAGATGCAGTCATACATTTTCTTTATTTTTGCATAAAGCTTTACTTTAAGCCAAGTGGCTGATATTTCTTCATCCCCGCAATCGTCTCAAGAATATGAATCACAATTAGGGCTTCGTTCTCGGTGACAGGAGCATCTGCTTTGCCTTGTAGCCATGCCGCAAATTGGTTGTAATACTCTGTATAATGGACATATTTTGCCGGTACTTGTACCGTGCGATCACGGAAATAAATCTTACATAAGCCATCTGGTGTGTCGATGCCAAAATCTGGGTGATCTAAATATAAACCTTTCTTCAAGTAAGTTTCTTGTTGATCAATCCAATACTTTTCAGTGGTGGACTCTGTCGCATTGATGATCCAACGTGGTGGATCGTTCACAATGAGTTGTGAGTGGCGAATGCGTACACGCATATTGCCGTAGATAAACTTAATATCATAATAATCTTCAGGAATATCTTTGTCGCCGTACGACATGCCTTCGCCAATATAGTAATTCTTCTGATTACAAATATCGTAGATGATCTCATCAGGCTCACCAAATAAGCTCACGATCTGGTCGACAAAATGCACCGCGTGGCCAAACACGCTACCGTCATACATATTTCCGCGATTAGCTGCGCCATCTGGGCGATAGTGGGTATGATTGGACTCGATTTCCATCACTTTACCAATATCATCACGCGCTAGAATTTCTTTAATGGTTAAAAAGTCACTGTCAAAGCGGCGGTTTTGATACGGCGCGAGTTTAACGCCTTGTTCTTTTGCTAGTGCATAGAGCTCTTGGGCTTGCTCAAGGGTGTCACATAAAGGTTTTTCTACAAGGACATGTTTACCAGCAAGTAGCGCTTCTTTTGCATATTGATAATGAAAAGGTGCTGGTGTGGTAATGGCAATCACTTCCACATCTGTGGCTAGCATTTCTTTAAAATTATCAAATCGTTCAATGCTATTGGCAAGGGGCGGGTAAGGCATATCAAATTCACGCCCCGATGTTGTGTAGTAACCTACAACATCAAAATCTTTCGCTTTATCAACAAATGGCATGTGGTATCTATGTGTACTCTTGCCAAATCCTACGTATGCAATCTTCATCCAAACTCCTGTTATTTAATATTCTTTTATTGAATGGCTATATTCAATAACTATATGGTAATTTATTTTAATGCCTATTTAATGTGACATGAATCACCAAATAATAATATTGAGTTCTTTATATTGAAGATAACCATATGTTTTTATTTATTGTGATCTCTGTCGTCTTTTTATTTTTGTGATGCTGTTAAGTTGAAAAAAGACCACCTATCAACCAGCAGCCAGTAAGAGCTGCAACATCAATAACTAGGAGCAACACATGCAAGATTTTGATCTGGAACAAACGGTAATGGAATTGATTGTAAACGCTGGCCAATGCAAGAGCCTTGCGTTTGCAGCGCTCGCACAAGCGAAAAAGGGTAGCTTTGAACAGGCTAATGAGCTGCTCGAAGAGTCTAGTGCTGCGGCTAAACGTGCTCATGATGTGCAAACAGGTTTAATCGGTTTGGATGAAGGTGAAGGTAAATTACCAATTCAATTGATTATGGTGCATGCACAAGATCACATCATGACCTCAATGCTCGCAAAAGAGTTGATTATTGAGCTGATTGATTTGCATAAAGCAATTAAGAAGTAACTAATTTTACAACAGTAAGTGAGTATGCACTATGTTTGAAACTATAACTCGCTGGTCACAATGGCTAGCGACACAAGCCCACTTAAGAAGCCTGCGCGATAGCTTTATTATCGCGATCCCTTTCTTGGTTCTTGCAGGCCTGATGATTGTCTTTAATTTCGTTATTTTAGATCCTGAAGGCATGTTGAAAGGCTATATTTCAATTGAAACAAGTCAGTATTGGAGAGAATTTGGTACCAAAGCATTAAACGGTACGATGAACATTCTGTCAGTGATGTTAGCGGTATTAGTTGCATTTAACCTTGCAACCAAAAAGCGTTTTGAAAGCCCGATAATCCCTGCCATGGTGTCACTTGCTTGCTTTTTTACTTTGATGCCAAGTCATTGGTCTGTGGTACCAACGGATGCACAAACTGCGGTTGAAGTCTCAGGTCTAGCGCCATATGCATTGCTAAGTACTGGTGGGGTCTTTATGGCAGTGATTGGCGGTTTGCTTTCTACAGAGATCTTTTTATTTTTTGCTAACAATAAGCGTTTTCGCATTAATTTAGGCGATGATGTGCCGCCTATGGTATCGGATTCGTTTAACTCATTGTTTGCGATTATGATCACCGTTAGCTGCTTTGCTATGCTATCGCATTTAACTTTTACCTTTACTGGTTATGAAGTATATGAAGCGGTACAAAAAGCAATTCAAGCACCGCTAGTGCATATTACAACAGGTTTGCCCGGCTTTATGACGTTAAGCTTTTTGGCTAACTTCTTATTCTCTATTGGTATCCACCCATCAGGGATCGTAAACCCAATTTTAGAGCCACCTTTGATTGCGGCAATGAACGAAAATACTGCCGCATTTGCAGCAGGCTTAGTCCCGCCACATATTATCGTATTACCTTTCCGCGATCTTTATGGTCATCTTGGTGGTACTGGATCAACCCTTGCGCTTTTGTTAGCTGTGTTGGTGAAATCACGTATTTCAAGTCACCAAAAGTTTGCTCGAACGGTTGCTGTGCCATCTTTATTTAACATCAATGAGCCGGTTATTTTTGGGTTTCCAATTGTGATGAATCCACTTTTAATCATCCCATTTATCTTTTATCCAATGATTAACTATGTGATTGCTTACTATGTCACAGCTGCTGATCTAGTCGGACGTATTGTTGTGTATACCCCTTGGTCTGTGCCGCCAATTTTATCTGGTTATTTAGGTTCAGGCGGGGATATTCGTAACTCTATCTTGCAGATCATTTTGCTCGGTATTGGGGTTGTTTGTTATCTGCCTTTCCTAATGGCTTATGAGCGCGGCATGATGCGCAAAAAAGAGCAAGAATTGGCAGAAGATTTAGTTGCCCATGCCAATGCCAATCAAGACAATGCACAAGTTGCTCCGCAAGCAAGCGCTGCTCAAGAGGTACAGGTATCCCCGAGTGAGGAAGCGGATATTTCTATTCTCAATGGCAAAACAGTACTGCTCGTGTGCAACGAAGGCATGTCGACTTCGATGATGGCAAAACGTATGCAACAACATGCGAATAAGATTGGGCTTGAAACTAAAGTCTATGCAATGAGCGCTGCAAATGTGGAAGCTGAATATAAGAAAGTTGACTTCATCTTACTTGGTCCGCAATTGGCATATATGAAAGGCGAAATCCAAGATATTACGCTACATAGCTTGCCGATTGAGCCAATTAATCCGGGTTTCTTTGCCAAACTCGATGGTGAAGCGGCACTCATGCAGGTTGCACAAATTATATAATCGCCGTCTTTAAATTAACTAGATGGGGTGAGTCTTCACTTTCGTAAAAAACAAGTGTTGATAAGCCCTTTTTAAAAAGGAAAATATATGAAACGTTTACTCGATTGCCGCGCAAGTGATTTTGCGCAAAAGCCAAGCCCAGAAGGGTTTAAATCTTCGATTGTGGCGGCTGAAGGTCGCGTCATCATGGCTGAATTTGATGCCAATACGTCGCCTTATTACCCAGGCGTTTCGAATGCGGAAATTTTATGTGCGTTTGGCGCAGATCTAATTTTAATCAAAAGTATGGATTTGCAAGCATTGACTATGACTGGCGCAGATAAAAGCTTTGGCGCTGATGCAATCGCGCAAACTAAAAAGCTCACAGGTCGATTGGTTGGCGTGAGTTTACAAGTTTTACCAAAAGATCAATTAGATGCACCTAATGCGTTTACGGCTGAAAACTTAAAAAATATCCAACATGCAAATTTTATTTGTTTAACTGCCTATGACAAACCAGGGATCACATCTGATTTATTATTAGAAGCAATTGAAGTGGCAAAACAACATTTTGATGGTTTGATTATGGCGGTGAAATACCTTTCTTCTGGTGTTGCTGAAGGACAGTTGTATGCCAGCTTTGCTAATGCTGGCGCTGATGTGGTCATTATCCCCGCACCTGGCAGTGTACGCCTCTCATCAGAAGCAAGAGTTGAAGCTGCAATTGAGGCGATCCATCAAGCGGGCGCTGTGGCTGCGACAACGATTAGCTCGAGCCAAGAAGGTTCTGATTGTGATACAATAAGAGAAATAGGACTTGCCAGCAAACGTTGTGGCACAGATATGATTAATTTTGGTGATGCAGGTATTTCTGGCATTCCCGCGCCAGAAGCCGTGCAAAGTATTTCAGTCGCGATTCGTGGCAAGCGTCACACATATGTTAGAATGGCTGCTTCACTCGCCCGTTAATTAAACCCAGGTCGTTATGGTTAAATATCAAGATATCTATCAAGAGCTTAAGTCAAGAATTCACTCTCAGATTTATACTCATGAACAAAAATTACCAGATGGTAAAACTTTAGCACGTGAGTTTGGTTGTAGTGAAATTACGCTTAAAAAGGCGATGGATATCTTGGTTAAAGATGGGCTTTTAGTGCGCAAGCGCGGCTCCGGCTCTTATGTCAAACAGCCAACTAAGACCCACCCTGATTCCCACCTTTTAGGGACGAAAGCGAGCTATAAGCATTCAGGTAAGACAATTACGACTCGTGTGCTACGGTTTAAAGTGCTCGAAGCAGATGCAGATATTGTGGATAAACTCAAATGCCAATTCGGCGATATTGTCTATGATATTATGCGTGTGCGCGTGATTGATGGGGTGCCGTCAATTATTGAACATACCTATATGCCAGTAACCGTGATCCCAAACTTAACGGTGACCCATGTCAAAGATTCTATCTATGACTATATTCAAAATGATCTGAAATATCGTGTGCATAGCGCGAATATGATGATAACCATTGGCAATGCTACCCCTGAAGAAAGTGACTTATTAAGCGTCCAAGTTGGGGAACACCTTGTCTGTGTTGAACAAAATGCCTACCTTGATAACGGCCAGTTATTTGAGTATTCAATTGCCAAACATACTTGTGATACTTATCAGTTTAAAACCATGTATGTGAGAAATTGAGTTTTCTTGAATTTACTCAAGCTCTCCTAATTCTTGATATAATTTAGATATTTGACTGCTTTGATTGCTGGCCTTGTGTCCTAAATTACGATAGATATGGTTACAAAGATAAGAGACTACCGCCATAGGACTAGCATAACTATCGAGCGGCTCTTGATTATTCATTGGGCATAATAGAAAATGCTGACATTGTTGCGCATATTTTTGTCCAGATTGATCGCTAATTAATAAAGTATTAAAGCGTGCTAAATGCTGAATCAAAGCCTTAAACATATGTGTGCGCCGCCTGATTCCAATTAAGATAACAAAGTCATCATCGGTAATATCAACCAACTCTTCACTGAGTGTCTGTCCTGTAGTGGGAAATACCAAGACTTGATTGCGGCATTGAAGAAGTTGCTGTCTTAAATGCAATGCAACAGGGTAGTTATTTCGAAAGCCAATAATAACTATTTTACGTGCGGTACTGATTTGTTTAAATAAGCAGGGCATATCAAGCTTTTGGAGTTGTATATTAAGCTGATAAAGGGCTTCGATATCGGCACTCAAGGCATCACTCATATTATCTTGCGTGATCATTGGCATGCCTTGCTCCCTGACATCGAGCAACTCATTTCTCAGTTCTTGATGCGTCTTATAACCTAATTTGCGTATAAAACGGCTCACTGTAGCCTTTGAGACCTCACAATATTGTGCGATCTCATTGGTTGATTGGACGAGTAGCTGTTCAGGGTTTGACTGGATATAATCTGCAACCTTAATATGCCCTGCGCTAAAATCTGGATAGCTCTCTTGGATTTTATCCTTTAAGTTTGAGTATTTTTCCATATTACAAGACTGCAGATAAAAAGCTTTGTAGTTCAGTAGTTTGAGGGTTAGCAAACACTTCCTTACTCTCACCGATTTCCCACACTTTGCCCTGATTCATAAACACGACTCTATCGCCTACATCACGAGCGAAGTTCATTTCATGAGTAACTAAAATCAAAGTCATGCCTTCTCGTTTGAGCTGCTCTAGCACCTTGAGAACTTCTCCGACTAATTCTGGATCAAGCGCTGAGGTGATTTCATCGCATAGAAGCACTTTGGGTGACATTGCAAGGGAGCGAGCAATGGCAACACGTTGCTGCTGCCCACCGGAAAGGCTTGTTGGAAAAGCATCAAACTTATCGGCAAGTCCAACTTTTGCAAGGAGTTCCTTGGCCTTTTCTCTCGCATCTTTATCTGGTTTATTTAACACAAGTTTTGGTGCAAGCATGACATTTTCACCCACGGTCATATGTGGGAATAAATTAAAGTTTTGGAACACCATGCCGACACTTCGGCTTAGCTCGCGCAGTTTGTACTCATCATTTTCAACCGCTTGACTATCAACGATGATTGCGCCTTCTTGAAATTCTTCTAAGCCATTAATACAACGTAATAAGGTACTCTTGCCTGATCCACTGCGACCGATAATAGAAATAACTTCGCCAGGCTCAATACGTAAGTCAACACCTTTTAAAACATGGTTTTCGCCATAGAATTTATGGACTTTATCTATACTAACGAGAGACATAATGTTTGGACTCCAAGTGACGTGCGAATAATGAAAGTGGGAAACAGATAACAAAATAAAGGACAGCAACCATAGCAAATACCTTAAATGGCTGAAAAGTTGCGTTATTTAACATAGTTCCAGCCTTAGTCAGCTCGACAAAACCGATAATTGAAGCGAGCGCTGTACCTTTTACAATTTGCACTGAAAAGCCAACTGTTGGTGGAATTGCCATGCGCCAAGCTTGTGGGACGATGACATAGCGCATGGTTTGAGAGTAGGTCATGCCAATCGTACGGCAGGCTTCCCATTGCCCCTTTGGAATAGCTTCGATGCAGCTGCGCCAAATATCATGTAAGAAGGCTGCACTAAATAAGGTTAAAGACAAAATTGCGGCTGTCCATGCACTGACTTCTATGCCAAGTAATGATAGGCCAAAGAAAGCGAGGAACATTTGCATTAAAAGTGGCGTGCCTTGGAAAATTTCAACATAGAAATTAATTAACCAATTAAACATCGGTCTTTTGAGTGAGCGTAAGTAAGTCAAAATCATACCAAGTAAGCCACCAAAGAAAAATGCTAGTAATGACAGTAGCAATGTCCAACGGGCAGCTAACAACAGGTTTCTTAAAATATCCCAATCTGTAAATGACGTCATAGTCAATTCCTTATGACAAAGCAGGGTTTTTAAACATAGTACGTTTGAGCCAATAGAAAACTTGGCGCATGGCAATGGATAAAACTAAATAAATTGCGGCGGTTAAAATGTAGGATTCAAAGCTTAAAAAGCTTCGAGATTGCACAAAGTTTGCAGCAAAGGTTAGGTCTTCGACAGAAATTTGTGACAGCACGGCAGAACCAAGCATAACAATGATGCATTGACTAACAAGCGCGCTATAAACTTTTTGAAATGCCGGTGGCAGGACGATGCGAATAAAAATTTGTCGTTTAGTTAGCCCTAATGTTCGGCCTGCTTCCCATTGCCCTTTGGCTGTAGCTTCAATTCCGGAGCGAATTATTTCTGCACTATAAGCCCCTAAGTTCAGCACCATAGCTAATACGCCCGCTTGCCATGCTGTCATTTTCAGTCCAAGTGCAGGTAGCCCAAAGAAGATAAAAAATAGTTGCACAATGAAGGGGGTATTACGCACAACTTCGATATAGGTTGCTGAAACCCCAGATATAAATCCAGATTTACCCGTACGAGCGGCTGCTAACAAAGTTCCGAGCAATAAGCCAAGTCCAGTTGAAAGTATTGTGATTTCTATGGTCGTCACCGTACCTGAGATAAACTCAGGTAGGTAGGGCCATAAACTTTTAAAATCAAGTTGATACATAATTGGCCCTGTCTTTTACATTAACTCAGTTGGAAAGGATGCTTTGAGCCACTTTTGTGAAAGAGTTTCAAATTTGCCTTGTGTTTTTGCTTTCGAGATAAGTGTATTTAGCTCGGCAATAAAGGCTTCTTCTCCTTTTTTAACACCAATGTAGCAAGGTGAGTTCTTTAACATGAACTTCGTCTCTGGTGCTTTATCTGGATAGCGTGTTGCGATCTCTGTGACGACTAAGTTACCCGTTGCAATTAAAGATACTTGACCTGATAGGTAAGCGGAAAGGGTCGCGTTATTATCTTCAAAACGTTTGACTGTCACGTCTGAACCAACAATTTTAGAAAGTTCAATATCTTCAACCGATCCACGAGTGACGCCGACAGTTTTGCCTGCCAATGAAGCTGCATCTGTGACTTTTTCTTCAGTGCTACCAAATACACCTAGAAAGAAAGGCGCATATGCATCTGTAAAATCGATCGCTTTTTCACGAGATGGGTTTTTGCCTAAGCTTGAGATAACAATGTCGACTTTATCTGTTTGTAGGTAAGGGATGCGGTTTGCGCTTGTGACAGGGATAAGTTTTAGCTTGACACCAAGCTCATCTGCTAGGAATTGCGCTGTATCAATATCATATCCTTGAGGTTGTAAGTTAGTACCAACTGAGCCAAAAGGAGGGAAGTCTTGCGGCACAGCGACGATAAGCTCGCCTCTGTCTTTGATGTCCGAAAGTTTATCTGCATGAGCAAAAAGTGAGGTGACAGATAACAAACTTGCCATCAAGGCAAAAGATAACTTGCGAAATAGATTTTTCATGGGTTTAGTCCTTTAAAATATGAAACGATTGATTCATTTATATTTATAAAAGCAACAATCGTGCCATCTGTTAAAGCACTTTGTATATCAGGCTTCATTCTTATTCCTTACGCATACGGGCGATTCGAAGAGGAATTTTTTGGTGCAGTTTGCATATTAATAGTGCAAAGTGTGAAATCGCTTCAATAAAATGCACGCTATCTATTTGTATTAAAATAACACCTTTGGCTGCTTAGCTAGCTTGAGATACCATAATCTTATACTGGATTAATAGGTGTTAAATGTGCAGTTTAGAAAAGATATAAATGGCTTAAGAGCCATCGCCGTGATTGCAGTGGTGTTATTTCACTACAATGCAGATTGGCTGCCTGGCGGGTTTGCTGGGGTCGATGTTTTCTTTGTTATTTCTGGCTTTTTAATGACTGGGATAATCTTTCGCGGTCTGGAGCAAAAGCAATTTTCCCTACTAAAATTTTACGCCGCTCGAGCCAATCGGATCATTCCTGCTTTAGCCGTATTATGCGCCGCATTGCTGGTGATGGGCTGGCTGTATTTAACCCCGCAAGATTATAAATTATTAGGCAAGCATGTTCATGCCAGCATGCTTTTTACCTCAAATAATACTTATAGCGGTGAAGTGGGCTATTTTGCACCTATCTCACAAGAAAAGTGGTTGTTACATACTTGGTCATTATCGGTTGAATGGCAGTTTTATATTATCTATCCGATTATCTTGCTTGGTTTGAGCAAACTCTTATCATTAAAATCCTTAAAAATAACGGTCGCTCTTGCCGCATGTATTAGCTTTATTCTCGGTATTGTTGCAACCTTTAGCGAGCCTAATCCTGCCTATTATTTATTTCAAAACCGTGCTTGGGAAATGATGCTTGGCGGGGTAGCCTATCTATATCCGTTTAAATTAAGCGAGCAAAAGAAGAAATATTGGGAAGCTTTAGGCATAGGCTTGATTCTTTGTTCATATATTTTTATTTCCAAAGATACGCCGTGGCCGGGTTATTTAGCCTTAGTTCCTGTGCTTGGCGCATTTTTGCTGATTCAAGCGCAGCGTCAAGACAGTGTGTTAACCGCGAATGCGCCATTTCAATATATAGGCAAGTGGTCTTATTCCATTTATCTATGGCACTGGCCGATTTTTGTTGGGATCAATTTCTTTCATTTTTCTCAGCAGGCGCTTTATATTGGGATGCTGGTGTCGATTGTGCTTGGTTTTGTCAGCAATAAATATATCGAAAGCATTAAATTTAGAAATGATTTTAGCCACCTTGGGCAATACATTAAATGTAAACCTATTTACTTAATGATAGTGCTAGCAAGCGCTGGCCACTATGTGTTGGCAAATGGCGGCTTAAATAACTCGATTCGCTTGGATGAGACGCATTTGATGATCACCAAGCAGCAACAAAAGAATCCAAGAGAAAAAGAGTGTGGCAAGGTCGATGAAGATGGCAATGGACCGCACTGCATGTTTGGAGAGGGACCTATTGGTGCGATTGTTGTCGGTGACAGTCATGCAAGGGCGCAAGTTGAGACGATTGGCGAGCTTGCTGCAAGACATGGGCAGTCAGTGTTAGATCTTGGCTTGTCAGCATGCAACTCGATTAAAGGCCTCTATAGTGTGGATAAAAATGGCAATAAGGTGAATGCCAATTGCGGAAAGTTTGTTGCCAAAAGTATCCAAGATGTGGGCAACCTTTATCCGGGCGTGCCGGTAATTATGATTAATCGCTGGTCACAAAATTTTTATGGGATGAATGAAAACCCGTTTGATATCAAGCCATACCGCTTTGTTGATAAAGCGTTTACAGAAAGAGACAGTGCTTATCGCAACAACCTTGCCAAGCATATGTATGATACGATTTGTGAGTTTAGTGAACACAACCCAGTGTATGTGGTGCGTTCGATTCCTGAGTTAAAAATCAATGTGCCAAAAACTATGTTTGTTAATCCTGAAAAAGTGGTCAAGATCCCTTTTGAGGCGTATCAGCAGAGGCAAAAAATAGCCTATACGCTGCAAGATAAAGCACAGAAAAATTGCCATATTAAAATTTTAGATCCCATTCCCTACCTGTGTGATGATAAATTTTGCTATGGCAGCAAAAAAGGCGTGCCTTTATATATGGATGATGACCACTTAAGTAAATATGGCTCTGAGGTGATATCCAGCATTTATGAAGATATATTTAAAGGCTAAACTTTAATTAAATCCAAATTTATTTCATGCCTACCTGACTGATGGGCAGCTTTTTTTGCATGGTACATTTCAGTATCGGCGCGTCGCAGCATTTCTTTTAGATTATAGCCTTGGACTGGGTTTATGGATGCACAGCCTATGCTCAAGGTTGCAGGATATGGACAAAGGTTATCAAATTCAGCTAATAAGTTATGAATAAGCTTAGCGGATGCTTGGATATCCATTTCAGGTAACAAAATACAAAACTCGTCGCCACCAAAGCGCGCGGAAATTTGTGTTTTATTCATGGTTTTAAAAATAGCATTTGCGAGGCTGACCAGCACTTCATCACCTGCAAGGTGACCATAGTTATCATTGATAGACTTGAATTTATTCACATCAATATAAATTCCAGCCATATGTTTTTGTTGACGCTCGATAATTGTTGTCAACATTTCGGTTTGCTCATGAAATGCACGTTGATTATATAAATTGGTTAAGGGATCATGTAAAGAAAGCTCGAGCAGCTCTTTGGTACGTTGATTGACTTTGTTCTGAAGCTTTGTTGCATAGGCTTCAAGTTGGTCATTCACACTTTGAACTTCAAATTGAAGCGCTGCAATATAGGTATCAAAGATAAACTGATTATCAAGATAGAGTATTTTGCGCATTGATTGTTTTAACTGTTTGCTATTGAGCTGCTTTTCTTCTGAATATTCTTCTATTAAGTTTTCTAATAAAATTTGTAATTGATTGGTGCCGGATAAATAAAGCCTTGGGCTAACGCCAATTCTATGGTGTATTTTTCCTATTTCTAAACGTTTTTCAACATACGCAAGATCATAGCGTCCTGAAAACAGATCCAGAACATATTGCTCTAAATTATTATGTAATCGAGAGAGAGTTTTGCAATCACCAATAATAAAAGCAATCTCAGGGATTTGGAGCTGCAATTCATAAAAGTCTTTCACTAAAGCTTTTACATGCGGTTTTATCCATGGAAGAAGGGTCTTTAGGTTTTGCTCATCTTCAATAGTGAGCCCTAAAAATACTTTTCGGCGCTCAATTTCATGTTCTCCAATACGAAGCTGCTGTGCGAGGTTTAGCATGTAGTGCTGCATAGTTTTCCCTGTTAAATGTATGGGTATAGCTTAACGCTATGATACTAAATATTTTTAGTCATACAAGGGAAGACATAAAGCGTTACATAAATCATTTTTGATCGTGAATTAGATAGACAATAAGTAACTAAAGCGCCTGTTGAATGTTTAACCGGCACTTTATTTGTCATTTTTAGCACTGAAATTAAGATATAAATAATAATTAACGCTTTACCACGGGTGCTTGTCACCATTCCACATAAAAAATTCACCACTTTGCTCTATGCGTAAGCCTTTGATAAGTTTGATAATGCCTTCGGCGCTTTGCTCTGGGGTGAGCTCACCATTTTTGCCGCCCATATCCGTTTGCACCCAACCAGGGTGGACAGGACAAACAATGATGCCTTGCTCATGCAGCTCTTGGGATAAGATATGCATGACTTTATTCACTGCCGCTTTGGAGGTGCGATACGCATAACGGCCAACACCTTGGTGCTCCATGGAGCCCATTTGACTTGAGATGGTGATGATTCTTGGGTTGGAGGATTGCGTGAGGTTGGCAATTAAGGCTTGGCTGACTAAAAGTGGTGAAATGCTGTTGACCTTAAAGGTTTCAAGCCAACCATCTACATCAATATCATTTAGATTTTGCGCTTCTGGGCCGCTAATGCCTGCGTTGTTGATTAAGATATCAATCGGCGTATCGGCAAGCGTTTGTGCCAGCTTGTCGATTGATGCTGAGCTGCTTACTTCAAGTTCTGCGAGTTGCAAATTAGGGTTGTCTTGGCTTAATGCTTGCAGCGTCTCTGAAGGTTCATTGCGATAGGTAGCAATGACTTTATAACCGCCTTCTAAAAACTGGCAAGCTAATTCAAGACCAATGCCACGCGAACAACCTGTGATAAGAACCGTTTCCATATGTCTTCCTTTAAAATAAATGGGTCAGTCTTAATTAACATAACCCATTTATATTTAAAGTTTCAATCTATTGTTTGGCTATTTCAATGAGCGTGTGATCGCTTTTAACCCACTATGAAAACAATAATTTATCTTGTTTACATGGCATTATAGCGCCAACATGACATGTTTAGTGACAAGATAATCAGAGATGGCTTCAGCGGATAAATCTTTGCCAAAACCTGATTGTTTGAATCCACCATGCGGGGTTTCAGAGGTTAAAGGTAGATGATCGTTCACCCAGACGGCGCCAAATCTAAGATCGCGCGAGCAGCGCATGGCGCGACTTAAATTTGTCGTAAACACAGAGGATGCTAAGCCATATTTCACATCATTCGCCATGTTGAGAGCTTCTTCATCGGTTGTGAAAGATTGCACTGTGATGACGGGGCCAAAAACTTCGCCTTGGACAATTTCCGAGTCTTGTTGCACATTTGCTAGAATTGTCGGTGGATAATAAAAACCTTCTCTATCAATGATTTGACCACCTAATAGAACCTCTGCGCCCGCGGCTTTGGCTCTTTCGACAAAACCTGCAACATGCTCTAAATGCGACTTTGAGATCATGGATCCCATCATGGTGTCAGCGTCAAACGGGTTGCCAACTTTAAATGCTTTGCCAGCTTGGATTAATTTAGCGACAGTTTCATCGAAAATTGATTCATGGATCAAAATACGCGTTGCAGCGGTACAGTCTTGGCCTGAATTTAAAAAGCCGCCAGTGACAACTTTTTCGACCGCTATATCTAAATCCGCATCGTCAAAAATGATCGCAGGGGCTTTTCCGCCTAATTCTAGATGGACACGTTTTAAAGATTCAGCCGCGGTTTTCATGATAGCGGTTCCCGTTCGACTTGAACCGGTTAAGCTGATCATATCCACATCTGGGTGAGAGGTGAGGGCTTCACCGGTTTGATTGCCACCACTAAGGATATTTAAAACGCCATCTGGCAAGCCTGCTTGTTTGGCTATTTCACCGAGCAATAGTGTGGTTCTTGGCGTATTTGGCGCAGGTTTTAAAATGGCTGTACAACCTGCCGCTAAGGATGGACCAATTTTCCAAATCGCCATCAATAGCGGGTAATTCCATGGCGTGATCCCAACGGTGACCCCGCACGGCTCTCTTCTTAAAATAGAGGTATATCCTTCGGCATACTCGCCACTTGACGCACCTGAAATATCACGTGCAGCGGCAGCAAAAAACTTCAAATTATCAATCGCAAATGGAATGTCACCACCTGCGCTGACAAACTCAAATGGCTTGCCGGTATCTTCTGATTCGATGCGCGCTATTTCATCTGCGCGAGCCTCAATCAGTTGCGCCATTTTATGTAGGACAGCTGAACGCTCAGCAGGGGGGATTTTAGACCATGAACCATTTTCAAATGCATCTTTCGCCGCTTTCACTGCAGCATTCACATCTTCGATCCCAGCATCTGGCACATGATCAATTATTTCGCCTGTAGCCGGGTTTTCAACAGCTAACACTGCGCCATTTTTAGCCTCACAAGATTGGCCATTTATCCATAATTTATATTTCATTTTTAATTCCTTTAAGCATTAAGCGTACGTAAAACCAAGCATAATGAATGCTGCAATAGATAGAAAAGCGCCAAATAAGGCATAGGGGAACTGCGTAAATGCATGATTCATTGGCGAGCAACCTGCGCCTTGCGAAGCAAGAATGGAAGAATCACTGAAAAAGCATGCATGGCTACCAAAAGCTGATGCTGAAATAAGTGATCCTATGACTAATGGCATGTGTACATCGAGCGCAAGCGCAACCGGGATCACAATAGGAATCGCAATCACAAACACGCCCCAACTCGATGCGGTGCCAAAAACAATTAAAGACAGCAAGACAAACACAATCGCAGGGAAAATTTCGGCGCTTAAATAAGGCGTCACCGACTCAATAATATATTCTGTCATGCCTAAATTATCGTTTATCTCTTTTAACAGAAATCCGCCAATCACGGTCGATAAAGGGTAGAGCATGGTATTAAAGCCTTCAAACATGGCATTGACTTGTTGCTCGATGGAAAGTAGGCCTTGCAAGTAATACATCACTGAAGTGATAACTATGGTGATGATCACGCCTTTTAATAAATCTACATCGTAATAAACCGTTGATAAAATAAGTAAGCCAATTGGAAATAGGAAATTAAATAATTGTGTTTTTAAGCTGACTTCTTTTTGCACCATAGATCGATTCGTGAGCTCAACGCCTTCGAAGTCTTCTGGGATTGGGTGGCCATTTTTGGCGCGTTGCTCAGCTTTTTTCATCGCACCCCAGTCACCGATCACGCCAAAAGCAACTAAAAATGCGACGATAAGTGCTACCCATGCATACATCATGAAAGGAATGGATGAGATATAAAGGCTGATCCCTTGGTTGGCGTCGGCGACACCATTTTCTTCAAGTAGACCTGAAAAAAAGACTGCCCAAGTTGAAATCGGCACAATCACACACATAGGCGCTGCGGCAGAATCAATTAAATAAGCAATTTTTTCGCGTGAAACTTGATAATAGTCGGTTAATTTCTTTACCGATGATGAAACCGCTAAACAGCTTAAATAATCATCAATAAATATGACGGCGCCTAAAGCAACTGTGGTGACCATAGATTGACGTCTGGATTTAATTTTTGTTTTTAACCATTGGGTAAAACCATTAAGACTATTACTGATTTCTAAAATTTGGATTAACCCACCCATTAAGCCGCAGACAAGAATAATCCAAATAATAGTTTCATTGCCCATCACGGCTGAAATGTTTTCGGAAAAAGAGTTAATAATGTTGGTGGGGTTTAACATGATAAGGCCAGCGACAATGCCTGCCATCATAGCCTCGAAAGGGCGGCGAGATAAAACTGCTATGATTAAAACGCTTAAGGTGGGGAGGATAGATTTCCAGCCCCAAGGTTCGCCTTCATTTTGCGTCAGGGATAATAAATAAAACACAAAATACGCCGCGATGCTGATCCCTAAGGTAAAAACTAGTTTTCGGCTGATATAGGTATTTTTTACAGATTCTTTAATATGTAACGTTTTGGTAGGTTGCTTTATATCTTCCATGATAAGTATTCCTATACGTTGATATAGCATTAGCTCTTTAGCAGAATTAAAAAAGTCGTGAAAAAATGGCTTCTTCACGACTTTGCTTTTTAAATAGATTTTAAAACGTCTTCAAGTTCTACTAAAAACTTGTCGATGAGCGGGTATGGAATATTAAGTGCAGGTTCAATGCGAACAACTTGTGAATTATTTAATGTCCCCGCAATCAGTATGCCACGCTTAAATAAACCAGAGACAACCTCAAAACCTAGTTCATCATTTTCAAACACCATCCCTAAAAGTAACCCCTTACCTGTAATATCGGTTAAAATTCCAGGGTATTTAGCTTTCATTTCAAACAATTTTTGCTTGATATATTCGCCTTTTTCATGCGCTTGAGTCGCTAAATCTTCTTCCAATAAGACGGAGATTTGTGCCAGCGCCGCAGCGCAAGCGATAGGGTTGCCGCCTGTTGTGGTCGTGTGCATGAAAGGGTTTGGCTCTAATACTTTCCAAATTTTAGCGCTCGCAAAGAAGCCTGACATCGCAATCACGCCACCGCCAAGGGCTTTACCAAAACACATAATATCTGGCGCCACATCCCAGTGATCCACACCAAATATTTTACCTGTGCGGCCAAAGCCAGTTTGAACTTCATCGGCAATGAGTAATACGTCATATTTATCACAAATTTTGCGCAGTTTTGGCCAGTAATCATCTGGTGGCACAATCGCGCCTGCCTCGCCTTGAATTGGCTCAGCGATCACAGCGGCAATACCATCACCGATAGCTTGAGCCGCTTTAAGCTGTTCTTCAACCGCGTCTGCGTCACCATAAGGGACATGTCGAATACCATCAAGAAGTTGCCCAACCGGCTCTCTATATTCTGCTTTACCTAATAAAGAGAGTGCGCCCAGTGACTTACCATGGAATGCTTTTAATGTTGAAATGAAGCCTTTGTTGCCGGTATACATTTTGGCAAGCTTCATTGCACCATCAACGGCTTCGGTTCCTGAGTTGGCAAAAAAGCCATATTGAAGATCGCCAGGTGTTAGTTTTGCGATAACTTTAGCAAGGTGCGCGCGCAGAGGATCGAGCATTTCTTGGCTATATTGTGGGCTGCGCTCAAGTTGCGCTTTGGCTGCAGCAACGATCTTTGGATGCTTGATCCCAGGGGAATACAGGCCATAGCCACCTAACATATCAATAAACTCGCGGCCGAGAATATCTTTTAAGATAGAGCCTTGTCCTGTCCAGTCAGTTAGGGCAATGCCTTCTGTTTCCGTGACAGATTTTCGATATTCTAAAAAGCCTTTATTAATATGGTGCTCAAAATTTTGGTAAGTACTGGTCGCAATCCAAGTACGTTCTGCTTGGCTAATATCATCTTCGGTTTTCGTAATAAGACTAACCATTTTACTTGCTTCTAAAAAAGCATCGTCTATATTTCGCTTTGAATGTTCCATTTCCATATTCATACCTATTTCGGATTTGATTAACATGTCTTATTAAACTTATAGCCATTCTGTTTTGTTGGGAAATGGGTTATTATCATTTTATTATGCATCCAATTCATAATGCCGGAAGCCAAATGAATTTAGATTTAAATCAATTACGTATCTTGCTTGCCTTAGATGAAGAGCGAAATATGACCAAAGCAGCAAATCGTCTTTTTGTGAGCCAGTCGGCAGCAAGCCATAACCTGGCGAAATTACGTGAACGGTTTAATGATCCTTTATTTGTGCGGACCAGTCGCGGAATGCAGCCGACGCCTTTTGCGCAAAATATATTGCCTTTATTAAAAGATGGGATGTCGAACATCACCAAAGCTGCGGATATGCAATCAAGTTTTGATCCTGTCAATGATGCGCATACTTTTTATATTGGTGCGTGTGATTATTTTGAATTTACTGCGATGCCAGTATTAGCCGAAAAGTTTTTAAACACAGCGCCCAATGTTCGCTTATCTATCGATATAAATTCGGATCACGTCAAGATGGAGCGAGTGGAAAGTGGGCGTTTGGATGTACACATAGGCGTGGATAATCAGCTCAATCAAATCAAAAATTTTAACTATCGTGAGTGGTTAAAAGATGAGTATGTGGCAGTAGTGGCGAATTGGCGAGATATTCCAGATAAATTAAGCACGCTTGAGTTTTCGATGGAAAGCCAAATTCACTTGCCTGTAACCGTGAATACTTTAGATGTTATCGACCATTGGTTGCATGATCAAAACTTGTATCGAAATATCCATATGGTGACGCAAAGCTACCCTATCGGCGGAATGATTAGTGCGAAAACGGGCTTGTTATTTCCCGTGCCAATCAAAGTGGCTGAAAAATTAGTGGCGATGCTGCCGCTAAAAGTGATTGAATTACCAGAAAGCATACCACCCTTGACGATGAGTATTATCACGCATAAGCTTTTTGATCATCAGCCGTCGATTCAATGGCTGCTTTCTGAGATCTATAAATTAAGATAGTTTGAATCAAGACTTAGCCAACTGCCACTGACTTAACGCCTCGATATGATCTGGGCGTATTCCGCAACAACCACCAATTAAATTTGCGCCCGCATCTGCCTACTTTTTGGCAAAGACTAAATAATCTTCTGGGGTGACTTCACGCATCGCTTGCACCGCATCATTGGCTTGATGTTTCCCAGAAATCGGGGTAAAGCTATTGGCATACACGCCTAAGGTCATGTTTTGTGATGGGTTTCGTTGTGCATTGTCAGTGAGTACTTGCTGGCTCATTTGCACCGCTTGTTCCATCACTTCAGGAATTGAGCAATTAAATAAAATCCCTTCGCCATTTAGCTTGCAGACTTCGCGTGCGGCGTCAAATACAGGTTCGCCCGATCTCAACTTGGCACTGCCTTCTTCATCTAAAAGCGAAAATGCATACAGCACAGGTTTTTTGGACTGGCTCAGCACATCAGCGAGCACTTCAAGTTCAGCAAGGCTGCTGATGGTTTCAACAATCCATAGATCAACATAAGCATCTTGCGCATCGACTAGATTCTGAGCGATCTCACGTGCGCGTTTTGAGTCAAATAAATCAGGGCGATAACTGCCACAAGGTGGTGGGATCGAGCCTGCTACTTGCACAGAATGCTCGGCAGTATCTGCCGCTTGTCTGGCTAATTGTCCAGCTAAAGCTGCTAATTCAACGCCTTGCGCTTGATAGAGATCGTCACCTAAATGAAAGGGCACACATGCATAAGCATTGGTCGTAATCATTTGCGCGCCAGCCTCAATAAAGTTCTGATGCGCCTTACGCACAAAATCTGGCGCTTCAATTAGGGCTTGAGCACTCCAAAGCGGTTGTGAGAAAGGGGCGCCAATGCGTTTAAGTTCACGGCCCATGCCACCATCAAGAATTGTTACTTGCTTCATTTAGCCATCCATACTGCTATTTTTGAATGAATTGATTAAAACATATTTTCAGCCATTTATTAATTGAATTTTTCAGCTTATTTTACTAATTCATCGAATATTTTATCTAAAATCAGCATGCTTTCTTGGAGCAACTCATCGGTGATCGTTAGCGGTGGCAAGAAGCGGATCACGTTCGCGCGGATCCCACAGGATAATAAGATCACCCCATTTTCAGCCGCTTTTGCAACTAGCGCTTTGGTTAGCTCAGGATCAGGCTTTTCTGGATCACCGTCTTGGATCAGCTCCATTGCGATCATGGCGCCAAGATGGCGAATATTGCCAATTCTTTGTGGATGTTTTTCTTGAATATGGGTCAAGTAATGAGTAATGGATTCGCCAATCTTGCTCGCTTGTTGACACAGGTTTTCCTCTTTTATCACATCTAAAACGGCTAAAGCTGCTGCGCAGCCAAGCGGTGAGCCGCCATATGTACCGCCGATCCCACCTGGGTGTGGCGCGTCCATTATCTCTGCTTTACCCACTACGGCCGAAAGTGGGAAACCACCAGCAATACCTTTTGCCATGGTCATCAGATCTGGCTCAATGTTTGAATATTCACAAGCAAACATTTTTCCGGTGCGGGCAAAACCAGTTTGGATTTCATCGGCAATCAGTAAAATCCCATGTTGATCGCACAAGGCGCGCAAGGCTTGCATAAACTCGACTGGCGCAGGGTAAAAGCCGCCTTCCCCTTGCACCGGTTCGATAATTATTGCGGCGACTTGATCAGGGCTAATATCACATTTAAACAGATAATCGAGTGCGCGTAATGACTCTTGTATTGAGATCCCGTGATAGTCATTTGGATAGGGCACATGGTAGATTTCATTCGGGAATGGGCCAAAGCCTTTTTTATAAGGGGCAACCTTGCCAGTTAAACCCATGGTTAAATTGGTGCGCCCATGAAAACCGCCATGAAAGGCAATTACCCCAGTGCGCTTGGTGTAGTAACGAGCAATTTTAACGCAGTTTTCAACGGCTTCTGCGCCAGTGGTGACAAGCAAGGTTTTCTTTGGCGTATCCCCCGGTGCAATCTCATTGAGCTTTTCTGCCAATTCAACTGCGCTGGCATAAGGCGCAACGGTTAAGCAAGTATGGCTGAAGTTTTCAAGCTGTGCTTGCACGGCAGCTTTCACCTTGGGGTGGTTATGCCCTGTATTGACCACGGCAATGCCGCTTCCCAAGTCGATATAACGTTTGCCTTCTACATCCCAAAGCTCAGAATTTTGAGCTTTTGCAATATAAGCTTGGGTCAACGCGCCTTGCCCACGCGCAAATGCCTTGTTTTTACGCTCTTGGAGTAATTGGTTATTCATTTGTTCTGTCCTTGAAAAATAAAGATAAGTTAAATCCCGCCCATGCACAGGTATTTGATTTCAACAAAATCATCCATGCCATATTTTGAGCCTTCACGACCAAGCCCTGATTGTTTGACGCCGCCAAAAGGTGCGACTTCATTTGAAATTAGGCCTTCATTGATCCCAACCATGCCATATTCTAAGGCTTCACCCACACGCCAAATTCGGCCAATATCTCGCGAATAAAAATACGCAGCTAAACCATAAGGTGTATCGTTGGCGATTTGAATCGCTTGTGCTTCATCAAAAAAGCGCATGATACTCGCCACAGGGCCAAAGATTTCTGTTTGAGCAATCTCCATATCCGAGGTGACATCTGTTAAGACTGCTGGGGATGAAAAATTCGCATGTGCTTTAGAATTGTCAGCTTGATAGGCAACTTTTGCCCCTTGCTCGGCTGCGCTGGTGACCAGATTGGTGACTTTTTCACTTGCTTTTGCATTGATAAGTGGGCCGATGGTCGTGCCTTGTTCAAAACCGTCACCAATCGAGAGTTTTTTCACTTCTTGGATAAGCTTTTCTACAAATGCATCATGGATGCTATCTTGCACCAAAACGCGGTTGGTACAAACGCAAGTCTGCCCAGCATTACGGAATTTAGAGGCGATTAAACCACTGACTGCTGCGTCTATATCAGCATCATCAAAGACAATAAAAGGTGCATTGCCGCCAAGTTCTAATGAGACTTTCTTGATGGTATCGCCACATTGGCTCATCAATAATTTGCCAACATTGGTTGAGCCAGTAAAAGAGAGCTTTCGCACGCGCTGATCGTCACACAGACGTTTGCCGACATCTTTGGATTGGCTCGTGGTAATAATATTTAACACCCCAGATGGGATCCCAGCTTGCTGGGCAAGTTGTGCGAGTGCGAGTGCGCACAATGGTGTTTCTTCACTTGGTTTGACGACAACCGTACAACCTGCAGCTAAAGCGGGCGCAACTTTGCGCGTGATCATCGCAATCGGGAAGTTCCATGGCGTAATCGCTGCGACAACACCAATAGGTTGTTTGATTGTGATTAACCTTTTATCCCCGGCAGGAGATGGGATCACATCACCATAAATACGCTTGGCTTCTTCGGCAAACCACTCGATAAAAGAGGCCGCGTAAACAACTTCACCGCGCGACTCGGTTAAAGGCTTGCCTTGCTCTAAAGTCATGAGCTTGGCTAGGTCTTCTTGATTCTCTAAGATCAAGTCAAACCACTGGCGAAGCGTTTTGGAGCGTTCTTTGGCTGTTAATGTTTTCCAATGTGTGAGCGCTTTGTCTGCACTTGCAATCGCAATGTCGGTGTCGACTTGATCACAATCTGCAACCTCACAAATCAGCTCGCCGTTACTTGGGTTATAAACATTAAAGGTTTCATTTTTAGATGATTTTACCCATTCACCGGCGATAAATGCTTGGCCTTTGAGTAGTTCTGGGTTGGTTAATTCTATGTGCATAAGTGGCAACCATTCCTTGCTTTGAAAGTGATAATCAAACTCAATCTTCTTGGATAGTAATCGAGTTTAATTTGTGAGATAAATATAAAACATTCGTTTCTTACTTTAACTTTTATCAAACTTTGTGATTATTTAGTATGAAAAAAAATCTGTCCTCTCATTTGTCGCAAGTCTCAGATTATGAAATCCGATTACTGCGCGTGTTTCATGCTGTCGTCGAAGCTGGTGGCTTTGCTGCGGCAGAAACTGATCTTAATATTAGCCGCTCAACCATAAGTGTGCATATCTCACGCTTAGAAGAAAGGCTGAAGCTTAAATTATGTCGTCGTGGGCGTGGAGGCTTTGGCTTGACCGAAGATGGGCAAGAAGTGTATCGCCTAATGACGGAACTATTTTCCTCAATAGAAAGTTTTAAAAGTGGCGTCAATGCATTGCATGTGGAGTTAACTGGTGAGCTGCGAGTGATCACCAGTGATGTGGTTTGCATGGCGCCACAAGCAAAAATTGCTGAAGCGATCCGCGGGTTTGCGCAAGCGGCGCCAGATGTAAAGATTCTTTTAGATGTACGCCCCTTATCTGATATCGAGCGCATGATATTAAATGATGAAGCTGATGTCGGATTTATCCCTTATCACCATCAATATGAGGGGATAAATTATTGGCCGCTTTACACTGATAGGTGTCATTTATATTGTGGTCAGCAGCATCCTTTGTATGGCAAAGAGGAATCTGAAGAAGTGTTAGCTGAGGTAGCCAAAGCCAAAGTGGTGCATGCAGGCATTCAACCTAGCCCTGCGGTGAGCGAGCAATTAGCCAATATGAATAAAGCTGCGATTTCATACTTTTATGAAGCGCGTCTGGCGATGCTTTTCTCGGGCATGTATATCGGGTTTTTCCCAGACAATTATGCCGAGCCGTATGTGAAATCAGGCGAGCTTTGGAGATTGGTGCCAAATTATAAACACTATGATCTGGGGATTGCTGCCGTCACGCGTAAAGCCGGACGCAGTAACCGCGCACGGGATATGTTTATCTCTGTGATTCAAGAATTGCATCAGTGTGAGTAGTTTTGCAACTCATCATCAGTTGGCGTAAGGTGGTCAACCTTGAGGTCTGTTATGAGCTCAGACTCACTCATATTTTAATGGAATGCAAATATGGAAAGCGTTGATTTTAATAATGTCATTACTTACGGAATAGCTGATCTCATTTTATCTATTGGGCATGATGATTTTTTTGAAAAGTTAACTTACTTACTCAAGACAACCGCAAGTTTTGATGATTATGTGATTTTAATTTATCATCCGACACAATCTCCAACGGTCGTGGCATCTTCTTTTGCGATGGAAGAGCTGTCAGCATGGAAGCGATATTTGGCAGGGGCTTATCTTTTAAGTCCTTTTTATGATTTTAGTGTCAACCAAGGCAAGCAAGGTTTTGTGACGCTGGATGAAATTGCCCCTGAAGATTTTTACCAAAGCACCTATTACCAAGATTATTTTCATCATTCAAAGTTAGTTGATGAGACTTGTTTTTGTGTGCAAGGACAAAATGATAATGTGTACTTACTTTCGCTTGGACGGACACAAACCTTAGCTAAGTTTAGCGAGCGAGTGTTAATGAAGTTGCAAGATCTTTACCCCATCTTTAGCTCTGCTGTAAAACGACATGATCTGACCCAAACTCTGCCTGAGCGTGATTCGAGTACCCAGGTGAAAGATTATATCCAATCCTTTGGCGAAAACATTTTAACTGAGCGTGAGCGACAAGTGACACAATTGATGATTCGCGGTTATTCAAGCAAGGAAGCCGCTCGAATTTTAGATATTTCTTATGAGACAGACAGAGTCCACCGTAAAAATATTTATAACAAACTGCAGGTTAAATCTCAGAATGAGTTACTCGCTAAAATATTTGATGACATCGTTAATTTAGGATACGAATAAATCCACATCAAGTGTAAGTTATTGAGTTTCATGTAATATTTTGTTTTTGAATTGCTATAACTCAATTGGGTAATAGTTAGTTAGAGCGATGCATTGTTATGCTGAATACATCTTTTGAATTTAGCATGATGAGACTTATGAATCTGATTAACTTTGAACGCCTACACTCTTTTTTAATGCAAATGGCAGCGATTGGCGGCACGAATAACGGTGGTTGTAATCGTCAGGCCTTAACTCTAGAAGACAAACAAGGACGTGAGTTATTTCTTTCTTGGTGCGATAAGATAGGTGGCATTTCACGCCTTGATAGCATGGGTAACTTATTTGTTCGCTTTGAAGGTGACGACCAAGATGCTTTGCCATTACTTTTGGGATCACACCTTGATACCCAAGCCACTGGCGGAAAATATGATGGTGTTTATGGTGTTCTCGCTGCGCTGGAGGTGATGACAAGCCTTGTTGAACAAGGACTCCCTCGATACCGTCCAGTTGAAATTGTAGCTTGGGCAAATGAAGAAGGTTGCCGCTTTAGCCCTGCTATGTCTGGTTCCGGTGTATTTGCTGGAAAGCTATTACAATCAGATGTGTATGCATCGACAGATTTAGATGGCATCACGTACGAACAAGCTCTTCATCAAAGTCAGCAATATGGCGACATTCCTTGTCAAGCTTTCCCATTTTATGCCGCACTCGAACTTCATATCGAACAAGGTCCCATTTTAGAGGCAGAAAAAAAATCGATTGGCATCGTTCAAGGTGTTCAGGGTATGAACTGGTATCAAATCCAAATCACCGGTGAAACAACCCATGCTGGTCCAACACCTATGTCAATGCGTAAAGATCCTGTCCAAGGTGCATTTGATATCTTACCTAAAATTTATCAAAAAGTTGCCGAATATGGTGAAGATGCACGAATTACGGTTGGGAAAATTACAACTCAGCCTGCTTCGCCAAACACTGTCCCCAAACACGTCACATTCACTTTAGATATACGCCACCCTAATCAAGCAATCTTAGATGAAATGTCAACACAGGTATTAGCTCTGTGTGAGAATGTTCCACCTTTCTTAAATGCGAGTTACGAAACCTTATGGCAATCACCTGCTGTTGTTTTTGATGATCTGTGCATTCAAGCGGTCACCAATAGTGTGCAAAAACTAAATTTAAGTTCAATGCCAATTGTTTCTGGTGCTGGGCACGATTCTGTTTACTTATCCAATGTGGGCGCAACAGGCATGATTTTTGTCCCGTGTGAAGCTGGTATTTCCCATAACGAAAAAGAAAATGTTGATGATGAAAGCCTAGAAGCAGGCGCAAATGTATTGCTTCACAGCGCATTAGAGTTAATAAATAAAAAGGAATTTTAATTATGAATCAAGGATTAGGACGCCGTAATTTAAATGGTGATACGAGCCCACTTAAGGATTGGGGCATTTTTTCTGAAACCGCACGTTTAAAAGATGTATTGGTGGGGCCTATTGATCACTTCTCATGGCGAGATGGCAATTCAACTTCTCGCCGTCATATTCAAGCGGGTCAAAAGTTTGATTTAAGTGTTGCAAAAGTGCAATACCAAGAAATGTTAGCGGTTTATAAGGAAGCTGGCGTCAATGTGCACTTTCTTAATCCTAAAGCTGAGCAACCGTATTCTTTATATGCACGGGATTCCTCCGTGATGACGCCATGGGGACCGATCATTACACAAATGTACAGCCCTTGGCGTCGCAGCGAATGGCTAACAGTGCTTGAATTCTATCAACAAAATAATATCCCGCTTTATGATGTCGTGACTGCAGGTAGCTTTGAAGGTGGAGATTTCATGCTGATTGAACCTGGTGTGGTTTTATGTGGTTATTCAGGCGAGCGTACGAGCGCGGCAGGGATACAGCAAGTAAAATCTTGGTTTGAAAAAGAGGGTTGGGAGTTTAAGGCGGTTGCTTTTGATCAACACTTTTTACATATGGATGTGCAGTGCGTCATGGTAGCAGACAAATTAGCAGCGGTATGCACTGCCGTTGCACCGGATGAACTCCTTGTGTGGCTGAAACAAAAAGGTATCGACATTATTGATATTCCTTATAAAGAGGCAATGGAATTGGGCTGCAATATTGTTTCTTTAGGCGATGAACGCGTGTTAATTCCAGAAGATAGTTTGACCTTGAAGCGCGCTTGTATCGATCGCGGATTAAAAGTTTTTGATCCAGATATTTCGATGATCACCAAAGGTGGTGGTGGTGTGCACTGTATGTGTCAAGCATTGAAGCGAGAAGAGCGTTAAGGCCTTTCGAGGTGATTTACGCGAGGAGGAATAACGATGGAATTAAAAATGTATCGCACACTTTGGGGGATCACTGAGCCTTCATTAAGCTTTCTCTCTTCTTTGCCTTCATATGGTTATTGTGGGGTGGAAGGGCGGATCCCCGCGACGCAAGATGAACGTGTAATCTTTAAACGCCATCTCAGCGAAGCTGATTTAGAGTATATAGGCATAATTTTTACCGGAAAAGGCGTTATTCCTGATCAATCCCTTACACCGGAACAGCATTTAAACCATTTGGAAGATCAGCTTAATCACGCCAAATTTTTGGGTGCTAAATTCGTAAATGTTTTAGCTGGTAATGATCGCTGGCCATTAGCTACTCAAGTGGCGTTTTTTAAAAAAGCACATCAACTCTCACAAGATATGGGTTTAATCTGTAGCTTTGAAACGCATAGAGGGACTTCTTTATATAGCCCATGGGTCACTCTTGAGATCTTAAGAAGTGTTCCAGATATGAAATTTACTATGGATATTAGTCATTGGTTTTTGGTATGCGAGCGATTATTGGATCAAAAAGAAGATGATCTTGATGAGTTTTTTCAACGCGTCTTCCATATTCAAGCAAGAGTTGGCTATGACCAAGGCGCGCAAGTGCCGCATCCAGCAGCGCCAGAGTATAAGAAGTTTTTATCTTTTCATCAATTGCTATGGGAGAAGGTATGGCGTTATCAAATGCAAAAACAGCGCGCTTATACCACGATGACCACAGAGTTTGGCCCAGATGGCTATTTACACCATTTACCGTTTACGGATGTACCGGTTGCAGATCTTAATCAATTAAATCTATGGATGGCTGAAGAAGAACACAAGCATTTTCAGTCTTTTAGTGAAACAGCGAAACAGGGAGGTATCGTGTATGAGTATGAATAAAGGTTTTCAATCCATTCCAATTGTTGATGTGAGTGGTCTTCGCAGCAATAACCTTGAGCAACAACTAAGTGTCGCTCAGGATATGGGTAACGCTGCACGTGATGTCGGCTTTTTATATGTGACAGGGCATGGTATTTCTGCCGAAGTGATTCAAGGCTTGCGAGATGCGAGTAAACGTTTTTTCGCCCAAAGTTTTGAGCAAAAAATGGCTTTTTATATTGGCGAGTCGAAAACTCATAAGGGATTTGTGCCAGAAGGGGAAGAAATTTATGGCACAGGAAAGCCAGATAAAAAAGAAGCCTTTGATGTAGGTTTTCCAGCACCAGATGATCACCCATTTGTTTTAAATCATACACCATTAATTGGGCAAAATGATTGGCCAGCGTTAAATGATTTTCGTGAACCTATCATGGCTTATTACGAGAAAGCTTTTGCATTAGGCCGACAGCTCTTTTCAGGTTTTGCTTTAGCGCTAGGGCTAGAGGCGGATTATTTTGAAAAGATGATTACTTGTCCGCCATCAAAACTGCGACTCATACATTATCCATTTGATAGCGAAGCGGAAGATAGACCAGGTATTGGGGCGCATACAGATTATGAATGTTTTACGATGCTTTTGCCTGATCAGCCAGGACTTGAAGTGATGAATCAAGATGGTGAATGGATTGATGCACCACCTTTGATGGTCGGTGATGAGGAAGCACTGATTATTAATGTTGGCGATATGCTTGAAGTCTTAACTGCTGGACAATTTATTGCGACATCCCATCGCGTGCGAAAGGTTGAGAAAGAGCGCTATTCATTCCCATTATTTTTTGCATGTGACTATGACACTTTAGTGCGACCGTTACCGCAATTTGATAATGGCAAGGATGAGTACCATGAATTAAGCATAGGTGAGCATATGTATAGCCAAGCTTTACAAACGTATCGTTATTTAAGAGAAAAAGTTTCTAAAGGAGAACTGTCACTTCCCCCACGCGCGACAAAAGTAGCTAGTTTTGGCCACTTAAAAAAATACACTGCATAAATTATATAGATCAAAGATAAGGAATGTCACGATGACTACAAATCAAACACTACCATTGAAAAGAATTATTTCTGCAACGCTTTTGGGCTTAACTAGCTTATCTGCTAATGCAGCCGGCACCTTAGAAGAAGGCAAGTTACAAGTTGCGATGGAAGTCAGTTACCCACCATTTGAATCCTATGAAGGGGATAAAATTGTAGGTTTTGACCCAGAATTAACAGCACTACTTTCAGATAAAATGGGAATGGAGGCTACATTATCTGATCATAAGTTCACTACATTAATTCTGGGCTTAGAAGCTAAAAAATTCGATGCGGTTATCTCTGGGCTTTATATTACGCCAGAGCGTTTGAGCAAGGCGGATGCGATTCCTTATGCACAAACGGGAGCTTCGATTATGGTTATCAACGGCAGTGAAGTTGCGCCTAAAAATGAACATGAATTATGTGGCGTGAAAGTGGGCTTACAACAGGGGACGAGTTGGGTCAGTATCTTAGAGCAGCTTTCGAAAGATTATTGTCAAAAAAATGGTAAGTCAGGGATTGAAGTTTTAGAGTTTCCAACCGCGCCTGAGGTCACTCAAGCGCTGATGTCGCGTAATGTTCAGGCGCAAATTGAGATTGCTGGCGCAGCGGATATGTTTGTTGAGCGCACAAAAGGACGCGTGAGCATTAGCTCTGAAGGGTTGATCTTCCCACAAACACTCGGCATTTATGTGCAACAGGGGAATGATGCGCTAAAAGGTGAATTTGAACAAGCGATGAAAGCAATTCAAGAAGATGGCTCTTATGATGCTTTAATTACTAAGTACAACTTAGTCAGCGTGAAAGAGTAGCGATAGATAAGCCACGGATTGGGTATCTGTGGCTTTTATTTTTTATACAAAACTCAAAAAAAAGGAGTATTTATGAGTTTGGATTGGGATTACTTTTTCTCTTTATTCACCATGGCATCATTTTATAAAGCATGCCTTATCGTGATTAGTCTGAGTCTTCTTGCATGGGCTTTAGGTGTGGTGCTTGGTTTTGTTGTGGCGTGTGCAAAAATTTCAAAAAATCCATGGCTATCAAAACCAACGTCTGTGTATGTTTGGTTTTTTAGAAGTGTACCATTACTTGTTTTGCTTGTTTTTGTGTATAACATGCCGCAATTATTTCCATCAACTGGTGCCTACCTAGGAGTGCCTTTCATTGCCGGTTTAATAAGCCTAGTGGTGACAGAAGCAGCATATATGGCAGAAATTCACCGTACCGGTTTATTATCGGTTGCAAAAGGTCAACAAGAAGCCGGTCATGCGCTGAGTATTAGTTTTTTAGGTATTCAGCGTATGATTATTATCCCGCAGGCGTTACGCGTATCTATGCCAGCGCTGATTAATGAGCTCGTGACAATTATCAAGCTCAGCTCTCTTGTTTCAGCAATTTCATTGCCAGAGCTTCTTCAAACAGGGCAGCGCCTGTACTCACAAAACTTTTTAGTCCTTGAAACTTTATTGGCGGTGGCTGTTTATTATGTTGGCATAGTGACGATTTTTAGCTCTATCTTAAACTGGGTTGAAAAGAAAATGGATGTGCCATCACGCAACCCGCAAACCTTAACCGATATTGAATGCCAAGCTTTAAGAAAAAACCTCACCCCAGTTCCACATCAAACATACGATGCGAATGAAAAAGGCATGCCAAATGCTTTGGAGCTTCAAGGGATTGCAAAATCGTATGGTCACCATGAAGTTTTAAAGTCGATAGATTTAAAAATTAAACCAGGCGAAGTGTTAAGTTTAATCGGTCCTTCTGGCTCAGGTAAAACGACTTTAATTCGTACCATGAATCATCTGGAAACCATTGATAAAGGCGAAATTGTCTTATTTGGTGAGGATTATATTACGCCAACAGGCTCAAAGCGTCTGATCTCTCAAGGGATCCAGCGCATTGGTATGGTGTTCCAATCTTTTAACCTTTTTCCACATAAAACAGTGGTTGAAAATATTATGATGGCGCCAAGTTATCATCAAGGTAAATCTCAAACGTCGACGCTCAAGCAACAAGCTTTATATTTACTTGATCGGGTTGGGATGTTAGCGCATGCCTATAAATATCCACATCAGCTTTCTGGTGGTCAACAGCAACGTGTCGCGATTGCAAGGGCATTAGCTATGTCGCCAGATATTATGTTATTTGATGAGCCAACATCTGCGCTCGATCCTGAAATGGTTGGCGAAGTATTAAAAGTGATTCAAGACTTAGCCAAAGAAGGCATGACCATGGTTATCGTGACACATGAAATGGATTTTGCATTAAGTGTTTCCGATCGCGTCATTATGATGGAAAGTGGCATCATCCAAGTCGATGCAAAGCCAGAAGATATTTTAAATCAGCAAAACGAAACTTTAGAGTTTAAGCGAATGAAAGAATTTATGGGGAAGGTTGCGTAATGGATGAAGTAGAACAACAACTTAGGGAAGATTTGGCCGCGGCATATCGCCTCGCTGCATTGCATGGATGGGAAGATACTTTATACACTCATTTTTCTGTACGTTTACCAAATACAAATGAACCAAGATTCTTAATTAATCCATTTGGCTTGATGTTTGATGAAGTCAAAGCTAGTGATTTGATAGTGGTTGACATGCATGGTCAGGTTATTGATGGCGACGCGAAATATAATCCAGCGGGGTTTACGATACATAGCGCCGTACATATGGGACGAGAAGATGCCCATTGTGTGATTCACACGCATACATTGGCGGGAATGGCAGTTGCTGCCACTCGTCAAGGACTTCTTAATGTGAATCAAATTAGCGCTGAATTTCATCAACAACTTGGTTATCACCCGTATGAAGGCATTGCGCTTAATTTAGAAGAGCGTGAGCGAATTGTGCAGTCTTTGGGGGCGAACATGGCGTTGATTTTGAAAAACCATGGTTTACTCAGTGTCGGCGAGACCGTTGCGGATGCTTTTCAGGTGATGTTTTATCTTAATCGTGCCTGTGAAATACAACTTGCAGCCGCGCAGTTATCTGGCACATCTGAATTAGAGTTAATCCCGAATAAACTTGCTAGTTATGTTTCTGGGCAGTTTCAAAAAGCCGCTCATGAACGTCAAATCGTGTGGCAAGCTTGGCGTCGTAAATTAGATTGTATAGACCCATCGTATAAGGATTAATCATGGTAAAGCCTATTGTTCTTGTCGCAGTGACAGATAAAAAAGAGAGCGATTCGTTAATTGAGTTTGCGAAAAAACAAAATCAAGATATTGACTGGGTCGACATGCAGGATCACAAAGCGCAACTGGCTGAAGTTGCTGCATGTTGGAACCCACCGCAAGATTTATGCTTACGTTTTCCAAATTTAAAATCTTTGCATTCGATTGGCGCAGGCATTGATAACTTAGGTGCTTTGGTTCATTCCGGACTTCAGATCGAACGCATGGTCGATGAAGAGCAAAAACAAGGGATGTTGGAATATATATTATGGGGCATTTTATATTATCAACGCGATATGGACCGTTATCGAGCACAGCAAGAGAAGCGGATTTGGCAGACATTTGAACAAAAATCTGCGCAAGACACGCGTATTTTAATATTGGGCTTAGGCGCAATTGGCCAATATGTTGCGCAAACGTTAGCGCAATCTGGGTATCAAGTATATGGTTGGTCACGCTCCCAAAAATCGATAGATGGCGTGACTTCTTTTGTTTCGCAGGAAGATTTACTCAATGCAGTATCCGATGCAGACATAGTGGTCAATTTGTTGCCTTTAAACTCACAAACAAAAGCTTTTATTAATCAAGAGTTATTAAGCTTTTTCAATCCTGAGTGCGCATTGATTCATTGTGGGCGTGGCGAGCAATTAGTAACAAAAGATTTGATTTATGCATTGGAAAACAACCTGTTACGCGGTGCGATTTTGGATGTTTTTGAACAAGAGCCCTTACCTAGTCATTCCAAACTATATGAATTAGAGAATGTTATTCTCACGCCACATATAGCTTCAAGTGCTTCTAATTTAGCTATCTATAAAAGTGTATGCGAGGTCGCACAGCGGATGGCGATCCCTTCTTTTATTAAATTTTAATTGCAATAATTTATAAGGATATAATCAAAATGAGTCAAAACCCTCAACAACAACCACGTTATAGTGGTATTGCAACATTTATGCGTTGTCCTTATCAGACGACTTTGGATGGTGTCGATATTGCGTTAATTGGTGTGCCTTTTGATGGTGGTGTTACCAACCGTACAGGTACACGTCATGGTCCAAGAGAAGTACGCAATCAATCTAGTTTGATGCGCACCATTAACCAAGAGACAGGTGTTGCTCCCTTTGACTTATGCCGCGTTGCAGATATTGGGGATGCTTTGCCTGAAAGTCCATTCGAGTTAATTCAAAGCCATAAATCAATTGAAGAATTTTTTAATAAAGTTGTTGAAGCTGGCGTGATGCCTATTTCTGCTGGTGGCGATCACTCTATTACCTTGCCAATCTTGCGTGCAGTGGCAAAAGATGGGCCTGTTGCGCTTGTTCATTTAGATGCTCATTGTGATACGGGAGATGATTACCTAGGTTCTAAATTCCATCATGGCTCACCGTTTAAAATTGCAGCAGAAGAAGGATTGATCGACCCTAAAAAGACCATCCAAATCGGTATCCGCGGCACAGTTAATTCAGCTGATATTTGGCGCTTTAGCCATGAAAGTGGGATGCGTGTGATTTATATGGATGAGTTTTACAAATTAGGCATTGCAAGTGTCCTTGATGAAGTGAAACGTATTGTTGGGGATTCGCCCGTCTACGTTACCTTTGATGTCGATTGTTTAGATCCTGCGTTTGCGCCAGGAACAGGTACACCAGAGGTTGGCGGCATGACCTCTTATGAAGCATTACAAATGATTAGAGGTTTAGCTGGGTTAAATATTATCGGTGCGGATGTGGTTGAAGTGTCACCGCCATTTGACCCAACAGGTAGTACTGCACTGGTTGGTGCGACAATGATGTTTGAGCTCTTGTGTGTTGCAGCACAAGCAAAAAATCAAAAAATGAAAAACTAGCTAAAACCACTAGTTTGGGTTCAAAAACTGGTGATAAATCCACTCCTTACTTTTAAATACGGAAACATAAGCTACAAATAGTGTGATTTAATAGCCCTATTGACTGGGTTGAAAGTCAATAGGCAGCTAATCATTCTTGGCTAGTAAAAAATAATAGTGTTTAATTTTGTAAGGGTTTGCTAAATGAAGTCTCGTGGACCGTTTTGTATCCGTAATGCCGCAGCGGATACGTTTGCGATGGTGGTTTTTTGCTTTTTAACTGGCATGATGATTGAGATTTTAATCTCTGGGATGAGCTTTGAGCAATCACTTGCATCAAGGATGTTGTCTATTCCTGTCAATATTGCGATTGCATGGCCGTATGGCGTGTTTCGTGATTGGGTATTGCGTCTTGGGAAGAAGGTATCGACTTCGAAAGCTGCAAAAAATATCTCTGATTTAATTGCGTATGTATTATTTCAATCACCTGTCTATGCAGGGATTTTATTTGCAGTCGGCGCACAAACGGATCAAATCTTAACCGCGGTGGCGAGTAATGCTGCGATCTCTTGCGCGATGGGCGTTTTATATGGCTATTTCTTAGATACGTGCCGCCGTTGGTTCCGCGTACCTGGGTATTATCAAGGGGTTTAAAGCCCAAGAATATAGTTTAGTAAGGCTGGATTTAAAAAATAAAACTGACAGTTCTAGCGTCATTATAGATATAAAAATATTTATAACTAAAACGGCTAGCTGTCAGTTTTTTATTGGTTTTTATTTATTGGTTATTCAATGAGGGCGTAGTGCAAATCTAGCAGTGCGTATTCATTGAACTAGCTAGGCGTCAAACCCGGCTCAGCTAAGGCATAAATTTGTTCGCCAAGGCGCGCTTGCATGCTTAGTTGATAGACATGGTTTGCCACATCTGCGCGCATCACAAAACCATGCACTTCAATCCCTTGAGTGAGTGTGGCTTTGCCTGTTGGCGCGCCATCCATTAAACCTGCTGGGCGCACAATGGCATAATCTAGAGTGCTAGTTTGCAGCCAGCTTTCAGCTAAAGATTTGATTCTTAATGCATGACCAAAAGCTGTGCGGGCACGCTCAGACATATGTTGCCAAGTTTCGCCACAGCCTAAAGAAGTCACCATGATCATGCGTGAAAGACCAGATTTCTCAGCGCAATCAATGATGGTGCGGTGCGCAAGGTAATCATCTTCGCCGCCAATGCTTGAGATAATCGTGGCACTTTCACCTGCAAGCTCGCACGCTTTTGTCACGGCAACTTCATCTTTTGCATCGCCAGTCACAACTTTAACGCCCAAGTCTTGGAGTTTTTCTGCGCTCTTTTCACTGCGCACTAGGGCAACAATTGACGCATCCGGCGCAGCTTTGCTAAGTATAGCTTTGGCAGTTAAAAAACCAATGCCCGTGCCGCCAGCGCCAAAAATTAAATAAGATTTCATGAAGAATTAAGCCTCTGCTGCGCTTAGGCGATCGCCCAAGGCATGGAATTTTTCCAGTTGGACGCTATCAAGTTGACGATGTGAATCACGGCCCACAAAGATTTTCATCATTGGCATGCCGGCTTGATTTAAAAATAAAATCGATGCAGTGGCTGTGCCCATAAATGGACGCTCAACAAAGGCGATATGCGTGCAATTTGTCGCCTTGATATGGCCGCCAAAGCCTTCTTTGCTGCGCAGGTTAAAATAACCATGACGGTGCGTACCTGTTGGCAGTTCGCCTGAGAACTCCGCGATAATATCATCTGTGCTGACAATAAACGTGACTTTGCCCCATTCCACAACATCATCCCAAACTGCGTCAAATTGATCGCCAGTGGTCAGCTTTACATCTTCTGAAAGTTTTAAAACATCGAGCACGCTGACGTTAAATTCTTTGGCAATCGCCTCAAGTGTGCCGTCTGGTTTGGTTGCAAGGTGGGCTTTAAGTTCAGTTGTCATGAGTATTCCTTATTTATTCTTTTTCAAAGTATTTATTTGATTGGATTGAAACGGATTATGTCTATTTAGCTGCTGTATTTAAGCGGTCGTTGGGATCATTTGTGAATCAGGATGATTGACTTTAACAATCACATCTTGCAACGCGCCTAAGATGTTACTTGCCCAAAAACGTCCCTCAGGGGTGAGTCGCAAACAACTTGAGTCATCAAAGGTTAAACCTGCTGCATGCCATTGCTTGGTCAGTGGCGCAAGTCGCTCTGCATGCGGCGTCAGCTTGGTTAAATTAATCCGCGCAGTTTCCACTCCAGCTTGCAATTGATGGCGCCAGTGATATTGCAACTTGCTTGGTTGCATCATCACCATTAATGGTTTTTGGCCTTGTTTGATCCCTTGGTGCCAGTTTTCTAAATTGCGCTCGACCATCCAAGAATAACCATTGAGCGAGCCGCCTGCGCCAGAGCCGATCGCTAAGCAATCTGCGCCTTGTTTGATTAAAAGGTTATATAAGTTGCGCTCACGGGTATCTTTCGCAAAGTGGCTGTTACTTAAGCAGCGCCAGCCGTTTTGCTGCATAAAATCAAACCCTTGCAGATAAAAATCACGCCTTTGGGCTGGGGATGCGACTTGGGTGCGGCCATTGGCAACAGCTTTGCCAAGCGCTGTATTTGGCAAGATATTTAACGCATACAGATCGACGCCATCTAAGCCAATATCACGGGCTATCTCAAGATCTTTTTGCCATAATTCTGGGGTTTGCTCAGGTAAGCCAAATAATAAATCACACACCACGGCGGCTTTATCGCGTGCACATAGTTTTTCAATAAAGGCTTGCGTGGACTTGCCATCATCTAAACGTGCCATTTTCTTTCTTAAACGTGACTGAAAGGACTGCACGCCAATTGAAAAGCGATTTGCTCCTGCGTCTAAACAAGCATCAATGCGGTTATCATCAAAGCCATTGACTCGTCCTTCGATGGTGATCTCGCAATCTGGCGCAAGCGGCAGGTATTCTTTTAAGGTGCTGATAATTTTATATAAATCATTCGCAGCAAGCGCAGATGGGGTGCCGCCACCAAAGTAGATCGCATGAATCGGCGCACTTTGATGTAATGGGCTACTCGCCTCCATCTTGATTTCTTCAATCAGCGCATTGGTATATTCACTGGCTTTATCAGCTTTATATTTATTTTGATAAAAGCCGCAAAAGGTGCAGTGCGTTGCGCAAAATGGAATATGTAAATATAGCAGGCGTTTATTTTTAGGTGCAGCTTGTTGTAATAGGTCTTGCCAGCTAGCTTGAACCTTATCTTTAGCAATTGGCACTTGGTTGCGCCACGGCATGACGGCGTGTCTGTTGGCAAATGCTTGACCTTTGGTGCTGGCAAAATAGGGTGTAAAATCAATTTGAGTCATGGTTGGATCCAAAAACTTAATGTCTTGCCTGAAGCGTACGAATACCCAACAGGCAAGAGGGATAACATAGAGAAAGACTAACTATTAAAAGTCGTATTGCGCTGAGAGCTTGAAGTTTTGCCCAGGCTCATACACATTGCTCCATGCAGTTTGGTAGTTTTCATCCAAGGCATTGGATAGGGTAAAATCAACTGATAAACCATCCAATGCTCCCATAGGTTCCCATGTTGCATAGAGATCCATTAAGGTGTAGCTGTCATATTTATCCACATCGCCGTCAGTAATGCGCTCTTGGCTTTCAGCGAAGATAGTGCGGGTACCAAATTTAGTGTTAATCGCCCACACATCATAGCTGAGATCAAGCGTCCATTTGTCTGCTGGCATGTTGTCTAGCCAATCATGGGTATCATCATCTTTGCCGCGCGTTTGACCATAAGCAAGGCCTGCGTTAAAGCCGCCTAATTGGTAGTTTGAGGTGAGCTCAAAGCCTTTGATTTTCGCGTTATCAACGTTTTTATAAGTACTGGTGCCGCCATCACCTGTGATTGGGTTATAAGTGACGTTGACATCCAGGTTGATAAAGTCTTCGATGCGGTTATAGAAATAACTACCAGAGAAAGTTAACTTATCTTCTGCGGCAAAGACGTCATCGAAATTAAAGTCTGATTTGAACTCAATATTGTGCGATTTTTCAGGCGATAGATCTGGGTTTGGCACAAAGGTGTTGCTAATTGGTAGCCCAGGAATGATAGGGCTTTCACCTAAGCTAAAGTGTGTACCTGTAATATAAAGCTCGTTTAAAGATGGCGCGCGGAAGGCTTCATCATAACGTAGCGATAACGCCATCCAGTTTGTGGTTTGCCAGTGAATCCCCGCAGAGCTTGACCACTCGCTTTCATTGCTGTTATCTGCATCATCTGAGTTTGACTCAAAGTCATCATAGCGGACACCTGCATCAAAGCTTAAGTTGTCTAAAAGTGCATAGTTAACATAAGCATAGATGCCGTAATTATCGGTTTCTGCGCCGTCTGGGATAACCGGGCGGTTACCTGTAGTATCATTTGGATTGACTGCGCGCTCACCTTTTAGTTCATCATGATAGCCATCTGCGCCGATCAAGAATTTCACATCATTCCATGTGCTTTGGTTAGAAAGGTTGAAGCCGCGCGTCTTATATTGGCTGACGTCATCACCGATAAAGCCTGATGTATGCTCCGTAATTTCAGTGTCGTTGTAGAAAATATTGGCAGATAAATCGACCCAAGGGTTATCGTCAGGCGTGTAGTCATAACTGACCTGAACTTTTTGATCTTCCGTATCGCGATCAATTAAGTTGCTTGAGGTATTACTAAGATCGCTTGCATCGCCAACACTTGGCGGATGCCCGTCCATATCAGAATAACGATAGCTGATGCCAAGGACTTGCTCAGGGGTAAGGTTAATATTGAATTTTGCAAGGCCGCTGGTGTTTTCGGCGCGTGTCCCGTAGAGCTTAGAGCCATTGCCTTGCTCCATAGTATGCGCTTCTTGGAAAGTGCCGCCGATTAAGAAGTCATACAGGTCAGTTTTTCCTGCAACAGCGCCTGTGGTGCTCCAAATATCACCATTAGTTTGATAGCCAGCTTTCACGCGCCCACCAATGCCATTTTCATCAAGCAAATCACTTGCGCTTAATGTGTTTTGTGAGACCACACCACCAATTGCGCCAGAGCCATAAAGCGAGCTGATTGGGCCTTTAATAACTTGGATATCACTTAATAGCGCCGGATCAATAAAGTAGCTTGGACGGTGATCAAAATCTAAGTTCTGACGTGTGCCATCACTGACTTGAAGGATTTTATTGCCTTGTAAACCACGAATATTCACCGATTGGTTGCCCGGCACCGCGCCGCCAGCAATGGTCACATTGGGTGCATATTTAAGCACATCTGCGACTGAGTTTGGCTGAATTTCATCAAGCGCTTCACGGCTAACCGTCTCGACAACACGGGTTTGGGCTTGCTTGGTTTGCGCAATGCGATCCGCCGTGACCGTCATTTTTTCGAGGTTATTGTTGGCAAGCAAAATATCATTGGCGCTTGCCGCATGAGCTGCTGGTGTCGCATTCGTTACGCTTGATGTATCCGCTGTGGCAGATAAAGCCGAAGAGGCAAAACTTGCGGCAATCAGGCTCGCAAGGAGGTGATATTTGTGGTTCATATTTTTAAAGTCCCTAAAAAGTAAAAAGTGTTCTCACTTGTTGATTTTTATTTTTATAATTAGTTATTTGGTTTTAATTTATTGATATTTAATAGCTATTTTGAAAGATCAATATTTTCTAAAGTAATTTCTCGACCATCATCGCGTCTGATATGGCCTTGTTTTAAGTGCACAGTGCCGATTTGGGTTTCACCCAGTTGATTGGGGCTGATTTGATATGCCTGGCCAAAACCTTTGACAAAACGACCTTGAATAGGGGTTAAACAAAAGAGATGGAAGTCTTGTAATGCGGTAAGGCGGGTGATGATGTCACCAAATCTTGCCTCTAATTGCGGGACAATGTTTTCCCAAGTTTGCGTATCACGCGCAACTTCCAAGGCTTTGGCTTCAAAACTTAAGCGGCGACGCGCAAAGGGCTCACGGCTATCGGCTTCATCTTCAATAATCATCAACGCCACATCTGGGTTAATTGCCAAATTTTGCGCATGCTGAGCAATATCACTGATCAAAATGAAATATTTCCCGCCATCTACGACATAAGGTGCGTAACTTGCGTGTGGCGTGCCTTCTGGGGTCAAACTTGCTAGTTGCAAGGTCTGAGATTTTTGGTGTAGCGCGTCAATATCTTGAATGATCTTATCTTGCAGACGTTTTGCCTTTTGCTCTGCATAGAGATTCGTTTCTGACATTTGGTGTCCTTTTAAAAAGTAGTACGATTGTTGAATTTAATGTTAACTGATTGTTTATATTGAATTATTTCTAATTTTTTAAATAACCTTGTTTGATTTGCTGACTAGCATAAGTGATCGAAATAAAAATGCAAACGATAATTGATCTCATTTGTATTGAGTGGTTTAATAAGGATAGATGAGTTGTCAAATGATGACAAAAATAAATTTTAAAATTTTAGGATGTGACAATGAATAAATATAAGTTATTGAAAATTAAAAATATAAGGAAAGGTGCTTATGTTTTTATGATGCTCACCACATTCGGTATGCATGCACATCACTCCAGTGCCAGTGAGCAAAATAGCAGCACTTCTGAGCCAATAGTGATTCAGCAGGCCCAAAAAAATATTGTGAGTGTTGGGAGTTCGATCACAGAAATCATGGTAAAGCTTGGATTATCCGAACAACTCGCTGCAGTGGACGCAACCAGTAGCGGTTTTGTCGATGAAAGTGTTGCAAAACTGGGTTATCACAGACAATTAAGCGCAGAAGGGGTGATTGCATTATCACCAAAAGTGTTAGTCGCATCAGATGAAGCCGGCCCACAAACGAGTTTAGATTTAATTAAACAAGCAGGTGTTGATCTTCATGTCACTAACTCTGGCAACAAAATTGAAGACTTAATTCAGCGTATTCAAGATATTGGTGATTTCACAGGCCAGCAAGCGCAGGCACAGGATTTAATCGACCAAGTACGCGCGAAAAGTGCTGCGCTGCAAGCACAACAAGAAGCCAAACCAACAGACTATAAAGCTGTCTTTTTGCTTACCATGCATAGTCGTAGTTTAAATATTGCAGGCAGCAATACGCCTGCGGATGCCTTAATTAATTTAACTGGGATGACAAACCCTGCCGCAGAAATGGCGATTAAAAACTATAAACCTGTGGCGGCTGAGTCCTTACTTGGCATGGCGCCAGATGTGATTTTAATTAGTCAGCGCACCTTAAAGCAATTTGGCAGTGTGGATGAATTTTTAGCTCAAAATGAAGTGTTACAAGCAACGCCAGCAGGCAAAGCCAAACGTGTGTGGGTGATTGATGGACGCGCCTTGATTGGTGGTTTAGGTTTAAGCACACTGGATGAAGCAATGAGAGTGAGTACTGACTTGCTATGACATCGTTAACCATCAACAAAGCGCCTTTAGTGGGATCTACTAAAGCTCAAAAGGCGCGTTTCATTTGTTTAGGATTAGGGCTTTTGCTGATATTGCTGAGCCTTTTTTCTATTTCCACTGGCGCTGTGAGCGTCACTTGGCAACAAATTTTAAAACTTGTGCCGGCACCTGCGCATATAGAGATGATTATTTATGATTTGCGCCTGCCAAGAAGTTTAATGTGTTTGCTCGTTGGCGCCACTTTATCTTTGTGTGGCGCTGTGATGCAGGGCCTATTTCGTAACCCTTTAGCTGAGCCTGGGATTATCGGCGTGTCTAGTGGTGCAGGGCTTGGTGCAGGGCTTGCGATTGTTATCTTTACGCCGCTTATTAGCCATGATGCCTCGCCTTGGCTACAAGCTTTGTTAAGTATTGGTATCGTGCCTTTATTTGCATTTATATTTGGCGTCTTAACCACCTTGATGGTGTATAAAATTGGCACCTCAGCGCAAGGCACCTCAGTGACGACTATGCTTCTTGCAGGGGTCGCTATTGGCGCTATCTCTGGCGCTGTGCTGGGTTTTTTAAACTATGTTGCCGATGATATGGCGCTGCGTGATTTCTCGCTTTGGTCAATGGGGTCGATGGCTGGTGCACGTTGGCCGAGTATTTTATTGAGCTTAGTTTGTTTAATCGGGCTTGGGGTTTGTTTTGTGCGTCAGGCCAAGGCGTTGAATGCATTTTTACTGGGCGAGCCGATTGCGCGTCACCTTGGCGTAAATGTGCAAAAACTCAAGCAAAATCTAATTATCTTGTGCGCATTAGGGGTTGGCGTGAGCGTTGCTGTGGTAGGGCCGATTGGGTTTATTGGCTTGGTTGTGCCGCATCTTGGGCGCTTATTGGTTGGGCCAAAACATGAGTACTTACTTCCCGTAAGCGCCTTGCTTGGCGCAGCTATTTTACTTCTTGCGGATATTTTAGCGCGCACGCTTTTATTGCCCCAAGAGCTGCCAGTTGGGATCGTCACCGCAGCGCTTGGCGCGCCGTTTTTTATCTATTTATTATTAAAGCAAAAACGAGGCATGCAATGAAGCAGGCGTTATTAGACTCTAAAGATGCGCCAACAGTTAAAGCACCAATTGATAACAAAGACAATATAATGAAAGATGCGCTAAGCGTTAAAAATGTTAGCTTAAATTTTGGCCCCAGAAATATCTTAAACCAAGTATCGCTTAGCTTATATACGGGGCAAGTTTGCATCTTACTTGGGCCCAATGGCGCAGGCAAAAGCAGTTTATTGAAGCTTTTTGATGGCAGCTTAACCCCACAAGCAGGCCAAGTACGTTTATTTTCAAAAGATATTCAAACATGGACGAATACTGAGCGGGCGCAAAAGATGGGCGTCTTAACCCAAGATTTTAGCCTCGCTTTTAACTTTACAGTGCGTGAAGTGATTGAACTTGGCGCCATGTGTTTGAGCCTTTCAACCGATGCGTTATATCAACGGACCAATGCCTTGATGGCAAAGCTTGATCTCAGCCATCTTGCCGAGCAGCCTTATCCATATCTTTCAGGCGGAGAAAAGCAGCGGGTACATTTGGCGCGAGTCTTATGTCAGCTTAGTCAAACCAATGAAGCTGTGTTTATGCTTGATGAGCCAACCTCGGCGCTGGATTTAACGCACCAAGACACCTGTTTGAAATTGGCGCAGCAAAAGGCTAAGCAGGGCGCTGCGGTATTTGTGGTGCTGCATGATCTTAACTTAGCAGCGCAATATGGGGATAGAATTTTGCTGTTAAAAGATGGCGAGATACAAGCAGATGGCAACCCGTGGCAAGTACTTACTGCAAATAATATCAGGCAGGCCTATGGACGAGAAATGAGTGTAATTGAGCATCCAACTAAGGGGTATCCTTTGGTCGTGAGTTAGTCGTTTGCATTTGTTTTGGAATTAAAACGTTTGGTGATAGGTTTTTATTGGACTATATAGATAAAAAAGCCCAAAGTGAGGAGAGAAGTTCACCTTGGGCAAATTTATACCATTCGATCTTATTTATTAACCACGTAGCGCCGCTGGTACTTTAGCAATATAGAGCGCTGGCACTCCTTCAAAATCACTAGTAAATAGTACGCCGTCATCATTAGGGGTAAATGATGGGTGAGGGTGTGTGATTTGACGGTCACCGTCTAAAACATCCCATGACGTGCTATGTTTAGCAAGTTTAGTCGCCGTTTTGGTGTTGGTGTTTAAAATATATAAGAAAGGATCGTTTTCGATGTTGTAGCCAGAGCTATCAGCAACATCCACTGGCGCATCACAACCATCGCCAACCATCAAAGAGCCATCATAGTTACTCATTAAGTGTGAGCAAGCTGGCATTTGCATCACGGCTTCATTTTCTAGAGTTTCTGGGTTTGCTTTGTAGATCATTCGCTCTGTTTGACCTTTAAAATAAGACACATAGGCCATCGCACTGCCATCTGGGATCCAAAACTCATGGGTACAGGACTCTCCTTGTGCATGGGTTTTGATCTTGCGCACATTGCTGCCATCTTCATTCACAAGCCACATGCGTGCATCGACTAAATCGTGTGGACCTTCATGACAAAAACCTATTGTGGAGTCATCAAATGGACGGTAAATTGGATGCCCAAGCCAAGTGTTTTCTTCGTGCACAACCTCAAGCTTACCAGTTGTAATATCAATTTTAATTAAACGGCATCTAGGGTTCGTATGATAGAACTGGGCAAATTTCTCCCAAGAGGTGAGCGGCTGCCATGAGTCTTTATGAATCTCAATTCCAACAAGTTTAGTGCAATCAGAGTTTGCAACCCAAGTACCGTAGCCTTTCCACTCTGGCTCAACGGTATAAATAGTCGTTTCTTCAAGAGTGTCTAGATCAACCTTGTTTAGATAAAGCTCATTTTTGACATAAATCAGTGCGCTTTCATCTGTAGTGAGAAAACCTCCAAAGGTATTGTCACCACTGCCTTCGGTCAATTGCGTTGCGATTTGTGTTGTTAAATCAAGCAGGTAGTAGTTACGCTGACCATCAAAATCACCTGCAAAAAGTAGCTTATTGCCATCTTTGGTAAAGCATTTTTGATAAAAATAATTACGGTGGCAGATCACATCTTTTGGAGTAAGACGAATCACTTCATTTTGTGTATCTGAATCAATAAATGTTTCAAAGTTTAGCTGTATTTGAGAGCCTTTAGCCATCTGCATTATCTCCAATTTTTTGTCTAGTGAACGCGACAAATTTAATGCACTTGTCGCGTTTTATAATGAATGAGCTTAACTTGTTATGAAGTTAAATCTGCACGAGTTTTTACTTCTGGAATTGCTGCGCTGCGTTTAAGCGCAAAGCCAATCGCAAAAATAGATAAGGCACAGCCCAAGAAGACCAGACGTCCCCATAGCGGGTTCGGAATCAAGATCATTAAGGTTAGACCTGCCGCCATATACATCACGAGTGTTCCAAGCTTGTTGCGCTGCATGCGATCGACAATATCTTGGCCTTCTGTCGCAATGACTTCTGTGTTGAGATCGACAAAGAATTTATCTTTTTCTTCAAGGTTGGTATCTGCTTCTTCTTTATAAAATAAAGTGGTTAAACAGAAGAAACCAGCAGTAAAGAATAAATGCGCCGCAATGGTGATCATGGTTTTCATCTCACTTGCTTCACGCGCTGTGATACTGTCAATGCCAAACCAACCTGCAACAAATTGTGGGGTGAAAATATTTACTACACACCAAGACACGAACATACCAAACACAACGGTTACCCAAGGTGCCCATTTTGGTGTTTTACGAATAATGACACCAAGGAAGAGTGGGACTAGGATAGGTGATTGCAACAAGGTCGCGACCTGCATCATGAGATCAAATAGGCTTAAGTGCTTCAATGAGTTGAAGAATTGAGCCATACCGATAACAAGAATACCATTGACGATACATGCAATTTGTCCGGCACGTAGTTGTTCTTGATCGCTTGCTTGACCTTTACGCATAATCGGAGCGTAGAAACTACGCACAAAGATACCCGAGTTACGGTTTAAGGCTGAGTCCATTGAAGACATAGTTGCCGCAAAGAGGCCTGCCATGAGTAAGCCAACCGTACCAAGTGGCATGGTTTCACGTGCAAAGACAAGATAAACCGCATCACCTGCTTTTGCACCTAGAGCAGGGTATTGGCTGGCTGCGTCTGGGTACATGATTGCAGATGCCCAAGGAGGAATAAACCAGATAATTGAACCTGCTAGCATCATTGCGCCAGCAAGTAGCGCGGCTTTGGTTGCATTTTTAGAATCTTTAGCATTTAAGAAGCGATAAGAATCTTGCATATTGTTGATACTTTGCAGCTGTTTCACGACAAAGAAGATGAATGAACAAACCAATAATAACGGATAGTTCATATCAGGCCCCATGATGAATCCGCCAGGGAAGTTTTCTACAATTTCACTTGGGCCACCAACAAAATAAAGAGCGACCACTGCGCACGCAATTGAAATTACTGCTACAACAAGGGTTTGAATAAAGTCAGAAGCCACTACGCCCCATGCACCACTGAGCAGAGAAATAATTAATACTGCGGCGCCAGTGACATAAATAGTCGTCGTGATGTCTGCATCAAATACTGCAGATGCGAATACGCCTAAACCGTTCAGCCATACCCCTGCATTAATGACAGAAAGAGGAATGATCACCCAAGTAAAGAATTGCTCGTTGTTCTTATCAAAACGACGGCGAATAGCTTCGGTTGGAGTATCGACACGCATTTGGCGAAAGCGACGTGCGAAATAAAAATAGGCAAACATATATGCGACAATGTTACCAATAAAGACGCCAAGCACAGCAAAACCATCACTAAATGCTTTACCAGCAGCTCCGGTAAACGTCCAAGCGGAGAATTGGGTCATAAATGCTGTGGCGCCAACCATCCACCACAGCATCTTACCGCCCCCTCGAAAGTAATCACTCGTACTACTACTCGCCATTTTTTTAAACACTAAGCTAATTGCTACCATCAGCGCAAAATAGCCGCCGATCACAAGATAGTTATAATCCATAATTTTATCTCACATGTTGAATGATAAAAACAGGATATCAGCAAAAATAAAAAGATGGGTGATTAAAATCAAAACATCGGTTTAGTTTTGTTGTTTAGGTCTAAATATGCGAGTTACATCACTTTCTGTTTGCACAAAGGAGCTTTATTTCATTGATGACGATAATTCTTTGAGGGGATGTTTTAAGCCAGTTTCCCACGCACCCAAGTATCAAACATATCGGCCCAATGCGCATTACTTAACCCCTCGCGGCCAACGCCAAAGCCATGGCCTCCTTCCTCGAAAAGATACATCTCAACAGGGACGTTATTTTGCTTTAAGGCTTGCCAGAGGTAGAGACTGTTTTCGACATCAACAACCTGATCATCACACGCATGGATTAAAAAGTAAGGACTCGCTTCTGGATTGGCATTTTTCTCAAGCGAGAAGAAAGCGGCTTTTTGTTTTTGCGCCTGAGCAATTTTGGGATCGTCCGAGAACTGCTCAAACTTATGTCTGACTAAGCGAAAATGCGAACCATTGTGGACCGCAGGCGCAGTGGTGGTGACAACCGGGTAAATCAAAGCGTTGAAATCAGCCTTCGCGCTGAGCGCGTCAATTTCATCTTGCGCTTCAATATCTTGGCTTTTGATGTCTTGCCCATAAATTTTAGCAAGAGAGGTTTCAAGGGCGTCTTTACCCAAGTCTGCTTCAAGTTCAAACGCGCTCGCAATATCAAAATCATAATAAGCACCAAGCATCCCAGCCAAGTGCCCACCGGCTGAGAAACCCATCACGCCGACATGTTTGAGTTGCCATTTATCTTGATTCGCGCGCACCCAACGCATCGAACGTTTGGCGTCATATAAAGAGGTATAGGAGCCAAAAGGACTTTGCTTGGTATATTTTTTGCCATTTGGCATACGATAATTGCAGACAAAAACCGTGTAGCCTTTCGCTGCTAATAATTTTGCGCAGCGCGTGCCTTCGATATCAATCGCCAAACGTAAATAACTGCCGCCAGCAAACATCACAATCCCAATATGGTTGGATTTTTCTGGTGTATAGACAAGGCATTCGAGTTGGTGATGATCACTTAAAGCTCGATCGGGCTCAGGAGTCGGGTTACGAATAATGAATTTACCAGCGCTTTCAGAATCCGTGTCTGATATAGGGTTTCTAAACACTTCAGGTAATAAAAAATAATGCTCAGTACCTTCTTCATTTAAACTTGATAAATCTTGATAGGGTAGGCGATCATCTGTTTGCATAGGTTTCTCCTTAAACATAATTTGACTTAAACATAAGATCAAAAAAAAGCAGATACCCTAAGATACCTGCTTGATTTATAAAAAGATATAGCTATACCCTAGAAGATTAAGGGCAACTAAATATCAATTAAGCTTCAACGAAGTCTTTACGCATTGGCGTGAATGTGTCAAGTAGAACACCTTTCTTTGTACATACACAGCCGTGAACAATGTTTGGCTCTTTGTATAGTGCGTCGCCAGCTTTTACGATTTTAGTTTCGTCACCAATTGTGAACTCAAACTCACCAGATAGCACATAAGTGATTTGCTCATGTGGGTGGCTGTGTAGTGCGCCAACAGCACCTTCTTCAAAGTATACTTCTACAGACATTACGTTTTCACTGTAAGCCATAATCTTACGTGAAACACCATCACCTAGATCTTCTAGTTTAACGTCTTTATTATATACAAACATTGTGTTCTCCTTCGCTTAAAAGCTAGTGTATTGCAGATTAAATATCTAACTGACTGTAATTTGTCTTTTATTCTCTCGGTATAATCGGTAAATAGTTGAAATATTTACACAAATTAGAGTTGATTCGAGCATGAAGCCCCCGATTGAACCAACAATATAGTTATTCAAACACCAACACATTGCGCCAGCTAAAAACGCCAGTCGCATCTTGATCCCTTCAAGCATGAATACAGCATAGGAGCCGATACATGCGCCAAGAATTGGCAACAGATCCCATGGCCCTTCAGCTAGATAACCGCCCAAAGCGATACCAGCCAAAATAAATACAGCACAAACATATTTTGACGATGTGTAAATTGAACTCGCTGTCCGGATAGCTGATAATGCTGTACTCGCAGCCGAGGTCAGTGAGCCTAACAGTAAAAAGTGTACAAAATGATTCGCGTTATAAATCAGCATAACTATTTTTAAACGGCGATCATTTTTTTGAAAAAACGTCGAAATTCCCAATGCAAAGCTGACAAAACCTAAAGCTTGTGCAAGGTCGAACTCAAGACCAGATTGAAGCAGCATATCCACCTCGATTGATGATTGCTTATCCTGCTATTAAACAAAAAATAAACGCGAATGTAAAGTTTTTAAAACGGTGGTTTATTTTGTGTGTTTTTGTCTGTTTGTTCGCGTGCTGAGTTGAACTGGGAGTGGTTTCAAAATAATGAAATTCAATTTTATAAAAACTGGAAGCATCTCCCTAGCTGTGTATAATATAAAACAGCACATCTTGTATTAAATAATACAAAAGAAAGAAGTGTTTGTCTTGCAAAAAATAAAATTCAGATACAAATTAGATAGACATCACATATTTCGCATATTTTTGCTGTATCAAAGAGGGATAAGATGGAAAAAACAACACAGCCGGAAGCCGTTTCTTCGGTTTTAAAAGTATTTAACATTCTGCAGGCTTTAGCGGAGCAAAAAGCGATTGGGGTATCAGAGTTGTCGCAACGTCTGATGATGTCTAAAGCAACGACTTATCGCTTTTTACAAACCATGAAAACTTTAGGTTATGTCTCGCAAGAAGGTGAAGATGATAAATATTCACTGACATTAAAGCTTTTTGAGCTTGGTTCTCACTCGCTTGAGTATGTTGATTTGGTCGCGCTTGCGGATAAAGAGATGCAATATATTTCTCAGCAAACCAATGAAGCTTTGCATTTAGGCTCACTGGATGAAAATGCTATCATCTATATCCATAAAATTGATTCAGGCTATAACTTGCGTATGCAGTCGCGAATTGGCCGTCGTAACCCACTTTATAGTACAGCGATTGGTAAAGTTTTATTGGCAGAGCGTGATGAAAGCTTTGTTCGTGAAGTCTTAGCTGATGTGGAATTTGTGAAACACACCAACCGCACGCTGGAAAATGTTGACCAGTTATTGGGTGAACTTGAACTTGTCCGTAATCAACACTTTGCCGAAGATAATGAAGAACAAGAAACCGGCTTACGCTGTATTGCAGCGCCAGTGTACGATAGATTTGGTCATGTGATCGCCGGTTTGTCGATCTCTTTGCCAACCATTCGATTTGATGAAAAGCGTAAAGCATATTATGTAGATTTATTGCAAACTGCCTGCGCTAAAATATCAACAGAATTAGGCTATCACCAATACCCAGGTGGTAACCAAAATAATTAAATAGCGCTTAGCTAATCCAATATATTATAGTGAAATAATTAGTAAGGAATGCTTATGGACACTTCATCAAGGTCACATATCTACAACTTCTTGATTCAGCTTGATCCTTTCGACAAGTTGCCCACTGAAATCGTGGAACAAATTGCTGAAAATGTTGAGGTAGAGACGCTCGCAAAAGGTGAAGTGATAAGCCTTGATTCGCTATGCCGCAAGCCTAATTTGTATTTGATCCGAAAGGGCGTCATTGAGCAGCGTTTGCAAAATGGTGAATTACGTTCGCGCCTTGGGGTCGAAGACCAATTTGGTTTTACCTTCTTTACACCACTAAAAAATATTGAAGATGGCTATCAAGCGCACGCGGTTGAAGACAGTCTTTTATACTTAGTCCCTTATCAGCAAGTTAAAGATATCTTAAATAAATTCCCTGAGTTTTCAGATTATTTTTCATCGGCTTCAGCGCGCTTAACAACAGCTGCTGCGGCTGCCAAGCGTGAAGAAAAGGGCATTTTTAACCGTAAAGTCTCAGAAGTTGCCAGTACTGCGATTGTCATTGCTGATAGAAGCGATTCGATTCAAAGTGTGGCGCAAAAAATGTCTGGTAAGTTTCCAGGCGCAAGTTTGCAAGTGTGTAGTTCCTGCGCTGTGGTGATGGCAGACGGTAAAATTGTCGGCCTAGTGACAGATAGAGACATGACCCGCAGCGTCGTCAGTGATGGTGTGCCGATTTTAAGTCCGATCGAAACTGTGATGACTAAAAACCCGCAAGTGATCCAAGCGGGCGATCGCGTTTATCAAGCTGTATCGATTATGCTTGAATACAATATTCGCTGTTTACCTGTGGTGAATCATGGTGAAGTTGTCGGCCTTTTGACCACGTCGCATCTCGTGCATAATCATAGAACTCAAGCGCTCTTTTTGATTGAAAAAATTAAATATGCCGATTCAGTGAAATCTCTTGCTGCCTTAAAAGATGAACGTGAAGCGATTTTTATGGCTTTGGTTGAATCAGGCATGAGCAGTGAGGTTCAGTGCAAAGTGATGTCGATGATCATGGATGCCTTCAACCGTCGCTTGATAAAATTTGCTGAAGAAGTGCTTGGGCCGCCGCCTTGTGAGTATGCGTGGATTGTGGCGGGTTCGCATGCCCGCAATGAAGTGCATATGCTTTCAGATCAAGACAATGCAATTGTTTTAAGTGATGATGCAAAACCTGAAGATATGCTATATTTCAAACACTTAGCAATGCGAGTATGCAGCGGCCTAGATGCCTGTGGCTATCCTTTGTGTACTGGGAAATACATGGCAGCGACGCCAAAATGGTGTCAGCCGTTAAGCCGTTGGAAAGAATATTATCACAAATGGGTGCAGAGCCCTGAATATGGCCGTTTATTAAACATTAGTGTGTTCTTAGAAGTGCGTGGGATCCATGGCAATCTTGAGCTAGTGGATGAGCTAAATAAAAGTTTGCACCAAGAAATCCATAATCACCCTTATTTCCTATCTTCGCTGGCAAGGGATGCGATTGCAACTCAGCCACCGCTTGGCATTTTTAATAGCTTAGTGCTTGAAAAAGAAGGTCAAAATAGTAAAACCTTAAATATCAAGAAGTATGCTCTAAACTTAATTATTGATTTAGCGCGTATTTTCAGCTTGTCTGCGGGCGGCAGTTTAACTGGCACAGAAGAGCGATTCCGTTTTGCTACTGAGCATGGCAAGATGTCGGTTGATAGCTGTGAAAATATTATTGGCGCGCTAAGATTTTTAAGTCAAGTACGTTTTAATCACCAAGCCAAAGCCTTAAAAGAAGGTCATGAGCCAAATAATAATATTAATCCAAATGATTTTAGCAGCTTTGAACGTAAGCACTTAAAAGAAGCCTTTAAGATTATCGCGCAAATGCAAGATGTGGCAAAGCTTAGATACTTGAAGTGATGTGATACTTTAAGTGTATTATATTCCCAGAGATAAATAGGGCACTTAAAAGAATGAGCGGGTAAAAATATAGCGGCTTGCTCTTATTTAGATGGATAAAAAATACCCCTCACCAGCGAGAGTGAAGGGGTATTTTTATATTATTTGAGTCTAAATAAACCTTATCGAAGGATTAGTCTTCTAATAAACTTGCAGGGATTTTGAAAACGACTTTTTTCAACTTTGAAACTTCACCTACCGCGCAAAGTGGCTTATGCACTTCTTTTGGATAGAAGGTTACAAAATCACCAGCACGTAAATAAACTTGTGTGCGACTGTCCATTTCATTGACGAAGAATAAGTCTTTTTCTTCGCTTGCAGAGTAAAGGTTATCCATATCTGGCGCGCTAATATCCGCTTCCATGATTTCTTCACCTTCAAGCAATAATTGAATGTCGATATGCTTGTGGTGGAATTCTGCGCGACGCTCATCTGCGGGCTCTGTCATCGGCGTATCGACAATATAAAAATAACCATCTTCTTTATAAAGACCATTTTCAAGCGCTTTCAGTGCGTCAAGATCTTGTGTGTGCTTTTGTAGAATATCTTGCATTACTTTTGGAAGAGTGGCCGCTTTGATATTATTTAAACTTCCGAAAATCATAATTTTTCCTTTTTATATTATGGTGTTTATTCACGCCAGTAGTTTACGCCAGATTTTGTATTATTTCTTTATTTATAATCAATCCAAGCGAAGTATTCACATGTGATTCAAGTCAAAATTCATTAACAATTTGATAACTATTTTTACTTTTTATGCGTGGGTTACCAGAAAGACCATATCTTTGTTGCTAGTATGAATCGTAACCAAGTACTTGTGTGTTTATATTATTTGATAAAATCTAGAAGAAGGAAGGACTATGAAAAAACTTTTGCCTATAATTTTATCTTCAGTGTTTATGTTTGGTTGTTCGCATACGGATATTGCAAACCAAAATAAAACAATGAAGCCTTGGAATGAAGTTGGTCAACACTGTGCGCTTGATGGTGTGATGCTCATGAGCAAAGCTGACCTCAATGCAATGATGCCCAATCATCCAATTTCAGATACTGAATATGCTGAATATGTTCAAGGATATAAGCAAGGCCAAGTGGAATATTGTCAAACAGACAAGGCATACAAATATGGTGTAGAAGGCCGTAATTATGTTGGCCAATGTGAAGGCTTAGCAAATGAAGAAGATTTCAAAGCTGAGTGGAAACGCGGTTATGAAGAATATACTTTCTTATTCTTCTATGAATAACTAAATATAAAAAAATAGAGCACGTAGGATCTTCATTCTCTACGTGCTCTTTTTTATTGGGTCTGCTTTTAATTTATAGCATGACAAGGAATCGACTTAAAACCTAAGCTTGTTGATTTTCAAGCTCAGCCGCATCAGCGCGTTTTACTACTTTATGACCATCTTCCGTCAATCCAGTTTTCCAATAACTGCTGAAATAATGGCCACGTAAATTAAAATCTTCAATGCCACGACAAAGATCGCGGATGGCGCGCATTTGACTAAATTCGCATGCACACCAGACTGCTAGTTTTTGTGCCTCAGGGAGTGCTAGATTCATTTCTTTTATTTGGCTTGCAAATTGAGTTGCACTTGGGTCTTGCACATATTTTAGCTCTAAACCTTGCGGCAGATTTAAACTCTCTGCGGCATGTTGCTTGTCTGAGTCATCCAAAATACTGATGATCACATAGCCTTGTGGGTTATCACCGAGTAAAGAAACTTGATGCACCAAAGCCGGCACGGCAGTGAGATCGGCAAACATCAAAAAGAATTTATCTTGAGTCTCAAATGGCTTGAGTGTGCCGGGGCCACCAAAGTAAATCTCGTCACCTGGAGCTGCATTTAACGCAAACTGCGCACCATAACCGCCAGTTTCGGGCGTCATGATTTCATTTGCATGGCTCACATGTAATACAAAATCAATTGCACAGACTTTTGTTTTAGTATCGAGCGCGGCTAAGGTATAGGTTCGTTTTTGACAAAGTTTTGCTTCGCCTTGAGCAATTAAAGGTGAGATGTCTGTGCTCCCTTCTGGGGTAAACAGCAACTTGATATAACGCCCAGCCCAATCTTGCGCGGCATCATCCACTTGGCTTAAATCAAACCAAATTCGGCGAATACTAGCAGAGCGATCTTCAACTTTTTTGACGATCAATTTTTTGGGTGCTAAGGCTTTGCCTTGTGGGCCTTCTTTTGGCGCAGTGGCTTGGTTAGACATCATTTTGTTCCTTCATCTTGAAATCACTTGGGTATAGATTAAAACACTTTTGAGAGTGATTCGCATTTATTTTTTATCAAGTGAGACTTATTTTTGCTAAGCTCGGTCGAAAGCATTCGACTCTGGGTTAATCTTCAGATTCGCATGCGACAAGCAGTTGCTTCGGATCTTGTCCTATTTCTTTCATATGCGTGATTTTAGCTTTGACGCGTTTCACAGTAGAAAGGCTCGCTTGGGTTTGTTGCGCAGTACTGTGTAAGGTTTCGCCACTTAATAACAAGCTTAAAATTTGCTGGTGTAAAGCTTTATTCTTAGGCCTGCCTCGATATTTTTTTTGCCACTTATCTGGATGTTCACGCAATTTATGACGCGCAAGCTCAGCTGCACTTAACCGCTTTTGAGTTTCACTTTGAGCAAAACCTTGGAGCATGGCAAGTAGTGCATTGGTAGTGAAATCATCTTTTTTAAAGCTTAAATTTTGAGAGATAGTTTTCACTTCGACATCAAGTGCAAGAAGGGAAAGAATAGCTTGATGACAAGCTTCAAAGTGATGTCCGAGAGCATCAATCCACCAAACGACAACGACATCGCCGGGTTTAAATTTGTCTTTATACTCTTCAAACGCAGGACGTTGAGTAAAGGGAACGTAGCCACGAATTTGCGTATCTTCAAGCCAATTTACGTCTGGATAGCTATGTGAAATGGCTTCAATTTGACGTTCAAGATCTTTGTTTTTGGGTGAGCGGCGAATATATGCATAAGTCTGTGACATGAATTTCCTTTGGTTCATTTGATATGGTCCTTAAATAATAAAGGTTCATTTGGTATGTGTCAAATATTAGTTTCGTCCAATCATTTTTAACTCTCTGATAACCTTGTTAACACTAAGGGTGATCTGGTTCACAGAATGTAAGTTTATCTGGGGTTAAATCGAAATACTTTTAGGTTTTGAGGTCAGATTAGTTAAATATTCACATTTAGTTCACGTTTCATGGATTAAACTGAATATACTTATACATATTGTGATCAAATAATTTTCTCTTAGCTTTGACTTAAAAGGAATTCTCATGGCTTTTAAATTTTCGTTTCAATCGCTTGCAAATAGTATCTTTGATCTAGATGTCATCTTTGCTGCCCTTATCACCTTTTCGATTGCAACCGGCGTGGTTAATTTAATCCTTGCTCTTGGTTAACCCTTAGATCTATTCAACGTTAGGCTAGGTCAAACTTGCCTTCATTCTCAAAATTGTATCAATGCTCTAAACCTAAACTAGGGATCGCTCCATTGGCTTTAAACAAGCTGATGGATACAGTGTTTAGGTTTTTTTTGAGCTAGCGGTGTAAACGTTTACACTGCGTGATCTTTATCACGGATTTTAAGTCGAACTTCTTGCTAGGATACACTCAATCAAGAGTAAGTCTGAGTTTAAAAGGGACGAGTATGACAGATGTGAGTGTAAATAAATTTCAAGCAGAGAATGATCCTCATCGCCGTTTTAATCCACTAACAGGGCAGTGGATCTTAGTGTCGCCACATCGAGCTAAGCGTCCTTGGCAAGGGGCATCTGAAGCTAAAACTTGTGAAGAATCGAAATCCTATGATCAAGATTGCTTTTTATGTGCAGGTAATACTCGTGTTTCTGGCGAAAAGAATCCCAATTATCAGGGGACTTTTATTTTTCAAAACGATCATGGCGCACTCTTGCCTGACACACCGTTAGATAAGCAGACTCAAGATCCTTTATTTCAAACTATGAGCGTGCGCGGAGTGAGCCGTGTATTGTGTTTTTCCCCGGATCATAGCCAAAGTTTGCCAGAATTATCGTACACGCAAATTGAAACTGTGGTGGACGCTTGGGCTGAGCAAATTGACGCACTTTCTAAAGATTATATTTGGGTGCAAGCGTTTGAAAATAAAGGCGCAGTGATGGGCTGTTCACAGCCGCACCCACATGGACAAATCTGGGCGAATAACTTTTTGCCGAATGAAATTGAGCGAAAAGACAAAAATCTACATGCTTATTATCAAGAACATGGCACCAATTTATTGCTTGATTATGTCAAGAAAGAGCTGATGTCTGGTGAACGGATTGTGGTTGAAACAAAGTATTGGGTCGCCTTGGTTCCGTATTGGGCGGCTTGGCCTTTTGAAACTATGTTATTGCCTAAGATGGCAGCGGCGCGTTTTAGTGACTTAAATCCAACAGCCAAAGCTGATTTAGCTGTTGCCTTAAAAGCTTTAACGACAGCTTATGATAATTTATTTGAGACATCTTTCCCTTATTCAATGGGCTGGCATTATGCGCCATTTATCGAAACCCACCCAGAACAATCATTAGCATCTCATCAGGATGATCCTTGTCAATATTGGCAATTACACGCGCTTTTCTACCCGCCGCTTTTGCGTAGCGCGACGGTGAAAAAGTTTATGGTTGGGTATGAAATGCTTGCTGAAAGCCAAAGAGATTTAACTGCAGAGCAGGCGGCGCAGCGTCTAAGAGATTTACCCAAACAGCATTATAAGCAGCAGCCTAGCGCTTAATTGCAACCGAATAACGCTTTGATAAAAATTATAATGAGATAAATATGATGAATACAAAATTGAGTTTAAGTGAAACAGTTTGTCAAACCTTTGAGCAAGTTTTTGGCTATGTACCAACGGATATGTTTCAAGCACCTGGACGGGTAAATTTAATTGGTGAGCATACAGATTATAATGACGGCTTTGTGTTGCCTTGTGCGATTAATTATCAAACCATAGTGGCTTGCAGTAAGCGCTCAGATAACATTATCCGCGTTATTGCTGCAGATTTTGATAATCAAGAAAATCAATTTGATCTTAGCCAAGCGATTGAATTTGATCCAGATTGCATGTGGGCTAATTATATCCGTGGTGTGGTGAAAGTCTTTGCTGATCAAGGCTATTTACTTGGCGGGCTTGATTTAGTAGTGAGTGGCAATGTGCCGCAGGGCGCAGGACTTAGCTCGTCGGCTTCACTTGAAGTGGCGATTGGTCAAATGCTCAATGATATGTTTAGGCTCAACTTGGATGGCGCCCAAATAGCATTATATGGTCAAGAAGCGGAAAACAAGTTTGTCGGTTGTAACTGCGGCATTATGGATCAAATGATTTCAGCATGTGGTGAGTCACAACATGCTTTGCTGCTTGATTGCCGAAGCTTGGAAACTCATGCGGTAAATATGCCAGATGATCTTGTAGTGATGATTATTAACTCAAATAAAAAACGCGGTCTTGTGGATAGTGAATACAATACTCGCCGTAAACAATGTGAAGAAGCTGCAAAATATTTTGGTGTCAAAGCGCTGCGTGATGTGAGTTATGAGATGTTTCTTGATAAATACAAAGGTTTAGATCCGATAACAGCGAAACGCGCGAAACATATTATTACGGAAAACCAACGTACATTAGATGCCGCCAAAGCGTTAGAAAATCAAGATATTCAAACCTTAAGTCAACTGATGAAAGCATCCCACTTGTCTATGCGAGATGACTTTGAAATTACAGCGCCAGAAGTCGATGCTTTGGTTGAGATTATTGATAACGTCCTTGGACAGGCTGGTGGCGTACGCATGACAGGTGGCGGCTTTGGTGGTTGTGTGGTGGCACTGGTGCCGCCTAGTTTAGTGACTGCGGTTTCACAAGCAATTGAAACAAATTATTTTACTCAAACTGGCCTTAAAGAAAGCATTTATATATGCCAAGCCAAAAGCGGTGCAGGGCGCCTTGATATGTGCCAAGTACCAGCATAAGTATTGGCAATTAGAAAAAGATACCCCAAAAATTAGACGAGTTCTTCGTTGACACCAAGCACACCCTCTCCTTTGGCTTGGTGTTTTTTACTTTTACCTAATTACTTTTATACGCGCGAGTAGAGACTTGAGTGATAAGTTTTGGCTTAGTTAAGCCATTGACTAGAGTATTCGTAGAAAGACTTTCGCCATGACTTAAAGCCAGAGCAAGTTGAGTCGCTTGGGTTGCCATTTCTTCGATAGGGTAGGCGACGCTGGTAAGTTTTGGGCGAATGTATTGACCAATTAAGCCGTAGTCAAAACCAACCAGAGAAATATCTTCGGGCACGCTCATGCCGTGATCATCAAGGTAAGCCAGAACACCGGCAGCCATGGCGTCGTTATAACAAGCAATCGCAGTTAAATCTGGAAATACTTGAAGCAGGTTTTGCGCTGCAACTTCACCACCAATTTGATCCGGTGTTGCATAGCTGATCTGATAATCAATGTTGGCGTCTTGGCAACGCTTTTCAAATCCTATACGTCTTTCGGTCGCATCTTCAATCTCATGATTTGAGCAAATATAGCCAATTTTCTGATGCCCAAGCGTAATTAAATGCTCTGTCGCGAGCATACTGCCATATTCATTATCTAAAGCGATGCAGCGTTCAGCAATTTCAGGAATATAGCGATTGATCAGCACCATAGCAGGAAGTTCTTGCGCAAAGTCAATCAAGGTTTGGTTATCAAGCGCTTTACTATGTACGATTAAAGCATCACATCTGTGCTCGATTAATAGCTCAATGGCTTGTTTTTCTTCATCTTTATCATGATGGCCATTGCCAATAAGAAGGTGGCGTTGATGCTTTTTAGCTTCAATATCGACAGCTTTAATTAAGCTGCCAAAGAAGGGATCGGCCACATCGCCAACTAAGACGCCGATGGTCTGGCTGGTCTGACTGACTAAGGCCTTGGCTGCGGCATTCGGGCGATAGCCTAGTTTTGCCATCGCGAGGGTCACACGCTCAATCGCCGCTTGACTGGCTTTTGGGGATTTATTGATCACACGTGAAACCGTTGCAATCGAGACTTGGGCTTCTTTTGCTACATCTTTGATAGTGGCCATAGAGAGAACTTATTTTAAAAACATCGGCTTATTTTAACTAAGAGACCTCGTTGCGCCTAGTCTTATTGAGTGTATTTTACGCAAAGAGGTCAATTCTCTGTCACTTTTTAACTAAAAAACTTATTCAATTAGCTTATGCACGCAAGAAATAACGTTTTTATCGATTTTCTCAACCAGCTTTTTATTTTTCTTTGGATAGTCAAATTGCTGCAGTAAGTAACGAATGGAATGCACGCGCGCACGGCGTTTATCATTTGAGTTGACTGTCACCCAAGGCGCGCTTTTTTTATCTGTGTACTTAAACATATCATCGCGTGCGAGTGTGTAATCATCCCACTTTTCTAGTGATTCGACATCTATTGGGCTGAGTTTCCATTGTTTCAGTGGGCTGGTCATGCGCTCATGAAAGCGGCGCAACTGCTCTAGGCGTTCAACCGTAAACCAGAATTTCACCAAGACAATATCAGATTCAACCAGCATGCTTTCAAGGGCAGGGGCTTGTTGGTAAAAATTAGCCAGATCAGAGTCGGAGCAAAAGCCCATCACACGTTCAACGCCGGCGCGGTTATACCAAGAACGGTCAAAAAATACGATTTCACCGGCAGCAGGGAAGTGATTGATATAACGTTGGAAATACCATTGAGTTTGTTCTCTGTCGGTTGGTTTTGGCAGGGCAACAACACGAGCATGGCGCGGGTTTAAATATTGCGTAAAGCGAGAAATAGCGCCGCCTTTGCCCGCAGCATCACGACCTTCACAGATAACCATCAAACGTTTACCTGTACTTAATAAATAAGCTTGAAGTTTGACGAGTTCGATTTGCAGTTCGGCTAAATCTTCTTCGTACTCATCTGTGTCCATACGTTTCGGGTAAGGAAAGGTGCCGGCATCATGGAGCAGATCAAGACTGTCTTTCGTCGAGAGTTTTAAATCATGATCTTCATCGCGAATCGCCTTGTGAAATTTTTTGCATAACTTGCTAAGTTGCTCTTGGGCTTCGTTTTGTTGCTTCTCACTCATATAAATATCCTTATTTAGTGCCAGAAAGTCTGTTTGATTTTTAAGCGATATTTTTACTTTACCCGATTTAAAATAAAAAAGCGCATAAATTATCACAGCTTAGGAGGATTTCTGCCTAGGGTGAAATTTATGCGCTTTATAAAGTAAGCTTTTTATTGGGTTAAAGCGAGTAGCGATTAGTTAGCGATAAGCGCCGAGAGGACGCCGATCAAGCCGCCAAAGACACCGCCCCAAACCACAAGCCAGCCAAGGTGCGCTTTGATCATCTTTTGCACCATTTCTTTGACCATTTGAGGCGTGAGTTCATTCAAACGCGCTTCAATCATTTGTTCGATTTTTTGCTCCAATTTATCTGACACGGCTTCGCCCGCCAGTTGAGCTTGGATTGCTTGTTGCACACTTGGTTTATGGCTCAGCTCAAGCATATTGGCTTTAATCTTTTCAATAAAGGGCGCTTTGAGCGGCTCTAACGCTTCGCTACCACCAAACATCGCCAGCATGCCACCAAATTGCGAGTTATTAATCACATCTACTAATGAATCATAGGTTTGATTAAAGTCGATTTGATCCATTACTGGGGTGAAATCAAAGGCTGGCGCAGCGTGTGATTTCTCGTCAGGCGAGTGCTGCGTTTCTTGCGCTTGACTTGCTGCCACATCGCTAATTGTCATTGGCGCCAGGGCATCATTTTGTTTCGCGTTTTCATCAAGAGGCGGCGTTTTACCTTGTAAGAAGTTTTGAATATTCTCAGCGGTAAAAAACTGCGCCATCATTAGATCTTTAATCGACAGTTTAATTGATTCAAATCTATCTTGAATCACGCCAGAGCCGTAAAGACCTGGCACTTTTTCAAACAGCATATGAATCGCCAATGCATTGGTGATCGCCCCTGAAAAAGCAAATAAGCCTGCATATAAAATGACTTGATTATCCATTGCATAGCCAACTGCAAGAGCGATTAATGCAACCAGATTGGTAACAAGACTTTTGTTCATTTACTTACCTTTAAATGTGATGTCGCTATATTTTGATCTCAAAGCTGTATTGCCTATGAGTTTAACTATATATAGCGGGGAAATATTTGTAGAAAGAGAAAACAGAAGGATTTTAATCTTTAGCGCTTAAGATGCAAGTTTCACGCAGAGGTTTATTCTTTCCTGATCGTGGCAATCGATGGTATGTCACGGCGAGAAGATTTTTATTTAAGCTATGCTTTGTGGCGCGCAGCCCTTGATATACCTAGCATTACAATGGTCTTTGGTTTTTTTTGAGCGCTTTTATTGCCAATTCTCACCCTGAAGTATTATTTTTGAATAGCAAAATAATTCACTAGAAAAGCGTAGTTTTATTTCAGAAAAAATCTAAAATTGAGTGCAATTTAATTCAATTAGTGAAATAAATGCAAAAGCGTGATGTATGTCACTTAAGTTAACTTGATTTTTTTGATAAGTATTTAAAAGGTGATCCATATCACAAAATATTTTTAAGTAGTATTTATGTAATTGTGATGTTAATCACTTAAAAATTTTTGACAAAATAAAAAGTATCATTTTGAAATATAATTTCATGCAATAAATGTGATCATGATCACTATTAGTTTATTTTAACGTTCAATTTATGTGATCGCAATCGATTAAATGGCCGCTAGGATGTGTTTTGTCGGCTTTGTGTTAGCTTATTAAGCATACCAGATGGCGTATAAAGCTTGCCATTACCCGAATCGAGTGAAGTTAGCTCGAGTTAACAGTTGAAACGAAAGTTGATGAAGGACGTATCATGATCTCACCTGATGCAAAAATTAAAATCCAAAACTTTGGACGCTTCTTGTCGAATATGGTGATGCCTAACATAGGCGCATTTATCGCTTGGGGCTTTATTACCGCTCTATTTATTCCAACCGGCTGGCTGCCAAATGAAGGCTTAGCACAATTGGTTGGCCCTATGGTGACTTATTTATTACCACTTCTTATCGGTTATACAGGTGGTAAGCTTGTTGCCGGTGAACGTGGCGCAGTGGTTGGCGCAATTACAACGATGGGCGTGATTGTCGGTACTGACATTCCAATGTTCATGGGCGCTATGATGGTTGGCCCACTTGGCGGCTACGCAATCAAGAAATTTGACCAAGCTGTTGATGGTAAGATCAAAAGCGGCTTTGAGATGTTAGTCAATAACTTCTCTGCAGGTATTATCGGTATGATCTTAGCGATCCTATCTTTCTACCTATTTGGCCCTATGGTTAAAGTATTATCTCAAACTCTTGCTGCGGGCGTAAATGGACTAGTTGCTGCAAATCTATTGCCGCTAACATCTATCTTTGTTGAACCTGCGAAAATCCTTTTCTTAAATAATGCGATTAACCACGGTATTTTCTCGCCACTTGGTATCCAACAATCAAATGAGCTAGGTCAATCTATCTTCTTCTTGATTGAAGCGAACCCAGGTCCTGGTCTTGGCGTCTTGCTTGCTTATGTTGTGTTTGGTAAAGGAACAGCGAAACAAACCGCTGGTGGTGCGTCAATCATTCACTTCTTCGGTGGTATCCATGAGATTTATTTCCCATATATCCTGATGAACCCACGTCTACTTCTTGCTGTAATTGCAGGTGGCATGACAGGTGTGTTTACGCTAACACTCTTTAACGCAGGTATTGTTTCACCAGCATCACCGGGCTCTATCTTTGCTATCTTGCTACTTACGCCGAAGTCATCAATCATTGGTGTGATTTTAGCTATCATTGCTGCAACTGCTGTTTCATTCACAGTCGCTGCCATCTTGATGAAAACGCAAAAGCAAGTTGAAGAAGACGACAGCCTTGAAAAAGCGCAAGCTCAATCAAGTGCGATGAAAGGTAAAAAAGTTGACCTAGGTGAGCTTGATTACTCAAAAGTGACGAACATCATTGTTGCATGTGACGCAGGTATGGGTTCAAGTGCGATGGGCGCAGGTCTTCTACGCAAGAAAGTTCAAGGCGCGGGTCTAGATATCTCTGTGACCAACCTTGCGATTAACAACTTGCCGCAAGATGTCGACATTGTGGTGACGCATAAAGACTTAACTGACCGTGCAAAATCAGTCGTCCCAGGCGCGCAGCACTTGTCACTGACAAACTTCTTAGATGGCGCTTTATATGAAAGCCTAGTAGAGAAATTGCAACAAGCACAAGCTGGCAAGGCACCAACTGAGCAAACAAGTGAACCAGCGCCAGTCGCTGACCCACAACAAGCAGAAGAAGCGCCTGCAAATGTGTTCAAGATTGAAGCGAAAAACGTTTTCCTTGGCTGCGCTGCGGATAACAAAGAACAAGCGATTCGCTTTGCCGGTGAGCAACTTGTGAGCCTTGGCTATGTTGAAGATGCTTATGTCGATGCAATGTTTGAGCGTGAAAAACTTGTTCCAACTTATCTTGGTGAGTCGATTGCAGTCCCACACGGCACCATCGAAGCCAAAGACAAAGTAAAACAAACAGGTATCGTGATTTGCCAATACCCTGCTGGCGTTGACTTTATCGAAGATGAAGATGAACTCGCGCACATCGTGATTGGTATTGCAGCGAAGAATGATGAGCACATCCAAGTGATCACAAGCATCACCAACGCACTGGATGATGACACCGCCATCGAGCGCTTAAAAACAACCACAAGTGTGGAAGAAGTGTTGGAAATTCTAGGCTAATTGAGCCAAACACAGGGGAGGCAAGTTTGTCTCCCTTGTGTATTTAAGAAATACAATTGATTTAAGAATAAGCAGTTAAAATTTTTAAGTTTAAATAAGGAAAATAAGATGAAAGCAGTTCATTTTGGCGCAGGTAACATTGGTCGCGGTTTTATTGGTAAACTTCTTGCAGATGCTGGTATTGCTGTGACATTTGCCGACGTTGATCAAAAGATGATTGACCTACTCGTCAGCGAGCAAAGCTATCCAGTTTACATTGTTGGCGAAAGCAAAGTAACTGAAACCGTCACCGGGGTTACCGGCATCCACTCTATGGATGAGAAGCTGATTGACTTGATTGCACAGACAGATCTTGTGACCACAGCAGTTGGACCAAATGTGCTTAAAATCATCTCTGGCACTATAGCTCAAGGCATTCAAAAGCGCTTTGAGGCAAACAATCAAGCGCCGCTCAATATCATTGCATGTGAAAACATGGTGCGCGGCACCACTCAGCTTAAAGGCCATGTGTATGCGCATTTAAATGAAGCAGAGCAAGCATTTGCCGATGCAAATATTGGTTTTGTGGATTCAGCAGTGGATCGCATCGTGCCGCCAGCGCCAGAAGGTCAAACCAACCCACTTGAAGTAACAGTTGAAAGCTTTAGCGAGTGGATTGTTGATAAGACTCAATTTAAAGGCGAGATCCCAAATATCCCAGGCATGGAGCAAACCGATAACCTGATGGCGTTTGTTGAGCGTAAACTCTTCACGCTCAACACAGGTCACTGCATCACAGCTTATCTAGGCAACCTTGATGGTTTTGAAACCATTGGCGATGCGATTGCTGATGAGAGCCTAAAAGCACAAGTGACCCAAGCGATGGAGCAAAGCGGCGCAGTGCTGATTGAGCGTTACGGTTTTGATAAAGATGCGCACGCGGCTTATATTCAAAAAATCCTGACTCGTTTCGCTAACCCATATCTACGTGATGAAGTTGACCGTGTTGGCCGTCAGCCGCTACGTAAACTTGGCGCGCAAGATCGTTTAGTGAAACCACTTCTTGGCACTATGGAATATGGCCTTGAAAACGATATGCTATTAAAAGGTATTGCGGCGGCATGTCATTATCAAAACGCTGATGATGAGCAAGCGTGTGAGCTTCAAGAGGCGATTGCAGCTGAAGGATTAATACCAAGCCTCGCAAAATACACAGGTTTGGATGAAAATGGCCCAGAACTTGCGCGAGTAGAAGAAATCTATCACGAATTAGATTAGAATGAGCAAACAAAAAATGAGGTTATTGCCCCATTCACTAGCCTAAGTTAGTGTTTTATAGAAGATAAGGTAAAAAGTGGTGCAATACATAACTGCTTTTTACCTTTTTGCCATTGAGGATGTATGGATCATAAAGCTTTTACTTATAAAAATAATTCGCCTGCGTCTCACTCTACTCATGTTGCCAACCTAGAATTAGATGAGAACCAAGCTCTCGAGCTGCTTAATGAAGCACAAACGGTGCGTGGTTTTTTCTTAACCTCGGTTGAAATCATCACTCAAGCGATAGATATATTAATTTCACGGATCTTTTTAAAAGATGACTTTGCCGTGCAGTCCGTTGTTGGCCCCTTACTCCAACAAAGTGGGCCACTTGGCGATCTCTCGGTACGGTTAAAACTTTTATTTGGCCTCGGCGCTTTACCAAGTGATGTCTACCACGACATCGAACAAATTCTAGCTATCAAAAGTTTTTTAAATAATGAAGCCGTGGATTATCAATTTAGTGATGCGGCAATTTTAGAGCAAATCCAAAAAATATCTTATATGCAATCCTACGCTTACCTCTCGCCAGTTATCCAAGCCGATCCCGAAGAAGACATGGCTTTCTACCAAATGCAGCGTGAACGACAGCAAAATATGCTGAAATCTGGTCTATCCCTTGCTATGATCGAGTTATGCAAGGCTCTTGATAAAGAGAGCCCTTTTTAACAAGGATATATCCAGATGTTATCTATTTTTGATATTTTTAAAATTGGCGTTGGCCCATCTAGCTCGCACACCAATGGCCCAATGATTGCAAGCTTTGACTTTGCTCAGGCTTTAGCGCCTTTTATTGCAAAGACCAATCGCGTGCAAGTGGATTTATATGGCTCGTTGTCGCTGACAGGTAAAGGTCACCACACCGATCGCGCTGTGATTTTAGGCCTGCTTGGCAATCGCCCTGATAATATCAAGATGAATAGTGCCAAAATGGCGCTTGAGCAAGTGAAAACCGAGCATAAACTTTTGCTCAATGGCGAGAAAGAAATTGCCTTTGCGCCTGAGTCTGACATTGTGTTTCATCAAAGCAGCTTACCTTTGCATGAAAATGGCATGATGATCCGTGCTTTTGATGGCGAGACTTGCTTATTTTCAGAGACTTATTACTCAATTGGTGGCGGCTTTGTGGCCACTGCGGATGAGCTTGAAAATGGCACCAAAACACTCAAAGTCAATGTGCCGTATGCTTTTAATAGCGCCGAGTCCTTATTAAAAATGGCAGAAGGTGATGGCCTGAGTTTAAAAGCGCTCGTGCTTGCCAATGAATCTTGCATTCGCTCAAACGCCGAAACTGAGCAAAAAGTGGCGCAAATTTGGAAAGTTATGTCTTTGTGCATGCAGCGCGGTTTTGAAACCGAAGGTTTGCTTGAAGGCGGTTTACGTGTGCCACGTCGCGCGCCTGCGCTACTTAAAATGCTCGAAGCGAATCAAAGCCTAGGTCAAGATCCACTAGGTTTATTGGATTGGGTCAACCTGTTCGCCTTTGCCGTGAGTGAAGAAAACGCTGCCGGTGGGCAAGTGGTCACTTCGCCAACCAATGGCGCAGCAGGGGTGATCCCAGCTGTGCTGATGTATTATCACAAGTTTATTCGTGAGCTTGATAATAAACAGCTGTTAGATTTCTTTGCCGTGTCGGGCGCGATTGGCATGCTGTATAAAATGAATGCCTCAATTTCAGGGGCAGAAGTGGGTTGCCAAGGGGAGATTGGCGTCTCGTCATCGATGGCAGCAGCAGGTTTAACCTCGCTCCTTGGCGGCAGCAATGAGCAAATGTGTATTGCTGCTGAGATTGCGATGGAGCACTCGCTTGGCATGACTTGCGATCCAATTGGCGGCTTAGTCCAAGTGCCGTGCATTGAGCGCAATGCGATGGGCGCAATGAAGGCGATTAATGCCTCTCGTATGGCGCTTAAACGTACCAGCAAGACGCTAATCTCACTTGATAAGGTGATTGAGACCATGCTGCAAACGGGCAAGGATATGAATATGAAATATCGTGAAACCTCACTTGGCGGCTTGGCGATGATTCATCTTGCACCGCCGTGTGAGTAAATTCACTTAAAAAACAGATTAAGCACCAATACGCATGTGTAAGCTCAAGTTTTTGTAATAAAACTATGGATAAATGCACATAATTTGTAAGTTTGTTTTAAAAGTCTAAGTTTATCTCTCTGATTTTGTGTATTATCTTTATATACCATATGGATTTTATGGTTTTTGAATGCACATTATGGATGAAAGGGAAAAAACATGGATGTTTTAAATCAATCAAAAACGCAAGACTCAATGCAAATTGTGGAAATTCCAACGTCTTGGAAGGGGCGCTTGAAACTGATCTTACTTGCCTCTTTGGGAATATTAAACTTCTCGTAATAGGTTGTTGCAGCTAAGACGGTGCCTAACACAGATGCAAGTCGATACAAAAATGCCCTTGTGATCGTTAAGTTGATCCCAAGGGCATTTTTTATAGCTGTTTTTTGTTCTACAGATATTATTTAGTCTAGCAAGACTATCAGTGCAGCGTTACATGATACGTGCGCGGAAAGTTTTACCTTTCATTTTGCCATTTGAAATCTTTTTCAGTGCTTGTTTCGCAAGGTTACGATCAACCGCCACATAAGCGCGCACATCTGAAAGATTAATCTTACCCACTTGACTGCCAGACAGTGCATTATCGCCACCTGTTAGCGCGCCAAGAATATCACCAGGGCGAACTTTTTGCTTTTTGCCGCCATCGATTTGAATGGTCGCCATTTTTGCATCAAAGGCGGGTGTTTTGAGAATATCTTGGCTTGGCAACTCAGTTGCTGCAATTGCAATATCCATATACTCATCAATTTGCGCTACTTTATATTGTTCTCTGTCACCAAAGAAGCTAAACGCATTACCTTTTTTATCTGCGCGACCGGTACGACCAATACGGTGCACATGAACTTCAGGATCACGTGCCAGTTCAAAGTTAATCACCGCATCTAGGTTTTCAACATCAAGACCACGCGCGGCAACATCGGTTGCGACTAAAATCGAAACACTTTTGTTGGCAAACTTGATCAAGGCTTGATCACGCTCTCTTTGTTCCATATCACCGTGCAGCGCCATCACATCAAAGCCATAATCTTCAAGTGTGTCTGCCACTTCTTGTGTTTCACGCTTGGTATTACAAAAGATCACGCTTGATTCTGGTTCGTGGGTTAAAAGCAAACGGCAGGTTGCATCAATACGTGCATTAAAGCCTTCGACTTTATAAAAAGCTTGCTTGATTTTGCTTTCTTGGTGCGTACTTTCCACTTTAACTTGCTCAGGGCTTTGCATAATTTTGCTTGCTACTTGCGCAATTTGTGGTGGGAAGGTTGCACTAAATAGTAAGGTTTGACGCTGGCTTGGCGCGGCATCAATGATGGCATCTAAGGCATCTTGAAAGCCCATTTCGAGCATGCGATCGGCTTCATCCAAAACCAAAGTATTCAGCTCAGATAAATCAATGCGACCTTTATCAAGGTGATCCAAAATACGCCCCGGGGTGCCAACTAAAATATGCGCGCCATGCTCAAGTGAGCCAATTTGTGGACCAAATGGCATGCCGCCACATAAGGTTAATACCTTGATATTGTGGATGCTACGCGCCAGTTTACGGATTTCTTTGGCAACTTGATCAGCCAGTTCACGGGTAGGGCAAAGCACCAAAGATTGCACGCGAAAACGCTTAACATTTAAGTTCGCAAGCAGCGCGAGGCCAAATGCTGCAGTTTTACCTGAGCCAGTTTTACCTTGGCCGATCACATCTTTGCCTGCAAGCATAAGTGGCAGCGACGCCGCTTGAATTGGTGTCATTTTTTCATAGCCAAGCTGAGTTAAGTTATCAACCAACTCAGGTTGCAGCGATAAGGCGTGAAAGTCTAAAGAAGTTGTCAAATGGTGTACCTTTTTATAATAAAAACAATCGTTTAATTGCGAGCGATCAGCTGCGATAAATTTTATCGAAATTTGCAGCGTTCCAGCCTGCCATCATGCGATCGCCAATTTTTAGCACAGGCACGCTACGTGCGCCTATGGCTTCAAGTTCTTTTCGACCGCGCTGCATTTTGGCATTACAGAGGCGATATTTAATCCCCTTTGAGTCTAGGTAAGCTTTAGCGGCTTTGCAATGTGGGCATTTGTCTGCCACATAAAGGACAACACGTTTCATATTATGACCTTTAGAGAGTGAAAAGAGAGCGGCATATTTTAGCATAAATCTAGATAAATGCGTCGATTTCGCAGCGAAAACAAACCTTGATACGCATCAATGAAACATAATAAAAATTAACTAATAAGATAATGCATTGATAAATATAGTAATAATTATTTTATTTAGATGGCAAAATAATTAGTTGAAAATGCAAAACTAGCCTATAATGGTCAGCTAAAATATTTTTGTTTATCAGTTCAAGTGGAAGTAATGCAATTACCAGTCGATAAATGGGAAGGATTATTTTATAAGTTAAGGGATTCACTAACATACAAATTACAACTGATTCAGATCCAAGATCTCAACTTGGCCCCTGAATCGGCTTCATCACGCTTGTCTGACACTATCACAACGACGCATATCTGCGGTGATACATTCGAGATTAGCACCCAACGCGCAGCATTCGGAAAACATAAGCGCACGCGTCATTCTTATCAAGATTCACATCAAACTTTCGATTTTTATCATATTAAAGACCATTATGACTTTTGCCTTGTGGTGACTTACAGCACGACGCGATCGTTAGTTACCTATGTTCAAATGATGCTTGAGTGTCTCTGCGAGACGATTCACAGCGATCTTGAAGTGCATGACATCATGAACCAAGCCGATGCTTTGTTTGAGCAAGACAAGTTTAAGACACATGCCTTAGATTTAGTGGATGCTTTGGTTTGGATGAAAGATGCAAAAGGCTATTATACATTTTGTAATCAGGCCTTTGCTGAGCGTCAAAACATGTCTGTAGAGGACATCATTGGCTCAAAGAGTGACAGCCTTTTTGCACATGAATATGTGAAAGATTATCAAGCCTCGGACGAATATGTACTGACGCGACATAAAACCTACCAAGCGCCGCATTATGAAATTATCAACCAAATGACAAATAAGGCTGAGGTTTTTCATATTTATAAAAAGCCGATATTTGATGCTCAAGGCAATTTACTTGGATTGATTGGAATTTGCTCTGACATCACTCGTCAAAATAAAATTCTAGAGCAGATGAACCTTATCTCATTGGCCTTTGATGCGTGCTCAGAAGCTATGGTGCTGACAGATAAAAATCGTCTTGTAATTGATGTGAACCAAGCATATGAAAAGGTCACAGGCTTAGCGAAAGCAGATGTGGTCGGTAAGAAACCATATTTTTATATTAATCATGAGTACGATGAAGCCTTTTATCAGCAGATCCTGACACAGTTAGATGAAGAAGGCGTTTGGCAAGGTGAATATCTTAATTGCCATACCGATGGCTCAGAGTTTTTACAGCGTGTGAATATCAATACGGTGAAAAATCAGCATGGCGAGATCAGCAACTACTTTGCGATTTTCTCCAATATCAGCGCGGAAAAAATGCAAGCTAAAAAACTACATCAGCTTGCCTATTTTGACTCATTAACTGGGCTGCCAAACCGCACTTACATGATTGAAGAAGTGCAGCGTAAGATCGCGGCTGCAAATCAATCATTTGCAATGATATTACTGGATGTCGATCAGTTTAAAAATTTAAATGATACTTTAGGTTATCAAAATGCGGATCAAGTTTTGATTCAAATTGGAGAGCGTTTAAAGAGTATCTGTGATGATATGTCAGAGATCTTTTTATCCCACGTGCGTGGCAATGAGTTTTTGTTCTTATTACCTATAGACGCTGAGCAAGATACCAAAGCCTCTATTGAAGATTTTATTTATCGTATTCAAAAGCTTTTTTATAGACCGTTTCACTTAGCACAAGACATTAAATTTGTTCACTTGACGACAAGCATTGGCGCAGCCTGCTACCCGCAAGATGGCGAGACCTTGGATGACTTAATTCGTCATGCCAATACGGCCTTGCATGATGCCAAAGATAATGGACGCAATAGTTATGCGTTTTATCATGATGAGTTAAGCAGTGTCGCAAATAAGCATTTAAATATACGTATGGCGCTGCGTGAAGCGATTGAGAAAAATGAATTTCACCTTGTGTATCAACCTCAGTTTTCTTTGATTGATAATAGCCTGACTGGTTTTGAAGCTTTGCTTCGTTGGAATAATGATGAACTTGGCTTTGTCTCTCCGGCAGACTTTATTCCTGTTGCAGAAGAAACGGGTTACATTGTACAAATTGGCGCTTGGGTTGTTGAAACTGCGTGTTTGCAAGCCAAGGCGTGGCTCGAAGCGGGTTATAATTTTGGGCGAATTGCGGTGAATGTATCGGCGATGCAGCTGCATCAAGGTAATTTTTATAAGCGTTTGAAAGCCAAGCTAGAAGAAACCGGTGTGCCACCTGAATATATTGAAGTTGAGATCACCGAAGGTGTGTTACTTAGCAATGCAGATCATGCTAATCAACAGCTTAGAGCTATTCGCGATCTGGGGATGAGTGTTGCGTTGGATGATTTTGGTACAGGCTATTCATCTTTGTCATATTTAAAAGGCTTGCCGATTGATAAATTGAAAATTGATCGCTCGTTTATTTTAGATATTCCTGAAAACCCTGATAGTAACAACATCGTTAAAGCCATTGTTGCGCTTGCAAATAGCATGCAAATTAAGGTTGTAGTGGAAGGAATAGAAACCAAATTACAGCAAGATACCTTGTCTGGCTTTGGTTGTGGGTATGCGCAAGGTTTTTATCTTGGGCGCCCACTGCCGGTTTCAGAGACAGAAACTATTCTTCAAAAGGCGCAAGCTTAATTGGCACATATACCTACAAGGATATAGCATGGATCATAGCAATAATGTAAATAAAGGACGTTTGTTGCTTGTTTTTATTGGTTTTTATTTAATAGCATCAATAGGTGTATTATTTAAATATACCAGCGAGGTGGAGTACTCTATTCGCGCTAAATATAACCAGATCTCAAGCTCTTTGGTTGAATCTGTAAACTTGTTGGAGTCACTTAGATATAACTTCAACTTGGTTTACGATAACCCAGATTTTGCCGCCACAGCGAACCTGCCAAGCTTTCAGATGAAGGATGGATTATGTTCTTATGTGCCGGATAAATTAGCCGATCACCAAGATACAAGTCGTTATTATATTTTATTAGGGGAAGATAAAGCGTGTCAGGAAGGCTCCCCTGAAAATAAAATCATGAAGGCGAAAACAATCATTGCACCTATTTTTGCCTTTATGAGTCAAGTAAATCAATACGTTTATGGCTTATATTTCTTCTCTGTGCATGACTATATGTTGGCTGCGCCGTTAGAACGGGTTGATAATTTTAACCATATTAGATATCAAGCTTGGCGTAATGTATGGCGCAAGCGTAGTTATTGGTTAAGCGCCAAAAATGGGGATCAGCGGATTAAATTAAGTGGCCCATATACAGATGAAATTTCAGGTAATAGTACGCTTTCGATTACCGAAGGCATGTTTGATCATGATGTTTTTCAGGGCGTTGTGGTCAAGGATATCCTTACCAATGAGCTGATAAACCAAGGCTCCTTGCGCACGGTGCATATTTTGTCGTTGAAAGAATCTGAAATTCCTGATAATGCTTATTTAGTCAAGCAGCTACAGGTGAAAGGCTTAGATTCGAATCATATCTTGTATGTCGATTTTAACTTGTTTGATGAAGTGAAGTATTTCTTCGAGGATAACTCAGTGTTGCTTGGGGTGCTCTTTATTTCTCTGGCTGGTTTATTTTTTATTATTGTGATTTGGGATATGCGCCGCAACCAAGAACAGTTACGTATCTTAACGAAGCAAGATCCGCTCACTGGTTTATTAAATCGTCGTGGTTTGGAAGTTGCATATAAAAAGGATGCTTCGGCAGATTATAAAGTCTTGGCAATTTTTGATATTGATGACTTCAAGAAGATTAATGATAAATTTGGCCACGATGTTGGCGACAATGCGATCATTTTCATGGCTGAAACCTTAAAGTCATCTGTGCGCAATACCGATTGTGTCGCACGCTTTGGTGGCGAAGAGTTTATTGTGTATGCTAACACCGCCAACTTGCATGTGTTTTATAATGTATTGGATAAGATACGCAAAAAGATTGAAGAGAAATCAACACGTATCGTTAGCGACGGATTTACCGTGTCTGCAGGGGTTGAAGCCATTACTAGCACGGACACTATGCAGTTAAATGATCTGATCAAAAAAGCAGACATTAAATTATACCATGCGAAGCAAACAGGTAAGAATAAAGTCGTGTATTGATAATTTGTAGGATAAAAGTGAATTAGCTTTTATTTTATAATCTAAGAATTTAAAGCTCTTCTGATGATATCAGAGGGGCTTTTTTTATATCTGATGGGTTTTAAATTCTATAATTATCATACAAATATTAGATTTTTAGGCATCTATTAAAATTTATTATCTTGCGCTAAATTTGTGAACTTGGTTGCAAAATGTTTCAATGGAAACGTTTACAATTTTTACCCTATACTAATAATAGTGGGACAAAAATTATGTCAAACGTTGAACACGGTCTTGGATTTATCGATCTTATGGTCTTTGCACTATATGTCGCCGTCATCATAGGTGTCGGGCTTTGGGTCTCGAGAGATAAGAAAGGTGTTAAAAAAAGCACCGAAGATTATTTCTTAGCGGGCAAATCTCTCCCTTGGTGGGCAGTTGGTGCATCTTTGATTGCAGCTAATATCTCTGCTGAGCAATTTATCGGCATGTCTGGATCTGGCTTTTCGATCGGACTTGCAATTGCTTCTTACGAATGGATGGCTGCCATCACGCTAATCATTGTTGGTAAATACTTTCTTCCAATTTTTATTGAAAAGGGCATTTATACAATTCCAGAGTTTGTTGAAAAACGCTTTAATAAGAATTTAAAAACAATTTTAGCTATTTTCTGGATTGCTTTGTATGTCTTTGTGAACCTAACCTCAGTCCTTTATCTCGGTGGTCTCGCACTCCAAACAATTTTAGGTATTCCACTGATTTACTCGATAGTTGGATTGGCGCTTTTTGCGTTGATTTATTCAATTTATGGTGGCCTATCTGCGGTTGTATGGACAGATGTTATCCAAGTATTTTTCCTTGTTTTAGGTGGCTTCTTAACTATGGTGATGGCCGTTAGCTTCATCGGTGGTGAGAATGGTTTCTTTGCTGGGGTTTCAAGCATGATAGATGCTGCGCCAGGTCATTTTGAAATGATTTTGGATCAATCAAACCCTCAATATATGAACTTACCTGGCATAGCCGTGCTAATTGGCGGTCTTTGGGTTGCCAACCTTTATTACTGGGGTTTTAACCAATATATTATCCAACGCACGCTGGCTGCTAAGTCTGTTGCTGAAGCTCAAAAAGGGATTGTTTTTGCAGCCTTTCTAAAGCTAATCATTCCATTTTTAGTCGTGCTTCCTGGGATTGCAGCCTATGTGATCATCAATGATCCAACGCTTCTTGCAAGCTTAGGTGAAGGCGCAGCGAATAATATGCCAAGTTTTGAACATGCCGATAAAGCTTACCCTTGGCTGACTCAGTTCTTGCCGGTTGGGGTGAAAGGTGTGGTGTTTGCAGCGTTAGCCGCAGCAATCGTTTCATCATTAGCTTCGATGCTGAACTCTACAGCAACTATTTTTACTATGGATATTTACAAGGAATATATCGCGCCACAAGCAGCTGATCATAAACTTGTAAACGTTGGCCGAGTGACGGCAATTGTGGCATTAATTATTGCTTGCTTAGTTGCGCCAATGTTAGGCGGTATTGGTCAAGCATTCCAATATATTCAAGAGTATACAGGTCTAGTGAGCCCTGGCATCTTAGCGGTCTTCTTACTCGGTTTATTCTGGAAAAAAACTACGAGTAAAGGCGCAATCATTGGGGTTGTGGCATCGATTCCATTCGCGCTATTCTTGAAATTTATGCCATTGAATATGCCATTTATGGATCAAATGCTCTATACCTTGCTATTTACCATGACGGTAATTGCTTTCACAAGCTTGAGTACATCTGAAAATGATGATGATCCCAAAGCGATTCGCGTGACTTCAACAATGTTCGCCACTGAATCGAGTTTCAACTTAGCGTCTTATGGCATCTTTATCTTAGTCGCTGTGTTATATAGTGTTTTTTGGTAAGCCAATAAATATTTAAGAACAAGCAGCAGGTGTTGCTGCGCTTAAGGCTTCAGCTATTGGAGCCTTTTTTCGATCTTAAGGCTGTCAGTGAGCTATCAAAAGGTGAATGCATGGATACAGTATTAAATGATGAACTAGCGACTCAAGATATTGCTCAGCTGCATCAGCTTAGCGGTTTAGTTAATGCAATCAAAGCAAGTCAAAGCAGTTATGAGCTGATCCGGCTGACTAAAAAGCGTCATCAGATTTATCAATCTCTGCTTCGTCTTGGAGCACATCCGCATATTATTGGTCGAGTACTTAGTCAAATATATGATGCCTTTAATTGGCGTTGGATTGAGCTAGCTGAAACGGCGCTGGGGGAGGCGCCATGTGCATACGCTTGGATGCTAGCAGGATCGCATGCGCGAGAAGAAATTCATCTTTTATCTGATCAAGACAGTGCGCTAATTTTAGATAACTCAGCCACCGAGGCCGATAAGGCTTATTTCGCACATTTAGCTATGTATGTGTGCAAAGGGCTTGCACAATCTGGATATGCATTATGTAGCGGGCACTTTATGGCGGCGACGCCGAAATGGTGCCAAACACTTGAGGTCTGGCAAACGTATTATAAAAAGTGGGCAAGTCATCCTGAATATGATTTTCTCCTCCAATTAACCGTTTTTTTAGATACGCGCTTATTAGTCGGTGATGCGCATCTATTTCATCAACTTGAGGATACGCGTCGTGAATCTACTTTACATAATGAGCGCTTAATCTTTGCCTTGATCCAAAATATGTTAAAAACACGTCCGCCAATTAATGTATTTAAACACCTTCAGGTTGAGAAAAATGCACAGGATCGCAAAGTCTTAAATATAAAAAAGGCAGGCATCACGAGCATTGTTGATATGGCAAGGATTTATATGTTAAGTCAAGGTGGCGATCGCCTATCCACCCAGCAGCGATTACAATTTGCCTTTTCTAGTGCGCAGATAAACCGCCAGTCATATGATGATTTTAAAGCGATTTTTGAGTATTTAAATCGCTTGCGCGACATGAATAATGGGGCGTTATTGGCGCGCAGAGAACCGCTTTCCAATCAGGTTGAAGTCGAAAACTTAGCAAGCTTTGACTACGCTAACCTCACTCAAGCTTGCCAAATTATTCATGGGATGCAAGATGCGATGAAAATGAAGTTTGGAATTTGAAAAGTATGAGTCTTGAGGATATTAGTCAGGTGCTCAGGCACTAGGTTGCGGCGATAATACAAGCGTTAGAGATAGCAAAGCCCCAGAAAATTAAGCTAGGGCTTTGTTTTAGATGAGGGTTAGACGTTATTAAGAGATTTTCAACGCCGGAACTTGCTGGGTGATGCAATGGATATTCCCACCACCAAGTAAGATTTCACGCGCATTCACGCCAACCACTTGATGCTCAGGAAATGCCTCTTGCAAGCATAATTTAGCTTGCGTGTCATTTTTAGGGTCTAGCAATGGGAAAATAACTTGCTGATTACTAATCAAAAAGTTTGCATAAGAAGCGGCTAATCGCTCGCCTTGCTCACGCTCCATACCATCGCTAAAATCAATCCCGTCCGCTTCGCTTGCCTTGATATACAAAGGTCCAGGCATCGGCAGTTTATACACTTGTAGCGCGCGACCTTTGGCATCTAATGTATTGGATAAGACTTCAAAAGCTTCTTGGCTAATAGCATATTGAGGATCGTTTGGATCATCACACCAAGTCAATGCTACTTTGCCAGGGCCAATCACATGCATAATATTATCAATGTGGCCGTTGGTTTCATCATTATATAAACCGCGTGGCAGCCAAATCACTTTACTGATACCTAAATAAGCTTTCAGACAATCTTCAATCTCAGCTTTAGACATATCCGGGTTACGACTCGGATGAAGTAAACACTCCTCAGTGGTAAATAAAGTGCCTTCACCATCCACATGAATCGATCCACCTTCTAAAACAATCGGCGCTTTAAACATGTGATCATTGGTTAATTGAAGCATTTTGTCAGCAACTAAATTGTCTTGATCCCAAGGGAAATAGAGACCATCGACCAAGCCGCCCCAAGCATTAAATTCCCAGTTGATGCCTGCGCGTTGGCCTTTGTCATCAATCACATAGGTTGCGCCAATATCACGCATCCAGCAATCGTTATACGACATTTCCACCACTTTAATCTCAGCATTAAGCATGGCGCGTGCATTTTCATATTGCGATGTATCGACGAGCATCACGACAGGGGTCGCTTGAGCAATGGTATGCGCGACCTCAACAAAGGCTGCTTGCGCAAACTTCGCGCCAAAACGCCAGTTATCTGCGCGCACTGGCCACGCCATCCAAACTTCTTCTTGTAGCGTATGTTCACCCGGCATATAAAAGCCAGCAGTATTAGGTAAAGTTTCAGTTGTTAAATTCATCTTATTCTCCTGCTGCAAGGCGATATGCTTGGTTAGAGTCTGTATTGCTGTGTGCTTTTTTCTTTGCGTTATGCAGCAAGACTTCACCGATCAAGATGGTGACCAGAATGCCAAGCACTACGGGTAAACTGTACGTCCAATCAATGCTAAATGAGAAAATCTCAGGGAATACAAAAAGCAAGATAGCCTGGGCAATGACTGCAAAACATACGACAGCCAAGAGTGCTTGTACCCAAAGTGGCCCTTTGATTTTAAATGGACGCGGTGATTGTGTATCTTTTAGGCGTAATTTATAAAATGCTGGGAACATAAATAAATATGGCATCAAGAAAATACAGCTTGAGAAGGCAAACATAGACCAAAACAATTCATCGTTAGATTGCGCAAACAGGGCGTAAGTTAAAATCACGCTTGTTGATACCACTCCTGTGATCACGTTTGCGCCAACAGGGGTGTGGTATTTTTTCGACTGCACTGCCACGATTTGTGGAAGTTCACCTTCTTTGGCTGACTCACTTGCCGCGCGGCTTGAACCCATGGTCCAGCTGACCATATTGCCGATAAAAGTGATCAGCGTCACGATACCAAGGCTAGTCACCATAAATTGACCGAATGCACCGTCACCGAAAAGTGTTTTTAAAGTATCGATAATCCCAGAAACCAAACCAATTTCTTCCACTGGGAGCGCAAGTAAAATGCCTAAAGTGCCGAAGATATATAAGAAGGCTGTGATCCCAATGGCTAGGAAAATAACCTTTGGTACATCTTTGATATTCTTCATCTCTTTGGTCATGGTAGCAACCAACTCAAAGCCCATCAAGTTAAAAACTAAAGCAGGTAAGAACGCAACGCCGGCATCAATCGATGGCACCATGTTGGCCCATGAAAACTCATTGGCAACGCCATTTTTAAAGGCATAGATAAAGCCGCCAATGCCAAGTACTGAGATGATCAAAACCTTTAACACTGCGCACACATTGGTGATCCAAACGCCGATATCAACCGACACATTACATACCCAAACCGTTAGCCAAGTGAGCAAAATGCAGATCCCAATTTGATAAGAAAGGGCTAAATCTGGGGCAAAAATAGATGCAAACATGCCGGCAAATAAAATATATACAGCAGGCATCCACAAGCCGACATTAATCCAATAATACCAAGTGGTGCGCACCGCCCAATTGCTACCAAAAGCTTTTTTCACCCAATCATAAATGCCGCCTTCTCCAGGGTAAGCAGCGCTCAGCTCTGAAGTGATAAGCCCGTATGGAATCACAAAGAAAACCAAAGTAAGTAGCCACCAACTTAAAGAGCTGACGCCGATAGAAGCGGATGCGGTTAAGGTATCAACCACCAAGACGGCGCATAAACTAAATAGCGCCAGTGGCGTGACGCCCATTTTTTTACTCGTCATAACCGCCCCTTATTTAGATAGTTGGCCATCAAGCGTTTGCATCACTTGATAATGCTCTGGGCGGCGATCACGGAACAGTCCCCAAGAAGCTCGTTGGAACTCAATTTCATCGAGATCAAACTCATGCACAAGGACGCCTTGCGTGTCACGGTCAGCTTTTTGTTGGATTTGACCGGTGTGATCAGCAATAAAAGATGAGCCAAAGAAAGTCAGGGATAAATCTTTATATTGGGCATTTTCAACGCCGATACGGTTAGAGGCAATCACAGGTACTTGGTTGGCTGCAGCATGACCTTGCATCACACATTGCCAATGCGGCTGAGAATCTAACTCAGGTTGGCTTGGCTCACTGCCAATCGCAGTTGGATAGAAGAGTAACTCAGCCCCTTGCAGCGCCATCGCACGCGCTGTTTCTGGGAACCATTGATCCCAGCAAATACCGACGCCGATTTTGGCATAACGAGTTTGCCAAACTTTGAATCCAGTATCGCCAGGGCTAAAGTAGTATTTCTCTAAGTAACCGTCACTGTCTGGAATATGAGTTTTACGATAAGTGCCGAGTAAACTGCCATCTGCATCAATCACAGCCACGGAGTTAAAGCGTACATTGCCTGCTTTTTCAAACCAGCTAAATGGCAGCACGACTTCAAGCTCTTTAGCAAGGCGAGTAAGTAATTGAAAGGCTTTGTTTTCTGCTAAAGTCGTTGCAAGGCTATGATATTTTTCAGAGATTTCAATACAGAAATAAGGCGTTTCAAATAGCTCTTGGAGTAAAATGATTTGTGCACCTTCGCTTGCGGCCTGACGCACCAGTGTTTCCGCTTGAGTTAAGTTTTGCTCTAAATCCCAAGAGCAAGCCATTTGAGTTGCAGCCACGCGTACATTTCTCATTTTCTATCCTTTTTCATTATCCATATAAAATTGAAAGACTTATCCAGAGGTAAAAACACTGGTAGTCGAAAAGTTAGTATTAGTTTTAATGAAAATTAGGTTATTATGGAAATGCAATATTCTTATTTTTATATGAGAAATTTTCATAATCTAACCCTAAGGTATTAATATGGATATAGATATCAATCAGTTGCGACTTTTAGTCGTTTTGGAAAGAGAGCGTCATTTATCAAAGGCTGCATCGAAACTTTTTATGAGCCAATCGGCGGCCAGTCATGTGTTGGCTAAATTGCGTGAACGCTTTGATAACCCTTTGTTTATTAAAACAAGAGAAGGGATGAAACCCACACCTTTGATGGTTTCTTTGTTGCCGGATATTGAAAAAGGACTGAGCTCGATTGATATTGCGCTGGATCGCATGAAACCCTTTCAGCCAGAATTAGATGCCAAGACTTTTTATATCGGCGCGATTGATTACTTTGAATTTTATGCTTTACCAAAACTTGCTAAAAATCTTGAAAAAACAGCGCCTAATATACGAATTGCGATTGAAATTTTATCTGAAAATATGCAGATGGAGAGCATTGAGCAGGGGCGCATTGATTTAATTTTAGGTGTGGATGAGCTGCAAACCATGCCTCGCTACTATAATCGCCACCATTGGATGACAGATCCTTATGTTGGCATTGTTGCAACCAATAATCATCTTGGTGACAAATTAAGCTTAAAACAATATTTAGAAACCCCACAAATTCATCTGCCTTTAATTAACTCTGGAGCAGATTTAATCGACCGTTACTTGATGACGCTACACCAATCACGCCAAATTGCGATGATAGTGCAAAGTTATGCGGTGGGCGGCATGGTGACGGCAAAAACTGATTATTTAATGAATGTGCCGCTGCAAATTGCACTGGAGTTGACTCAGATGTTGCCCTTACGAATTGTGCAACTGCCTGAAGGGATCCCAGATTTATCCTTAAGTATTTTTACCCATAATCTTTATGATAACCAAGACAGTGTGCAGTGGTTAATTCAGCAAATTCAAAATGTTGCTCAAAATTAGTAGCAGAGAGGGTGAAATTTAGCCTCTTCATTAAAATTTACCTATCTCATTAGAGTTTGTGACAAATCAAACTTTTTATATACAAAAATGAAAAAAACACAGCATTAGTGTGTATAATACATACACTCTCTAGAGGTTTTATCAAGAAGTTTGTTCACCTAAAGGATTTGAAAAGGAAACATAAGGAACGGGCATATTATCATCTAGATACTTTTATTTTTTGCTCCACAAGGTTTTTCAATGCTAGATAAAGACAGCCAACTGAAGAAGAAAAGTATTCTCTTCGCCATCGTATTCACTTGTATAGCGACAGCTTTTGTTTTATTCAATAGCTACCATGAGCTAAATAAGAATTTACAAAAGATAGTCTTCCCTAATATTTCTCAAAAATTCAATGAGATAGCTTTTAATACTCAAAACCAATTTGATAGTTTAGAGTACACTTCTATCCGTGAAGATTATCTAACCAACAAGTTTGCGAAGCAAAATATCGAACTTGCAGAGGTTGAAAACGCACCAAAATCACCTATTTCAACTTGTATTGATGAAATCAAATATGATGAATCGACAGACAGTTATAGCAGCCATGCGACATTGCGCCCAAGCAAAGAAAACTTTAGCGGCGTATTGCTCGGGAAAGGCTCATTAGATGATTTTAGTGACACTGAGCTACGTCTTTTATGTACAGTTTTAAGCACAGGTCGCGTCAACTCTGAAGCCATCCGCATGGTTAAAGAAAATCCGAAACTTGATTCACTTTATTATTATGTTTCAAGCGATAAGCCGTATTTTTATATTTATAATGTTGAAATGAACGACAATCGCTTCTTACAGTATAAAAGTACAGGTTTGAGTGAGTCGTTGTCACGCATGCAAAGTGAAGTCCCAGTGGATTATTGGATTTCAGAGCAATATGTGGATCCTTTCACTGGCAAAAAAGCGACCACTTTCATCAAAAATATTTTTGACCACTCGCATCAAATCAGAGGCTTCTTGGTACGTGATATCTATAAGCAAGATTTGACCAAGCTGGTGTACACAGCGTTTAACCAAATCGGCTTTGATTTGAACTCTTTTGACCATCTGAATATCCGTTTATTTAACCATGATCGCGCGATTTATGATCGTGAAGCTCGACTTAATATCGGCGGCGTACAGCGTGTGATTGACTTCACTGCGCCAAAAGATACGCAGCAGATTTCTGACTTTGGTAACGTTGATATTCAAGTCTCAATCGGTGTTTGGAGTCTATTTAAAGTTATCGTCCAGCGCGATCCAATCTTATTATTCGCGACGCCATTCTTTATCGCTATTTTCTCTTATATGTTCTTCTTGCAGTTGTTCCGCGGCTTTAGAGAAGGGAATAAGCAGTATTTTGACTCATTAACGCCATCATATAACCGTAACGGTCTATATAAGATAGTGTTTAAGAAAATAGAAGACTCGATTCACAAAAATACAGATGTCCATATTTTCTCGATTGATGCGAATAAGTTTAAGCAAATCAATGACAAATATGGCCATGATATGGGCGATCGCGCGATCAAGTTGATTGTGAACTCGGCGCGTTATGTCTCGAAAGCTAACGATGATATCGTGCGCATGGGCGGTGATGAGTTCCTTGTCTTCTTATATATTCGTCATGGCGCAGAGTTTAGCCCTGATGAGTTTATGGACCGCTTGAATAAGAAAATTGCCTACGATTGTAAGTCGATGTCGATTCCTCTGTTCACTGTTAGCGCAGGGCATATTCTGTTTGATATCAATAGCGATCAGACCTTATCGCAAGCCTTGAGCAAAGCCGATAATATTTTGATTAATAAAAAATCGGTTAAGAAAATCGATACCATTTGCGAAGAGTTTGACAGTTTTGATATTAACTTATCAGACGAAGAAGTTGAGATGAAACTTAATATGCATGAGCGTTTAAACTATATCTCCGCTGAGCATCAACTACAAACTGAGTTAAATGAAAAAGTTTTATCTTGCTATCATGGTGAGCTTAACTACTTGATAAGTAACTACTTCCAGTTGATGTATAAGTGTAATCGGACTAATAACAACTTGCATGAATATCGTATGCGTATTGTTGAAAGTCATCATCAGGCAGGTTTACCTATGTCGTTATTCTATTTCCTATTTGTGAAATATAGCAATTTCTTGTTCGATGAAATGAATCTCACGGCAGAAGAAAAAGTTGTTAATAACCGCGTGATTTCATATGAGTTGCACTTTGTCTCAAGCTTAAAGACTCGTTAATCGGGTTTAAAAAACAATCTATCTAACAAATAAGCATCAAGATCACTTCTTGGTGCTTTTTTTATGAGAAATAACCATAAAAAGTATATGATTTATTGTGTGTTAGGATATAAAAGTTAGACAGATGAATCGATTACCTTTACCTGTTGAAAAATGGAATTTTGAGTTTGCGCAGATTATTGATAAGCAGCTAAAATTCATACAGCTCATTTATGTGCGCTCAGATTATTCCCTCGATAATATCTGTGGTAGTAAGATTACGCATGATTTAAAAGCAGATGATTTTGAGTCCTTGATTCAGCAAGAAGACACAGGATTTGAATACCCTTATCAAGGGCATTTACTTTATTTGCAACGCTTGCCGAGTTTTGCGAATTTCTTTTTAATTTATCAATTCCACAGCAGCTTACCCCATATTACGGATTTCTATCGTAAAATCATCCAAGTGACGTCCCGTCAAATTGATGCTGATATTCAAAATACTAAATTTGGTTCAGAGTTTCATATCCTGCATGATGCGCTCGATAAAATTGATACCTTGATCTGGGTGAAAGATGACAATGGTTGTTATAGCTATTGCAATCAAGCCTTTGCCGATCGTCAAAATAGCACCAAAGAAGAAGTTATCGGCCATCCCGCGGATCAGTTTTTTGACTCTCGATATGTGGTAGATTTTAATATTGCAGATCGCTATGTGTTCCAAACAGGGCGCAGTCACGAAGAAAACAATTATCCCATTTATAATAAGAAAACCAAGAAAATAGAAAGGTTTAACGTCACTAAGACGCCTATTTTTGATCGTAACCAAAAAGTTCATAAGCTCATCGGTGTGTCCAATAATGTGACTGAGCAAAGTCAGCTGTTAGAGCAGCTCTCACTCACCGCTGAGATCTTTGACAATTGCTCAGAAGGCATGCTGATCACGGATAAAGACAAAAAAATCATCCGTGTGAATAAAGCCTATGAAGCGATCACTGGTTATCGCGAAGAAGAAGTTCTTGGCACGCTGCAATCAATTTTTAATCGTAAGAATGTCGATAAAGATTTCTTCAAGTCGGTTTGGAAAAGCTTAAATACGCGTGGTATTTGGCGTGGTGAGTTAATGAGTCAACGCAAGGATGGCAGTACCTTTCCGCAATGTGCGACCATTAATACTGTGTATGATGAGCATGGTGAGCCGGCGTATTATTTTGGTATTTTCACTGATATTAGCTTGCAGAAAAAGAGCGATGAAAAACTGCATAAATTGGCGTTTTATCATCCATTGACCAATTTGCCCAACCGGGCTTACGCATTAGAGGAAATTAACCGCCGAATTGAAATTGGTTCGAAAGATTTTGTTTTATTTATCATTGAAGTGGATCAGTTTAAAACCTTGAATGACAGCATTGGCTATCAAAATGCCGATCAAATCTTACTTCAGATAGCAACGCGCTTAGTCACGCAAGTCGAGCCAGAATGTTTTGTGGCCCATTTAACCGGCAATGAATTTTTGTTATTAGGCAATTTGCCGCTACGTGAGCAAGATAAATATCTCGAAGCCTTGATAGCTAAAGTACAAAGTGTGTTTATCCATCCTTTCTCTTTATCTGAAGAAATCAAATATGTGCATTTAACCTCAAGCATAGGGATAGCCCTGTATCCGCACAATGCGCAAAACTATGAAGATTTGATCCGTAATGCCAATTCAGCTTTAAATCAATCCAAAGACAGCGGCCGCAACACATATACCTTATATAAAAACGAGATGAGTAACCTTGCGCACAAGCATTTGAAGATTCGTATGTCACTGCGTGAGGCGATAGAGCTTGGCGAGTTTAACCTTGTGTATCAGCCGCAGTTTAGTTTAACCACACCGCAAAAATTAGTTGGTTTTGAAGCTCTGCTGCGTTGGACGCATAATGAAATGGGCTTTATTTCACCGGCAGATTTCATCCCCGTAGCGGAAAAAACAGGTTTTATTGTGCCGATTGGTGACTGGGTGCTAAACGCGGCTTGTAAGCAAGCCAAAGCATGGCTTGACGCCGGCTATGACTTTGGGCGGATTGCAGTCAATGTTTCCGCATTGCAATTACAACAAGGAAATTTTTACAAAACGCTGCGTGATCAACTGATTGAAACTGGCTTACCTGCGCAGTATCTAGAAATTGAAATAACCGAAGGCGTGTTGCTTGATGATCCTGTCTATGTGCATCAAGAGCTTAAAAAAGTGCGCGAGCTAGGGATAGAAGTGGCATTAGATGACTTTGGCACGGGTTATTCATCCTTGTCTTATTTAAAAGGTCTACCGGTGGATAAGCTTAAGATTGATCGCTCATTTATTTTAGATATTCCTGAAAATCCAGATAGTAATAATATCGTCAAAGCGATAATTGCGCTGGCTGACAGCATGAAAATAAAAGTCATTGTCGAAGGCATAGAAACCAAGTCACAGCAAGATGCACTGACGGAATTTGGTTGTGGTTATGCGCAAGGGTTTTATTTAGGCCGGCCGATGGATAGCGCGACTGCGCAAGCGCTTTTGGATAAGTCTTAAATAAAACAAACCCTCTTTATGCATCAATTATATGAATTATAAAGAGGGTCGGTTGAAACTTTCATCTGTTAGATATTAACGTTTATTAGAGATTAGCGCTTGTTTTTCAAATAACGTTTGCGGCGCTCTTCTTTTTTCTTGATCTTCTCTTCGGTGCGTTTGGCTTCCGCGATTTCCACTTCGACCAACTCTTGCGTGATCATATCTGGGTGCTCAAGAGTGATTTTTCCAAGCGTGCCGTTTCGCAATTCATGCAGCAAGATTTCACTGGCTTTATGCAAGTCGACTCGACCACCCGCGCGCAAGCAGCCGCGTTTAGTGCCCAGCGCTTCCATCAATTCCAACGCTTCCATCTCAGAAACTGGCTGATCACACACATCTGCAAGCTGATAACGCTCATTTAAAAGATCCGCATAAGCATCACGCAAATATTCAATGGTATAAAACGCGACTTCATCATATTCCATCGCCGTATCTTTAATTGCGCCCGTTGCCGCTAAGCGAAAGCCACTATGCGGGTTTTCAACTTTTGGCCACAAAATTCCCGGCGTGTCAGAAAGTACAATGCCATTTTGCAGATTGATACGTTGCTGACGGCGCGTGACCGCAGGTTGGTTACCCGTTTGCGCAATGGTGCGCCCAGCAAGGGTATTGATAATGGTGGATTTGCCCACATTTGGGATCCCCATAATCATGGTGCGAATGTTCTTCCCAATGTCAGTGCGATGCGGAGCAAGGCTGCGGCAAAGCTCCATAATTTGATGAATTTCTTGAACATTGTCAGTGGTAGTGGCTATCGCTTTAACGCCTTGCTCTTTTTCAAGGTGTTCAATCCAAAGCGCGGTCATGTCTGGATCAGCAAGATCACGTTTGTTTAGCACCTTGATACATGGCTTATCTTTGCGGATCTGCGCAATCATTGGGTTTTCACTTGAAAATGGGATACGCGCATCCAGCACTTCGATAATCACATCTATGGTTGGCACCACTTCTTCGATTTCTTTACGTGCCTTGTGCATGTGGCCCGGAAACCACTGAATTTTGTTGTTAATCATTAAATAAGCCTTTGGAGATTCTATTAGCGCAGATTTTAACAGTTTGTGGGGAAAAGGGGAAATGGGGGCTTTCTCTACCCATTTATTAGGAGAGGGCTGGTGGGGTTATTTCGTAGGCTCATTAATGTCGTGGTGGCTTGTGTGTGGTCGTTTTGTTTATATTTTTTTGCAAGGTAAGAGCTGTTGGTAATATACTGCTCCTCCCCTTTCCAAGGGGAGGTTGGGTGGGGTTAATTTCGCAGCACTATTAGTTGCTGAGTTAATGTGATCTTATATTTTTTAAAGCATACTTCACTCTGATAGTTTACTTGAACAATTAAGTTAGCTATTTATTGAATAATCAGTGATACTTTTTTAAGGCAATAATTGTTTCAGTATATGATTTTGATAAGGAGCGGACAGTGGAATATCCAATTAAAGGCGCATGCCAATGCGGGCAAGTGACATATTTTTTACATGATAAGCCGATAAAAGTCTCAGCATGTCATTGTACGGAATGCCAAAAATTATCAACTAGCGCATTCAGTGTCACAGCAATAATAGACGCATCTAAAATTGAATTTTTTGGACCATTAAAAAGTTGGGAACGTATCGCGGAAAGTGGTAATCGTAATTGTGCGATGTTTTGTTCTAATTGTGGCACCCGTATTTACCACTTTAACCCTGATGCCCCTAATTTGATAAAACTTAAGTTAAAACCTGTCAATTTTCCTCAAGACGATATTTTTAAGCCTCAATGCCATATATGGGTCGGTGAGAAGTTAAGTTGGTATGAGATAGGAGAAGATGCCGTCATTTTTGATAAGGGCGCGAATTAAGAGGATATATGCCCAGGGATATAAAAGATTGAATAAAAACGACAGTTATCAGGATGGGGTAACATAATTGATTGGCTTATTATCAGCATTCATTATTTCTTAAATGAGTAGACTTTAATGTTTAACACCGAATAAAAGGCACATCACGCCATTTGGTCGTATATTGTGGGGTAAGAAGTTCACGCTTCATGCCCCATTTTTGATTGATCCCTTGGGCGGCTAAAAATAAGGTTTCACCACCATACTTTTGATTTATTTTATCCAGCACTTGCATCAAGTTTGGATTATCTGGCGCAGGGTTTAATAAATCCAACTGCTGGTGTTTTTCACTAGTAAGATCAAGCAAGCCAACGCCGATTTTGTAATAACAAACGCCAGGCTGATAGAGCTGTTTGGCGATTTGCGTGATCAACTGGGTCATCACTTTGGTATCACTGGTTGGGTAGGCGAAATGATGCAAGGTTTTAAAGCTGGCAGGTTTTTCATCATAAGGTGAATTGGCAGCAAAGCACATCAAGACCTTACATAAACTGCCTTGTTGGCGGGCTTTGTAAGCAGCGATCGCAATATGCTTACTCAATGCTTGCTGCAAATCAGACAAACTTGTGATGCGCATGCCCATGCTGCGGGTTGAAAAGATTTGCTGCTTGTCTGCGCGCGCCTTGTCCCATGAAATACATTTGGTCGCGTTTAATTCCAAAATTGTGCGCTGCACTTCAATATTAAATTCACGCTGAGCGCGAGCCAATGGCAATTGCGCTAAATCCAGCGCAGTGTGCACTTTTAACTGACGCAGTTTCACGGCAAGTTTTCTGCCTATTCCCCATACATCTGCGACATCGATTTGGTTTAAAATTTGAAGCCTTAATGGATCATTATCTATCACGCATACACCGTTGAACCCTCTGATTTTTTTGGCTGCATGGTTGGCTATTTTGGCTAAGGTGACGGTTGGTCCCATACCGACGCAAACGGGCAAGCGGCACTCTTTCCAAACCGCTTTACGAATCGCCATCCCTTGGGCGGCAAAGTCAGGGATCAGATCTTGGCAATGTTTAAAATGTAAAAAGGACTCATCAATCGAATAGATATGCTGCTCAGGCGCAAAGCGGCCGATCACTTGCATCATTTTGGCGGAGAGATCTGAATATAGCTCATAGTTTGAAGAGAGCGCAATCACCCCTTTTTGCTCACATAAGTCTTTGAGTTTAAAGTAAGGTTGAAATTTGGGAATACCTGCTTGCTTGGCTTGTCGATTAGCTGCAACCACCATGCCATCATTGTTGGATAAGACAATAATAGGCTTGCCGCGCCACTCTGGGCGAAAGACTTGTTCGGCGCTGCAATAAAAAGAGTTGGCATCGACTAAGGCATACATATCATCTTCCTTTTTGTATTTAATTCATTAACAAATAACTCTGTTGGTGACAACGAATCGAGCGGATCACTACGCCTTCAATCGTAAAGGTGTCGTAATCATGAATTGGCACAGGCTGAACTTTCTCATTTGCTGAGAGGAGCATGCGTCGCTTGGTATCGAGCAATTTACACACAAACTCACCGTTAAAATTTGCCACGATCACATCCATATGCCCCGCGCAAACGTGGCGATCAACAATCAAAATATCATCATTAAAGATCCCAACCCCTTGCATCGACTCCCCACATGCTCGGCCAATAAAGGTGGCGCTCGGATGCTCGATGAGCAATTCATCCAAACTAAGTGGAAGTTGAGAATATTCTTGGGCAGGGGACTCAAACCCGCTGATCCCGGCACTTGCTTTGATCGGAATGACTTTCATAAGTTTAAATTACTGTATAAATAAACAGTATTTTGGTATAAATTTTGTGGGAAATCAAGGGATGTGTTATTTATTTTTCTCAAGGCTTGTAAGTGGGTACTCGCTGCTTGACTAATCTAACTGATACCAGATAATTCAAATCACGGCTCTTATCTAGTGAAACGAAACGTATGACCCCAATTCAACTTCACGGCAGTTTAGATACTGAATTTAAAACCTTAGATGCGATGATGCGCATTTATTGCCACAAGCATCATGCAAGATCAGATAAGGCTGCATCTGATTTATGCCATGAATGTAGCGATCTTCTTGAATACGCCAAAATGCGCTTGGATAGATGCCCATACGGTGAGCAAAAGCCAACCTGTAACCGCTGCCCAGTGCATTGTTATAAGCCTCTGCCAAAAGCGAAAATGAAGCAGGTGATGATTTACTCTGGGCCAAGAATGCTACTCCCACATCCGATTTTGGCGATCCGCCATTTACTCAAAGAAAGACAAAAACCAGTCGGTAAGCCGGTTGGCAATCAATCCAATCGCGCTAAGCGGCGAGGTGATGTGCAACGTCGCTCGCACTAGCACTTTCCCCAAGTTTCAGTTACCATTGCGCACTTTTTTACACATCCGCAATCAAGAGGGAAATCTATGTATATCGGTTTTGACTACGGCACCGCCAACTGCTCTGTCGCGCATATCAAACAAGGTCAACCACAGCTTTTAGCACTTGAAAATGCAAGCACTTACATCCCCTCAACGTTAGCTGCGCCAAATCGAGAATCTGTCTCTGAATACTTATTTCGTAATCGCAATATCAAGCCTTTAGATACCCTTGGCGAAAACATGCTGCGCCGCGCGATGCGCATCAATGAAGAAGAAGGGATTGATTTAGATGATGAAGAAGTTGCCTTTGGACAAGCTGCGCTCGATCTCTATTTAGAAGCGCCGCGTGATGTGTATTACGTCAAATCGCCAAAATCCTTTTTAGGTGCAGCCGGTTTACGTGAGCAGCAGCTGAGCTTTTTTGAAGATCTAGTCTGCGCCATGATGGATAACATTAAAACCCAAGCTGAGCTTAGCACTGAGCAAAGCATTGAAAGCGCCGTGATTGGTCGCCCGATTAACTTCCAAGGCAGTGGCGGTGAAGCGGCAAATAGTCAAGCGCAGCAAATCTTAACCAATGCCGCCAAACGTGCAGGCTTTAAACAGGTTGAGTTTCAGTTTGAGCCGGTTGCCGCAGGTTTGGAATATGAAGCAAGCTTAACCCAAGATCAAACCGTATTAGTGGTTGATATTGGCGGCGGGACAACAGACTGCTCGATGATCCAAATGGGCCCGTCATGGCAAGGTAAGCCAGATCGCAGCGCAAGTTTGCTTGGGCACAAAGGCCAGCGTGTGGGTGGAAACGATCTCGACATTGCCTTGGCATTTAAGGCTTTTATGCAGCCGTTTGGCAAGGGTAGTGCGCTTGACTCAGGGCTTGTGATCCCAACCACTCAGTTTTGGAACCCGATAGCAATCAATAATATCGATGCGCAAAATCGCTTTTATTCGCGTCAAAACTTAGCGGATTTAAGCCTGCTGCACAAAGAAGCCCAAGAGCCGAGCAAACTAGCACGTTTACTTGAGGTGTATCATGAAACCTTGGGCTATCAAATTGTGCGCCGCGCAGAAGAAGCAAAAATTGGCTTATCTGAAAAAGAAACTCATCACGCGCAAATCCAACTAGTTTCTGAGTTACTTGAGCTAGATATTGCCCGCGATCTGATGATTGAAGCGATTGAAACCCCAGTTGAAAAAATGACGGCGCTAGCGCGTGATGTGGTCGCAGAAGCAGGGGTGAAGCCCGATGCAATTTTTATGACAGGCGGCTCAGCCCGCTCACCCATTTTACGCGACGCCGTGGCGCAAGTATTGCCGGATATCCCGATTGTCAGTGGCAACTACTTTGGCTCGGTTACCGCAGGTTTAGCGCGTTGGGCGCAAGTGAGTTTTGAGTAATCTTGTGAACAAGATACGCTTGAACTGACACACTAAAAAAACCATTGTGGCTCTATAGCAATGAAAAGCGCTGAGTTATTGTCACCACTAGATAGAAGCATCTTTTTTCAATCTGGGGTGATGATAAGGAGCCATGGTGTCAGAGTATATATTCGTTCTTGTCGGCGTCGCGATATTTTCAGGCGTGGTACGCGGTTATTCAGGATTTGGCTTTGCAGCCATTGCTGTGGTTGGGTTTAATTTTTTCTTATCGCCACAACAAAGCATTCCAATTGTCCTTGCGCTTGATGTGCTATGCAGCTTTGGTGTTTGTAAACAGGCTCTTGAGCAAGCGGATATGCCCATTCTTAAAACCTTAACTTTTGGCTCAGTGTTGGGGATCCCGGTGGGGTTAAGTTTGTTATTTTTTATCCCCGAGACAAGTATTAAGCTGCTAATTTCTTTGTTTATTTTGATTTTATCTGTGATGGTTTTGTGTGACTTTCGCTTAAAAAAAGCAGAGAAGTTCAGCACTCAGTTAAGCTTTGGGGTAGCAAGTGGTATCGGCACGGCAGGGGCATCGGTTGGCGGGCCATTAATCGTGTGTTATATGCTTTCTAGCCAATTAACCACGGCAGCGCAGCGCGGTACCATGATTTTATTTTTTATTATCAGTGAGTTGATAGCACTTGTAGCCATGATTTCAAGTGGCATGGTTGAGACTCAAACCTTAGAACTGTTTGGCTTATTATTCCTACCAACGTTAATTGCGGTGCGAGCAGGCCAATGGTTCTTTAATCACTCACCACCTAAGTCATTGAAACATTTTGCATTACCAGTGATGCTTTTGGTTTCAGTGTTAGGGGTGAGTGACTCACTGTCACATCTTTTTTAAGCTATGCTAAAACTTGAAAAGCCATCACTCAACCAACAAAACTATCTTGCCCACATGTTGCTTTTCTTGGAAGGCTTCTTGCGCTTGATGAATGTTTTGAAGTGGGAAAGTCTTGGCTACGGCGGCGCGAATTTGTTCGTTTTCAATACGCGAAACTAGGTTGCTAAAGACTTCAGGCTCAAGCATAGTGCAGCCAAAAAAGCTGATATCTTTCAGGTATAAAGTGCGCAAATCTAGCTCAACCATAGGGCCAGCAATTGCGCCGGATACCGCATAACGACCTTTGGTTTTCAGCACATCTAAAAGCTGTGGCCAAGTTGGGCCGCCGACTAAATCAATCACCACATCGACATTATTTTGCCCAAGAGTTTGCAGTAAATCTTGATCGCGCAGGATAATTTCATCTGCGCCAAGGGCTTTTAATTCCTCAACTTTGCTTGCGCTGGTGATGGCGACAACGTGTGCGCCACGCGCTTTGGCAAGTTGAATTGCCGCAGAGCCGACACCGCCGGATGCGCCAGTAATTAAGACGCGGTCATTTTCAGCTACATTTGAGCGGGTTAACAGGTTTTCAGCCGTGGAATAAGAGCATGGGAATGATGCGAGTTCGGCATCGCTTAGTTTCGACTTCACCGCATAAGCATGTTGGCTTGCAACGACTGTGTATTGGGCAAAACCGCCGTTACATTCTGAGCCTAAATAGAAAAAACTATCTGTTGTTTCACCGTTGAGCTCTTTAAGGCAAGGCTCGATAATCACGCGCTCGCCGATGCGTGATGGGTCCACGCCTTCGCCAACCGTAACAATCTCGCCGCATACATCCGCGCCTTGAATCAATGGCAGTGGCAGTGGTGTACCTGTCCACGCGGCATCTGCGCTGTCATTATCATTTTTTGAATACCAACCGATACGGGTATTAATATCTGTATTGTTTACGCCCGCAGCGCGCACGCGGATCAACACTTGGTTTGGCTGCGCAATTGGCGTTGGAATGTCTTGGAGAAAATCAAGATACTCAAGCCCGCCATGGCCCGTAAGATAAACACCGTGCATGGTTTTCGGGATAGAACTCATATGTATTCCTTTGATATTTAAAGCGTATTGCCAAGGGTAGGGGATCTGTTTGAGGAGTGCAAGGATATTGAAATATTTCACTCTTTATACCCGAGAGTGGCAAGTATTTTATCTGTTTACTTTTTTATATTTCTTATTTATGCGATAGTCAGAATTTACTCGATTAGTACATGATTACAAAAGGATACCTATGAGTGCAAGCTCGGCCATTCGCCCTTTAATATTACTCTGCATTAGCTCATTCATTCTCATGATGAGCCACGGGCTAAGTGGCCTGCTTTTGCCAGTTAAACTCGCCGCAGACAGTGTGCCTGTGCAATCGATAGGTATGATTTTATCTTCATACTCAGTTGGTTATTTACTTGGTGCTATTCTGGCAAAAAAAATCCTACAACGTATTGGCCTCGTTCGTACCTTTTCCATGTGTGGCAGTTTAGCGGCAACAGGTATCCTTTGTATGGGGTTAGACTATAGTCTCTATCTTTGGATTGGGATGCGCGTCTTAATGGGCTTTAGTATTGCTTGCGCCATGGCAACGTTAGATACTTGGTATAACAGTGTTTCAACGCAAGCTAACCGCGGCACCGTGCTTGCCGTCAACCAAGTCGTGATTTTAACTGCGATTACCGCAGGTCAATTTGGTTTAACTTTAGCTGAGCCAAGCCAAGCGACACTCTTTATTATTAGTGGTTTGTTGTTTAGTTTGTCGATCACGCCTTTGTTATTTATTTCCCAATTTGAGCCGAAAATTGAATCAGGTAAAAGCATGTCTGTGTTTACCTTATTTAAGATCTCGCCACTTGGCGGCTTGGCTTGTTTGATCTGCGGGATTTTATATTCCACCATTATGAACATGCTGCCGTTGTACGCCACAGATGTGGGGATCACAGGCTTTCAGTTGTCACTCTTTATGGGCGCAGCGACCGCAGGCGGGATTTTACTGCAAATTCCAGTCGGCTATTTATCTGATAGATTTGAGCGCCGTAAAGTTATTTTTGCTTCGTGTGCTGTGCTTTTAATTAGCACCTTTGCCTTATTACAAGTGATGCAATTATCTTTATTTAGCGCCTCCCTTGTGGTGGTTGCAGTGGTCATGGGGATCATCGCTTGTCTTTACCCGCTAAGTATCTCAGTGACCTTTGACCGCGCTTTAAGTGAGCAACTAGTACCTGCGCTTTCGAGCTTGTTATGTGTGTATGCGATTGGTTCGATTATTGGTCCATATGTGTCGTCACTGGTGATGAATCAATTTGGTAATTCGTCTTTATTTATCTTCATGTGCGCGGTTGAAGCTGTGTTACTTGTGTTTATCTTATATCGCATGATAGTGCGTGAAGGTCGACCGGTCGAAGAGCAAGAAAGCTTTGTCATGTATTCGCCTGTGGGCGCAAGTGAAGAGTTGGATCCACGTGTCGAATATCATGAACAATCGGTTTATTTCGAAGAATCAAAAGATGAGTTAGTGACCTTAATTCAAGAAGATGAGCATGAAGCAGTGGCTTATTTACGCGGTGTATCGCAAGAGCATCCAGAATGGATTGTGCCCTTTGTGCAGCGCGTTCCTGAGTTGGGCGAGCTGGACTTGATTGTACTTTATCGCACACTTGCACTCAGCGCGCCGGATCATCTTACTGACTTTGTTACCGCTGTGACAGAATCTGAATACCATGATGCGCAGCCGCTGGTGGATTGGTTAATTGAGAAAGAGCCAGAAAATACCATCACCCAGTTGGCGGCAATTAGCACGGCGAGTATTGAAGATGAAGAGGTGAGCGTGGTTGAAACCCTTGCTGAAGCAAATCCTGAGCTTATTCCTGAGTTGACTCAAGAGATTGCGGAAAACGTTATCGAAAGCACGGAAAATATGCGTGCACCAGATAGGGAAATGCTAGAGATTGACGATGCTGTGGCTGAGTTTATTTCAGAAGTTGAAGCCAATGCACCTGAGCATACGCAAGAGGTGACGGAGATTTTTGAAGCAACCTTAGAAGACTTGCCAGAGTATGATGGTGCAGAACCTTTGGAAGCTTCAGAAAAAGATCAAGCCGCGCAAGATATAGAGGAGCAATTGATGCCGCAAGATGGCGAACACGATTCAGAAAATAAGCCAGAAAAGCCAAATCAATAGCGCTTAATATACTCAGTTAAAGCATGGTAATTTTAATTACGGCCTTAGATAATAGGGCCGTTTTTTTATGTTTACTCATTATGAAATTTGAGGTTTGAATTTCTGTGAGTTGAAATATATCCAGTAATAATAAAAATAAATATGAATAAATCAAATGTGATGTAAGTCTAAACAAAAATATTTAAAGTTGCAGTTCCAACGATAAGGCGTATTAATTATCTGGTCTTATTGGAGGGCTTATGCAAATTTCAGTAGAAGTATTTAAGGATTTTAATTTTAATCAAGCGCCAAGTCAGTCACCACTTGATGAATTACTTGAAGAGACTCTTGGGCCTTATTTAGGATCAAGAGAGAGTGGTCGTTTAAATAAAAACTCAACATCTGGCGCTTTACTCCCATTAGCATTGCAAACAGGCATAGGTAAAACCTATACAGCAATGAACTTTATACTGACGCAAATGCTTGCACAAATTCAAGATGATTTAAAAAATATTAATCATAGCGAGCCTAAGCCCAAACGACCTTTATATTATGTGACCGACTTGATTGATAATGTAACGAGTGCAAGAGATGAGCTTCTCCAGCTAATTGAGTCACAAAAAGTATTCGACAAGCCAAGGTTTAATCCGTTACAACAAGAATATTTACGTTCACAGATCCTTTATATTCCCAACCAAGCCAGCCAATTGTTATCTTGCTCCGAGAAAATGCTAGGCCAGATCATGAATGCATTTCAGCTGGAAAAAAATGCGGATATAAAAAAGAGATTGGGGGAGTTTTTAGCACTAAAAGAGAACGTAAATTATGCTGAAATGAGTTTCACCATTGAATCACAAGCAAGTTGGTTATATAGCTATTTTGTTACGGCTATTCAAAAACGCCAAAGAGGTCGACAGCCGATATTATTTGAAGATGATGAGGATTTAAAGTCTGCAATTGAAACCTTGCTTCCTGGCGAAAGAATTCGTAATCAGAGCTCACATGTTTTGTTTTTAACGACAAGTAAGTTTTTAAAAGGCTTTCACCATACGCACGCCTTGTACCGTCCATTGACCAATGTAAACCAAGCGTTGCTTATTATGGATGAAATCGATAAGCAAAATGAAGTCATATTAAGAGAGATTTGTGAACAAAAAGCGCCAGATCTTATTAGCTTAATTCGAACCTTAACGGCTAATTTACGAGAATATAAACTTGAGCATTCAGAGCGTTACGTAGAGATTGAATCTTTCTTTGAACCATTGCGTGAGCGCCTTGAATTATTTAGCAAAACTTGGCAACTTGAGTATTCCTTTAATACTGAGGGTGAGAGCTTAGCCGATAGCCCAGTAAATCTATTTTCAGATCGAAGTTTTACTCATGTGAGTAGTGCGACGCATAATTTATTACTCAAATCTGACCATATAAAGCTGAAAAATTTTATTTATACAAGCGAGAAAAAAGAAGAGAAAATATCGAGTAAGACTAATCGGTTAACACGTTTTGTGAATGAAGCTGATATGTTATATCGATGGTTTTTAGATGCGATGCAAAAGTCTATTTTTCAATACTGGGAGAATATTAAAAAATTAGAGGTTAACAAAAGAGAAAATAGAAGTCTTGAAGGAAGTTTTCAAGTAGCGGTACAATCTATTCTAACTCATTTTAATCTTACCGAACTCACATCATTAGTGAATGACTCATTTAGCACCATCAGTTGGCGTAAGCGTCAAATGAACATGGTACGCTTGGACAATAATTTAAGTTACCATCATATTGGATTTAAATTAGTCAATGTTGCATTGAATCCTGACACCATAGATACAGTCAACTGTAATACCTCCTCTTTGAATCTATCTCCTTCCGGTTTACTGGCTGATATGGTTGATAGTGGCGCTGTTATTTTAGGTATAAGCGCGACCGCTTCCAGTCAAACAGTGATTCATAATTTTGATTTTGACTATTTAAAAAAACGTTTACGCGATAGATTATTAAACTTGACACGATCTCAAGAAAAGCAAGTAAGCGATTATTATAAAAGGTTAAGAAATTATGAAAAACATAATATAGCTATCATCGTTCAATACCAAAATAGCCATGATGCATTCTTAGATCCTTTACTGGTTGCGTATAAACCAGAAGTAGTGAATACGAATTTGATCTTTAATCTTCATTTTAATATTGAAGCTAAGGGCGTTGATTATGCCCGAACTTGGCTCTCTAAGTTATTGGTTAGTTTGAAAGCCTTTATACAGACATCAGATAATCGCTATATGCTGGCATTATTAAATCGAAATATAGATGACAAGAAGCATGGAGATTTAAATCAATTTATTTCATTTTGTTGTGAACTTTGGGCGGAAGAATTTCAGACGCAAGTGAAACTATACCCAAAAGTGAAAGCAAGTTGGATTAAGCATCATGGGTATCAAGCCATTACAGATTATTTAGCGACTCATACTGGTAAGGTGATTGTGCTGAGTACCTATGCCGCAATGGGCGCTGGGAAAAATCCAGACTATCCAGTGAACTTAGAATTTGAAAACGAGACGTTAATACGTGTGACTGATTTGGTGTATAGCAAGGAGTTAAGAACCGATATTGATTGTCTTTATTTGGAAAAGCCAACACATTTACTTTTATCTATACAAGAGAATGATACAGCAGATAATTTGTGTCAATTTCATCAAATTTTATCACTTCAAGAGTCTGGCGAGATCTCAACTTCACATACCATGCGTTGGATACGACAGCAGCTTAAAGGAATGAATCGGATACGAGCATTACAAGAATATTATCAAACTTCTGATTATCAAGCTGCGGTGCGTAAATATATTGAGCAAGCCGTTGGACGTACAGGCCGAACGTCTTTAAAAAGAAACCAAATTTATATATTTGCTGCTGCCGAGCTAAAAGATATCTTGGCGCAGGAAGGGCGCGACCTTAGTACATGTTCGCATGAATATGCTGCTTTAGTTCTCCACGCGCAATCACAGACGCGTTCAATTCATATGCCAGTTGAGCGAGAACAAAGGCGTCAAATCAACCTTGCAATCCGCAATAATAAAGAAGGTATGCAGATTATTACAGCTTTGGTTTCAAGGTTACATCAAGCGCCAGCCACAACGAGAGATATCCAAGAATGGAAGGCGTTGCGTAAGCAATTACTTTGCCATCCATGCGCTGTGGCGTTACCCGATAATTTTAATCGCCTTTATTTGCACTCACCCACTCGCTCATATTATCGATATGAGGGCGAATTAGATGGTCTGGCAGCAAATTTTAAGTTTTTTGATAATGTGGCAAAAGGAAGTCTGGTTTCTGAGCAGTCATCTCGCTTACCTATTTTAATGAAGAATCAATGTGCTCATAACTGGTTTAAAGATAAGGATTTTTGTATCCAGTGGGAGCAAGATGCCGCTTATATTATGACGCCAATTATGTTTACGAACATATATAAAGCCGCCTTGGGTGAACAAGCAGTCGAAGCCATTTTAAGTCACTATGGATTTAAATTTAATGAGCTTGACGCTGAAATTTATGAAAGATTTGATGCTGAACTTATATTGGATGGTGTTGCGACAAGAATCTGGCTAGATGCGAAGTATTGGCAACATGATGACGGTTCAACATTTGAAGACTTTCATACATATAGCGACAAAATTCAATTGGTCGAAAGCAAATGTGGAACATCTAAATTTGTTTATATTAATGCGCTTGGTGATAGCAATAAACCGATAGGTTATTTGGATGAAAACTTTATTCCGACTTCACCTCAACGTGCAAAGGTTATTGAAATTCCTGCATTAATTGATGAACACAGCGCAATGACGAATGAAAATGCAATCATGGAGTTACGCCAATGGCTATACCAGAATTAAATCATTCTAATTCGATTATCGATAGTGATAAAAATGCTCAAGCAAACAGCTTGGATATAGCAGAGGGCAGTTTTTTGCCCCATAAAGATCCACTTTCAACTTTAATTGACACAATAGACATTGATCGTGATTGGGTTGACGCTCAGTTTTCTATTTTTAAAGTCAGTTATCAAGGCATCAATCAAGCTGATCGTAAAAAACAATTGGTGTCATTAGCTGCTCAAATATATCGTGCGGGATCTGTATTGAGTTTGATCAGAGATTATAAAAATAAATGTTATTGGGTGATGCTTGCGCTTGGCTCTGATTTAAATTTAAACGATTCGCAACTTGCAGTGAAAGCGGTATCTGTAAAGCAAATGCCCGATTTTCCATTAGCCCGTTTATTACTCAAAGCGATGCCGCACTTCTTGAGCCAACAAAGCGATCAGCAAGTTACACGATTTGAAGCCGACGGTTTATATTATTTAATTGAAGCTCGTCAACTTCCAAATGGCCATAAAGGTTATGAACTTGTGGCCGTTGAAGTGGATATTAAACCTTGCGATGCGTTAAATGCACATGCTTTAAGCTTAGTTGCCCGCACTTTCTCACCTTTATCTTGGTTTCGGCTCGAAAGTGGTGAGCTTCAACGACGAGCACGGAATGCACCAAGATATGAACTCAATACACTTGAGATGCAAATTAAGAAATCATTAACAGGGGATTATATTAAGAAGCCTCTTTATCCAAATACTAAAAGCCGCGTTTTTGCGACTGATATTCGTAAAGATCTCTTGCGTAATTTTCAGCAGTCTAAATTGGGAATTTTAGCGCAATTTATTCAAGATATAGAAAAAGCATATGGTGGTGCGTTTAAATTAAAATTAAAAAGAATAAAAAACAAGCAACACACTATGATTACTCAGAAAAAGGTTGAGAATTTTTATGCTAATATTTTTCTTCAGCTAAAGGATAAGCGAATCGTTATTTGTGATAAAAGTCTTAAACCATCCAACACCTCTGCGTCAGCGCTTTTAGCTGGCATACAAGCTGTTGGTCTTGAAGCTAAAATACATGTTGAACCTTTAGCTGATGCTTTGAATATTTTGATTGTCGATGAAGCTGAGCAATACCCAGAAGATGGCGATCCGTATAAAATCTATCGCAAAAAGTTACCGAGCACGGTTTTTCAGTCCTGTTATGCTCAAAGCTTGTTCGATCGCTATGGCAAATTCAAAACGCCAGTGGTCACTGTATTATTAAAAGAATTGCTAATTAAACAGGAAGTTAAATTGCAAAAGCTTTTGCTTGAATATCCAATGCCCCCATCAGAGTGCACATATTATCTATCGTTAAAACCAACCCCAGAGCCTGAGTCTGAACAAGAAACAGAGCAAGACTTAGCCAAGCTAGATGTCAAAGCGTGTGATGCCAATCAAGAGGAGCATGCAAAATGGCCTCTGTATAAGCTCACAATAGAAGCCGACCCGATCAGTCACACACAAAAATTAGCATTTCAAGAGGTGGATGATAAAGAGCGTGAGAATTTAGAATTAGATCTGGGCGAGGATGCATCTTATGTGTTTGGGGGGGCGAAACGTTCGCCATTAATGTATTGGCAAGCGTCAGGGGATTATGCAATTTTTGTCGACTCAGATGTTCAAATGTTACCTGAAATTGAATCAATTACTCAAACGCTCAAAGCCCTAGAACAAGGGCGAAGCAAAGCTATTCCTAGTCAATTGGTGCAGGATTTTTTAACCGCGAATCCACAGACGAAGATTAAAGATCAGCTCAATCAGCTTCTTGATTTAAATCTCAGTCATCTCAGGTTTGATGATTTCGATGGCTTAAAGTACCAAGGCCGAGATGCTCAAGCCTTTTATGATGAATTAGCTGAGCAAGGTTATCTTTTAAAGGCATCATTGCGATCTCACAAGGACGGTTATTTTAATGCTTCACTTGGATTTTTTTATAACAAAGAAGAAGGAAAATATTTTGCGGGGAGCAAAGGTAGCGCTCAAGCCAAGGTTGAAAATTTTAGCCACTTATACGTGATTAAACACAGTTTTAGATCCCTGCCTGATGATCTCGAACATTTATTTGGCGTGTACCATTTAAAACATAAGTCGCCGACAGTAACGCCTTACCCTTTTAAGCATTTATTTGAGTTTATCTCTATGCAAACATATCTAGCCAAATAAGCATACAAACACAAAGCCTTAATATTCACATGGCAATCTCTCTTATGTTTATTTAGCATAAAAACGCACAAATAAAACGTTAACAAGGTGTTAAAAAAATATTAAGATCACTGGTTTATTAGACATACCTATTAGGTAGTAAGATTTATGTCGCAGTGGTTTAAAACAAAATTCAATAGCTTATGCATCAGTTTAAGCTTAGGTGTGTTCACCATTCTAGTTATTCTCAGTGCGATTTCGCATGACTTTCACGCGGATATCGAACACAGACAAGAGCTTCAGATCGAGCGCTTAAATCAATTGATTTTGAAGATTCGCACCACCTTAAAAGGGATGCACGATTCGGATATTGATGCTTGTTCAGACGAAGGGTTATTGCAAATTCGTAAGCAGGTTTTTGGTTCCCAAAATATCAGTGATATAGGCTATTACTATCAAGATCGCTTAGTTTGCTCTGGCACGCTTGGACGTTTAGATAAACCTTTTAGCTTAGGCAAGCCGGATTTAAACACGCCTGATCATTTTAAAATTTGGGCGCAAACTCAGATTGCGGTTGATCCAAGTTATCGCACTGCTGTGATTGGCTATGGCAACTACAACCTAGTCATTAGCCCTGATTTTAGCCGTTTTGAGCAAGATTTTGGCAAACGTTGGCAGCTTTATCACCAAGGTCATGGCAAGGTGACTCATCTCTTAGGCATGCCTGATTTATATAAGACGACACACTCAAGCGTCAGTTGGCTGGCTCAATCTGTGATCACTTGTAGTCAAATCAGTTTATTTTGTTTGATGAGTGATAATCACTTTGTCGATTATGCAAATCAATACTTTGTGACGATCGCAGTGGCTATCTTTTTTGCTTTGTTTTTGATGTTCTTTACATACAATCGTTTATGTAAGCGTCAATATAGACGTAATTTACCTGAGTTTCGTACTTTAAAAGGGCTATCCAATAATAGTTTTTATTGCTTGTATCAGCCTATTATTGATATGCAAACTAAGAAAATTATTGGCTGTGAGGTCCTCGCGCGATTTAAAGATCAAAAAGGTGACTTGTATCCCGACACATTTATCCCTTTGATTGCCAAGAATAATAAAACTTGGGAGCTGACGGAGATTATCTTTGCACATGCGCTAAATGAGCTCTCGCAGCTCCAATTTGAAGTGGATAAATTTCGCGTCAATATTAACTGCTTTGCGCGGGATATCGACTCAGGACAAGTTTTAAAACTGCAAAACCAAGCGGTGAACCCGAATTTAAATTGGGTTATCGAGGTGACGGAAGATGAAAAACTGCTCACAACCAATGCGGCTGAGCATTTGCAAACCTTGACCAATGCTGGCTTTAAAGTGGCGATTGATGACTTTGGGACCGGTTATTCAAACTTGAATTCGATTAAAGAACTAAGCTGTCATATTTTAAAAATCGACAAGTCTTTTATTAATCAAATTGAAGGCGGGGCGATCCGCTCCTCACTGGTGCCGCATATTGTGGATATGGCAAAAGATTTGAACTTAAGTGTGGTGGCAGAAGGGATAGAAAACCTTGCCCAAGAGTCCAACTTAAATCAGCTTGGAGTACAATTTGGACAAGGTTATTTATATGGAAAACCTATGAGTTTGATTCAATTACAACAACTTATTAGCGCGCAGAGTTAACATGAATGACGCGTCACCGAGCTAAAGCTAAGAACTAATTTACTCATTTCTTGGCTTTGGCTATTGATGCGCTCAAGTAATAGTTTTGCGCCATTTTCACCTGCTTTATCAAAGGTATAACTAAATGTTGAGAGCGCCGGCATACACACAGCGCCGAGCTCATCATTACCCACGCCTAAGACTTTAATATCTTTACCTGGGGTGAGGCCGGCCTCAGTCATTGCCTGCATCGCGCCAATCGCAATTCTATCTGTGGCGCAAAATAAGCCATCTAATTTCGGCGCAGTGTTAGCAACGCCAAGTTCAAGTTGCGCCTTGGTTAATTGATATCCAGATTCAATACTAAAATCCCCCTTGGCATGAAAAGCAAGTGTTGCGCCGTGTTCAGAAAGCCCAGCAACAAAACCTGCGGCGCGCTTTTGACCCACTGCGATATCATCTTCTTGTACCCCAACAAAGCCCATATGTTGACAACCACACTGCACAAGTCGTTTTGCCGCCGCCACGCCGACACGAAAGTCATCATGCACAATACTTGGAATATCAAACTCTGAGGCGTCTTGACCTATGATCACAACTGGCGCAGATGAGCTTTGAATAGCTTGAATTAAGTCTTGATCCAAATGGGTCGCATAGAGAATGATACCTTCCACTCGTTTTTGATTAAAGGTTTGAATATATTCAATTTCTTTTGCATGTTCTTGATGCGAACTAGCAAGTAAAACATGTTTGTGAGCCGCTTCAAGTACGGCGCTTAAGCCATCGATACCTTGGGCAATGGCATTGGATGACACCCGAGGCACGATCACCCCAACAAGGTTGGTTTTTTGTGATTTTAAATCTTTGGCAACTTGGTTGGGCAAATAACCACATTGCGCAACAGCTTGCTGCACTTTTATCTTGGTGGCGGCTTTCACTCCATATTCGTTATTGATGACTCTTGAGACGGTTGATTTTGAGACGCCCGCCAAACGTGCGACATCATGCAAACTTGCCATGTATTTATCCGTTTATGTTTGATCTGTATTGGATCGATTTGATATAGCTTCTTTGCAATAGATAGGCTGCATTTGACTGCTGCGCAAACTTGGGAATGTTTGCAAAGAAAGCTGATATTTTTAAGTTCTGATGATGAGTTTAACCTTATTTTTAATCTTAATCTGGCTTTTTATACGATCATGATCTCATTTTTCACCTAGTATCTTTGAATATGGCGTCTTTTTTAGTCAGAATTATTTTTGCAAACGTTCCCAAAAAAGAAAAGCTAAAGGGAATAGATACTCCAATAACGAGGTACGTCATGAATTATCCAGCAGTCGCAAAAGAGCTTTTAGCTAAGCTTGGCGGAAAAGAAAACATTACAGCACTAGCGCATTGCGCAACCCGTTTACGCTTAGCTGTGGCCGATGAGTCTTTGATTGATGAAAAAGGCATTGAAGATCTTGAAGGGGTCAAAGGCCAATTTAAAGTTGCCGGCCAATATCAGATTATTTTTGGCTCAGGGATTGTGAACCAAGTCTATGCACAAATGGCGCAACTTACTGGTATGAGTGAGATGTCGACGAAGGAAGTCGCTTCTGCGGGGGCGCAAAAACAAAATATCGTGCAGCGCGCGGTGAAAGGTTTATCGGATATCTTTGTGCCGATTATTCCTGCAATTGTGGCGGGTGGTCTGCTCATGGGTATTTTTAACCTATTGACTGCTAAAGGTTTATTTATTGACGGTCAATCATTGATTGATGCAAACCCAGGCCTTGCTGATTTAGCGAGTATGATCAATACCTTTGCCAATGCACCTTTTGTCTACTTGCCTATCTTACTTGCTTTTTCTGCGAGCAAAAAATTTGGCGGTAACCCGTTTTTAGGCGCAGCCCTTGGGATGTTGATGGTTCACCCAGACTTGCTCAATGGCTGGGGGTTTGGCAGCGCATCTGTTACTGGGAATATCCCGACGTGGAATATTTTAGGTTTTGAAATCCAAAAAGTTGGCTATCAAGGCTCTGTCTTGCCGGTGCTTGTCTCTGCATTTATCTTGGCAAAAATCGAGAATGGCTTACGCAAATTTATCCCATCGGTATTAGATAACTTACTCACGCCGCTACTGGCTATTTTTATCACCGGCTTTTTAACTTTTACCGTCGTCGGCCCGTTCACTCGCGATTTAGGCTTCTTGTTAGGCGATGGCCTGAACTGGCTATATAACAATGCAGGCTTTGTCGGCGGTTCGCTACTTGGCTTTATTTATGCGCCTTTTGTGATCACAGGGATGCACCATAGCTTTATCGCAATTGAAACTCAGCTTTTGGTGGATATCGCTAAAACTGGCGGAACCTTTATCTTCCCGATTGCGGCGATGTCAAATGTGTCGCAGGGCGCTGCTGCACTGGCTGTTGGTTGGATGAGCCAAGATAAAAAGTTGAAAGGAATTGCGATTCCAGCTGGGGTGACAAGCCTACTTGGGATCACAGAGCCTGCAATGTTTGGGGTGAACTTAAAACTTCGCTACCCATTTATTGCGGCGATTTGTGGCTCAGCGGTTTCAAGTGCTTTTATCACTTTATTTAATGTTAAAGCGCAGGCGTTAGGCGCAGCAGGTTTACCTGGGGTGATTTCTATTGTACCGGGCAAAATTGGTTATTACATTGCGGGAATGCTGATTGCATTTGGCGTGACATTTGTGCTCACTTTTGTGTTAGCTGTGCGCGCAAAACAAAAACAAGCCAAGCTTCAAGCTGCTGCTTAAGTATCTAAAAATTAAAGAAGGTTGGATATGAACAAAGTATGGGTAACCGGTGATGCGGTAGTGGACTTGATCCCAGAGTCAGAAACAAGTTTATTAAAATGCCCAGGTGGCGCACCTGCAAATGTGGCAGTGGCGATTGCACGCCTTGGCGCAAGTAGCGGATTTTTTGGTCGTGTGGGGAAAGATCCTTTTGGTGACTTCATGAAAGCGACCTTAAGTAAAGAAGGCGTGAATACCAAGGCTTTGTACAAAGATCCTAACCACCGAACGTCAACGGTTGTGGTTGGGCTCGATGATCATGGTGAGCGTAGCTTTACCTTTATGGTTAAACCAAGCGCTGATCAATTTATGCAAGTTGAAGATATTCCTGAATTTGAAAGCGGGCAATGGTTACATGTTTGCTCGATTTCACTTGCGAATGAGCCAAGCCGTGGCAGCACTTTTGAAGCGATTAAACGGATGAAATTAGCCGGCGGCTATATCAGTGTGGACCCCAACTTGCGTGAAGAGGTTTGGCAAAACCCGCAAGAGATCATTCCTATGGTAATGCAAGCTGTTGCGCAGGCGGATGTGGTCAAGTTTTCAGAAGAAGAGTTGATCTATTTAACCCAAACGGACTCAGTTGAAGCAGGGCTCGCAAGTTTAGAGGAATATCACATTCCACTTGTACTGGTGACGTTTGGCGCCAAAGGCGTGCTTTGTGTATTTGAAGGCGCGCGTCAGCAGATCAGCGGCAAAGCAGTGCAACCTGTGGATACCACAGGCGCAGGCGATGCTTTTGTCGGCGGCTTGTTGGCACGTTTGTCACAAATCCAGCAATGGAAAACGCGCCAAGCGGTTGAAGAGGCGATTGGTTGGGCGAATGCTTGCGGAGCGCTTGCGACAACCCAAAAGGGAGCGATGACGGCGCTGCCGAGTCGATCAGAGTTATACATCTTCTTAGATGCTTTTTCCCCGCATAGCTAAATACATATTTATAGAGTTGTAATATATGAATCAAACACATAGTTGGACTACCGAGCAAAGGTATCAACGTCTTGAAGCGATTTCTGCGCAAAGCATTGCACAAATGAATGCGAAACGCGCGCAAGATGATGGCTTTCCTCATTATCATATTGCGCCAAAATTTGGTTTGCTCAATGATCCAAATGGTCTGTGTTACTTTAATGGCGCGCACCATATTTTTTATCAATGGACGCCGGTAGGCCCTGTACATGGACTTAAATATTGGCGACATGTGTCGACGACGGATTACGTGAATTTTATCGACCATGGGGTGGCGATTGCACCGGGTGACGATTATGACTCACACGGCGCTTACTCAGGTAGTGCCTTGGTGTTAGATGAAGAGGTGAAGCTGTTTTTCACCGGCAACAAACGCGATCAAGACTGGCTACGCACACCGACACAATGTGTTGCGAGTATGGATGCTGAGAATGCAATTCATAAACAAGGGGTGATCATTGAAAATCAGGATTACACCGAGCATTTTCGCGATCCCAAAGTATGGTACCAAGATGGTCAATATTGGATGGTTGTTGGCGCTCAAACGCCTAAAAAACAAGGCAAAATGGCGCTTTATCACAGCCATGATTTAGACAGCTGGACACATAAAGGCGCGATTGAGACAGATTATGACGAGCTCGGTTATATGTGGGAGTGTCCGGACTTTTTTGAGCTTGATGGCAAGGCGGTGATGTTGTTTTCGCCACAAGGGGTTAAAACGACTCATCCTTATTACTATAAAAATATCTATTCGGTGACTTATCTTATAGGAGATTCACTAAACTTTGAAACGCCACGACTGGAAAAACATCAAGCTATTGCTGAGCCAGATCTTGGCTTTGATTTTTATGCGCCGCAAACTTACCAAGATGCAAAAGGACGTCGAATCTTAATTGCTTGGATAGGATTGCCAGATATAGATACGCCTTCAATTGAACATCAATGGGCAGGCATGTTATCGCTGCCGCGCCAGTTAAATGTGAAAGATGGTTATGTAATTCAAACTCCGCTGGCAGAGCTTTCTGCGCTGCGCAAAGAAAAGCAACGGGTTCAGGGCGAGCACAAGTTAACCAGCACAAGTTTTTATCTTTCTTTTGAACTTGAAGCCGAAGATTTTGAGTTCGCGCTTTTAAATCAAAAAGGTGAGCGAATTGTGCTTCGCGCAGATGCGGCGCATTTTGAGTTAGATCGAAGTGAAATGACGAATCTGTACGCGCAAGAGTATGGTTGTACGCGTCAGGCGCCAAGACTTGAAAGTAAGCAAACTGTTGAGATCTATGTTGATAAATCTGTGATTGAGATCTTTTTAAATCAAGGGAAGCATACGATGACGAGCCGCTTTTTTATTGATGGGCTGGATCGCTTGACCTTAAATGGCTTAGCCGAGGCGAGTCTTTATGATTTAAACCCTATCACTGGATTAGTCTAATCATCTTGAAATACAGGAAAATATGAAAAATATACGCCAACCAAACTTTGGCGGCGTATATTTCATTCAAGCAAATAAAGCTTATTGCGCCTAAATGCTTTAGGTCTATTTGGCTAAACGCGCCAGCGCTTGGGTAACATAATCTTTATGTTTTAAGCGCAGCCAAATCACAAAACCTACCACGCCAACGCCAAGTTGCAGCCAACCTAAATTATCAATCAATGCCTCAGGGCGTAGCGAAACTAATGTCATCCCCAGTGAGCCGCAAATCATACTAAAGAACTGAATAATCGCGACAGCTGAGCCTGTGTCTTCTTCTTGCTGCTCAAGCATTAAGTTGGTGCCAGGAATACGGGTGATCAGCACCATCAAGGTGGCAATCGCAGCTGCTAAACCAAAAATCCAAGGTGAGAATTTGGCAAGGGTTAAAGTTAACACGCCGCATAACGCAAGCAGCGCATAACAGGCCGTAATGATGCTTTGAGTCTTGATTTTTCGCGAAAGCTTCATATAAATGCTTGGCCCAAACGAGGCGCAAAAGGCATTGAAAGCAAAGGCATAGCTGAAGGCTTGCTCACTTAATCCAAAACCATCGATATAAATATAAGAGCCTGCGGCTAAGAAAGACATCAAGGCCATCGGCGCAATGGAGAAAACAAACAATAGGGCGCTAAAGTGTGGGTTTTTGATCACCACAAACAGACGTGTCCAAGAGCGTAGAATTGAACCTTGGTAAGGATTTTTCAATGTTTCTTTATAAAACAGGCTATAAAAAGCGCAAATACAACCAAATGCAGCTAACGCCACAAACATCATGTGCCATGAGGCTATTTTTAGTAAAAAAGCACCAAAAACAGGGGCGACCATAGGCGCGATAATCACCAAAGACATAATGGTTGCCATGATTTTTTCACGTTCACGGCCTTTATATAGATCTTTGACAATCGCGGTGGCGGTAACAGTGACGGCGCTGCCACCAAAAGCTTGCAACAAACGTGCAAAAATTAAAGTCTCAATCGTTTCAACTTGTGAGCACAATAAACTGGCAACGATATAGATCCCAAGCCCTATACTCATAATTGGCTTACGCCCAAATTTTTCACTAAGCGGTCCCCAAAACAGCAAACCAAAGGCATAGGCCATAAAATAAACACTTAAAGTGAGGTTGACCATGGTTTGGTTGGTGTTGAGCATCTCAACCATTTGCGGCAGCGCAGGAAGGTATAAATCTGTCGTAATCGGTGGAAAAGCGCTAATAAAAACAAGAAAGATCAGCATCGCATTCTTGCTGAGTTTAGGTTGGGTTGCGTTCAAGATCATGGCTCCGAGATGGTGAAATGAGAAGTATTTGAAATTTAGGGCATATTTTAGCACTTCAGTGAATGAGATGCAGTCAATAAGTGTAAAGGTTTATGCTGTTCAAAAGATTTTTTAACCAAGCTTAGTGCTTACTTTAGATTTTAGCTTTTGTTATAATCAAACACTGTTTACTCAAAGGAAAGTCGTAAAAATGACAACAGATTTAAAAGAATTAAAAGCAAACGTCCTACCAAAAGTCATTTTGCATGAGCATATTGAAGGCTCAGTTACCCCTGATGTGGCAAAAATCTTGGCTGAGAAATATCACGTCCAGCTTGCAGAAGATTTTTGTTATCCAAAAGGAGAATACGACGAAGCAGATTTCCCCAATGGTCGTTATCAATATGATGAGCACGATTTTATGGCGTTTGTGCACACCTATGACAAGGTGGCAGATTTAGTACGTGATGCAGATGATTATTATCTTGTCTTAAAAGATTATTTAAAGCGTAATGCCGAGCAGGGCATGGTGTATTGCGAAATGATAAGCTCCGCCTTTCATATGAGTTTTGATGAGGCAACGCAAACGTATGACAGCGGTAAATACCACGCAATGATGGATGCGATGCAAAAAGCTATTAATGAAATTGAGGCAGAGTATGGCACTGTGACGCGTTTGCATGCTTGTGGCGTACGTCATTTAGATATTCAGCAGCTAAATCAAAGTGTTGATTTTGTGACAGAAAATCCGCGAGATATAGTGACTGGGTTTAACATTGCAGGCAATGAAGCGGCTGGCGCATTTGGTGATTTTGCATATTTACATCAAAAGGTTGAAGCCTCTGGTTTGGCTAAAAGCTATCACGCGGGTGAAATTTGCGGATCACAAAGTGTGATCGATGCGCTGGATGCTGGCGCAACGCGGATTGGGCATGGGATCCGCTCAATTGATGATGAAGATTTGATTAAGCGTTTGATTGCTGAGAATATTACCCTTGAAGTCTCACCAACGAGTAACCGTATTTTGGTGTCTGAAATGGAACACGGCTTTGCTAAACATCCACTTCGCCGCATTTATGAAAAGGGCATTCGTTTGTCGATTAATACCGATGATGCGGGCATCTTTGGCACCGACGTGGGCAAAGAATATCGGATTGCAGCCAGTGAATTTGGCTTTGCTCGCGCCGAGCTGTTGGATGTGACCTTGTGCGCACTGGAAGCGGCATTTGTTGATGATGCCATTAAACAGCAATTAATCGCCCAAACTTACGCCAGTTTTACAGAGCAAGATTGGCAGCAGCTTGAGCAGATTTGTGCGGATTTAGCTCCTGGCGCACTGCGTGAGCGCCTTGTTGCTCGGCTTGCACATGCGCGCGCTTGAGTGCTAGAATCCATTTTTTTGTGATCCCTCTCATGCTTATATGCCAGATTGGCAACTGATAAAGGAAAGTAGAATGCGTAAAGCTGTCGTCGTTTTTAGTGGCGGGCAAGACTCCACAACATGTTTAGTCCAAGCAATTCAAAATTTTGATGAAGTGCATGCCGTCACTTTTGATTATGGCCAAAGACATTCGCAAGAAATAGAAGTTGCCAAAACATTGGCGAAAAATCTCAAGGTTGCCAGTCATAAAGTCTTAGATGTTGGGGTGTTAAACGAGCTTGCTGTGAGTTCACTCACCCGTGATGACATTGCTGTATCGCATGAATTAACAGAAAAAGGGGTGCCAAACTCTTTTGTTCCGGGACGTAATATCTTGTTTTTAACCCTTGCTGGGATTTATGCATACCAAATTGGCGCACATGCTGTGATAACAGGCGTATGTGAGACAGATTTTTCTGGCTATCCAGATTGTCGTGATGAGTTTATTAAAACCATGCAACAAGCTTTGGATAAAGGGATGGATTATCCACTTGAGATCCAAACACCGTTAATGTGGCTAGATAAAGCGCAAACTTGGCAACTTGCTGATGAGCTTGGCGCGTTAGATTTGATTCGCGAGCAAACATTGACTTGCTACAATGGCGTGATTGGGGATGGTTGTGGTGATTGCCCATCTTGTGAACTGCGTCGTCAAGGGCTTGAGAAATACCTAAGCACTAAAGTATGTGCTTAAAGGTTCGTTTTACAAAGGCGCTGAGTATCACTCCTTTGTAAAACAAAATATTTTGCGCTTTGGCTCTGCCTTAAGTCTTTTTAAGCAGTGCCAAAGCGACAAACATCTTCATTTTGTGTCAATCTTAATTAAATCACACGTCTAATTTGCCAGAACTTACTCTTCCAGTAAGAATTACTCAGGCTAGAAATAATCACACCTTTCGATGTTGAAGCATGCATAAACTGGTTGTTGCCGATATAAATTCCAACGTGTCGAGTGCGTGAACCTGTCTTAAAGAAAACTAAATCCCCATAGCTTGCGTTGCTACGCGAAACTTTTTTACCTTTATTGACTAATTGCGATGTGGTGCGAGGTAAGTCTAAGCGATAGACATCATACATCGCGATTTGAGTGAAGGCTGAGCAGTCGATGCCGCGTTTGTTGGTGCCACCTAAACGATAAGGCGTGCCTTGCCATTCACGATAGACTTCTTGCATTTGCGCGCGATAGTAACTTTCACCGCCTTGGTTGACTGGGCTAGAACTGCAAGCACTAACAAAAGCAAATGCAAAGCAGACAAGGAGACGATTAAAGTAGCGCAAAAAAAGGTTAAGATTAAAAATTTTGTGTGGCGCTGTGAAGAGTGTTTGCATCGCTGGCATATTCAAGCGCGCGATACTGCTCTTTAATGGAGCGACTATGTTATTTGTGCTCTCCATGCAACCTCCTTATCTATCCGTAAATGTTTGTTTTGTGAACGACAGGTCATATTATGGCATAGGAATTTGCGGCCTACCAAGAAAAATATGCATAAAAAAACCTTTCACTATCGCAATCAATAATGAAAGGTTCTTATTGCTGAATAACCACTAAGTTACTGTGTTTTAAGGTTTTAACCTAAGGTGTTGAATATATTCAAAATCCTAGGGTTTAGGCAAATTTATGCGTTAGTGCTTGCCATGCTTGCTGTTTTTCTATCATTGCTTGTTTCGCTTGCTCAATGCGCAGCTGCAATAATTTATATTCATATTTACGCATCATATCGTCACGTTTGCTCTCTAGAAGCTGTTTTTTGAGTGCGTAATACTCACGCATATGCGACACCAAGGTATCGAATTCTGCTTTCATTTGCTCCATCAGCTGCTGGCAATTTGGCATATGTGCAACTTTTCTTAAGGCGCGTTCATAAGCCATTTTTGCGCGTGCTTCTTCAACTTTAAGCATTGGTGCTTTACGCAACTTGGAAGCCAGATTGCAATACTCCAGCCCTTTGATCAGCCACTTAGTTGGATCATATTGCCACCAGTAAATGCCGTTGCGATAGTCATTTTCAAAAATATGGTGGTAGTTATGATAACCCTCGCCAAAGGTGAAAACCGCTAAAATCGCATTGTCACGCGAGGTGTTTTTATCTGTATAAGGTTGGCTACCCCAGATATGCGCAAGTGAATTAATAAAGAATGTTGAATGATGGCTTAAAAATAAACGCACCACACCGACCATAAGTAACATACCCCAGATATCACCATAGACTAGACCAAGTAATAGCGGGATCCCAAAGTTCGTTGCAATCGCAAGTGGTACATAATATTTGTGTTGCCACATGACAATCTTATCTTTTTGTAGATCGCGGCAGTTTGCATAATCGGCGTACACATCTTGGTTATAGTTGCGTAGCATCCAACCCATGTGAGAGAACCAAAAGCCACGCTTGGCGCTATATGGGTCTTTGTCGTTATTATCGACATGTTTATGATGCACGCGATGATCGGATGACCAATGCAAGATGCTGTTTTGCAGAGCAAATGCACCGCCAATAGCAAATATAAAACGCACAGCAGAGTGGGCTTGATAGGCTTTGTGTGACCAAAGTCTGTGATAGCCTGCGGTAATCGCGAGATTACAAAATGAAAAGGCGATCAAGAGCCAAATCCAATGCGCACTTGTATAGCCGTGACTAAACCCATACCAAGGTGCAACCACCACGGCAAAGATAAAGGTTGCGGCAAATATGGTTAAATTCAGCCAAATAAGAGGCGGTTTTGAGGTATTTTTTGTTTCGTTTGTCATAGTGGTTTTTCTTTCTTTAATAATTTGATAGTCGTTGTGTGATGGGATCAAATTGAACCTGAATTTACATTTAGGCTTACACTTGTAAGCTAGAATATCAGCGTACACTTGTAAGTCAATAGAGAAGAACTGGGTTTTGTGATTTCTATTTTGTAAGTAAATTTATTTTTGATAATAAAAATTACTATCTTGCTGAATAAATAAACAAAATACTGCTATGCTGAATATGTATGATTTATGCTTGCTATGTTTGAAGAGCATAATGTCAGACTTTTAAATCAAGATTTGATAATTTTCGGGTAATAAGCATTGTGCTTACAAAGGAGTGTATCCATGGCAACAAGTGATGAAAAAAAGTCTCAAGGGTTCGAATTAAAATCAAATTCAGACCCGCAAAATCAATCTAAAACTCAAGCTATCCCGCAAGAGGCGTTTGATTGGTATGATGAATACGCACACGGTTATATCGATAGACGTGAATTTTTTGGTCGCTTAGCAGGGCTTGCTGCGCTTGGTTTTAGTATGACAGTACTCACCAGTGCTTTGCTGCCAAATTATGCCAATGCCGAACAAGTGTCATTTAACGATCCTAAAATCACAGGTAAGTTTGTGACATTTGATTCGCCAGATGGTCACGGTGAATGCCGCGGTTATTTGGTGACGCCAAAAGAACTTGTGGGCAGTGCGCCTGTGGTGTTGGTGGTGCATGAAAACCGTGGCTTAAACCCATATATTCAAGATGTGGCGCGCCGCCTTGCAGTGGCAGGTTATGTCGCGTTTGCCCCAGATGCCTTATACCCAGTTGGTGGTTACCCGGGCAATGATGATGAAGGCCGCGCAATGCAAAGCCAAATGGATGCACAAAAACTCGAAGCTGACTTTATTGCGGCGGCAAAATTTATCAAAGGGCATGAGCTCAGCTCGGGCAAGTTAGGCGTGGTTGGTTTTTGTTACGGCGGCTATATCACCAATATGCTGAGTGCAACTTTGCCAGATGAGGTGGATGCAGGGGTTCCGTATTATGGCACGCCAGCGAAAGGGGATTTAACCGAGAAAGTCAAAGGCCCGCTTTTACTCCAATTTGCAGAGCTTGATAAGCGCGTGAATGACACTTGGCCGGATTATGAAGCCACGTTGAAGAAAAACAACGCCAAATATGAAGCCTATGTTTATGAAGGGGTGAATCATGGTTTCCATAATGATTCGACCGCGCGCTATGCCAAAAAAGAGGCTGAACTTTCTTGGAAGCGCACGTTAGATTTCTTTAAAGCCAACCTTGCTTGATTGCCGTTATTGCTATTCGTTTTTAACCAAGGGTGACTTCAAGATCACTCTTGGCATAAGTTGAGCAGGCGAGTCGATAACCTTGCTCAACTTCTTCCTCGCTTAGCGTCATGCTGCTGGTAGACTCAGTCTCACCTTTAACCTTGCATTTGCATGACCCACACACGCCGCTGCGACAGGCTGCAATTACCGGCAGTTGCATGGCTTCTAAACTCTCAATAAGTGGTTGGTCTGCTTGGATTGTTGCACTGGCAGCAAAACTTGGCGCACTGACTTGATATTGCGTCGCCTTGTTATTTGTCGAAGATTCATCGCTCAGCCCGTTTTCATGCGTATTATCTTGTTGCGCGCTTGCTCCTTCTGGCTTTGCTGGGGTAAAGCTTTCTTGGAAAAAGTGCTGCATATTAAAGCCGCTTGTTTCAAGCATGCCCTGAATGCTCGCCATAAATGCATTTGGACCACATAAAAAAATGGCACTTTTCTCTAATTGCGGGCAGGCGTTTTGAATATCTTGGAGACTTATGCGTCCATTTGGATAATGCGGATGAAACTCTTGAGTGAGTTTGATAGATAGGGTGAAATTCTCAACCTGATGCGAGAGCGCCAGCAGTTCATCATAAAAAGGTACTTCTTCAAGCTCTTTGGCGCTGTGAATATAACTCACGGCATAAGGCAATAAAATTTTACTTGATCTGCTTTTCACATCTGTTGTTGGAGTATTCTGGTTTAGCGTTTGATAGCTAGCTTTTTTCACCAGTTGGCGCAGCATAGACAAAACAGGCGTCGCGCCACAACCTGCGCTGATCAGCAGCACTTCAGATTGGCTAGTTGGCATTTTTTGCAGATGAAACTCACCTTGTGGTGCCATTAATTCGACGGAGTCGCCCACTTGCAATAAATCACAAATCGCATTGGACACCAAACCATTTTCAACCCGTTTAATTGTCAGGGTGAGATGATCTTCATCCGGCGCACTGCTAATTGAATACGCGCGAAAATGCATTTTTTGATTGATTTCTAGGCCAAGGTTCACAAATTGACCCGGTTTAAATGAGATTAAATTTCCTGCTTGGGGATCATTTGGCGCCGGGATAAGGCGTATGCTCACAGATTGCGGCGTTTGCTGCCATTTGTGTGTGCAAACAAAGGTTTGGGTGCCTTGTTTGGGCCATTGATAGATGTTTGGTTGTGCGCTGCGAGTTGGCGCTGGTTGAATATCTTGGATGCTCATCATCAGCCTTTTGATATAGCGAAGAGGTGAAAGAATCAAATAAAGGGGCGCAAGATTTTTCAGCGCACCCTTTGTTTTGGTTTAACGATTAATTAGATAACCCGTCTGGCTTAGGCTGCGCAGATCTCTGCAAGATCATCTTCAGCTTTTGCCGTCATACGTAAATCAAACTTCTCTTGGAGGATTTTAACGAGATTGTCGGTCAGGAAAGCTGGCGCGGTTGGGCCGGTATAAATGCCTTTGATCCCAAGGGCAAATAAGGTCAGTAAAATAACAATCGCTTTTTGTTCAAACCAAGAAAGAACAAGTGTCAGCGGCAGTTCATTGACTTCACATTCAAAGGCTTGTGACAGGGCAATTGCCAGTTCAATGGCAGAATAAGCATCATTACATTGGCCCACATCAAGCAGGCGTGGAATGCCATTGATCTCACCAAAGCTGTCTTTGTTAAAGCGGTATTTGCCACACCCTAAGGTTAAGATCAGGCTATCTTTTGGTGCTTGGTGAGTAAACTCTGTGTAGTAGTGACGTTCAGATTTGTCGCCATCACAACCGCCGACTAAGAAGAAGTGTTTGATGTTGCCAGCTTTGACTTCATCAATCACAGCAGGCGCAGCAGCCATCAGCGCATTGCGGGCAAAGCCGATAGTGATCATATGTTCGATTTCAGTGTGCGCAAAACCGTCTAAACTTAGCGCGCAATCAATAACTTGGCTAAAGTCATCACCTTCGATGTGGGTCACGCCCGGCCAGCCAACCATGCTGCGGGTAAAGATGCGCTCGGCGTATTTGCCAACATTTGGATCAATAATGCAGTTTGACGTCATTACCACAGCGCCAGGGAAGTTGGCAAATTCAGACTGTTGGTTTTGCCACGCACTGCCAAAGTTGCCCACAAGATGAGGGTACTTTTTAAGTTCAGGGTAAGCCAATGCAGGCAGCATCTCACCATGGGTGTAAACGTTAATTCCTTTGCCTTGGGTTTGCTCAAGGATTTTTTCTAAGTCATGCAGATCATGGCCTGAGACTAGAATACATTTGCCTGCAATCGGCTTGGTGTTGACTTGAGTTGGCTCAGGGTGACCGAAGGTCTCAGTTGCACCAGTGTCGAGCATCTTCATCACGCTAAAGTTCATCATGCCAATTTGCATTGAGGTTTCAAGCAGGGCATTAAGATCGGTTGGATCAGCGCCAAGGAAGCTCATAATTTGATGATATTCTTTATAAATTGCAGTGTCAGTTTGATTTAAAACGCGCGCATGCTCCATATATGCGGCAGCGCCTTTAAGACCATAAAGACAAAGCAGGCGCAAGCCCATCACATCTTCATCTACTTCATCTTGACCACGATTCACCGCTGCAAGAGGCGCAAGTTTTAAGATCTCTGATTTTTCAGTGCTAAGTTTAAATTGCGCAGCAGGGGTAATGCTAGGCAGTTCTTGGTTAATTAAACGGGCAGCCGCACGAACTTGTTCTTCGAGTTTATTTTTATACGCATCTGCTTCATGAGCAAAGGCTAAAATACGCTCAGCATCAAAGTTTACATTGGTTAAGGTTGCAAAAAAGGCAATTGGCGCCCATTCATCGACCGCTTGGGTGTCCAGCTTGTATTCATGCGCAAGGCTTGCCCAGAAAGAAACGCCTTGTAAGGCATAAACCAGCACATCTTGTAAGTCAGAAACTTCGCTCGTTTTGCCACACATCCCCGCGGCGTAAGCGCAGCCATCTTTCATTGGACTGCGGATAGTTTGTTCGCATTGAATACAAAACATAATTTATTGCTCCAGTGTATTTTTATTATTTATCAGTGATAGTGACTCCCTTTAAGCAATTAGTGTGCCAAGTTTGTATGCTACTGATTTTACTGGATTTGTGTTCAATTTTGACTATAAGCCGTATTTGTTTAGACGAGAATTGATGTGAAAAGAACATCAAATATAAACGCTTGATTTCACTTGATGTGTTTTTGACATCAAACGGATTGTACGCCGAGTTTTTTCCCCATTTTATATAAATTTCCGCGATCCATTTTCAAGGCTTTCGCCGCTTGGGACCACACGCCGCCAGATTGACGTAATGCATCTTCAATCAGTTGTTTTTGAAAACACTCCACCGCTTCACGCATTGACTTATCTTCGAGGTAAAACTCTAAGCCTTGTTCCTGCCTTGATTCAGGCTCTGTGCTTGGCACATTGAGTGGCGTTGTTTGAGCGCAAGCCTCAGTGTCTGTTTGCATATCAGTTAAATGAAAGTCAGCTTGAAAATGTTTAATATCAATGCCTTGACTTTGCTCACCAATCGCGCGTAATGCGGCGCGCATCAGGCTATGCTCGAGCTCACGCACATTTCCTGGCCAAGTTTGGTGTTGCATTTGAGTGAGCGCCGCCGCTTTGACATACAAGTCACTGATCCCAAGTTGAGGTTTGAGCTTATCTAAAATATGCCCAGCTAAAAGAGGAATATCGGCTAAACGTTCCCGCAATGGCGCCACATAAATCGGAAAGACATTTAATCTATGGTAGAGATCGGAGCGAAAACGTCCTGCGCTGACTTCTTGTTCTAAATCTCGGTTGGTGGCGGCAATGATGCGCACATCAATATGTTTGTTTTGATCAGATCCAACACGTTGCAACTCACCTTGCTGGATCACGCGCAATAGCTTTGCTTGCAGCAGTAGTGGCAACTCACCAATTTCATCCAAAAATATGGTGCCGCCATCGGCAAGTTCAAATTTACCGCTGCGATGTGAATTGGCACCGGTAAATGCGCCTTTTACATGACCAAATAACTCACTTTCGGCAATCGATTCAGGCAAGGCTGCACAGTTGACATACACCATAGGCTTGTCGCTGCGCAGGCTTTGCTGATAGATAGATTGTGCGACCAACTCTTTGCCCGTGCCAGTTTCACCACTTATCAGCACCGCATATTGACTCGGCGCAACCATTTTAATATTAGATTTTAATGCCTGCATCACAGGGGTTTGGCCAATCAGAGTGCTAAACTTACTGCGGGTTTGTTCGATTAAGGTTTTGGTCCAGTTTTTTTGCTTTTGGTGAGCAAATTTTAACGCTTCAAACAAACTAATATTACGTATCGTCGCTGCGGCAAAGGCTGCAAAAGTTTCAAGGGTTTGCGGCTTTAATTGTAAAAAAGCATCGGGATCGGCAGCGTCAATGGTGAGCACGCCAATAATCTCACCTTCAATCCGCAGACTACATCCCATGCAGGCATGCACGTCGATTTCACGGTGATCGCCTAAGCTAGGTTGATCGGAAAGGGCTAAAAGACCATCAAATGGGTCTGCAAGTTTGGAGTCACTGGCAAATTGAACCGCATGCGCGCTGTCTAAAATCGCCGCTAAGCGCGGGTGCTGCGTTGGGTCAAAGGTGCGCCCCATGACTTCCATGGCTAAGCCTTTGGTTGCTAGTGGGCGCAGCACTTTTTTATCTTTAGCTGGCTGTGATGTTAGTTGTGATGAACTGGGGCTGTTTTTTTCATAGATAAATAAACCTGCGGCATCAAAATTGACCACTTGTTGTAAGCCTTGTAGCAAAATTTGATATTGCTTGGCGCTGGGAGGTTGAGCATTGAGTTTTAGCGCCATATCGAGCAGCACAGATTCAAGCTTTTTAGGTAAATTAGCAGGCTCTTTAGCTTGGCTGATTGTTGAAGGCATATCAGTAGTCACAGTCGGTATCGGCATAATGCTCTCATTTATTTTTGGTTTGATGTGTTTTTTACATCATATTTAAGGCGCAGACAAGTTATAAATAAAAAAGCATTAAATATCAGTTGTTTATATTTTGGCATGAATTGTGCAATAGGTTATAGCAACCATAGAGATTAGTTTATTAATCAGTCATTCAATATGATTTCAGCGCAGCCTTAAAACTAATTGAGATCATCATTACTGGAGTTTTTCATGCAAATCCTAGATAAAAGCATTGAAGATAAAATTTATCCGCTTTTTCGCTTGGCATTTCGCTGTTTTTTCTTTGCCGGCAGCTTCTACGCCTTATTAATTGTCCCGCTTTGGGCGTGGATGTTTCAAACTGGCGCCTTGAGCCAAGTCTCGAGCATGGGGTTTGGCTTGCAAGTACCGGGGTTGTGGTGGCATGCCCATGAAATGATTTTTGGTTTTGCTTTTGCCATTATCGCAGGTTTTGTGTTAACCGCAGTGCAAACGTGGACAGGGATCCCAGGGATAAAATCTAAACCTTTAATTGCGCTACTTGGGATTTGGCTTTTGGTACGCATTTTATTTTGGCTGCCCGTGCCTTTATGGATGACCGCTTGTGTCGAGGCGTTCTTTCTTGCGTGGGTCGCGTATGAAGTTGGCATGCGCGCGGTGAAAAGCAAAAACTATCGTAACTTATTTTTTATCCCACTCTTTCTTTTAGCGATAGGTTTTAACTTTTTTAGCTATGCAACCATCAAGGGCGTTGCGCCTTTTACTGCCTCAAGTGTTTGGCAGGCGATGCTTTGGTGGATGATGCTGCTGATCTCGATTATGGGCGGCCGTGTGATCCCATTTTTCACCGCGCGTAAGTTTAACTTTGATAAACCTCAGCCAATTTTTTGGCTCGAGTGGGCGGCAAATCTGCCTTTACTTGCATTGATTATTTTAAGCTTTTTCCCGCTTCAAGTTAGCTTGGTGAAGGTGATTTTAGTATTTGGTGGCGTGTGTCAACTGGTGCGTTTATATCGCTGGAAAGGCTATTTAAGTTTGTCTGAGCCTTTGGTTTGGAGTTTACACCTTGGCTATTTAGCATTACCGCTTGGCATGCTAGTAAAAGGCTTGACCACGAATCCATTACTCGGACATTCGCTGACCCATTTATTTGCCATTGGCACTTTGGCTGGGGTGATCCTTGCGATGATTTGCCGCGTCACTATGGGGCACACAGGGCGAGAGATATACAAAGGGCCGAAAATGGGGCTAGCATATTTGTGTTTATCCATTGCAGCTATCGTACGCAGTTTTGGTGTTGCTTTTGCACCGAGTCAATTATTTTATCTAATTGATTTTGCAGCCTTATGCTGGGTTATAAGCTTAGCTTTATACATACGACATTTTGTACCAATGCTTTGTCAACCAAGGGTTGATGGGCACCCTGGTTAGTTTTAAATCATGAAAAACATACATATATAGTGTGGAGAACATTGTTTTTTACACAAAAATATCATGAATATTATTTATTTTTCAGCGGTGAAGCTTTACCATGCAAGAACACTTTTATTTTTAAGGATCTACCATGGTATTTACCCAGTCGAAAAAATTATTAACTAAGCTTCTACCTTTAAGCGCAGCCCTAATGCTAAGTGCGTGTGCAAGTACAGGCTCATCTTCGACTGCTGCGGCAAATAATGATCCACTTGGCGGGACGTTTTTACAGATCGCACCACCAGGGGTGACAATGACTGCCGAGCAGGAAGCAAAGCGTTTACCACTTAAAATTGTTGCGATTACTGATGAGCAAAACCGTATTCAAAAAATCGGTGAAGAGACAATTGATGCCTCAGTAAAGCAATGGTCACTACAAGATCATAATGGCGTGGAACAAGTGAAACTGCTTGAAGTGCCAGAGCAAGGCTATAATCAATTATTTGGCCCAGAGCATGATCCTGCAATCGTTTGTGGCGGCTCACCTAAGTTTATTTTCTGCTCAGCGCCAGCTGGCACAAGCTTAAACGAGAAAGTAAAACTACAGACAGGCTATTTCGGCATGGTAGTGAATAAAGGTATGATTGAGTTTGCGAAGCAGTAAATTTTAAACATACAATAAAAAAGGGTAGTAGTTAGGCCATCATGGCTGCGCTGTTACCCTTTTTTGTATCTTTTTTATCTAGGCGATATGTTATGACGCTTTAACTTCCACCCATAATACGCCTACTTCACAACGTACAACTTTAACTAGGGTGCCTTGAGGAATGGCTTGGCTACTTTTGACCTGCCAAGTAATACCTGAATATTGATGACTCACCTTGTTAAACTCGTTGAGGTCATCGCTTAAAATAAACTCATGCTCTAAAAAATCACTTTCAAGCGGCTTTTCTTCTGGCGTTTTTTGAAGCTTTTTCAATGGTTTCCATAATAAAATGGCAAAGATTAAGGTCAAAGCGCCAGAGGTCAAGGCTATTGCTGTGACGCTCACAGGTAAAATCCCAAGCCATAATAATGCGGCGGTAAGAATAAAAGCAGCGCCGATGAAGAGTAAAATTAGGCTACTAAAACCCAATACCGCGACTTCTAAGATCAGCAATAACATACCGACAAAAAATAGAATAGAAGTGATATTTTGCATGGCTACCTCTGCGCAAAATGAATGCTAAATAAAAAGTGCGTCATGGCGAAGCTCACTTGTGAGTCTCAACCATGACGTATTTATGGTCTCTATAACCGTTTGATGTTTGGAGTATTTACACTGTAAATTATTCTAATGATTTGTCATTAAGACTTTTTATTTAGCGCGTTAATAATCGACATACCTTGGGCCACAATACTTGATGGATCCGTGCCGTTTTCTGGCAGTAATACGACCGAAGATTCTTTGGCAATCGCTTCTTTTGCCGCAATGGCTTTGGTGGCAAGATCAAGTTGAATAGCCTTTTGACCTTGCTCAGTTGCCGCCGCTTCACCCACTTCCATCAAGGCTTTGGCTTGAGCATTGGCGACTGCTAAAATGGCCGCTGCTTCACCCTCTGCACGTAAAATTTGCTCAGCTTTTTCTGCTTCTGCTTCAAGCACTTGCGCTTGTTTTCGACCTTCAGCTACATTAATTGCTGCTTGGCGATCCCCTTCAGACTCAAGGATTTGCGCACGTTTCACACGCTCCGCCTTCATTTGTGCTTCCATCGATTCCATAATCGAGCTTGGCGGTACAATATCTTTAATCTCATAACGTAAGACCTGAATGCCCCAAGGTTCTGCTGCTTGGTTAATTGCGCTCACGATATTCGTATTGAGCAAATCACGCTCTTCAAAAGTACGGTCAAGATCCATTTTACCTAGCTCAGAACGCATGGTGGTTTGCGCGAGTTGGGTGACAGCAAAGACATAATCATCCACGCCATAGGTTGCTTTGTAAGGGTCAAGCACACGAAAATATAAGACGCCATCAACGATTAGCGAGATATTATCTTTGGTGATTGCCGATTGAGAGGGCACATCTTGGGCTTGCTCTTTTAGACTGCGCTCAGCTGCAATGCGGTCAATAAATGGAATAATGAAGTTTAAACCTGCCAGTTTAGTTGATTGATACTTACCAAAACGCTCAATCAGCCAAGCTTGGTTTTGCGGCACGAACTTGATGCCTTTTTTTAGGGTCAGGATAATTAAGACAAGGATTAAAATTATCGGTAGATTGGACAGCAAGATGCTGATGGGATCATTCATGGCACTTCCTTTGTACAGTTGATAAGGATTAATTTAATGATCTTACACTAATTATTGAGATTTATATTAGAAGCTAAGCAAAGTTTGGATAATTTAATTTTATATGTGTTTCACCAGACAATGCGTGCTAAATTATGTATATATTTGTTTTTAGATAAAAAGATCAGTCTTGTAAGCGCATCAACGGAGGGATAATGCAGAAAATACTCTTACTCAATGGACCCAACCTAAATTTGCTCGGCACACGTGAGCCTGAAAAATATGGCGCAGATACATTAACGGATGTAGAGAATATGTGTCGTGAATACGCCGCAACGCATGGGGTTGAATTGGAAGCGTTACAGTCAAATCATGAAGGCGCATTGGTCGATGCGATTCATCAAGCGCACTTTGCTTTTGAAAAAGGCGAGTGCTTAGGAATCGTATTTAATCCGGGGGCTTATACCCATACCTCAGTTGCTTTGCATGATGCGATTGCCGGTACAAAAGTTCCTGTTATCGAAGTACATATTACTAATGTGCATGCCAGAGAAGCTTTTCGCCATCATTCTTATGTGTCACCAGTTGCCAATGGCACTCTGATTGGATTTGGCGTGAAAGGCTATAAAATGGCGCTTCGAGTTTTACTAGATGATGTGTAAGCCTTTTATTTTTATATAAAAAAGCCGTTACTAAAATCTTTAGTAACGGCTTTAATGTAATATCTAGCTAGGATTAAACAGCGCAATTAGGCTGTCTCAAGCCAAGAATATTAACCAATGATGTTTGCAACTTCTTTTACTAGCGCTGCAAGCTCATCCCATTTTTCGTTATCGATAAGATCGTTTGGAACCATCCAAGTACCACCACAAGCAAGAACGCTTGATAGACCTAGGTAGTCGTTAACATTTTTAGGGTTTACGCCACCAGTTGGCATAAATTTAACTGGGTAAACAGCAGAAAGTGCTTTCAGCATGTTCACGCCGCCTGAAGGCTCAGCAGGGAAGAACTTAAGTGTATCAAGACCCATTTCCATTGCTTGCTCAACTAGGCTTGGGCTGTTTACGCCAGGGACGATAGCGATGTCACGCTGTTGGCAGTAACGAACAGTTGTTGGGTTGAAGCCAGGGCTTACTACGAAGTCACAGCCAGAGTTGATTGCATCATCAACTTGCGCAGTAGTTAGCACTGTGCCCGCACCGATTAGCATTTCAGGGTATGCTTCACGCATGTTTTTGATCGCTTGAACCGCGTCAGCAGTACGGAAAGTAACTTCTGCACATGGTAGGCCATTTTCAATAAGAACTTGTGCAAGTTTTACTGCTTTGTTTGCATCATTGATAGCGATAACAGGAACAACACGGATCGCTTTTAGTTTGTCGTTTAACGTAGACATTTAAATTTCCTTTGAATTGTTAGCATTACTTCCATTATTTTGAAGCAAATGAATAACAGATAAGTTTAAACCGTAATTTTATTACATAAAGCTAATTATACATACAAATACCAACTCGAAAGCTCAAGTTGGTATAAAATAGAATCTGCTTTTAGCTGTTAAGCGAAGGCATTGCTTCACTTGGAATAATTGCGCCAGGATATTGGATCACTGTGCCAGCTAGGCTATGACCCATTTTTGCACAGTTTTCAGGGGTTTGACCTGTAACATAAGCAGCAAGGTAACCAGCGCTGAATGAATCCCCAGCAGCTGTGGTGTCCACAACATTGTCAATCTTGTTCGCCGCCACTTCAACTTGCTCGCCTTGAGTGATCACAAAACAAGGTTTTTCACCACGCTTGATGATGATGTGCTCAACACCAAACTTTTGTGTACGTGCGATAGCTTCTTCTTCGTGCTTATCCTGATAAAGCATTACTTCATCATCAAAAGTTAAGAAAGCAATATCCGTTAGTTTAAGCATGCGCTCATAAGCATCTTGCGCCGCTTCAATTGAAGACCAAAGCGCAGGGCGGAAGTTGTTATCAAATGCAACTTGGCAGCCTTTGTCTTTACATTGTTTTAGCACATCAAATAGCTTATCTAAGCAATCGCTTGGAAGGATCGCAAGGCTGATGCCACTTAGATAAATAAGCTCATGTTTAGACAGTTTCTCAACAACTTCTGTCGTCGTGAAATCACGTAACCAGAATTTAGCGGCCGCATCACTGCGCCAGTAGAAGAAAGTACGCTCACCAGTGTCATCTGTTTCAATCGCATACATACCAGGCAATTTCGTTTCAGAAATATGTACATGCTCAGTATTAATCTTTTCACTTTGCCATGCGTCAAGCATTTGGCGGCTGAAAGAATCTTTACCTAATGCTGTGAAATAAGAGGTTTCAACACCCTCAACATTGGTTAGGCGTGATAGGTAAAGTGCAGTGTTTAGAGTGTCACCACCGAAGCTTTGACGATACAGATCGGCTGCTTTTTGCAACTCAACCATACATTCGCCGATGACTGCGATTGTTTTTGCTTTCATCTGAATTTATTCCTTTATGAAATTTTATTACAATATATACGGTGTATTATTTTTTCGCAAAGCAAATTAAAATTTAACTCCGATTAAGTGTGATCTAGATCACATCAAAATGTTTTTTCTTTTCTTGTATGGTTTTTTGAGAGAGAAATCACACACAAGGGACTCAGATCAAATCTAAGTAGTTTCAATTGTATTACATTATGCCAAAAATATCGACGCATAAAACAAAAATGAAACGTTATTTCAAAAATACTTGAATTCTGATTTATTTTGCGCTTATATAATAGGCATGTAAGTGATGACAATGTTTCTTCTTGTTGGTAAACATTGAATCACATTATTAATTCAGGCACTTAAAACAAAGCTAAGGAATAGATATGATCCTCAACTCTTTTGATCTTCAAGGTAAAGTCGCGATAGTAACAGGTTGTGATACGGGCCTAGGCCAAGGTATGGCATTAGGTTTAGCCCAAGCAGGTTGCCGTGTGGTTGGTGTGAACTATGTGGAGCCAAGTGAGACAATTGAAAAAATGAATGCAGGTGGTCATACATTTTTAGATGTGCGTGCAAACTTATTAAAACAAGATGACATCCCAATGATCATCGAAAAAGCGGTCGCCGAATTCGGTAAAATCGATATTCTTGTCAACAATGCAGGGATTATCCGCCGTGAAGATGCGATCGAATTTAGCGAGCAAAACTGGGATGATGTGATGAACATTAACTCAAAAACAGTTTTCTTTATGGCGCAAGCAGCGGCAAAACAATTTATCGCACAGGGCACTGGCGGTAAAATTATTAATATTGCATCAATGCTGTCTTTCCAAGGTGGGATCCGCGTACCATCTTACACGGCATCAAAAAGCGCAGTAATGGGCATCACCCGTGCGATGGCAAATGAGTGGGCAAAACACAATATCAATGTGAATGCGATTGCACCAGGGTATATGGCAACCAATAACACCCAAGCACTGCGCGCAGATGAAGAGCGTAATGCAGCGATCTTAGAGCGCATTCCAGCAGATCGTTGGGGCACACCAGAAGATGTAGCAGGCCCATGTGTGTTCCTAGCATCGGATGCAGCCTCGTATATTAATGGCTACACTGTTGCTGTAGACGGTGGTTGGTTAGCACGTTAATTTAAAGTTTAACTATATTATACAAGATCTTATATCAGACAAAAATTTACTGGAGACGCAAATGAAAATTGCACTAATGATGGAAAACAGCCAAGCGGGTAAAAACGCAACGATTCTAAATGAGCTTAAAACGGTTGTTGAGCCGCTTGGTCATACTGTTGCGAACGTTGGCATGAGTGATGAAAACGATCACCACTTGACTTATATCCACCTAGGTATTCAAGCAAGTATCCTTTTAAACTCAAAAGCGGTTGATTTTGTCGTCGCAGGTTGTGGGACAGGCCAAGGCGCTATGATGTCACTTAACCTTCACCCAGGTGTGGCATGTGGTTATTGCCTTGATCCATCAGATGCTTTCCTATTTAACCAAATCAATAATGGCAATGCATTATCTTTGGCGTTTGCGAAAGGTTTTGGTTGGGCGGCAGAGCTTAACGCACGTTATATCTTTGAAAAAGCATTCACAGGCCCTCGTGGTGAAGGTTATCCAGTTGAGCGTAAAGCGCCACAAGTGCAAAATGCTGGCATCTTGAGCCAAGTTAAAGCTGCGGTAAACAAAGATAGCTACCTTGATACGCTACGTGCCATTGATCAAGAGTTAGTCAAAACAGCAGTGACAGGCGAGCGCTTCCAAGCGTGTTTCTTTGAAAACTGTCAAGATGCTGAAATTAAAGCCTATGTTGAGTCTGTATTGGCTTAATTTGAGATAAAAGTACTTAGCTAACTTGCATAAGTAAGGGGCTTTAAAGTGAATGTCAGCTTAGTTTTAGGCTGGCATTTTTTTATGTCTGTGATTCTTATTTTTCGTTAAAAATAAAGTTAATTTTAAGCATGAAATAGGCAGTAACAAAAATGTGATCTTGGTTCGCTGAGCTTGAAAAACACGACAAGTGAATCACTCATTTGGCGGAATTTTAAAGGTCAATAAGGCATATAAAAGACACAATAATGTCATAACAATAGCCCTGAACACGAAGGGCAGTTGAGTGCTGACAATAGGCTGACTTTAAAAATCCAAATTTTAGTTACAGACTAAGGAAGATACCATGAAACTCACCTCACTTTTAAAAGCTATAGGTATAGCCTGTAGTGTCTCCATGACGATGCTTGCTCCTGCTCAAGCGCAAACTGTTTTACGTCTTGCTTATGCTGAAAATAGCCAACCTGTAAAAGATGCCTTGAAGTACATAGGTAAAGCCGTGGAAGAAAAAACCAATGGCGAGGTTGTGGTGCAATACTTTCCAGATGGACAACTGGGCGGTGAGCGTGAATTAGTTGAAATGACGCAAGTTGGCGCGATTGACATTACCAAAGTATCTTCTGGTTTGCTAGAAAGCTTCTCTCCTTATTATGGCGTGTTTTCTTTGCCTTATATGTTTAAAGATGAGGCGACGTTTTATCGCGTGATGGATGATCCAAAAATTATGACGCCTATCTATGAAGCCACTCGTGCTCAAGGTTATATCGGTGCAGGTTGGTACGACTCGGGCGCACGTAGCTTTTATATGGCAAAAGCTCCTATCAAAACGCTAGCGGATCTAAAAGGTAAAAAAATCCGTGTGATGCAAAGTGAGACCTCGATTAAAACCCTCAAACTACTCGGCGCAGCGCCCATTGCGATGGGTCAAGCGGAAGTGTATACCTCTTTACAACAAGGCATTATTGATGGCGCAGAGAATAATGAATTTGCACTAACGATTGCCCGTCATGGGGAGGTGGCGCGTTATTATTCTTATGATATGCATACACGCATACCGGATATTGTCATTTTAAGCACCATGACCAAGCGAAAATTAACTGAGGAGCAATATCAAGCCTTATTGGATGCGATTAAAGAATCAATCGACGTCGAGAAAAAAGCGTGGCAAGCCGAGATGGCAAAAACCCGAGAGCTAGCGGTTTCGCAATTTAATGTTGAGTTTACTCAAGTTGATCAAAGCCCATTTAAACAAGCGGTTGCACCTATTTATGAGTCGCTCAAAGCCAAGCCAGACGTGTATCAAATCTACCAACAAATAGAGATGGCCAACCAAGCCGCTGATGAATGAATTTTATCCAAGTTCGCAAGCTCGTCTTGCACCGTGAAACAAAATTAAAATAAATCACAAGGTGATCTTATGACTACAAAAATTAGGTGGTGGCTCGATAAAGTCATCGGGGTTTTTGGCTGCAGCGCGATGATACTTATGGTTATCGTTGCATGCTGGCAGGTAATTAGCCGTTATGTCTTTAACGCGCCGAGTACATTTTCGGAAGAGTTTTTACGTTTTTCATTAGTTTGGGTGTCTGTGATTGGTATGGCTTATGTCGCTGGAAAGCGTGAGCATATCAACTTAACCCTATTTTTAGACAAAGCGCCACAGCGATTCGTGAAGACATGGAACATTATTTTGCAAGTGGTGTTTATCCTATTTGCTATTTATGTCCTCATCATTGGCGGCTTAAAAATCTCAGGCAATGCCATGACGCAAGTTTCACCTGTCTTGCAGCTTTCTATGGGAGTGGTGTACTACGTGCTGCCTATCTCTGGCGTGCTCATCATTATTTACTCTGTATTGAATATTATTGATATTAAACAAGATAGAGAAATTAAAAAGTCACCGTCGATGGCACCAACAGAAGATAATTCTCAATCAGAAGAAGGAGCACTCTAATGCCTGATCCAATCTTAGCTTCTGGTATGTTAGTCGGCATTTTTGCCTTATTACTTGCAATGGGGACACCTATTGGCTTGTGTATTGTGATTGCCTCGACTTGCACCATTATGCTGGTGCTGCCATTTGATATTGCCATGTTTACCACGGCGCAAAAAATGTTCTCAAGCTTAGACAGCTTTGCGCTTTTAGCTGTACCATTTTTCATCCTCGCGGGGGTGATCATGAACAACGGCGGCATTGCGACGCGCTTGGTGAACTTTGCCAAGATTTTTACAGGCCGCGTACCGGGTTCGCTTTCTTACACCAATATTGCGGGCAACATGATGTTTGGCGCAGTGTCTGGCTCCGCGATTGCTGCGTCCACCTCAATTGGTGGGGTGATGATCCCAATGAGCGCCAAAGAGGGTTACAGCCGTGAGTTTGCGTCTGCGGTTAACATAGCTTCAGCGCCAACAGGCATGCTGATCCCACCGACAACCGCTTTTATCTTATATGCACTGGCTAGTGGCGGCACTTCGATTGCAGCGCTTTTTGCAGGCGGCTTTGTAGCAGGGAGTTTATGGGGCCTTGGCTGCATGATCATTACCTATTTTATTGCCAAGAAGAATAATTATCAGACTTTCTTTAAATTACAAAAAGGTATGGCGTGGAAAGTCACCAAAGATGCGGTGCCAAGTTTGCTGCTCGTCGTGATTATTGTTGGCGGCATAGTGCAAGGTATTTTTACTGCGGTGGAAGCCTCAGCAGTGGCTGTGATTTACACCTTAGTCTTAACCCTTGGGCTTTACCGTACGATTCAACTAAATGATTTACCGCGTATTTTAATGCAAACCTTTGTGATGAGTGGGGTGATCATGTTCTTACTTGCCACTTCATCAGCAATGTCATTTGCAATGGCGATGACAGGCATTCCTGCTGCATTAAGCGCCATGATACTCGGCATTTCAGAGAGCCCAGCGGTGATCATGCTTGCCGTGACCATTTTCTTACTTGTCGTTGGCGCCTTTATGGATATCGGCCCTGCGATCTTGATTTTTACGCCAATTTTGCTACCAATCGTCACTCAAATTGGCGTGGATCCGGTTCACTTTGGCGTCTTGATGGTGTTTAACCTTGCGATTGGCACGATTACGCCCCCAGTTGGCAGCGGCTTATACGTTGGCGCAAGTGTTGGCCAAGTGAAGGTTGAAAGCTTAGTCAAACCGCTGATCCCATTTTATATTGCGATTATTCTAGTGCTCTTCGCAATTACTTATATCCCTGAATTAACTCTATTTTTACCAAGATTACTTGGCGTATTGTAAAAGGACAAAATATTATGACACCGACAGTTTTTCCCGTGAAGCATAGCAAACTACTCGCATGTATTGAGCGTCCACACCCACGTAGTGAAGTGGTCGATAATATTAAGCGTCTGATTGATAATTTAGTGAATATTCAAGATGAAACAGGTGAGTTTTTATTACACCTTGATGATGGTCGTGTGATTGATACCAAGGGTTGGGCCGGTTGGGAGTGGACTCATGGCATCGGTTTATATGGTATGTATAAGTATTATCAGCAAACCAATGATAAAGAAGTTGTGCAAATTATTGATGACTGGTTTAAAGACCGCTTTAGTGAAGAGCAAGCCACAAAAAATGTGAATACAGTCTGCCCATTTTTAACCCTTGCGTATCGTTATGAAGAAACTGGCGATCAGTCGTTAGTTCCATACCTTGAAACTTGGGCAGATTATGTGATGTATCAGATGCCTCGCACGGCTTCAGGTGGTATTCAACACATTGTTTATAATAGCGAAAATACTCAACAAATGTGGGATGACACTTTAATGATGAGCGTTATGCCGCTGACTAAAATTGGCCTCCTGCTTGATCGCCCTGAATATGTTGAAGAAGCGAAATTCCAGTTCCTAAATCATATTCAATATTTGATGGATCGCGAGTCTGGCACTTGGTTCCACGGTTGGACATTTGACGGCAAGCATAATTTTGCCAATGCTCGTTGGGCGCGTGGCAACAGCTGGGTAACTATTGTGATCCCTGATTTTCTTGAATTGCTCGATCTGCCAGCACACGATGCATATCGCCGTCACTTGATCCACACGTTGGGGCGTCAGGTTGAAGCGCTAGCTGCCAGTCAACAAGCCAATGGTTTGTGGTGTACTTTGCTTGATGATGAGAACTCTTATGTTGAAACATCAGCCAGTGCTGGTTTTGCTTACGGGATCCTAAAAGCTGTTCGCCTGCGTTATATTGATGAGAAATATGCCCAAATGGCGCACAAAGCTGTGGATCGTATTTTGGCTGATTATATTAACCAAGATGGTGAGTTGACCAATGTATCCTTTGGTACAGCGATGGGCGAGGATTTAGATTATTATCGTAATATCCCATTAACTTCAATGCCTTATGGTCAAGCGATGGCGATCTTGTGCTTATCTGAATACTTACGCACTTATCTGTAAGCTTGCGATGAATAAGTAAACATAAGCCTGTGCGATAAGACGTATATCGCATGGGCTTTGTTGTTTTTCAGAGGGGCATCACAAAATTGTCGAAATCTCATGAAATTTAAGGATATATTGATTTCGTTCACTTGTTTAATTGTTATAACTTACCTATCTTATCTAGGGTTCATTCTGGATAATAAAATGATGTTTCAATTAAATAGTGAAGAGTTTTTTAAAAATGAAGCGGCGATCTGGACGGAAGTGCGTGCACCGCAACAGGACTTTCCTGAGCATAGTCATGACTTTCATGAATTAGTGGTGGTTTCCAAAGGGGCAGGGCAGCATGTGCTCAATGATGTCCCGATGAATTTATCACAAAACCTGATCTGCTTTATCTCACCACGCGATAGGCATTTATTTGAATCTTCCGAAGGCCTTTTTCTTACTAATATATTGTTTAAGAAAGATAAACTTAGCGCAGGCCCCATTCTAAAAGAACTCTTACCTAAAGATGATGACGCCTTTAATCACTGGTTTGTGACGACCAATGCGATGGGGCGGATCAGCCACTTGATTGCACAAATGGATCAAGAAAATAAGCAAATGGGCATTGAATCTAAGTTAATGAAAGAAGCGCTATTTCAGCAATTAGTAGTGGAGATTTCGCGTGGTCGTTTAACGCATCAAGCGAAAGCAGATCATGAGAATGTGATCTTGCAGATCTTAGATTGGATCGCTCATCATTATGATCAAGATATCAGTGTGGCGGATTTATCCGAGCAGTTTCAAGTTTCCTCGCGCACTTTAAGTCGAAAAATGAAGCAAATGACTAACTTATCTTTAAATAATTATGTGCACCGCGTGCGAATCAACCAAGCGATGAACAAATTACAATACTCAGAAGACTCTATCACAGAGATAGCTTTTCAGGTTGGTTATAAAGATAGCAACTATTTTAGTACGAAATTTAAACAGTTCACCAACAGAACGCCGTCAGATTTTAGATAATTCATCGGTTTGGATCTCATTTTGGATCTTTTTGAGATCTAGGTATTTATTTAACTGGGCGAAAAAAATAAAGCAGCATATACTCATTTCCGTTCACAGAAGTTTAGAATCTTTAAACACTCTATAAAAACATTTTAAAACGAAGGTTTGAACTTTTCTGAGCTTGCCAAGGTGCAGATCAGCTGTGACGAAAAAGAATAACAACGTGAAGCAAAAATAGAACTGGGATATATCGCAAGTTTTGTCTATTGATTTAAAGACTTGGCTAGCGAAATAAACTCGGTCACCCTTGAAGAAACCCCCTAAGTGATGCAAGTTGCTTAGGGGGTTTTGGGTTTTAGGGCTTTTGGATTTTTAGAGGTGCTTACGCATAATCACGTAAAATATTGCCACCCCATAAATCTTGTGATGTCCCGTTTGCCAAATCCAGCACAAAATGTTTCGAAGGTTGCGCAGTGATAAAGTGATAATAGACACGCGCAAAAGCAGCGAGACGGGTTTGCAGCGCGGCAGTGGTGAGGGCATCAATATCACTGCCGTGGCTTGGATCACCACCTAAGTAATCTTCCCCACTTGATTGGGTTAAGTCACCGTCAAGATCAAAGCGGTTAAAAAACTCACTGACCACAGCATAAACAATCACGTTCGACTCACCAATATCAGCAATCGCATCTTCATCCCCTGAGCGCATATGCAGCATATCATCACAATAATCCGCAAAATTACGGCTATTGAGCTCCGACTCTGGCAAGCTAAACTGAGTTAAGAAAGCATTAACAGTATCGAGCGCACCATAGGCATCAAGGTTGGCATTAATGCTAGTCAAGACATCTAGCATGGCTTGATCTGAGCTTAAATCTTCAGCGTTAACAAAAGCGACTAATTCTTCATCACTTAACGCTTTCAACTCACCCGCAAGCATGACGGCTTTAAGTGGCAATTTGTTGTCATACATGGTTTTAATATCTTGTCCCCATTTTTCAGAGGTGCGGATATTATTTAAAATAATCAAATGCTTGAACATCATCTCACGATAGTTAGTCGCCGTTAAAATATCTTCCCATGCCACATCTTCACCTTGTGCTTTTCTATATTCAAGCTCGGCTTGGTAATAAGGGAAAAGTGAATCAAAGTCCGCAACCTCATCTAAAGTATGAGTTGTGATCTCAACTTCATCTCGGTTATTAAACTTCACAACTTTGTATGCAGGAATATAAGCCGCCAGTGATGGGGCTTGCACATTAAATAGCACGTCACCATTTGGCGAAACATGACGCGCCGTATCACTAATATGAATGTGACCTGCGATATTTAAACGCACACCAGTTGCGCGCACTTGCTGCGCTGTGTCATCTGATGGCACGCGCTTATGATTATAAGAACTATCATCGAAAAGATAATAAAAATCATCGGCAGAGTAGTTTAAATACTCCACAGCAGGGTAATGTGAGAAAACAAGTAAGCACTAACCTTCTTGCTCAGCACGTGCGGTGACATCGGTGAGCCAATCAAATAATTCTGCTTTATAGGTTTTCGCTTCTTCGTAGCCTTTGGCATTGGATTCCCAGTTCTCACCTGTTTTTTCTGCGCACAGGTCAATATCTGCGCCAGTAATTGGATTGTGTACATTGGTGTCGACACTTGCAATCCATAAACCTTCGACTGGCTCGACTAAGTAGCTTGAATCATGGCACCAGTGCGAGGCTTCACCATCAAGGGATGACATTTGTTTGCCACGTTTGTCAATATCCGTGCTGCCCCATGGGGTTTCATAATGCAGATAAGAATCTTGAGGCATAAAGCCGCACTTGCCTAGGCGTTCAAACAAACCTTCGTAGCCAAGCCCCCACATTTTTTGTGTGATGAGGGTATTGGGCTCGCTTGGATCGGTATTTTCGTCAGAGGTAACAGTTGTGGTTGAGCCATCTGAGTTCAGGAAGCGTTTACTCTGGTTTTTACCAAAAGGGGCGTTTGGATCATGATTGCCGTTGGTGATAAAAAATTGCATGCCTTGCGCTTTATAAGGTTCTAAAAATGCAGCCAGCCCGTCGATTGTGGCAACTTGTCCATCATCTGACATATCCCCAACTAAGACCACCAATGAAATACCTTGGGCTTGAATGTCAGCAAGTGCTTGCTTAAATGCAAAGTAGTTTTCATTAAACATGCGTGTGCTTTCGACGCTATCTTGCATTGAGCGAATGCTCACATCATTGCCAGTAAACTCATAGTTGCCAAAAATATCATGGAAATGCACATCCCCTAAAATAGCGACTTGAAAATTCTGGCTATTGGTTGCGCCATTAAAATCATATTTTGGACCATTGCCCCCGCAGGCACTAAGCAGCGCAGTTGCGCCAGCAAGAATACTGCCTTGTTTGATAAATTGGCGACGGCTGGGATTAAAATAAGATGTTTGCATGCGTAGATCCTTGTACAAAGTGCGGATAAAGATGCGAACTGTATCGACTTTTTATGACATATTCTGTGGATTTAGATGAAGAAATTGTGACATGCTGTGCACATTTATTTGCACAGAAATGGTGCGTCAAAAATTAAATGCACCAATTTGGAATATTAATTTTGAAGGTTAAAGTAAATTTTAAATATAGGTAACATATACTTAACAATATAGCTTGAATTTTGAGTGATTTGCTCGTCTTTTATACGCTGGTTTTTGGCACGATTGCTGCTTATGCTTTCTTAGTAAGAAAAATTTTAACTAAGGATAATCCATGCCAAGCTATCGTTACCAACAAGGCTCGCACACTTATACATTTAAAAGCCTTGCCGAATTAATGGCAAAGGCGACGCCGCAACGTAGTGGGGATGAACTGGCAGGTGTTGCCGCAAGCTCTGCGCAGGAAAGAGCCGTGGCGCAAATGGCGCTCGCTGAATTGCCACTTACCACCTTTTTAAATGACCCCTTGATCCCCTATGAAAGCGATGAAATCACGCGCCTTATTTTAGATGAGCATTCAAGCACAGCATTTCTTGAAATCGCGCATTTTACTGTGGGTGATTTTCGAAATTGGTTATTGCTTGAAACCACGACAAGCGTTGAGCTCACGCGTATTCAAGCAGGGCTGACGCCCGAAATGGTCGCTGCTGTGTGCAAAATTATGCGTAATCAAGATCTGATATTAGTGGCTAAGAAATGCCTTGTTGTTACCCAGTTTAGAAATACCATAGGTTTAAAAGGTCACTTATCCACGCGTCTGCAACCCAACCACCCAACGGATGATGCGAGCGGCATTGCTGCTTCTATTTTCGATGGTCTGTTGTATGCAAATGGCGATGCCGTGATTGGAATTAACCCTGCAACCGATAGTGTCGCGCAAGCAGTTAAGCTGATGCATTTAATGGATGATGTGATCCAAGAATATCAGATCCCAACCCAATCTTGCGTACTCACGCATATTACGAATACATTAGAGGCGATTGAACTTGGCGCACCGGTTGATTTAATTTTCCAATCCATTGGTGGCACTGAGGTCACCAACCAAGGCTTTGGGATCAATTTAGCTTTAATCGAAGAAGCTTATCAAGCGGGTTTATCGCTTAATCGTGGCACGCTTGGGCAAAACCTGATGTATTTTGAAACCGGTCAAGGCAGCGCTTTATCTGCCAACGGGCATCATGGCTTAGATCAGCAAACTTGTGAAGCGCGATCTTACGCCGTTGCGCGTAAATTTAAGCCGCTATTGGTCAACACTGTGGTTGGGTTTATCGGCCCAGAATACCTCTTTGATGGCAAGCAAATCATACGCGCAGGGCTTGAAGATCATTTCTGCGGTAAGTTACTTGGTCTGCCGATGGGGTGTGATATTTGCTATACCAACCATGCCTTTGCCGATCAAAATGATATGGACACTTTGTTGACCTTACTTGGTGTTGCCGAGTGCTCGTTTATTATGGGGATCCCAGGCTCAGATGACATCATGCTCAATTATCAAACCACTTCTTTTCATGATGCGCTTTATGCGAGACAAGTTCTAGGTTTACGTCCTGCGCCTGAGTTTGATGCTTGGCTGAAACAAATGCAAATTGTGCCAGATGATCTCTCGACTCAATTAAGTGAAAACCTATCCCAAGCGCTTGCTGCGCCGCTGCGTAATATTTCGGAGGCATCATGAGTGTGATTTCAATTACTAGCCATTCTTCTAAACAAAATGTAAAGCCAGATCCGTGGCAAAAGTTACGCCAGTTTACTCAAGCGCGGATTGCGATTGGACGCGCTGGCTCAAGCACCCCAACCGATGAGTTATTAAAATTTCAACTCGCACATGCTAAGGCAATGGACGCTGTGCATCATGGCTTAGATGTTGATGCTTTTCTTGAACAGTGCGCTAATTTGCCAGAGCTTGAGCGACTATTACCTGCGTATAAACTGCATAGCCAAGTCAAAGATAGATTTGAATATTTACAACGCCCTGATTTAGGTCGCCGTTTAGATGAGAAAAGCCGCCATCAACTAAAGCGCGATCATAAGGGTCAGTATGATTTGGCGTTTGTGGTGGCAGATGGTTTGTCTTCGTATGCGATTGCAAAAAATGCCGCGCCGTTTTTACAAACCTTTATGCAGCAAGCTAAAGAGAAAAACCTGCATATCGCGCCGCTGTCAGTGGTAGCGCAAGGGCGAGTGGCAATCGGGGATGAAATTGCAGTGATGCAAGATGCTAAAGCCGTGATCATGCTTATTGGGGAACGTCCGGGACTGAGTTCGCCAGATAGTATGGGACTGTATTTAACATGGGCGCCAAAAGTGGGTATTGAAGATGCAAGACGGAACTGCATTTCAAATATCCGACTTGAAGGCTTGAGTTATGTGGATGCGGTGAATAAATGCTTGTATCTGCTTGAAGAATCGAAACGATTAGATATTTCAGGCATAGCAGTTAAAGATCGCGCCGAATCTGTTGCGCCAAGTTTGCCAGCATCCGATTCGCCCACGCAGATCTCACGTCAAACACAAACTTTTTGTCTAACAAATAGATAGGGAAATTAACATGTCAGACCAAACATATTTAGAGAAAAGACAGCTCAAAAAAGGCACTGCAGGGTGGTTAATGCTCGCAGGGCTTGGGGTTTCATTTGTGATCTCTGGTGATTTTGCAGGATGGAACTTTGGGATTGCTCAAGCGGGCTGGGGCGGGTTTGTGATTGCTGCGCTCTTAATGGGCTTGATGTATTTCACTTTAGTTTTATCCTTAGCTGAAATGTCAGCCGCAATTCCTGCAGCGGGCGGGGGTTATAGTTTTGCTCGCCAAGTGATGGGGCCATTAGGGGGGTATTTAACGGGGCTTGCGGTATTAATTGAATACTCCTTAGCGCCAGCTGCAATCGTGATATTTATTGGCTCAGCAGTGAATGAATTAGTCGGCATTGATGGGCCATTTGTGTATGCACTTTTCTATATAGCTTTTATTGGCATCCATGCGTATGGCGCAGGTGAGGCAATGAAATTGATGATGGTGATCAGCGCATTGGCTGTTTTTGCTATCATTCTTACGGCAGTGGTACTCGTACCTGAATTTAATTCAGATCTTCTATTTAGCGTTGCAGCGCAGCCGGAGCAAAGCAGTTTCTTACCTATGGGATATTATGGCGTGTGGGCGGCATTACCATTTGCGATGTGGTTATTCTTAGCTGTTGAAGGCGTGCCACTTGCCGCAGAAGAAGCCAAAAATCCAGCCAAAGATGTGCCAAAAGGGATCATCGCTGCCATGCTATTTTTAATCTTAACCGCAGTGCTTGTAGTGGTGTTATTAAGTGGCGCAGTTGGCGCAGATGTGATTGGTGCAAGCGCCGTGCCTTTGGTTGATGCACTAAACCTAACTGGACATTCTGAAGTCGCAATTTTGATTAACCTATTAGGTTTAGCTGGGCTGATTGCTTCTTTCTTCTCAATTATTTATGGCTATAGCCGTCTAGTTTTTGCCTTGTCAAGAGCTGGCTATCTTCCGCAGGACTTATCTTTAACTAGCAAGCGCAAAGTGCCAGTTCGAGCCTTGATTTATCCTGGAATTTTAGGTTTTATCGTGTCTTTAAGCGGGGAAGGCGACTTTATCTTAGCGATGGCGGTTGTGGGGGCCACAATCTCGTATGCCATGATGTCACTGAGCCATATTTTATTACGCATCAAGCAACCAGATTTGCCTCGCCCATATAAAACACCGGGTGGCATACTGACTTCTGGGATTGCCTTTGTACTCTCGCTTATCGCTTTAACTGGGGTGTATGCTTATGATGTGAAAGCCTTTGTTTCCACTATGGTTTTATTTGCCGTAGGTATAGCTTACTATCTTGTTTATAGTCGCCACCACTTAGTAGCGAAAACAGCAAAAGAAGAATTTGCTCTGTTATCACGCGCTGAGCAAGAGTTAGAATCCGCTTAATCACTTCTTATTCATTCTCCATCCTCAATAAAAAGATGAGCTGCATTTTGTGATCTCACGCAGCTTATCTTGTCAAATCAGACACATGCTTTCAAAAATTGGCATACCTTTTAAGGTTTTACTTGCGACGTCATGAAAAAATAAATCCATATTTTTCAGACGTACTATCAAGCAAGTGAGAGCTTATGAATACTCAAGTCTTAGCCGTTGATCTCGGCGCATCCAGTGGTCGCGTGATCCTGGGTTGTTTAGAAAATCCAACCAGATTACAGCAAGATAAGAAAATAACGTTAAAAGAAGTGCACCGCTTTTATAACGGCATTGAATCTCATAATGGCAAGGATTGTTGGAATATTGAAGGCTTACTTGCTGAAATTAAAAAAGGTATCGACAAAGCGCTGATGCAAGGTATTGAACCAAAATGTCTTGCGATTGATGGCTGGGGCGTCGATTTTGTACTTTTAAATCAAGAAGGTGAAGCGTTAGGTGAGTTTGTGTCTTACCGTGATGCACGCACTCAAGGCATGATGGAAAAAGTATTTGCGCAAAATATGTCGCGTCATGAATTGTATCAGCGAACTGGGTTACAGTTTTTACCATTTAATACTATCTATCAATTAAAAGCCTTACTTGAAGAAAAACCAAGTTATCTATCACAAGCTCAAACGCTGCTATTTATTCCTGATTACTTAAATTATCGCCTGTCTGGAGTGAAGCATTGTGAATATACCAATGCATCGACCTCTGGGCTGCTTGATTGCCAAACTAAAACTTGGGATCAAACCATTCTCAAGCAATTAGACATTCCAGATCACTGGCTTTTGGATGTTCAAATGCCAAATCAAATTATTGGTGAATATCAAGTTAAAGGCCAATCTATCCCGCTTGCATCCGTGCCAAGTCATGATACTGCTTCTGCTGTCGCCGGCGCGCCGCTTGCAGGCCAACATGTGGCTTATTTAAGCTCAGGCACTTGGTCATTGATGGGGATAGAGTCATTTAAGCCTTTAATTAATCCGCAAACCACCGAACTTGAAATTACTCATGAAGGTGGCGCTGAAGGGCGTTATCGAATCTTAAAAAACATCATGGGGTTGTGGTTGGTGCAAGAAGTACGCAAAGCACATCCTGAGTATAGTTTTGCAGATTTAGTGGCGTTAGCTGAGCAAGAAGAGCCTTTTAAGTGCTTGATAAATCCAGACGATCCTCGTTTTTTAAACCCGCAAGATATGCAAGCAGAAATTATTGCAGCCTGTCGTGAAAGTGCGACACAGGTGCCTGAAAACTTAGGCCAAGTGGTGCGCTGCATTTATGACAGCTTGGCGCTGCGTTATGCCAAAACATTTGCAATGCTGCAGTCGATTGCGCCACAAACATTGACTGAGCTACATATTATTGGCGGTGGTGCAAATAACAAATTTTTAAATCAACTCACAGCTGACGTGTGCCAAATCAAGGTATGCGCCAACCCAACCGAGGCATCTGCTTTGGGCAATTTAGTCGGTCAGTTTATTGCTCTTGGCGAAATTAAAGATATCAATGAAGGGCGCAAAATTTTACGTCAGTCTTTTGAAATTGATACGTATCAACCCAAAAACATTTCTCATTTATCACAAGTTGTATCGCGATTCGATGCACTTCTATCTAAATAAGGTTTAACGCTATGAAAGAAAATCAAATTAAACAAGCATACGAAATCGCGCAAGCTCAGTTTAAAGAAATAGGCGTCGACACGGAAGCTGTCCTTGCAAAACTTAATGAAGTGCCAATTTCAGTGCACTGCTGGCAAGGGGATGATGTTCGTGGTTTTGAAAACCCAGATCAAGAGCTAAGTGGTGGCATCCAAGCAACAGGGAACTATGTTGGCCGTGCGCGCAATGGTGAAGACTTACGTCAAGATATTGATTTAGCATTTTCTTTGATTCCGGGTGCGAAGCGTTTGAACTTACACGCGATTTATCTTGAATCTGACACGCCAGTTGAACGCGACCAAATTAAACCTGAGCACTTTGCAAAATGGGTGGCATGGGCGAAAGAAAATAAAGTGGGATTAGATTTTAACCCATCATGTTTCTCACATGATAAAAGCGCAGATGGTATGACGCTTTCACATCCAGACAAAGCAGTGCGTGATTTTTGGATTGAGCATTGTAAGGCGAGCCGTAAAATTTCTGAGTATTTTGGTCGTGAACTGGGCACGCCATCAGTAATGAATATTTGGGTGCCAGATGGCATGAAAGATATGCCAGTTGACCGTTTAGGTCCACGTAAACGTCTGCAAGAGTCACTTGATGAGATTATCAGTGAAAAAATTGACACTAAATATCATAAAGATGCTGTTGAATCTAAATTATTCGGGATAGGCGCAGAAGCTTATACCGTTGGTAGCAACGAGTTCTATATGGGCTACGCAGCAAGCCGTGACATTTTACTTTGTCTTGATGCTGGCCACTTCCATCCAACAGAGGTGATCAGCGATAAGATTTCAGCATGTTCTTTATATGTCGATGAGTTCATCTTGCACGTGACACGCCCAATGCGTTGGGACAGTGATCATGTGGTGTCGTTTGATACTGAAACACAAGCTATCGCGAGCGAAATTGTACGTAATGACTTATTTGACCGCGTCAATATTGGTTTAGATTTCTTTGATGCATCCATCAACCGTATCGCAGCTTGGGTTATCGGCACACGTAATATGCGTAAAGCACTACTAAAAGCCATGCTTGAGCCAGTGGATCGCCTAAAAGCGGCAGAAGATAGCGGTGACTACACGACTCGTCTTGCATTGATGGAAGAAGGTCACTCAACACCTTGGGCTGCTGTTTGGGATTATTATTGCATGCAGCAAGGGGCGCCAGTGGGCCAAGATTGGCTGGAAGATATCCGTCATTACGAAGAAGCAGTATTAATTAAACGTTAATATTAGTTTGTGGTATTTATGAAAATTTAAATGGGTGAAAAGATGACTGAAGTGATCCGTAAAGCATTTGTAATGCAGCTTGATGAAGGCAAGGTTGATGAGTATATCAAACGTCATGATGAAGTTTGGCCAGAAATGCTCGCACTTTTGAAGGCCAAAGGTGGACAAAATTATTCGATTTTCTTTCACCCACAAACGCATCAATTATTTGGTTATGTAGAAGTGAAAGATGAGGCGACTTGGGCCGAGGTTAGCCAAAGTGAGGTATGCCAAAAATGGTGGAAATACATGGGGGATATTATGCAAACGAACCCAGATATGTCCCCACAAAGCATTGATCTAAAACCAACTTTCTATATGACTTAACGGCAAGGAATAAATTATGAAACAAGTTGAATTAAATGAAGCTGTGCGCCGAGAGATTGCGAAAGTCTCTGAAGCAGCTCAATACCTATGGCAGCGTGAATGGGCAGAGCGTAACGGTGGTAATATCTCGGTTGATTTAACAGATATTTTTGGTGAATTTAACCAAGATTTGAATCAGTTCCCACATTGTGAGTTATCTATGATTGGCGATGATAGCTTTCCAAGTGCTGCCGCTGGGCATATCTTTTTTGTCAAAGGTACAGGCGAGCGTATCCGTGAATTAGAAACGCCTGAACTTGCAGGTTGCGTACTGCGTATTGATGATGAAGCCAAAGGTTACCATATTCTGTGGGGTGGTCGTGGTGAGGCGGATTATGCGCCAACAAGTGAATTCATCTCGCATGTTGAGATCATTATTCAAAAGCAACAAGCAGGCAGTCAAGATCGCTGCGTAGTGCACACCCATCCAATTGAATTAATTGCTTTATCACATCATCCAAAATACGCCCATGATGATACCGCTTATACGCATGCATGCTGGCAGATGATCCCTGAAGTGCGCGCATTTGTGCCGCGTGGAATTGGCATTGTCCCATATTGCATGCCAGGTAGTAAAACGATGGCAGAAGGCACGAAAGAAAAACTTGCGGAGCATGATGTCGCTATTTGGGAAAAACATGGCGCAGTGGCAACTGGCCCAGACGCACTTGTTGCCTTTGATTTTATTGATGTTGCAAATAAAGGTGCGAAGCTATTTTTAATGTGCCTTGCAAGCGGTTTTGAGCCAGAAGGGGTCAGCGTAGAAAATATGCAAAAACTTAAAGAGACCTTCGGGCTTTAAGTTTTAATATAGAAAATAGCGTCCAGATTTATTCAGACGCTATTTTCTTTTAGTCTAATTATTATCAGCTCTGCTTCTATTTCAAATATATCTCTACGTAGTGATATTTGAAATAGATTCATATCATTTATAAAAAATATAGGGGACAATTATGTCAGTATTTAAACTTTCTTTTCCAAAAGTAAACTTAGCTGGTTTTGGTGCAATTGAAGCATTAGTCGATCAGCTTATTGATATTCATGGTACAGATAAAGGCTTACTTGTCTGCGATCCGGCAATGGTTGAGCTTGGCTTTTATAAAAAGTTAATCGATTCAGATTTAAATTTAAGCTTATTTAAAGATGTGAAGCCAAACCCTGATACAAATGTAGTGAATGCTGCGTTTAAGCAATATAAAGACGATAAAGCTAAATTTGTCATTGGTTTTGGTGGCGGTAGTGCTGTCGATACAGCAAAAGCTGTGCGTATTTTATCAAATAATCCAGGTGTGATTGCCGATTATAATGGTATTGCGCAAGTTAAAAAAATTGGTTGCCCGTTATATGCGATTAATACGACTGCAGGAACTGCCGCAGAAGTAACAAGTAATGCGGTGATCACAGACACGGCGACCAAGGTCAAGCATGTGATTATCAGTGATAATATTATTCCTGATATTTCTGTTAATGATCCTTCAGTCATGCTTAATATTCCTGCCTCTGTCACAGCTGCCACTGGTATTGATGCGCTCACGCATGCTGTTGAAGCTTATGTTGCTGCAGGTGCTCATACTTTAACTGATTTTAGTGCGTTTGAAGCTGTGCGCTTAATTAAACTAGCGCTTGCTCGTGCGGTGAATGATGGGCAAGACAAAGAAGCACGTGAAATGATGGCACAAGCTCAATTTATTGCAGGGCTTGCGTTTAATAGCTCAGGACTTGGTATGGTGCACGCAATGGCTCACCCTGCTGGGGCGCATAAAGATCTTCCACATGGCGTTTGTAATGCAATTTTGCTGCCTATCATTTGTGAGTTTAACCGTGAAGCGCGTCAAGATAAATTTGCAAAATTAGCATTAGCTCTTGGCGTTGATACTTCAGACATGGATATTGAAACAGCAAGTAAAGCAGCTGTAGCGGCTATTCGTGATTTAAATAAAGAAGTTAATATTCCAAGTGGTTTTGCTGAATTTGGCGTCACAGAAGCCGATTTTGAAATCTGGGCGGATGATGCGCTGGCTGATCCTTGCGCAGGCGCAGCACCTGTTGCGATGACGCGAGAGGATGTGATTCGCTTGTACAAACAGGCGCTGTAGTTTTCTATCTTTCTCTAACAAATAGTGTGATATCTCCAAACTTGTCAGCTGCAGATCTGGCAAGTTTTTTTATGTGTAAAGCAAAATAGAAACGATGGTTTAAAAAAATAGCGATCATCCTCGCAAAAATGATTCACTTATATATGAATTAGTTTGATCAAATATGAATTCATATCTACTCTGTGATCAGACTTAAGGAGTGGATATGAAAATTAATTACAACAGCAACCCACAAGATGCACGTCAATACGATACTCAACGTTTACGTGACGAATTTCTAACTGAGGATTTGTTTCAAGCTGATTCTGTACAAATCGTCTACACCCATATCGATAGACTGGTGATTTTAGGCGTCTCGCCAACCACTCGTGAGCTTGCGCTTGATGAATTTATTGATAAAAAGGCTTTTGGCACTGACTTTTTCTTGCAGCGTCGTGAGTTGGGGATCATTAATCTAGGTGGCGCAGCTGTCATCGAGACCAACCAAGAGAGCTTTGAGCTTGGCAATCAAGATGCGTTATATATTGGCCTTGGTAAGGAAAATATTCGCTTTCGCTCGCTCGATACACAAAATCCTGCTCAGTTTTATTGCTTAAGTGCGCCGGCGCATCACGCTTACGAGGATAAAATTATTCGCAAACAAGATGCCAACAAAATTGAGCTAGGCAGCAAAGCCAATGCCAACGAGCGTTTGTTAACTCAGTATCTACATCCTGATCTCGTCGACACTTGCCAGCTTTGCATGGGCATCACCCACCTTAAAGAAGGCAGTGTGTGGAACACTATGCCGGCTCACACCCATGAACGCCGTATGGAAGCCTACCTTTATTTTAACGTTGACCCATCACAAGTGGTGTTCCACTTTATGGGCGAACCAAGTCAGACGCGTCATATCGTGGTGCAAGATAAGCAATTGGTCTTGTCTCCAAGTTGGTCAATTCACTCGGGTTGTGGCACGAAAAATTATAGCTTTATTTGGGGAATGGTCGGTGAGAACCAAACCTTTGACGACATGGATTTTATTGAAATGCCAAATTTAAAATAATTATTAATTTTAAAACGTGAACACAAAAAGGAAGAATCATGAAAACTAAAACATTTAAATTGATGACATTAAGTGCCGTGATTGGTGGGCTTTGCGCAGTCTCTGGTGTGGTCAATGCCGCAACCTTAAAAGTGGCGTTTAACCAATCAAATAAACACCCGCAATATCAAGCTTTGGAAGATTTTGGTAAAAAGCTCGATGCTGCAACCGATGGCCGCTATAAACTAAACATTTTTCCCAACGAATTATTAGGCGACCAACGCTCTGCTCTTGAGCTCGTACAAAATGGCTCGATTCAAATGGCTGTGGTGGCCAATCCTATCGTTGAAAACTATGATAAAAACTTCCAAGTGATTGGTTTACCATATATTTATTCAAGTTCTGAGCACCAAGAAAAAGTCTTTACTTCTGGTATGTTAGATGATCTATTTGCCTCAACCAGTAAGTTTGGTTTTGATGTGTTAACCGCTTATACAGCAGGCGCTCGCAGCATGTATACCAAAGAAGGACCAATTAATACCGTTGCCGATATGGAAGGGCGTAAGATCCGCGTGATGCAGTCAGATACGATGATCAAAATGCTCTCTTGCATGGGCGGCACCGGTGTGCCAATGGGGCAAGGGGAAGTTTACAGTGCCATTCAACAAGGCGTGCTTGATGGCGCTGAAAATAACGAAATCACTTATTCAGATCTCAAGCAATACGAAGTTGCACCTTATTTCTCTGAAACGCGTCATTTAATGGTGACGGACTTATTAGTAGTAAGCACTGACTTCTTATCTAGCATGTCTGAGGAAGACCAAGCAAGCTTTAAGAAATTAGCCAAAGAGAGCACGCTTGAAGAGTTTAAACTTTGGAATGCACAAATTGAAGATGCGAAGAATTTTGCCATTTCAAAAGGTGCGAAGTTTAACGAAGTTGATATCAAACCATTCCAAGAAAGCTGCCAACCGCTTCAGTCTGAAATGTTAAAAACAGATGAACAAAAAGCGCTTTATCAAAAAATTATTGATGCTTAATTTAAACTAAATAAAGCTGGTGATCTGTCTTTTGGCTTAAACCTAAAACAAGATCACTAGCTTTTAAGGTTGGTTGTGAAAATGAATACTCAAACATCAGGCTTTTTTAATCTTTTGGAAAAGTCTAAAACTATTGTCGATAAAATTGTCGCAAGTTTATGTATTTTTATTGTGGGGGCAATGACATGTTTGGTGACATATCAAGTCGCTTCGCGTTATTTATTAAATAGTCCAAGTGCGATTAGTGAGGTGTTATCCCGCTATTTATTTATCTGGCTTATTTTTTATGGCAGCGCTTATGTGTTTGGTTTACGTGAGCATATGTCGATATCTTTTATTAAAGATAAATTCCCACCTAAGCTACGAATAATCGTCGATATGTTTTCCGAGACAGTTATTTTAGTCTTTGCCGCAAGTATTATGATCTTTGGCGGTTATACCAGTACCGTGCGTCAAATGTGGCAATTGGACTCAGCGTTACAAATTCCAATGGGCGTGATTTATTCTGCGATCCCAATTAGTGGCTGCATGATTTTGTTTTATTTTATTTATAATCAAGCAAAATTTATTCAACAATTAAAATCAATTTAAATAAAGCATAAAGCTTACTAAGGACTCATTATGGACTTGGCTGTAATTGCATCATTAGTGATGTTTTGTGGTGTCCTCTTTTTCTTAATTATTGGTACACCCATTAGTATTAGTGTCGGGATTTCATCTTTTGCAGCAATGATGGTGATTTTACCCGGTCAGGGCGCGATGATAACTTCCGCTCAACGTATGTTTACGGGCTTAGACTCCTTTGCACTGCTTGCAATTCCGTTTTTTATTTTAGCTGGTAACATCATGAATAATGACGGTATAGCCATTCGTTTAATTAACTTTTCTAAGCTAGTCAGTGGTTTTTTCCCTGGCTCTTTGGCGCAAACCAATGTCGTATCAAATATGCTGTTTGGCTCGATTAGCGGCTCTGGCGTGGCATCGGCAGCGGCGGTTGGCGGGATCATGTCTCCGATTCAAAAAAAGGAAGGCTATGATCCAGCCTATAGCGCTGCGGTCAATATCGCTTCAGCGCCAACAGGTATGTTGATCCCTCCGAGCAATACTCTCATTGTATATGCCACCATTGCCGGCAGCGTTTCTATTTCAGCGCTCTTTGTCGGCGGTTACTTACCGGGAATTCTTTGGGGGTTAGGGGTGATGCTAATTGCTGGTCTGATGGCAAAGCGTCGTGGTTATGTCTCCAGCCAAAAACTTAGCTTAAAAGAATGCCTGCGCGTCACAATCGATGCGATCCCAAGTTTATCTTTGATTGTCGTCGTCATTGGTGGGATTTTGGGCGGCGTTTTCACCGCGACCGAAGCCTCTGCTATTGCTGTAGTTTATGCGCTATTTTTAACCTTGTGCTACCGCTCGTTAAGCATAAAAGCTTTGCCTGAAATATTCTTAAATACTGCAAAAATGTCGGCAATTGTGATCTTTATGCTCGCAACATCCTCGATCATGTCTTGGGTGATGGCTTTTACTCAAATTCCAGATATGATCGCTGATACCTTGCTCTCTTTAACCGATAATCCAATTATTATCTTGCTGATCATTAACTTGATTTTACTTTTTGTCGGTACCTTTATGGATCCGACCCCTGCGGTGTTAATCTTTACGCCAATTTTCTTGCCTATCTGTATGAGTTTTGGAATGGATCCTGTGCACTTTGGGATTTTAATGGTGTTTAACTTATCATTAGGCACGATTACGCCACCGGTTGGTCCAATTTTATTTACTGGTTGTAAGGTGAGTGGGATAAGTATTGATAACGTGGTGAAAACCTTATTGCCATTTTTCTTAATGATCTTCTTGATTTTAATGATGGTGACTTATATTCCGGCAATCTCTATGTTTATTCCTGAATCGCTTGGTTTAATTAAGTAATCGGGATTGGATATAAAAAATAATCAATAAAGCTTTCTTATCTGCGTAGGAAAGCTTTTTTAATAGCATTTTATATGTGACTTGATTAAGATAAATCATCCTTACTTTTATGAAGTCCTAAAGCTTGGGTCCTAGAGAGTGAAATGAATATGGAAACCAATAAAACCCAATACCGAGCACCGGCCCTTGAAAAGGGGTTAGATATTCTTGAATTACTCGCTCAATCTTCCCAACCTTTAACCAAAAAGCAAATTTCAGAGCGACTCGATCGCAGCGTGAATGAAATATTCCGTATGTTGTCTGTGCTTGTGGAGCGCCAATATGTGGCACTTTCAGCCGAAAATTCAGGCTATTACCTCACGTTAAAAATGTTTGCCTTATCGAATCAGCATCCTCCCGTGGCGCTGCTACTCAAAAAGGCGCTGCCTTTGATGGAAAGCTTATCCAATAAGGTCAATCAATCGTGTCATATCAGCCGTTATAGCAATGGTGAGCTGGTGGTGATTGCAAGTCAAAAGAGTCCGTACAAAATGGGCTTTAGCTTGCGAGAGGGTGCTAAATTAGATGTTTGCGCCTCAGGCTCAGGGCTTGTTTGGTTAAGTTTCGTGGAAGAAGAGCAGCGCCAAGCCATGATAAACAAAGATATTGCGACTCAAGAAGAAGTTGCCCATGCGCGCGAACAAATCACTAAAATTATCGAGCAGGGTTATTTTGTTGGAGAAAGTCCGCAAATCTCAGGGGTAACGAATATCTCAGTGCCGATTTTTGGCGCGTTAAAAGAAATTCTTGCCGTGGTGACGATTCCGTTTATGACGCTCAATTCAAAAACTTTGCATCACCATACAGAAGATCTTGAACATACTCGTTGTGAGTTAATCAAGCTTGCCAAGACGTTATCCCAAGATCTTTAATATTATCAGGAGCTAATACACTCTGGCGCGTTTCTTGCTTTAATTAGTTTATTCAATCATGGATAGCACTAGATTTAAGGACAAAACGCGCCTATGCACACTGCAACTCAAACTTCCCTTTCTACCGATTCCCCTGTCACGCCATCTTCAAAACCAAGCTGGAAGGCTGATCTTAAATTAACCTTCAGCCCAAGTTTACATGCCATACCTACAGCTGAAATAGTCAGCGACTCATCAGAGATTGAAGAGGCAAATCAAGCCGCTTATTACCAAGCTGGTGCTTTGGGTAAAACCAAACTCAGCCGCCGTGAGCAATTTGGCCCTTTAAGTGTTCAGCGTCCATTTTATCCTGAAAAAACAGGTGCTTGCCATTTATATTTGCTGCACCCACCAGGTGGTGTGGTAGGCGGTGATGAGCTGCATATTACGGCGAAAACGCAAGCGGGTGCGCATGCACTAGTAACCACGCCCGGCGCGACTAAGTTTTATCGCCACAACGGGCACTTTTCCAAACAGGTGCAAGATTTAACTGTGGCGCAAGGCAGCTTTTTAGAATGGCTGCCACAAGAAAATATCTTCTTTAATGATGCCAAAGCGCATTTAGAAACCCATATTTACCTTGGAACCGATGCACTATTTTTGGGCTGGGAGGTGCACTGTTTTGGACGTCCTGCACTAAAAGAGTGCTTCGAGCTCGGACAACTGACAGGCAAAACACAAATTTTTGATGCCAAAGATCCGCAAAACCCACAATTAATCTTAACCGAGCAATTAAACCTCAAGGGCGATGATGCCTTGATGCGCGAGGTTGGACTACAAGGTTTTCAAATGCTTGGAAGCTTTTTTATTACTCTAAAAGACGATCAAGAGTTTGAACTGGTACAAAACTTGCTTTTAGATATTCAAACTCTGCAACCACGCACCGAATTGGTTATATCCTGCACTAAAATTGAGCGTTTAATTGTGGTTCGTGCATGGAGCAACTGGAGCGAGCCGATGCAGCAAGCATTTTGCCAGATTTGGCAAGCGGTTCGTATGCATTGGTTTGGCGAGAGTCCAGACATTCCACGAATTTGGGCAACCTAGCTCGCCTGATTTTAGATAAAGCATTATTTAGATTAAAGAATAGGGACAGAAGATGGAATTAACACCAAGAGAAAAGGACAAGCTTTTAATCTTTTGCGCCGGCATGCTTGCTCAGCAGCGCAAAGACAAAGGCTTGAAGCTAAATTACCCTGAATCCATCGCGCTGATTTCAAGTGCGGTACTCGAAGGCGCACGTGAAGGTAAAACCGTTGCCGAGTTGATGAACTATGGACGCACTTTACTTACTGCTGATGATGTGATGGAAGGCGTGCCTTCAATGATCCCAGATGTGCAAGTGGAAGCTACTTTTCCAGATGGCACTAAACTTGTGACGATTCATGATCCGATTGTTTAGCTCGATCATCGTATCACGACATTATTAGCCTAAAAGTCAATGAGTTAAAAAGGATAAATTATGGGATCAAGCATTATTAATACCGAATGGGCGCCCGGCCAAATTCAAACCCAAGAGGGTGACATCGAAATCAATCAAGGCCGCGAAACGATTTCTATCCGCGTGGAAAACCATGGTGACAGACCGGTGCAAATTGGCTCGCATTATCATTTTTATGAAGTCAATAACGCCTTGTCATTTGATCGCGAAAAAACCCGCGGCTTTCGTCTTAATATTCCAGCCGGCACCGCGACACGTTTTGAGCCAGGCCAAGCCCGCACCGTTGAATTAGTTGCCCTTGCTGGCAAGCGTGAAGTCTACGGGTTTCAAGGGAAGGTCATGGGGCCATTGGATTAATTCTCTTGTATAGAGATTGAATGAATGTGAATAGAAAGCTATCAAACTAAGATAGATAAGGACATCAAATGGCAAAAATATCACGTGAGGCCTATGCACAAATGTTTGGCCCAACCACAGGCGACAGAGTGCGTTTAGCCGATACTGATCTTTGGCTAGAAGTGGAAAAAGATTACACCGTTTATGGTGATGAAGTGAAATTTGGCGGCGGCAAAGTGATCCGCGACGGCATGGGACAAAGTCAGTTGCCATCAAGCGAAACGCCAGATTTAGTTTTAACCAATGCATTGATTTTAGATTATTGGGGCGTGGTCAAGGCTGATATCGGCGTTAAAGATGGTCGCATTTGCGCGATTGGTAAAGCGGGTAACCCTGATATTCAACCAGGCGTTGACATTATCATTGGCCCGGGCACAGAAATTATCGCCGCAGAAGGCTCGATTGTGACCGCAGGCGGAATTGACTCTCACATCCACTTTATTTGTCCGCAACAAATTGAAGAAGCGCTGAGCTCTGGGATCACCACTATGATTGGTGGCGGCACAGGTCCTGCAACTGGCACTAATGCAACCACTTGTACCCCTGGGCCTTGGAACATGCACCGCATGCTACAATCTTTGGATGAATTTCCAATGAACTTTGGCCTGCTTGGTAAGGGTAACGCAAGCTTAAAAGAAGCTTTAACTGAGCAAGTCGCCGCAGGCGCGATTGGTCTGAAACTGCATGAAGATTGGGGCAGTACGCCGGCTGCGATTGATGCTTGTTTAAGCGTTGCCGAAGAAACCGATACCCAAGTGGCGATTCATACCGATACGTTAAATGAGTCAGGTTTTGTTGAATCAACCCTTGGCGCCATTGGCGATCGCGTGATCCATACTTATCACACAGAAGGTGCGGGTGGCGGTCATGCGCCAGATATTATCAAAGCCTGTGGTCAGGCCAATATCTTGCCATCTTCGACCAACCCAACTCGCCCATACACAGTCAATACTGTCGATGAGCATTTAGACATGCTGATGGTGTGTCACCATTTATCACCATCGATTGCTGAAGATGTGGCTTTTGCCGAATCACGTATTCGCCGTGAAACCATTGCGGCAGAAGATATTTTCCATGACTTGGGCGCATTTTCAATGATCTCTTCTGACTCTCAAGCTATGGGGCGAATCGGGGAAGTGATTTTACGTACTTGGCAGACGGCGCACAAAATGAAAGTGCAACGTGGCAGCCTTGAAGAAGATCTCAAAGCCAACCAAGAAGCAGAAGATACGCGCGAAGCAAATGATAACTTCCGCTGCCGTCGTTATGTGGCCAAATATACGATTAACCCTGCGATCACGCATGGGATCAGCCATGAAGTGGGCTCGATTGAAGTGGGCAAACTGGCAGATTTAGTTTTATGGAAACCAGCATTTTTTGGTGTTAAGCCAAGCTGCATTATCAAAGGTGGCATGATTGCGATGGCGCCAATGGGCGATCCAAACGCATCCATCCCAACGCCGCAACCTGTGCATTATCGCCCAATGTTCGGCAGCTTTGGTCAAGCAAGCAAGAAAACCTCGATGCTGTTTATTTCAAAACTTGCTAAAGAGCAAAACTTACCTCAGCAAATAGGCCTACAAAGCTTGATTGGGGTGGCAAAAGATTGCCGTAATATCTCTAAATCAGATATGAAATTAAATGATTGGCAACCAGAAATTGAAGTTGATTCTCAGACGTATCAAGTGCGCGCCGATGGTGAGCTGTTAACTTGTGAGCCGGCTGAAGTATTGCCTATGGCGCAGCGTTATTTCTTATTTTAATTGTCGTCATATTTGAAGTTGTAGCAGCGTTAACAGAAATAAAAAGGACAAATAATGCAAGAATTTACCTCTGTGATCACCCAAGGCAGCCCAAATTTTAGCGAGGCTGCAAGCCAAGTGGTGACCACATTAAGTTTACCGATTAACAAGCGCATCAAAAGCCGCTTACGCGTCGTGCTTGATAATGGGCAAGATGCAGGGCTTTTCTTGCCGCGTGGACAAATCTTACGTGGTGGCAGCTTACTTAAAAGTGAAACCGGCGAGATCATCGAAGTGATCGCAGCGCCTGAGTCTGTCTCAAGTGTGTATTGCGATGATGCGCTGCTTTTAAACCGCGTGACCTATCACTTAGGTAACCGCCATGTACCACTGCAAATTGGCGCAGGCTTTGTGCGTTATCAGCACGATCATGTGCTCGATGACATGGTGCAAGGGCTTGGCGCGCAAGTGACCTCAGAGAAAGCGGCGTTTGAGCCAGAAGATGGGGCATACGGCGGCAGCTCGCATGGGCATAGTCATTCTCACGAACATGGCCATTCTCATGGAAGTGACGCTGATGATGGTCACAGCCATTCCCATACGCACTCGCACAACCACTAAATTTAAATTTGAAAAAGCAAAAAAAATCAAGGATTTGATATGAAAACAAGACAACTAAAATCGACTGCAAAACTTTCTCTATTTGGCGCAGCAGCAAGCTTTGCAGCGACGCCTGCTTTCGCCCACGTTGGCAATATGGCGCACAGTCATGATATGGCGTTTGCGCAAGGCGTGATGCACCCAATCACAGGCATGGATCACCTTTTAATGCTGCTTGGCTTTGGCATTTTCTTGAGCCTAGCCGCTGCGCAAAATAAAGACACTGATCGCAAGCAAGCAGTTAAATTCCAACTTTCTTGGGCAATGATGGCGCTAGCAAGCTTAGTTGCAGGACTTGGCTTTGGCGCAACCTTCGGCGCAATCAATGGTGTTGAATTAGCCATTAGCGCATCTATGTTTGTAGTGGCTGCTGGCATTTGGTTTAGCTTTTCAAATACGAAACTTTTCAGCAACTTAAAGCTTAGCACAGGTCTTGGCATGGCGAGTGTTGCGCTCGTCTTCTTCCACGGTTATGCACACGGCGTTGAAGCAACAGGCTCATTGGTTGAGTTTGGTTTAGGTATGCTGGTTGGCGCAAGTGTGTTGATGCTAGCAGGTCGCAGCCTAGGTCAATTGATCGCTAGCCGTTGGTTAGGTGGCGTGATCGCAGCTTCTGCATTTCTAACCCTTGCAGCTTAGGCCGATTATGCAAACAAACACATCTCAAACCAGCCCATTTCGACTTTTTCAGCTGATAAGTCCAAGTTTGCCAATTGGCGGCTTTACTTATTCGCAAGGATTGGAGTGGGCGGTGGAAGGCGGATGGGTGAAAAATCAAGCCGATTGCATTGCTTGGATGAAGCTGCAACAAAATTATAGTTTAGCAAGCCTTGAGCTGCCTATTCTCGCGCGCTTTTATCAAGCCATTACACTAGATGAAAGCCAAGAAACGCTGCAAATTGATTGGCAAGCCGTCGAAAAGTGGAGCGCTTTTTTATATGCCAGCCGCGAGACCAAAGAGCTTCGGCTTGAAGAAACCCAACGTGGACGCGCGATGTTTGTGCTCGGCAAGCAATTGTTACCCGAGGCCTTTGCAGTTTTTGAAGATAAATTGCATCTGCATAATCAACTGCTTGGCTTTGCGCTTGCTGCAAAAGTCTGGGGCATAGGTTTAACTGAGCTCAAACAAGGCTACTTATGGAGCTGGGCGGAAAATCTCGTCACGGCTGGGGTCAAGCTCATTCCGCTTGGACAAAGCGCAGGGCAACAAGTCTTGCTTGCGCTATCAAGCGTGATGCCAGAGGCGCTTTTAAAATCTGAGCAACTCACAGATGATGAAATCGGCAGCTTTACGCCCGCCATTGCGATGGCAAGTAGCGCTCATGAAACTCAATACACAAGGTTATTTCGCTCTTAAGCGATACACTCAACATCTGGTTGCCTTGCTGCATCTTGAATGATTTTGAGTATACAAAAGGACATTTTAACATGGAAAATCAAGCAACTTCTTCACAACCAAGCTATAAACAACCGCTACGCATTGGTATCGGTGGCCCTGTTGGTTCGGGCAAAACAGCGCTGTTAGAAGTTTTATGTAAGGCGATTCGTGACAAATTAAATATTGCGGTCGTGACCAATGATATTTATACCCAAGAAGATGCCAAGATCTTAACGCGCGCTGAGGCGCTGGCAGCCGATCGTATTATCGGTGTGGAAACAGGCGGTTGCCCGCATACGGCGATCCGCGAAGATGCGTCGATGAACCTTGCTGCGGTGGATGAACTAGCAAGACGTCACCAAAACCTAGATGTAGTATTTGTTGAAAGTGGTGGCGATAACTTAAGCGCTACCTTTAGCCCAGAGCTTGCTGATTTAACCATCTATGTGATTGATGTGGCAGAAGGTGAGAAAATTCCACGTAAAGGTGGCCCAGGTATTACTCGTTCGGATCTATTAGTGATCAACAAAATCGACCTTGCCCCTTATGTTGGTGCATCGCTTGAAGTGATGGAGTCTGATACCAAACGTATGCGTCATGATAAGCCGTATGTGTTTACCAACCTTAAAGAAGGCAAAGGGCTGGATACGATTATTGATTTTATCGTCACCGAAGGGATGTTGACACTGAATAATCATCATGCCAACTAATTATAATTAAGGCTAAATTAATCATGTGAATACTTATGGCTCGAAATGTTATATTGTGGGGCGATGTTTACAATGATTTAACTCTATTCTGGTAATTTTGTAGTATTTAATCGGTTAATTACCCTATAATAACAATGGTCATGTCATTTTTGGTGTGACCATTTTTTTGTATTCGACTGAATACTTGATGTTTTTCACAGCTTCTAGTTTACTTAGGGGCATAGTTAATATAATTAAAGGTATTAACACGTATGAGCAATAAAATAAAAGTTGCCGATAACGGATTAGATATCCTGTTAAAGTTATTTGATTTTTTAATGATTAACGCTTTGTTAATTTCGATTTTAGCGGTCATTGGGCATAAAGATACAGTGGTCGATGTTGCAGCAGGGCTTCTTTTTTCCTCTCTTTTCTTACTTGTTGCAGAATATACAAATATGTATCGCTTTCGCATCGGCTCTCACTCAAAAGAGGTGATCAAAGGCTTGTGGCTAAATATAGCGCTGAGCATTTTGGTCATGGAAGTGTTTAAAATTGCCATCGCAAATGAGTTAGAAGGCTCTGATATGGCCTCGTTAAATCCTGGCATCACTTGGCTTTGGTATATTAGCGTAGCCTTAGTGTTAAGCTCTGTGCGTTGGTTTTATTACCTATTCTTTTTAAAAGACAAGCCTCCTGTGCGGATTGCGATTTTAGGCTTAACGCAAACCGGTCTTTATATTCATCGCGCAGTCAAAAAGCAATATGGTGAACAAAAAGTAGAATTCGTGACCTATGATGATCGCGGCACAAGCCGTTTTGGTTATCACCTGAAAGCTGAATTTAAAGGCTCGATGGCAGATATGATCAACGATGCCAAAGCCGGACGAATTGATGAGGTATACATTGCCTTGCCTATGGTTGCACGTGAGCGTATTCAAAGTGCTTTACGTGAGCTTTCGGACACCACAGTCAATACCTTTGTTGTCCCCGATCTTTTCACATATAGCCGTCACTTCTCACAAGTGCACATGGTTGATACGATTCAAACCTTTAGTGTATTTAGCTCCCCCTTTGATGGCATTGGTGGGATAATCAAACGTATTATTGACTTGCTTGTTGGTGGCGCGATTACCTTAATGATCCTCCCTGTGCTGGCGTTTGTTGCCATTGGGGTGAAGCTTTCCTCGCCTGGCCCAATCTTATTTAAACAAGACAGATATGGCCTTGGCGGTAAAAAAATTAAAGTTTGGAAATTCCGTTCGATGAAGGTGATGGAAAATTCAGATGTGGTCACCCAAGCCACCAAAGGCGATCCACGTGTGACCAAGTTTGGCGCTTTTATTCGCCGCACCTCTTTGGATGAATTGCCTCAATTTTTTAATGTGCTCCAAGGCACGATGTCGATTGTTGGGCCGCGCCCACATGCAGTGTCACACAATGAAGAGTATCGCGTCTTGGTCGATAACTATATGATACGTCATAAGGTGAAGCCTGGGATCACAGGTCTTGCACAAATTAGCGGCTTTCGCGGTGAAACCGATACCTTGGATAAAATGGAAAAACGTATCCAATATGATATTAAATACATGGAGAACTGGACGCCTATGTATGATTTGAAAATAATCTTTTTAACGATTTTTAAAGGCTTTGTAGGCGAAACAGCGTATTAGTCCTATTTATGCCCTTTAAGTTATTTTTCCCTATTCAGCCCAAAAGCATGCCTGAGGTTCATTTAACTCGGGCATTTGGGCTTATCACTGCGTTTTGGTTTGCATTTTCCATTAGTTTCCCTTCACATGCTCAATTGACACCTAAATCGCATCTAGGTTGGCTTGGAATTGACTTTCAATCCAGTGTCGGCAGTGAGTTTGGTTATAATTCAAATGTCAATTATCAAACCTTAAGTGATGACGCAGTTGCAAGCTTTTATCAGCGCTATCTTACTAATTTTAAAATGGTGGGGGAGCGTTATGAGGACAAATATCAGTTTATCTATCAAGGGGATTTTCTACGTTATTCAGACAGTGATAAGGATAATAAAAATCGTCATTACTTTTTCTTTGATGCCAACTGGCGCAATGGTTTAATGCATGAATTCTATATCAAATTTGATGACACCATAGATAGAGCACTACGTGGCAAAGACAGTACCGAGGGCTTTACCTTTGATCAATATGCCGACTTAGGGATTAATCAAGGGATGAAAACTAACTTTAGTAACTTTGAAGGGCGTTATTATTATGGCGCCCCTGAAGCGCGAGGCTCATTGAGCGTGGCCTACTTACGTAAAGAGCTTTCATTTCATGATTTGGATGCGATTGCGGATGCAAGTCCCAATTTTTATAAATATACCTTAGAGCAGCAATGGTATGAAAATACATATATCCTTGAACTGTTTGACCAATATTCAACGGATTCACGCTTTCGTTATAGCTTCATCAATAACAATCGATTTTATGACAATAAGTTAAAAAATTGGCGTGAGTATTTTTATGAAATAGGTGTGATCAGCCAACATACAGGTAAAACCTCCTTTGAAGGCAACATCGCTTATTTGCACAAGGTGTTTTATAACAATCCCAACTCACATGATTTTGATGGTCTGAACTGGCAAGCTAAGCTCAACTGGCAACCCCGCAAACATTCGACATTCAGTTTGCGCACATTACGTCAATTAAAAGATCCTTCTGAAGTGGGCGGATATATTCTAGATACGCAATATGGTGTGGAATGGAAGCATTTTTGGTGGGTCGACCGCTTCTCCAGTAGCATTAGTTATACCTACCATACAAGCGATTATAAAAAGCAAGACAGGCCAAGGTTTGATGAGGGGAATACGGTTAAATTCGTTCTTGATTACGATTTTCGACCGTCAATTAATTTCCAACTTGGTTACCAGTTTGAAAACTGGGATTCAGATTTAGATACTGATTGCTATGCGATTGAAACCAATGCAAGGTGCAGCTATACGGCTGCGGATGCAGATAATCAACTGACCGCAGATGGCAGCGATTATTCCTTGATAGTGCACCGCATTGGTTATGATCAGCAATTTGTTTTTTTTACTATTAATGTTCAGATTTAATACGAGCCAGATGATATGAAATATACAAATCTCAGTGCGTTAGCTTTGGATGGACGCTGGATGCTACTTGGATTGAGCTTGTTGTTTGCAGGCTGTGCACAGGTCGACTCTTATTTCTCTGAGTCCGTTGCTGGGGGCGAGAATGTCCAAGTGTCATCATCGCCAGTGGTGGATGCGAGTAGCCAGCAAGAGCAGGCAGCGTCAAATATGGATGCCTCAAATCAAGCATTAGTGATGGAAACAAGTGGCGCTCAAAGTGCAGCGCAAGCGAGTGCGGAAGATATTGCAACCAATGATGTACAAAACTATATCTTAGGTGCGGGGGATCTGATCAATATTGATGTATATGATGAGCCCGATATGCAAGTACGCCAGAAAATTGAAAATAATGGCATGGTCAATTTTGCATACATAGGTAAGGTGCAACTGGTTGGTCGCAGTCCACGCCAAATCGAAGAAGAGATCGAAAATCGGTTACGTGGCGACTATTTAATCAACCCTGATGTGCGCGTGAGCGTTGAAGAGTTTCGCCATATTTTTGTCTCGGGCGAAGTGGAAGATCCAGCAAGTTATCCATATCAGCCGGGCATGACAGTGCGCAAAGCGCTTGCTGTGGCAGGAGGCTATACCGATCGCGCGGACCGTGATGGTATCAACCTGCGTGTGTCACGTACTGGTGAGCTGTTAAAAGATGTCTCGCTTGAGCAAATCGTTCAGCCAGGAGATGTAGTCACTGTTGAAATGAGTTTTTTCTAAGATGGTTTTAATGACAAAAAATAATTCAACATCGTCGCCTGAGTCGTCCTCTGGTGTTGATGCACAGGCGAAGCAACTAGGCTTAGTTGAAAAAGGCAAACGGGTGGAGTCGACCATTGATTTTACTCGCTTTATCAAAGAGTTTAAGCGCCACTGGTGGAAAGTGATATTAATCACAGCCATCGTGGCGGCGCTTTGCTACCCAATGATCAAAGGCTTAACCCCAAAATATGTCTCGACGGCGACCGTTCTTTTAAAAGCGCAATCTGATAATGCCACGGATATAGATAAAATTGATGGGTTTGACTCTACCCGTAATGAGTATTTTGAAACTCAGTTTACTTTGATGAATACGCGCATCATTTTAGAACGCGCTGTATTGGACTTAGGTTTAGATAAGAATCCAGACTTTAATGGCGAAGGGGAATCAGCCAAAGAGGTGGAAGGAAAAATCTCTGCCGAGCGCCAGCAAGCACGTTTAGATGCTGCGGTGAAAGAAGTAAATAAAAACTTAACCATCACAGGCGTGCGCTTAACACAGCTCGCATATGTCTCATATGAGTCCGCAGATAGAAATATGGCTGTAACCATTTCCAATGGGGTTGCACAAGCCTTTATCGATTATACGCGCGATCAAAAAACAGCCAAAACCCGTGAGGCTCAAGCGTGGAACCAACGACGCATGAATGAGCTTAAAGCGGATATTATTGCGAAAAAAGCTGGGATTCAAAAGCTGATTGATAATGAAGGTTTACTTACCTTTCGCGGCATTGATGGCTTTGAAACTGAGACATTAGGAATTGTGACAAACAAACTCGCCGATGCGAGAGATCGCCGCATTCAATATAAAACAGAATATGATGTGGTGAGTGAGTTGCTTGGCAAACCTTTATCTGAGGTGATCACTTCAACCGAGATCTCAAACCATGCGCAAATACAAGACTTGCGTATTGCGCTTATCACTGCGCGCAAAGAGCTGTATGACTTGAGCAAGCGTTATGGCCCTAAACATAAAAAAATCCTAGAGATCAAAGCGCAAATTCAGGCGATTAATGATCAAACTAACCTTGTGTTACGTGAATTACGCACGGGTTTGTACAAAAAATATCAGTCGGCGTTAGAAAAAGAAAATCAATATAAACAGCAACTTGAAGAGCAAAAAGAGGTTTGGCGAAAGCTTGTTTTAAAGCGTGATAAATATGATGATCTCAACACAGATTTAGAAGAAACGCAGAACTTATATAAACGCTTATACACCCGTAGCCAAGAGTTGGAATTAACCAGTAAATATCAAGAGCCGGATGCAGTTTTATACGATCCCGCGCATCCAGCCGAGAAGCCATCAAAGCCAAACAAAGGCTTATTTAATATTATGGTGGTGATGTTGACGGCTATCTTCTGTGTGGTGGCTTTAATTATCAAAGCGGCACTTAATAACCGGATCCAAACCTTAAGCCAAATCGAAAGCCGTTTAGGTTTAACCCCGCTTGGTGAGCTGATTAAATTTAATTGGCAAGCAGATGATATTGTTTATGGCGTGGAAGCTTTGATCCAAGAAGCGGATAAAGCTGAATTGGTACATGGGATCCGCTCAAATATTCTATTGCTTGAAAAGCAGCGAGGCACAGCCTTAGGTCAAAACTTCTCTTGGCAGATGATCCCTGTGCTGTCTTGTGGGACGCAAGAAGGGCGTTCAAGTGTCGCTTATCTAATCGCACAAAGTTTTGCGCGTGAAGAAAAAACTTTGTTGATTGATTTAGATATGCGTCATAGCGAAGGGGTTTCGAGCGCCTTGGAAGCCACACAAGGGGTATCACAGCTACTTGATGGCAGCATGGCGTTGGAAGATTTACTCCTTTCACGTACAGAGCGATTAGATGTTCTGCCATTAGGTCAGTTTGCGGACTCGCCTTTGGTCGTGTTTGCATCACAAGCATTTGAAGATTTACTAACGCTTCTGAGACAAAAATATCCACGTATCTTGCTAGATTTACCTGAAACCTCGCAATACAAAGATGCATTGCTTGCAAGTCAGCATGCAGATGCCGGTATCTTTGTGGTTAAAGCCGATTATTTAGGTGCGCCGGCAATCAAGAAGGCCATTGCAGCCTTTGATGAAAATTCAATTGAGTTAATCGGTGGTGTACTCAATCAAGTCAAAACCGAAGACATTGAAAGTGAAGAAGGTAAGACTTTAATTTCAGGTGAACAAACTGGTTTTTTAGGCCGCAAAAAGTCTGTCAAATCTAAGCAAGCCAAACCAAAAGAAAAGCAAAGAAAAAAGCGCTTTAGCTTTAAATCTAAACAAAAAGGGCAATAAGATGAGTCTTCTTAAAAATATTACGACCATAGCTGGCTCTTCGATTATCACCCAAGTGATTGGAGCGATTTCGATTTGGCTCGTCTCACATAAATATGGCATGGCTGATGTCGGTATTTATGCCTTAACCTTTAGTATTGTGATCATTGGGGCGCAAGTTTGTACCTTTGCGACCCAGCTATTAATACCTAAGCAATCTGAAGAGAAGCTCTTTGGTAACATTGCCTACTGTTTTGTACAAAGCGCTGTGATGGCGGTGATTTATGGCTATATTGCAGCATTAATTTTCGATAGAGACCCTATCGTTTTGATCTTGCTTACGTTTACGCATGCTTTAGTTTTAATCTCAGAAAATATTTTATTACGAGATGGGCAAATGAAACAGCTCGCATTGCAACGTTTGAGTGTCTCGATTCTCGTTTTTGGGCTTTTATTTGCGACCACAAGTATGGCGCTCTTCTATTGGCTTTGGTCACTGGCAATGCTAGTGCTTATTGGTCTTTGGTTAAACTACTCGCTAAGCTGGCGAAAGTTTTCACTCTCAGACTTTGCGCCGCGCCAAATTATAGGCTTTTTTAAACAAAATCTTGGTTATATCTCAGGGGTTGGTAGCGCTGAAGTTCTCGCAATGGCGAACATTAACTTGCCAACTATTTTGGTGAACTTTTGGTTCTCACCTGTGGTGGCCGGTTATTTTGCGGTTGTCCATCGTTTTTGCTTGTCGCCAATTACCGTTGTCGGCAATGCCGTGCGTAATTCTATTTTCTCCAAGTGGTCGATTGATTTTCGCAACAATCGCTTTAATTACCCTGAATTTCAAAAAGTCCGCTGGCTCCTATTTAGCCTTGGTGTGATTGCAACGGCTGGTGTCTTCATCTTCTATCCATTGGTCATTAAGTTACCATTTATGAGCCCTGAATGGGTGGATTCAATTCCAACCTCACGTTATATGCTGCCGTATTTATTCCCTGCATTAGCGATTTGCCCACTGACAGTGATTGAGTTGGTATTCGGCTCTCCACGTTACTTTTTGCAGATCCAACTTGAGCAGTTATTAGTGGTTTTAATTGCCTTTGTCGCCTTCCCATATTTCTATCCAGATTATGGCATGGCGGTACTTTTATACGCTTGTTTGTCATTTGTCCGTTACAGCTTTATTTATCTAAGAGTAACCAGACGCGCGCAAAGCATGAAATCAGGTGAGATAGAGCCAAACGCATGAATTTGTTGCAACTTAACACAGGTCTCTATCTACAGGTTTACGCACTAACCACTTTGGTTTTTTGTGGTTTAGTGCAGTATTTTACTGGGATAGGTGCGGTGCTTTGGTTGCCGTTTTTACTCGCTTGTGCCATGTCTTTGCTGCTAGTTATGCAAACTCGCTATGAAGGCTTAAATTTAGATAGCCAAGAAGTCATGACGCTTGCCTTATTTTTAGGCTTTTTTGGCATGGTCCTAGCCAGCACCTTGCTGCAAAGTGGCGTCTTAATCACGATTGTTGGAATGAAAAACGAGCTTGCGCTATCGCTAGTGCTTTTGTGTTTGCTGCTTGGTTTTTGCCGTGAGTCGCAGATTTATCGTTTGGTCAAACTCTTTGATTGGATTTTTTATGTCCAACTGCCGGTGATCATCTTTCAAGTGTTGGTGATGGTGCCAAGACGCGTTGCATTTAAAGGTGAATTTGAAAAATGGGATTCAGTCGTCGGCACCTTTGGTGGGGATCCACTCGGAGGCGGTAACACGGCTGCAATGGGTCTTTTTTGCTTACTGATCATGCTCTTGAAAGTTTCAGGGTTCAAGCATGGTGTGGTGAGCTTAAAGTCGATGATTATCCATGTTTCGATTGGCTTTGCCTTATGCGTGCTGGGGGAGATTAAGTTTGTGATTTTACTCTCGCCAATGCTCTTAGCTGTGGTTTGGCTTTCACCGAGTTATATCAAAGGCATGAAGGGGATGGATATCAAGGTGCTCTTGATGATAGCTGTTGGTAGTTTTGCTTTGATAAGCATTGCGATCATGGTGCTTGCAGCTGGCTACGCCTCAGCGTTTGGCACAGATCCAACCAAGAGCCCCTTGGATATCTTTTTGGACTCACTAAGCTATATCTTTGACCCTAATTATATTATGGAATCCGGAGAGCTTGGGCGGATGACGACAATATTTTTCTGGCTTAATAACAGTGATTTATATGGCATGACAGGGGTGCTATTTGGTTATGGATTGAATTCAACTAACCATGGTAGCTCGGTTGCACCAGGCTTTTTAAATATTGTCTTAAACGTGCTTTTGGACTCCACATCTTTGAGTATGTTGCTGTGGGAAGTGGGGATAGTCGGCACCATCTTTTTTATGACTTTAGTGATTTATATATTAAAAATATCTAAGCCAAAAGCATTGTTAAACCGAGAAGATTTAGATAGAGCAGATATAGAGTTGGTGAGCTATCAAGCTGCTTTTCGCGCTTTTGGTGTCGCCTGTTTATTAAGTTTGCCGTATAGCCAGATTTTGATGCTAACGCCTATGCTGCAATTTATTTTTTATTTGACCCTTGGCTGCGCCTTGGTGATCAGAAAGTCCGTGATGAATTACGCAGCAGCGCGTTAGTTCTAATTTAATTTAATTTTTGTGCGCGAGGTTCACGCCATGACAGATAACGATCTACACCCAGAAGCGCTTGCTTCTTGTGATAGCCAAGCAAGTACTCCTTTGGTCTCTGTGATCATTAAAACCTTAAACGAAGAAGATGGGATTGCAGCGACGATTGAAAGCATTCGCACCCATCTTTCTGAGGTGTCACATGAGGTCATTGTTGCTGATAGCCTGTCAACCGATAAAACTCAGCAGATAGCGCTTGAACTTGGCGCAAAAGTTGTCAGCTTAACCCAAGAAGCGGATCGCTGCTGCGGCGTCGGGCACCAACTCGGTTATGTGTATAGTCAAGGCGAGTATTTACTTTTACTTGATGGTGATATGCAGCTAGAACAAGGGTTTGTCGAAGCTGGCTTAAGTTTTTTAGAGGCGCATCAAGACTATGCTGGCGTGGCTGGGCGCGTTGAAATGGATGATGCGCACAATTACGAGTTTGAATCACGCAAGCAGCGAATCAATGAAATCTACCCGCTTGGCGATGTCTCGCATTTAAGCGGTGGTGGCTTATATCGTCGCAGCGCAATTGATAGCATAGGTTATTTAACCAACCAAAATCTGCATGCGTTTGAAGAAGCTGAGCTTGGCATTCGCTTGACTAAAGCGGGTTTTAAATTGCATCGCTTGGATGTGCCATATTTCTTTCATAGCTCCTACACCTTATCGACTTTCGAGCTATTAAAACGCCGCTGGAAGAGTAAGTACTTATGTGGACCAGGAGAGCTTTTGCGCAGTGCATGGGGAAGCGAGTACTTTATTGATAGCTTAAAAACGGTCAAAACCTTAGCTGCATTTAGCCTTTACCTTGTCGGTGTTGCAGCGGCATTTTTATTGTCACTGATGATCGGGCACTTTGGTCTGTTTTGGCTGAGTTTATTGCCCGGGATTGCATTTTGGGCATTCAAATCCTATCAGAATAAATCTTTAAAAAGTGGCAGCTTAAGTGTTTTGAACTTAACTGTTTTCTCATGTGGTTTATTGCGCGGTTTGTGTATGACACAAAAAGATCCAAAAACAGCGCCAAATGCACAAGAAGTAACTAAATAAATATAAAAATTAAGAAGTTGGGCAAGATGATGAAAATATTACTGGTAAATAAGTTTTTCTATAATAAAGGCGGCGCTGAAACCGTTTATTTCCAAGAAAGAGAGATGCTCCAATCACTCGGCTTTGAAGTGCTTGAGTTCTCGATGGCGCATGAAAAGAACTTTGAGTCAGCATACAGCGACTACTTTGTTGAAAATGTCGATTATTATCAAGACTCTGGTGTCATCGCAAAATTTAAGACAGCGAAAAACTTTATTCATAATGATGAGGCGTGTCAAAAGTTTAAGGCGCTACTGCAAAAAGAAAAGCCGGATTTGGTACATTTTCATAATATTTATCACCAACTCACGCCTTCTATTATTAAAATCGCGCAAGACTTTGGTTGTAAAACCGTTTTAACTGCGCATGATTACAAAATTGCTTGTCCAAATTACACCATGTATCGCAATGAACATGTGTGTGAAGACTGTTTGACGGGTTCAAATTGGAATGCATTTAAAAATAAATGCCAAGAAGGCTCAACTAGCAAAAGCTTACTGCTTTCCCTTGAAGCTTTTTATCAAGATTTTAAGAAAAACTACTATAAACTTGATGCAATTGTGGCGCCAAGTCAGTTTCTTGCGAATAAAATTCAGCAAAAACTACCGAAAAATCGCCTTGAAGTGATCGTCAATGGAATTGATGAAAACCTCGCGCAAGGCGAGATTATCGATGAGGGTTACTTCGTCTATGTTGGGCGTTTGAGCGATGAAAAAGGGGTGCCAAGTTTACTGGAAGCACATCAGCGAATGAAAAGTCCGCTGCCGCTTAAAATTGTCGGCACAGGCCCTTTGCAAGAAGAACTAGAAGCTAAGTACCAAAATGCTGAGTTTGTTGGCTTTCAGCAAGGGCAGGCTCTGATTGATTTAATCGCGAAGGCGCGCGCCGTGGTTGTGCCATCACAATGGTATGAGAACTGCTCAATGTCTGTGCTTGAAGCCATGGCTTATGGTAAGCCTGTCATTGGCGCAAAAATTGGTGGTATTCCTGAACAAGTACGCCATGAGCAAGAAGGCTTACTTTTTGAAGCCGGCAATTCACAATCCTTGGCAAATGCGATGGATAGGCTTTCGCTTGAGGCTAAATTGGCACAAACTCTCGGTCAAAATGCGCGTCAGCGTTTGCGTGATGTGTATTCATTGAGTGTTCATAAGCAAAGATTACTTGATGTTTATCAAAGCCTTGGGGTAACACCAAAAGGTGAAGCGAAAGCGAATGTGGATGTCCATCATGCGCCTAAAGTTACTCCCTTTAAGCTCAGTGTACTTGGTACTCGTGGGATCCCAAATGTTTTAGGCGGGGTCGAAACCCATTGCCAACACTTATATCCAGAAGTCAAAGCGCAATTTAATGATGAAATTGATATCTGCGTCATTGCGCGTAGTCCTTATGTCGATTATAAAAAATCTCAATATAAAGGTGTGAATACGCGCGCAGTTTGGACGCCCAAAAAACAATCTTTGGAAGCGATTATTCATTCGACCTTAGCAGCGCTTAGTACCTTGTTTGATGGTTCTAAAATCGTGCATGTGCATGCCATCGGTCCTGGTTTAGTCACGCCGCTGCTGCGTCTTTTAGGTAAAAAAGTCGTCTTTACTCACCATGGACCAGATTATGACCGTCAAAAATGGGGTGGTTTTGCGAAGAAAATCCTTATGTTAGGTGAAAAACTAGCGGTCAATTATGCGTCTGAAGTGATTGTTATCTCAGAAGTAATTAACGATATTATCAAACAAAAGCATGATAGATTTGATGCCCACTTGATTCACAATGGCGTGTTGCCTGCAGCGCCAATCGATGAAGTCGAGATTCAATCGCATCTGTCGCAATTTCATCTTCAAAAAGGTGAGTACATTGTTGCGGTTGGGCGCTTCGTGGAAGAAAAGGGTTTTCATGATTTGATTAAAGCTTATCAAGCTTCAGGCGTGAGTAAAAAACTTGTGTTGGTGGGTGATAGCGATCATCCAAGTGAATACAGTGAAAGTTTGAAAAAACAAGCCGCAGAAGTGGAAGGCGTGGTGCTGACTGGTTTCTTAAAAGCCCAAGCTCTGCAGAGCGTTTTCAGCCAAGCGGGGCTCTTTGTGATGCCGTCTTATCATGAAGGCTTGCCGATTGCATTGCTTGAGGCGATGTCATACGGTTTACCTGCTATGGTCAGTGATATTCCAGCCAACACCGAAGTCGGACTGGACGCTGAGGTTTATTTCCCAGTGGGGGATTGTGAGCAATTGGCGCAAAAACTAACGGCTTTTGAGCATGCGACACCAGTGGATTATCAAACTTATTTAGCTAAATATGATTGGTCATTAATTGCTAGGCAAACCATGCAAGTCTATCGTCAGTTAGTTAAATAACCGTATTTTGACGAAAATTGAGGGGCTTTTACTTGTGAAAGGTCCCTTTTTTTGTTTTATTGTGCAGTCTTAAATAAAATAATAAAAAGAAGCCTATTTTGACGAAACGTAACACAGAGACACCTCAGGAAATCGAACGTTTTTATCGTTCATTAGACGATGATTGCAAAGATAGCTTAACGCCAGAGCAAAAAAAGAGTATTAACCGAGCGCTATTGGCTTCGCACGGCTTAAGCACACATAAAATTGATTGGCGCCTGACGTTCCCATTTTTTAGTAAGCGTTATTACCTCTTGTTCTTATTTGGTCGAGATCGACGCCAGCGTCGCGATCAAGACTCTATTCCTGCGATTATCTTTTTTAGTATTTTAAGCTTACTTAGCGTCTCTGTACTGTTTAGCTTTGTAGTATTTTTCCTTTATATCGTCAAATCCGCACTTGGAATTGATATTTTCCATAACTTTTCATTTGGTGTATGGGATTGGTTTAAGGATTTGATCAGCTAAAAGGGCTTGTTTTTGATTAAAAATTAATCGCTTGAGCGCAGCATGCCATTTTGATCACGACAATGTCACTGTTTTCATACTAAAGTAGAGAAAACAATATCATACATATATGGAAATGCTTATGCCGATTACTTCACTTGAATTTGATGCGCTGTATAAAATCGCCGATCTTAGTGATCTCTCCTTTAAATCGACCAAGGATGTGGCGCCGATCGATATTATTATGGGGCAAGAGCGCGCGCAAAAAGCGGTTGAGTTTGCGATGTCAATCAGGGATAAAGGCTATAACATTTATGCCTCAGGTCAAAACGGCCTTGGCAAACGCACCATGATTTTGCGCTATTTAAATCAAAATCAACCCGAAGACATGGCACTTTATGATTGGTGTTACGTGTCAAATTTTGAAGATGTGCGCACCCCAAATGTGTTGAAGCTTGAAGCCGGCCTTGGCAAAGCATTTCGTCAAGATATTGAAAAGCTCCTCTCCAAACTCCTCAAAGCTTTGCCGCTTGCATTTGATAACGAAGTCTATTTTAGCCGTGCGGATAAACTTAAAGCGCAGATGGCGCAAAAGCAGCAAAGTGCTTTAGACACGGTTGGCAAAAAAGCGCGTGAGAAAAACATCAGCTTAACGATCACACCGCAAGGGGATTATCAATTTGTCGCCATGATTGATGAGGAAAACTTGCACACTGAAGATAGCTTTGATGCGTTGCCTATGAGTGAGCAAAAAGCGTTTGAAGATGCAATCGATGCTCTGGAAATTGACTTGCGTAAGATGGTGCGCCAACTGACCGAATGGGAAGAAACTTATACCGATAAGATCAAAAAGCTTAACGATGAAACCACGCTTGAAGTCTTGCGTCATGCGATAAAAGATCTGAAAAAACAATACAAACCATACCCTGAAATAAAAGCGCACTTGGATGCGATGCAAAAAGATATTGTCGAAAATGTCGATTTATTTTTGCAAGAATCAAGTGATGCCAATGAAATGTCACTCGCGTCGATGGAAGGGCGTCTGCCGCGTCGTTATATGATCAATGTATTGGTCAATAATGCGCAAAATACTTACCCAATTATTGTTGAAGATAACCCGAATTATCATAGTTTGTTTGGCTCAATTGAGACTGCAACCTTAAAAGGCACGGTTTTTACTGACTTTTCATTGATCCGCGCAGGCAGTTTGCACAAAGCCAATGGCGGCGTGCTCTTGATGGATGCAATCAAGGTGCTCGAACGTCCCTATGTTTGGGATGGCTTGAAACGTGCCTTGCGTGCGCGCCAACTAAGCCTTGCTTCGCTCGAAAAAGAAGTCACCTTAACCGGCGCTGTTTCGCTTGATCCCGAAGCCATTCCGCTAGATGTGAAAATCATCTTATTTGGTGATTATCGCACTTATCAATTGCTGCAACATTATGATGCCGAGTTTTCTGAGCTATTTCGCGTCACCGCTGATTTTGAAGATGAGCAAAGCCGCACCAAAGAATCAGAGGAGAGTTATATTCGTTTGATGTCGAGCATGATCCATGACAATAACTTGCTGCATTGCGATAAAAAAGCGATTGCGCGGATCATCGAGCAAAGTGCGCGCATTGCTGGGGATCAAAACAAGTTGTCTTTGCACTCGGCAAATATTGCCAACCTGCTGCGTGAAGCTAACTATGCCGCCAAGCGTGCTAACTCAAATATGATCCGTTTAAGTCATGTTGAGCAAGCCTTGAGTGATCAACGTTTGCGCGTCAACCGCTTGCAAGATCATGTGCTCGAAAGCTTTAAACGCGGCACCACCTTGATTGCCACCAAAGGTGAGTCTGTGGGGCAAGTAAATGCGCTGTCTGTGCTCGCCACCAGTGATTATAGCTTTGGCGCGCCGAATCGGATCACCGCGACCACAGCTTATGGCGACGGGGATATATTAGATATTGAACGTAGCGTGGATTTAAGTGGCAGCATTCACTCAAAAGGCGTGATGATTTTATCGGCTTATTTAGCTTCCGTTTTTGGCAAAAGTGCACGTATCCCGCTGACCACTAACATCACCTTCGAGCAAAACTATGGCGGTGTGGACGGCGACAGTGCCTCGATGGCAGAAGTTTGCGCGATTGTGTCAGCTTTCTCTGGCATTGGCTTGCGTCAAGATCTAGCGATCACCGGCTCGATGAACCAATTTGGTCAGGCTCAGCCGATTGGCGGCGTGAATGAAAAAATCGAAGGCTTTTTTGATGTCTGTAAAATCATGGGCCGTCAATCCACCCAAGGGGTGATCATCCCACGCTCGAATGTGCAGAATTTGATGCTGCGCTCGGATATTGTGGATGCGGTGAAACAAGGCAACTTCCATATTTATGCGATTGATCATGTGCGTGAGGCGATTGAGCTCTTTACGGGTAAAAGTGTTGGTGAGGCCGATCTGGCGCAAAACTACCCAGTTGAAAGTGTGTTTGGCATCGCCCAAGCAAGGCTGAACGCTGTGGCGAGATAGTGAAAGACTAATCGCTTGTGAAAACGAGTAAATAGACACAAAAATGGCAGTGAAGCGGGTTTCACTGCCATTTTTATTTATCTTACTTAACCTATTTATCTTACTTAACCTATTTATCTTTCTTAAATCTTAATAAGTCTATGTCGATAAGCTTACAGATCCTCAAAATTACGATTCATCGAGGCTAAACATTCAAGCAATAAAGCTTTTTGCTCAGCCGATAAATCCTTAGTGATTTGTTGCATCATCTCAAGGTGCAAATCATTATGCTCTTGGTATAAAGATTCACCTGTCTTGGTGAGTGTCACCACAATTGAGCGGCGATCCGTTTCATGGGGCTGGCGCGCGATAATATTAGCGGCGACGAGTTTATCCACCTGAACGGTTAAGGTGCCGGTTGTGATCCCAAGTTTATCTGATAAAGCTTTCATCCGCATCGGGCCGTGAGCACCTAATACTTCGATGGTATGAATTTGGGCTAAGCTAAATGCTTTTCCTTTGACAACCTTGTGTTCCCAAGCAGAAAATTTATCATAAAATTCAATTATTTCATGATTAAGATTGGTTGTTTTCTGAGTCATGTTACACCTGCAAATCTGTGGACATCGAATTTAGGATTGAACCTCTATCGTCAAGTGCTCGATTTTATCAAACTTGGTTAGCAATTGTCGGTAATATTCAGCCGGTTTATTTTGCGCAGATTGAATCGTCAGCATCGCGGCGTAGTGATCGCTACTGATTTTCCATACATGTAAATCATGGATCTGGTTGTTTTCATCATCATTTTTAATGCTGGTGACCATGTCGGTTAAATAATCTTCATCAAGACTGGCATCAAGTAAGATTGGGCTTGTCTGCTTGATTAAGCCAATCGACCATTTTGTAATGATCACAGCGCCAACAATTCCCATCATGGTATCAAGCCAGTTCCATCCCCAAAACTTGGCGGCAAATAAAGCGACGATCGCGAGTACTGACGTGAGGGCATCGGCGAGCACATGCATATAAGCTGCTTTTAAATTATGATCTTGATGTTGCTGAGCTTTTTCTTCGTGATAGTGTGTATGATTTTCTTCATGTTCATGTTCATGTTCATGTTCATGCTTATGGTGAAGGTGATGGTCGTGATGGTGCGCATGGCCATGATCATGCCCGTGATGATGGTGATGATCATCTTTAAGTAAATACGCACTCACAAGGTTCACTGCAAGGCCCAGACAAGCAACAAAAATAGCTTCATTAAAATGGATTTCATGTGGCGTCCAAAAGCGTTGCAAAGACTCGACCAACATGATAAGTGCGACTAAGGTTAACGCGATGGCGCTACTAAAACCGCCCAGCGCGCCGACTTTGCCGGTACCAAAAGAAAATTTCGTGCTGTTGGCATGTTTACGCGCGTAGCGATAGGTGAATAAAGTGATCATAAAAGCGGCGGCGTGGGTACTCATGTGCCAACCATCGGCAAGCAGAGCCATTGAGCCATATACGCTGCCAGCAACAATCTCAATCACCATCATGACTATGGTAAACGCGAGAACATATAGGGTTCGCTTTTCACCTTGGTGGTTGGTGTGATTGAGTTGGTGTTGCTGCGGGCAAATTTTTAGATTGGGATCAGTCATTTTAAATACCTTGATTATCAAGTTAATTGATAAAAGAATAACTTGATAATCAAACTAAGTAAATAAGATGAATCAATAACAACGTAGTGATACTTTTGTTTAAGAAGGCATTGTGGCTTTTGCTCATGCAAGACTTTTGCAATAAAAAAGCGAATGAAAGCTTACTTTCTTCCCTTCAGCACCAAATAAATCCCACCTAGAATCCCAACGAGCGCTATATAAAAATGCGGATCAGGAGATTCTGCGGCAAAGATAAAGCCACCGATTGCTGCGAGCACAGGCACCAATAACTGCAACACGCCAGCGCTCGTCGCGGTGAGATTACGCAAGGCTAAATACCAGATCGCATAGCCAAGGCCGGAGGTGATAGCGCCCGCAGCAATGCTTAAACTTAGGCTATAAAAGGTTAAGCTGTGCAGGTCAATAAAGGCGAGTAAAACCAAAGCAAAAGGCAAGGTGCGGACAAAGTTTGCTGCGGTGTGGGCAAGAGGATCAGCGCAGTTCGCGCCCAAAACCGTATAACCTGCCCATGCAAGGCCAGAAACACTCATAAGCACTAAGCCTATCCAAGACGGGGTGCTTAATGTTGGCAACATTAAATACACAAAGCCTGCAAAAGCGATGAGCACGCCGAGAGTTTCTTGTTTTGACAGTGGGTTGCCTTTGGCAAGGCGATAGCCAATTAAGCCAAGTTGCACTGCGGCAAATAATATCAGTGCGCCCGTGCCTGTGTCTAAGCTTAAATAAGCAATCGAAAAGGTCAGGGCATAAACCCCAAGATAACCACTTGCCAGCCACGACCCTTGCTTGTGCCAAGCTTTTTTTAGAGGAGCGTCTGGCGCACTTGCGCTTGCTTGCAGCGATGAAGTTGGCGTAGAAGAAGCGCTTAACGCCATGCGCAGCCAGACTAAGACGGCCAGCATCACAGCGCCACTTGCTAAGCGAATTGCGGTAAAGTCCGTCGCGCTCAGCGCAGTATCGGTTAAGGCTAAGCGTCCCAGCACTGAGTTGGCTGCAAAAGCAATCAAGGCAAGCGCCGTGAAGAAAATAGCGGAGTGTCGCTTCATGTTTTATATGTCCTTATGGTTTTCTTGTATACCCTATATTGAGCCGCCACGACGCCGCTTTTATCAAAGTATTTGGTTATAGCCTTTGTGTTTGGAGGCTTTCATTGGTTTTAAAAGCACTCTCAAAAGCATGCAAACGTTTGTAGATAGAAAGTAGTTCAACAATGGTTGTCCATGAATTCACGAGATATTGGAAAGAGTCGGAAACCTGACCAAAAGCATTCATGATCCTTTGCATAATACCTAAAGTAAACGCGCCGGCAACAATTGATGGGCCAAGTGCGATAAAAGGAATAAAAGTACTGAACTGTAAATAGCCATAGCGCACGACGTTAAAGTAGACATAATGCAGGTAAAGCTTGAAGTAATTGCGCCTAACATTTGCATAAAGATCTTGTAAGGTCAATGGCTGCGCTCTATCTTGATGATCCTCTCCATAGACCAACTCTTTGCGGTATGCTGCTTCAACTTTTTGATTATTAAACTCTAGACCGGGCAATTTTACCCCTGCGACGCCAAGCAATACAGTGCCAAAAATAGACCATAAAATGGCAACAAAAACCAACGCTTGTGGCACTTCACCAAACCAAGGCAAGTGGGTCACATAACCTGAAAGTCCCCATAAAATCGGCAAAAAAGCCATCAAGGTCATGATAGATTGTAAAAACTTCACGCCTAAATTTTCCACAATGCTTGCAAAACGCATGGTGTCTTCTTGGATCCTCTGTGATGCGCCTTCGATGTGTCTGACACTTTCCCATTTTGCGGTGTAATAATTTGTCATCGCGGTGCGCCAGCGAAACACATAATGACTGACAAAAAACGCATTTAAAACGGCGACTAGAATCGCGACCATGAGTAAAATCATCACGGTGGAAAGTTCGCCATAAAACTTATCTATCGAAATGCTGTTGGGTTTGCCGAGCGCATCTTGGATCAGGTTATAAAAATCTCCATACCACTCGTTAAGCATGACGCTGACTTCCACTTGAAACCAAGTAATAAAGACGATCACAGCCGAGCCAAGCACAGACCATTTTGCCCATTTTTGACCGCCAACTCTCATCCAGATGGCAACGAAAATTGCGTAGCAAATTGCCATGTAGGTATACAACCAAGCATTAACAGTGAAACCAAATTGTGGCGCAAGCGCGCTCACATCTGCATACCAAACCAACACACAAGACAAAGACCAAAGCACAAAGCTTAAAAAGAAAAGCTTAGGTTTAGGGAAAAATGTATGGAACATGAAACCGCCTTTTAACAATTAAGCACATTAAGTGACGTGAGAAACTTTAGGATTAAATTTTTAAATGTAACAAAATGTAAGACAGTTAAAATCTGAAAAGTTTAATTTTAAATCTAAATAGACAGGATGCTTTCACAAAGAATTGAAAAGAAAGAAGCGGTCGACATAGTGTGACCGCTTCAAGGGGGAAGAGTAACGTCAGTGCGACTTAGCCGCAGCAGCCACAGTTACGTTTATATTTGCTCATCTTGCCGATGCCCGGGTTAAATGTATTGGTCGGATCAAGCGCGTGATAAAATTCTTGCAATGTATTTTCGGCTTCATATAAGTGACCCACATTATGCTCGGCAGGGTATTTAGCGCCGCGTTGATTTAAATGTTCAAGCATGAGTTTTTTCATCTTGCTGACATCTGTGCCTTTTTTAAAGATGTAATCTTGATGGAATACATAGCAAAAAAAGTGACCGTAATACAAAGGCTTGATTAGATTTTGAGTAATTTCAGACGGCAAGTTTTCTACCCAGTTTAGATCATTTCGGCGCAAGGCAATATCCAGCGCTAAAATTTCTTCGGTTTTGTTTTGATGGATAGTTTGATAGCGGATTGCTGCGCCGGCTGCCGCAAAGCGATGCAAGAGGGCTTTTTTGGCTTCACTTGGACTGCAGGCAAAATAATCACTGCCCGTGTGCTTGGCTTTCCATTTCTCTAAATAGGTTTTAGCTTCTTCTATGCCATCATCGCTCATTTTTAAAATCAAATGATGTTCATAGTTTTGCGCATAATCGAGCAAAGATTTAGGTAAGTGATTGGGGAAGCATTTCGCAAGATAATAAAGACTTGAATCAATCAAGTGCGGCGAAGTAAATGGCAGCTGCTTGAGCTTATTTTCAATCTTAGCTTTGAGTGAAAAAAATTGTGGCAAGTTATCCGTGCCAAGCTTATCTATGGTTAAAAAGGTATCTTTTCCGTACTGAGTGGTCAGATCAAAAATATCCTTATGCATATATTCACCCAGCTCAGGCAAGTTCTCAAACTGAGTTAAAATATCGCGTCTAAGCGCAGTCAGGGCTTGGGGATCATTGGTGCCAAGGTAGAAAACTTGCTCTTTTTCTGGAATCGGGTAAGTATCGACACGCACGGCAAAGACGCCGAGTTTTCCGGCGCAGCCGCTTGCCTCATACAAACGTCTTGGGTCAGCATTAAAGCGCGCTGGGATATCCGAATTAACATCCCGCACTCGCGCGCTATATTCTCTATCCGAGGCCATTTTATCTTCAGTTAAAATCTGCGCTGGGCTGAACTTACCTTGCTCCACTTGGTTTAGAATCGCCTCAGGCGTGTCACCTAAGTTTTGGATCCCCAAATGATTGACAAGCTCAACATGGCCCTCTTTCGTGATCTGCGCAAACAAAGCTTGCTCAGTGTAGGCGGGGCCGCGTTTCACCAAAGCGCCACCAGAGTTATTGGCAATGCCGCCAACCACAGTTGCGCCAAGCGTTGATGAGCCGATCACAGAGTGCGGCGCTCGTCCAACTGCTTTGAGCGTTTTTTCGAGTTGATGCAAACTTGCACCGGGCAGGCAAATGGCTTGCTTGCCATCATTAATTAAATGGATTTGCTTGATTTTAGTGATATTTACAATGACGACAGGGCGATCATAATCATTTCCGCTTGGCGCAGATCCTTCGGTCAGCCCTGTTTTGGCCGCTTGCATGATGATAATGCAAGAGTGCGCCGCGCAGGTGTTAATGACTTGCCACTGCTCAACTAAAGTTTTAGGAAAGACAACTGCGAGCGCACTGCCCGAGCCTGAACGAAAACCACTGCGAAAATAACTTGTTTGGCTGTCTTGAGTCAGAATAGAGGATGCGCCAACAATGGCTTGTAGCGCTTGGATAATGGGTGCTGAATACTCGGATGAATGGGATGAGGATGTTTGTGCTGGGTGTGTCTTTGGCATATCCTTTGCCACCTTGGATACAATGGTGTTAGTTAGTTAAACTACATTGACACAAATTTTGCGCTTGGTGAATAGCAGTGATCACGGCAACGCGATCAATATCTTCTTTTTCAGAGTCTAAAATGAGCTGCCAAATCAACATCGCATGACGGTATTCTGCATTTAGAAAGTGATCAGAGGCTTTTAGCATCAAAGCTGCGGTATTTTCAGGGTCAAGCTGTAACGCTTCTTTGAGCATTTTTTCTGCTGTAAGGCTCAGGCGTTGGCCTTCGGCATAATATAACGCTGTGGCGCGCGCAGCTAAAATGTTCGGCTCTGGGACTGCGGCTAAGCGTTGTGCGTAAGAAAAAGCAACATCCGCATTTTCAAATTGATTGGCATACATATAGGCATTGCCGAGCGCATACCATTTTTCACCGTTTTCAGTATCATCGATAACAGCTTGTTGCATATCTGTGATGTATTCAGACAATGAATTTTTTGCCTTTGGATCTTCATGCGCAAAAGGGTTGCGGCTAGAAAAATCTGAGCTCGTTGCTTTGCTACTTGGTGGCGCAGTGAGCACTTGGGTTGAATAATCAGTCGTCCCTAAAATACGATACATAGTCAGGGTCACAAGTGCGCAAAAAAGCCCACCAATCAAAAGATGGCGAGCCGAAATAGGGTTTGCTTGATAAAAGTAACTTCCAACTAAAATCAGCGCTATCAAGATAAAAATGCTAGCAAAAAACATATAAATTCCATGAACGTAACAAAGCATCTCTACTTTAATCGATCCATTGGTCTGATTTATTGTTATTCGTCAATTTTATACAAGTGTATGTAAATTTTATGTCAAAATTAAACTTTAGTTTAGGTATTGCCATTTGCCATGGTCAACACCCGCTTTAAAATCCAGCGGATCAAAATTGGAATACTCTCGATCCCTTGCTCCTCACAATGTTTGACGATGCCGAGTGCGACATCCGGCTTCGCATGTTTTTTGAGCACCCGAGCGAGGATTTTTTTCGCCGGAATCGGGTGATCCATCGGGATTTTCACCAAGTCACGATAAAAGGCTTCAAAGCCGTTGTTATATAAGAAATGTTCAATGTCGCGATCGGGCAGCTCAGTTAACCTGTGACGCTCTTGATCTGTGCCAAGCAGACTGCGCACCGTGTGTGAGTATTTTTTACCTGCAGGGTCGCCATCCGACACCACATGCCAATCAATGTGCAAGGCCTTGGCGACTTTGATTAAGGATTTTAAGCCAGATTGCGCAAATTCGATGATTTGAACGCCTTCTGCAGCAAGGTTGTAGCCACAAATTCGTGCTAACTCATTGAACAGCCATACTTCGGTTTCGCCCTCAACTAAAAGCCAGCAGCGAGCAAAAAAGGCATTTGAGCGATGAAAGCGAATATGAAAACTGACGCGGCGAATTTCATCTTTAGATAATAAATTTTTCGGGATAGGGAGGGCTTGGGTGCGATCAGACTGGCGAACCAAGCGGCGAATCGATGACAAAGGCACAGCGCTAAGTAGCACGCCAGAGTTAGTCGTGAGGATTTTTTGCATCGGGATAAGTTGTAATAATTCCCACGATTTTAATAAGTTAGTTGGATGAAGACGGCCTTCAGGATCTTCTAAAATCAAAATCGGGCGCGAGACTTTACGCAGCGGCGTGTTGCCTTTGGCTTGAATATAGGCTTGCATCAACCCCATCAGCATGAGCTTGCTTTGAGTATTCTTACTTTCTTTGATCATGGTAAGCAAAGTATGTTGATCATTTAAATTGGACTGAAACAGGCCATCGCGCCGATTGTGCTTACCATGACGTTTTTGCGGTTTATAGGAAAAATAATGCTCGATTAAATGCTGCATCGCGCGCAGGCTACTTTTGATTTCACCTTTATTGACATGCCCAGGGGCGGCATTTAAACGCCGATATGTATTTTGAATACGTTTTTGTATTTTTGCTTCATATTCACTTTGATTACGAGATTGAGCACGACGCGTATCGACCTCGCGATAGACAGCTTCAGGGATTTCTTCATCTGCTTGCCCATCAAGGTGTAAGCGTCTGGCATCGCGCATGCGCAACACAGGGTGTAAGGATGCGAGCTCAAGGGCGAGTTTTTCACTTTGATGCAGTTGTAAAATATCGCCAGCTTGATTTAAAAACTGGTAATGGGTGGTGATTTTATTGTGCTGATCACGGGTGGCACTGACTTGATAAATCAGCTCTTTATCATCACTGCCAGACACATCTAGCCAAACTGGCCTTAGTTTTCGGTAGCGGCCAATATTTTCCTCACCTTTTGTTTGCGTACGCCAACGGGTAATGATTTGAATTGACTGGGTTTGCGGCTGGCTTAAGACATAGTCTAAATGAAAATCTTGAAGCTTAAATTGATAGAGTTCTTGATGATTGGGCAGCGCAATTTCAAGCGCATCTAAGAGTGACGATTTGCCCCAAGTGTTTTCACCAATTAAGGTGGTTAAGCGCTCAAGGCTTAAAGAGAGTCGCTGGATCCCACGAAAACCTGCAATTTCAATCCGTTCTAGCTGCATATAACCTCTCATTATTATTCAATTATTTTGAGTATAGGCGTTTTTTATGACATTTATTTCAGCGCAGTTAACATCTTACTCCAAAAATTTGACCCTATGTGAATTCATGATTTGCTTTTATTGCGCGCAAAAATTTCTATCCCTGTCATTAAGTTGTCATTTACTTTAGTATATGGTGATAAAGACAAAGAAGATGAAATAGAAAGCGCTGCCAGTGACGAAAATCTGGCATCATGAAGCGCGCAAGGGACGAAACGAAACATGAATTTAGAAAACACTTCTGCGGATAACTCGCAGTCCTCAACGTGCACCAAGCTAACACTTGCACACATCAATGACACCCATTCTTATTTTGAGCCGACAGCGCTTGAATTCGATTTAACTATTAATCACAAGCAGCTTAAGCCTTTTGTTAGTGTGGGCGGTTTTGCGCGCATCGCAACCAGAGCTAAAGTCTTAGCAAATCAAGCTAAAGCAGCGCAGCGTGACTTTTTATTTTTACATGCAGGGGACTGCTTTCAAGGCACCTTATATTTCTCGCTATTTAAAGGTCGCGCCAACGCCGATTTACTTAATGCGCTCAACCTTGATGCCATGGTGCTGGGCAACCATGAGTTAGACATGGGCAATGAGCTTGTGGCTAAATTTTTACCTAAAATCAATTTCCCATTGCTTGCCGGCAACTGGAACGTCAGCGAAGAAGATCAAAGCAAAACTTGGCGCGTTGGTGATAGCCAAGCCTTGTATCCATTTTTGCCGCAAACCCAAACCGCAAGTTATATCGTCAAGCAAACCCAAGGTGCTCCCGTAGCTATTTTTGGCCTATCTATTGATCAAATGGCAGAGATTTCAAACCCAGATCCGGATACTCCGTTTGAAAATGCGCTCATGGTAGCGAAAAATACGGTGGCCCAAATCCAGGCGCAAGGGATAAAAAATATCATTTTACTCAGTCATTTAGGATATGAAGCAGATCTTTACTTAGCCAGCCAAGTGGCCGGTATAGGGGTTATTGTTGGCGGTCACTCGCATCGTTTACAAGGTGATTTTAGCGATTTAGGCTTAAATAAAGACGAAGATGATTATGGCGTTTTGGTGCAAACGCAGGACAACCCAAATGGCTCTTATGTGGTGCAAGCTGGCTTTCACGCACAAGCCCTTGGGCATTGCCACATTAGCTTTGATCAAAATGGTAAAGTGATTGAATTTGAAGGCACAAACGAGTTACTAATTGGTCGTCGAGTGTGTTTGGATGCCTCACTGCAAAGTACTTATCAAGATACGCAACATGCCTTAGTCAGTCGTTATTTGGCCGAGCACCCACGTGTGCAAGTGTGCGTCAAAGATCCGGCAATTCAAGCACTGCTAGCGCAAGATTACCTGCCTAAAGTACGTGAGAAACAAAACCAAAAAGTCGGTTATTTTGATAAAGCGATGCGCCATGTGCGTATTCCAGATGAAAAGGGGCCCAGCGAGCTTGCACCTATGGTTGTCGAAGCTTTTTACTGGAAAATGCAATCCCTTGGTCATGCGCTTGATTTTGCTATTCATAATGCTGGCGGGGTGCGCGCGTCGATGCCGGCAGGGCCGATCACCACAGGGGATATTGCCGGCAAGTTAGTGCCGTTTCTGGTACCCATTGGTATTTATCAGATCCAAGGCAAGCACATCGCAGCGATTCTCGAAGGGGCGATTAATAATGCGCTCAATAATGGAGTGGTTGGTACAGGTTCGGGCAGCTATCCTTATTCATACCGTTTAAAGTATACCTATCAAGCGGATGCGCCGATGGGCGAGCGTATTCTGGATTTAAAAATACAAGATGCGCAAGGCCAATGGCAAAGCATCCAAGCCGATAAGCTATACTGGGGCAGCTCGTCGGCTTACACGATGAAAGGCAAAGAGGGTTATGACGCGATTTTAAATATGCAGCAATCGCTCGTCACCAATGCCTCAATGGCTGATTGCGTGATTTATTATTTAAAGCAGATGCAAACAATTGATGCACAAGCAGATATCTTTGCTTCAGGCTCCTTACAAGCCTAGCTTTAGGCTAATAAATGCTGCCAGTCTTTACTGCGGTTCATATAGTGCACCACATAGCTACAAATGGGGTGCACTTTCAATCCCTGCGCTTCAATCTCTTTTAAACAGGTTTCCATCAAGACCTTACCGCAGCCTTGACCACGTAGTTCGTTGGGGACGAATGTATGGGTCACATGCAATATATTGCCTTCTGGCTGATAATCCATATGCGCCCACATATCGGGTGCGACTTCGACTAAAAACCTATTTTGCTCAGTTAAATGTTTTAGTTGCGGCATGATAAAACCTTCTTTTTGGTTGTGAACGATATTTTATAACATAGTTTGCAGTTTATGATCTTTATATTAGACAGATATAAGGGTACAAGAAAGTTTATGTAAAAAGAATAACTTAAATTCAAGTATAGATTTGATCTCGATAGAAATAGTTATAAAACTTGCTGCAATAATTATCTTAAAAGTGATAGTATAGCTGGCCTTAAGCTTAACCAAGAATACCCACAAATTAATTGTTAATAGCTTGGAAAAGAAACACAAGGATGCGTTATTTAATATATGTCCCAAAATATTAAAGGGTATTAATCAATTTTATTTTGTAATGGAAGTATGGACACAGCTCAATTTTCATATTCTAAAGCTATGACACTATTTGTCGTGCACAGATGCCGCTTTTTCTTGCAGCTGATCACCCTTATCCTATTTGTGATGTGTGGCAGCACTGCAAGTTTTGCGCATCCAACTACTGAAGACCTGCTAAATGATGCGGGCGGCAAGGTGTCATCTGTTGATCCTATTCCAACAGGCGATGACACTTATTTTCATTCTCAAGTCAAGCTTAGAGCTGAACAAACGCTCCAAGTGGATGCCGGCAATTCCTATATCCCCTCACATGATCACCCACACGCGATAAGAAAGTATTATGTCGGCGTGCGCAATGGCGATGTCGTGACCGCATATTTATTTGATTTATTAGGCAAGCAGTTTAATTTAGATCTGGAATATGTTTTTTATGATGATTTCACCCGCTTAATTAATGATATTTCAACGGGAAAAATCGATTTTACCGGTAATTTTACTTATTCCGATGAGCGTGCCCAAGTCGTCGATATCAGTGAACCGACAAATATCGAATATACCTACCTTTATACGAAACCGAGCTTTCAAGAGAAATTCTCGTTTGATCATATTCATAGTATAGGGATCAGTAAGGGCACTATCTTTAAAGAATATCTTGAGACGCGTTACCCCAATTTAAAGTTGGTGGACTTCTATTCACCAGCAGAAGCGGTGCAATTACTAAATGCGGGTAAAATTGATGGCATAGTGGACTCGATCACTCAGTTAAGAGCTATGGTCGAAAATGGTTTAGATTCATACATGCTTAATGACATGTTGCCGATTAAGCCGGTTGGACTGGCAACAACGAAAGGCAAAAACCAATCCCTGATGCAAGAAATGGTCGAATTTATTCATACCGCCGCGATTCAAAAACGTTTACGCGAAGCGGTAGAAGAATATCAGCGCACCGTACGTGTAGATGCCTTACGCTATGAGCTCAAAATCAGTCAGTTAGATACCTCATCTGTTTTGAAAGTTAAACTTGAAAACTTGCTGCAATTTAGTGAATACCAAGACAATGGACAAATAGAAGGCATTGCGGCTGATATTTTAAAAGAAGTTTGTCAGATTTTAGATGTGCCATGCCAAGTGGTGAGTACGCCCCAGGAGCCATGGTCAGCCATGTATCAAGACTTATTGGATGATAAGATTGATGTTTTAGGGCCACTGACCTATTCAGAAAAGCTCCACGATTCAATTTACTTTAGCCATTCATTTTATTTATCTGGTGGCATCTTAGTCAAGCGTACCGGATATAAACCAAATACTTATCGTAATGTTTCAGAGCTTATTGTTGAGCGCATTGGTGTAGTGAATGATGATTTTTATGATCGTCTTTTTAGTGAGCTATTGCCAAATAAGATTTTAGTGCGCAGCGATTCGCGCGCGGGTTTGATTCAAAAACTGTTAAATGATCAGGTCGACTATATCGTCTTGACCAATGCTTACTTTAACCAAGTCTTGCGTGATACCAAGGGCAATTTAGAACTGCAAAAAGATGAGCTGATTGGGACTTTTTATCAATCGAATCTAACCTTTGGATTTCCGCATACTGAGCAAGGTAAACTTTTAGGTTATTTCTTTGATCGTGCAATGAAAATTATTGATATTGCGCCGATTGTGCATAAATATGATGCAAAGCCGGATTGGCATGAATTTCTAGCCTCAGAGAATGAATTTTCGACCAAAATACGCTTACTACTGGCGATTATTATCATAGGTTTATTTGGCATTTCATTTATTCTTTATCGCCAATCAATGACAGATAATTTGACTAAGCTTAAAAACCGTCGTGGCTTATATCGCCGCTATCGCTTAGGTATAGATAAAAAGAAAACTATTGTCTATTTAGACGTGAATCGATTCAAACAAATTAACGATACTTATGGCCATGAAGTGGGCGACGCGGTATTGAAACAAGTGGCACGTTTAATTATGAAACATTGGCCAGGCCCTGCATTTCGGATTGGTGGCGATGAGTTTGTATTGATGGCAAATATCCCACCAGCTGAGTTAGAAAAGGTGCTTTCAAAGCTCGCAAGCTTTACCCACTACCGCAAGCTTGATGTGAGCGCAGGCATTGAGGTGAGTTTATCGTTTGGGGTGTCTCGTGAACGTGAGCATAATATGAAAATAGATGCCGCTTTGCATATCGCCGACCAAGCTATGTATGAATATAAGCGTGATTATCATCAGAATTTAGCTGCGCAGCACTAAGTTATTAATAAAAGGGAAGATGGAACGTGTTATCGAATTGTATCCGCGCTATTTGGGTGTTTCTTTGCATCAGCTTGCTATTTTGCGCCGCCTTACCTTTAAGTTACGCCAGTGAAGATATCTCTGATGCGATCGCACGCGATAAAACGCAATCAGAAAACGCTAAAATTTATACGGTTGGCATTCTTGCTGATGATTTAATGACGCGTGAAATGTTTGATTCCGCAGCAGAATACTTAAACTTTGAAGTAGATTATGTGCAATTTGAGAGCTTTGATGACTTATTTAAAGCGACCAAGAACCAACAAATTGATTTTATTTCAAATTTTACCTACACCAAAGCGCGCGCCAAAGACTTCTATATCTCCCAGCCGACAAATATCGAATACGATCACTTATATACTCAGCCTGAAAAAGACTTTGATATTACTAAAATTCATCGTATTGGGATTGATTATGGCTCCATTTTTAATGACTGGGTTGCCAGACGTTTCCCGAATGTGGAGATTGTAAATTATCATACGGCCAAAGAAGGCATTGAGATGATTCAGTCTAACCGTGTGGATGCTGTGATTGATTCGATGACGCGTATACGCTCGTATATCAACGCCAATTTAGAAGGGCGTCTACTCAATGATCTTTTGCCGATTATGCCGGTGAGTATTGCAACAGCCAAAGCTGAGAATAAAGCTGTACTCGACAAAATTGAAGAATTTATTCATACCGCAGAAATTCAAGGCTTGATCAGTCAAACCATGGAAGAATTTAGCCATCAAGTACGGGTTGATTTTTTACGTACGCTGGCAAGCCGTGAAGGGGTCAACCTGGATCGCCCATTGAAGATTAAGTTTGAAAACTTGCCGCATTATTCTGAATATGACAAAGCTGGCAATGTCTCTGGGATCAGTGTTGATATCATCCAAGAGGCTTGTGATATTTTAGCTTTGGAATGTGAGATCGTCAGTCATAATAATGAGCGTTGGCCGGATATGCTAAAGGAGCTAAAATCGGGCCAAATTGATATCTTAGCGCCAACTATGGTCACTCGTGAGCGTGAAAAAGAGCTGTATTTTTCACAAGCCTTTTATCAGTCTGTGGCCGTGGTACTCAAGCGTAAAGGGTTTAAGCCCGATGTTTATCGTAACGTGACTGAGCTTGTGGTGGAACGGGTTGGCGTGGTTAGTGAAGATTACTATGATTTTCTTATGGCGAAGTTATTGCCAAATAAAGACATCACAAAATACGAAGATCGAGAGAGTTTGCTCCATGCACTAGAAAGTGGTGAGGTAGATTATATTATTAGCGATCAGCAAATGTATAATGAGCTTTTGATCTCCACCTCAGGCCTGACTGACATTACCAAAGATGAAATGATTGGTGAGTTTAATACGTCAAATATTGCCTATGCATTTCCTCGAACTGAACTTGGCGAGCATTTAAGTTATTTGTTTAGCCGCGCGATTAATATGATGGATATTAAATCTATTACTAGCCAATATAACCTTGAACCTGACTGGCAAACATTTGTTAATCAAAGAAAGCATTATATGTTTAAAGTCAAAGTCTTATTGGTTGTGATTGTTGTCGGCTTATCCCTTGTCGCCTTTTGGTTATATCGTCAATCTATTCTCGATCGTCTATCTGGCCTTTATAACCGCCGCGGTTTATATCATAAGTATAAATATGGCATCGATGCGCAAACCAGCTTGGCGTATTTTGATTTAAATAATTTTAAATATATCAATGATACGTATGGCCATGAAATCGGCGATGAAGTCTTAAAATTCTTTAGTCGCAGGCTACGCAAACGCTGGCCGGGTAAGGTCTACCGCATTGGTGGAGATGAGTTTGTGGGGATCTCACATCAAGATGGTGAAGCGCTAATGCCGGTACTGCAAAAGCTCACACAACTTGATTTTCAATCCAGAACCCAGCCAGATTTGCAACTTGTGATCCAGTGCTCGGTTGGGCACTCGTTTGATCGCAACAAAAAGATGATCTTAGATGATGTGTTGCATCTGGCTGATGAGGCAATGTATAAACATAAAATGGCGCAAAAATCAGCCGGGCAAGCTTAGTTTGGGTTTACCTTGGCTTTAATCATCTCTATTAATGGCATAAAGCGTTTCGGCAGCTTGCGGTGACGCTTAGTGACTAAATAGAGACTCTCACCTATCTTTTGCTGATCATTTGGCATATACAGCATTTCTTTTAACGGTGACAGCTCATACGAGATCCGCGGCAGTACAGTGAAGCCAATGCCTTGTGCCACGGGCATTAAAATTTGTTGCAATTGGTTGATATAACAACGGGTTGGAATATCACTTGGATGCAAGTTCGCGAGATCTTTATGATGGCTTAGATACAGATTTAAATAATGATCAGCGTCAGGATGGCGCACCATGCCAAGTTTGATTAAATTTTCTGGGCTCATGCGCTTGGAGATGGCAGATTGAGGCAAAATCATCGCAAGGCTTTCTTCACCAATCTTTTCTATCTCAAAGCGTCCCGCATCGGGTTTGGATGTCACCACGCCCACATCTAAGTCATCGGCTTCTATTGCTTTTAATATGTTTTTATTTGGCGCGGATTCCAATTCAATTTGTAAGTTTGGATATTTTAGCTGATGCGCGATAAAGTCAGGGAAAATTGCTAATGACAGCGAGCCAGAACAAGCCAACACGCAGCGCCCACTTTCCATATCATCAAAGTTTAACGCTTGGTTTAGATCAATATGCGCTTGCTGCTGAGTCTTGGCAAATTGATATAAAATACGCCCTTGCTCGGTCAACGAGAAGCTTTTATTTTCACGAAACAATAAGTCATGGCCACACGCATGTTCAAGCTTTTGAATATGTTGGGTCACGCCCGGTTGGGTCATATGCAGGGCTTTTGCGGTTTGAGTAAAGTGGCCCAAATCGACCAAGGTTTTAAAGGTTTTGAGCCAAGTTGGATTTAAGTTGAGTTCTTTCATAATAATGGTCGCTAAAGGCGGATAAAATCTATGCTTGATATAATAAAATTTTATCATAACAAAAACAAATCATAATTTTATTTATTGGGATGAAAGGCATATTCTAGTCTTAAGCAAACAAAAATAACCAGATACTCACATCATGAAGATGTATAGAGGAGCCAATGATGATCCAAGCCGTGACCTACCATAAAGAGAAAGATTCATTTCAAATCGAGAATATTCCAACGCCACAACTTGAAACTGAGTATGACGTTTTAGTGAAAGTGAATGCTGTGGGCTTAAACCCTGTTGATAGCAAAATTAACTTTTGGCACAGTAGTATTCCAGATATGGATGATAACTTTGTGGGCGGTTTGGATGTGTGCGGCGAAATCCTTGCCATGGGTGAAAAAGTCACTGGCTGGGCACTTGGCGATCGCGTTGTGTATCATGGCAATATGAAGCGTCAACATGGCGGTTTTGCGCAAATGGCGGTGCATGATAGCCGCACATTGATTGCTGCGCCTGAGTTTTTATCTGATCTTGAACTGGCGGCAACCCCATGCGCGGGTTGGACGGCATACCGCGCCTTGGTGGATAAATTGGCGATTCATTCCGAAGATACTTTGTTTATTGCCGGCGGCGCAGGTGGCGTGGGCAGTTATGCGATTGCGATTGCGAAAGCTTTAAAAGTGCGCAATATTATTACTACCTGTTCAAGTGCAAAGGCCGATTATGTACGCAGCCTTGGCGCGACGCATGTGATTGATTATCACGCCCAAAATGTTGTCGAAACAATTTTAGATATTACCGAAGGGCAAGGCGTCAGCAAAGCCTTTGATTGTGTTGGTGGTGAGCAGGAACAAGTGTGCGCAGATGTGCTGAGCTTTGATGGGCAAATGCTTGAATTGGTGCAAACCGCTAACCCTACAAGTTATTCCAACGCATTTTTGCGTGGCCTGACAGTGCATCACTTAAGCTTGGGCGCAGGGCACGGGCATGGCAAAGCAGGGCGTGATTCTATCTTAAACGCCGGTCTTGCGATGACAGATTTGCAAGTTCAAGGGGTGTTTCGCGGCATTCATAGCCAGCATATTGGTTTTAAAGACATTCCAGAGGCGCTGCAGCAAATCCGACAAAAACGAACGCAAGGTAAAATTGTTGCCTTAATTCATGCATAATACTTTGTTAATGACTTAAATTTATCAATTAAACTATTAAAAAATAAGGAATTACTAATGCAAACACTTATTCCACACCTAGGGGCTGGTACTTATCGTTTAAAAGGCCAAGATGCCATTGATTCTGTTACCTTGTCACTTGAAGCTGGCTTTCGTCATATCGATACCGCTCAAATTTATGGCAACGAAGAAGCCGTCGGTCAAGCTATTGCGGATTCAAACGTTGCGCGCGGTGATATTTTCCTCACGACGAAAGTTTGGATGGATAACTGCAACAAAGAATTATTTATTGATAGTGTCAAAGAAAGCTTAACTAAGCTTAAAACTGACTATGTTGACTTATTGCTGATTCACTGGCCACTACAAGAAGATGGCGCGCCAATGGAAGAGTATTTAGGTGAGCTGAAAAAAGCCAAAGATTTAGGTCTGACTAAGCACATTGGTGTGTCAAACTTTACCAAGGCGCAGCTTGCACAAGCGATTGAAATTTTGGGTAAAGGTGAGGTTTTAACGAACCAAGTGGAAGTGCACCCTTATCTGCAAAACCAAAGCTTAGTGGATTTTTGTAAGCAAAATGATGTGATTGTCACGGCATATATGCCATTTGTGTATGGTGAAGTCTTAAAAGATGACCTGATTGTGAAGATTGCTGACAAGCATGGCGCAAGCACAGCGCAAATCGTACTCGCTTGGGAGCGTCAAATGGGTTATGTGACCATTCCATCATCAACTAAAAAAGCAAATATCGAATCAAACATTGCCGCTGATAAGGTGACATTAGATGGTGAAGACTTAGCTCAAATCAAAACGCTTAATCGCAACTACCGCCTTGCAAACCCTGGTTTTGCGCCGAAGTGGGATGAGTAATGAGCTTTCGTTAAGCTTTAGTGATATACCCAAGTAACCCCAAGATGCTAGTTTCAGCGAGAATAAAATAAGCTTTAGGCAAGGCAAATTGAAGATGGCATAGTAATTCTATTCCGATTCAATTTTACGTAGGATAAAGCTTATTTTAACTCGCCCTTTGGGAGCTTCATCCAAGTCTTTATACGTCGGCAGATTTGTTTGAAAGGTGCCTACATTTCTTCTCAAATCTTTCTTGTCTAAAAACTTGGATGAAAGCTCTGAATCCTGCATCTTGAGGTCACTTGGGTATATATAATAAAAAACGCTTTAGTCGCTTCCTTAGATAAGGATTGCTGCTAAAGCGTTTATTTTTATTTGTCTATATTTATCTATATTTAGCTAAGCGTTACTTCTCTGAAACCTTCTCCAGACCCCAAACAATCAGCATTCCCACAAGCATGCAGACCACAGCAAGGCCAACATGTGAGGCTTCACCTGTAGTTTGATGAAACTCCATCGGCGAGAGGTTATTTTGTAACAGTGGCACTTGCTCACCATGCGAATTAGTGCGCCAGCTAATAGTTTCTTTCCACGGCCAGATTTTTGGCAAGGTGCCGAGCATCAGACCAATTAAAAAAGTTAGAGTTAAATCGCGATACTTTTCTAATAACCAAGATAAAAGGTGCGAGAAACACAGCAAACCCGTCACTGCGCCAATGGCAAATAAACCTAAAGTGCCAAGCTCTAGCCCTTTGACCGCGCCTAAAATTGGTGCATACATACCAAGCAGCAACAAGATAAAACTACCTGAAATGCCCGGCAAGATCATCGCACAAATTGCAATTGCGCCGGCTAAAATGGTATTGATAGCCGTCGGCTCCATATCCAGCGGCTTAGCCACAGTGATCACATAAGCAAACACAAACCCAAGCGCAATGGTCACAAGGCGCGACACATGACGCTTTTCAACTTGTTTGAGCATATGGATGATAGAGATAATGATAAGCCCAAAGAAGAAAGACCAAAGCGGGATCGGATGAGTTTCAAGCAGCCAAGAAATCAGTTTAGCAAGGGTTAAAATGCTAGTGAAAATACCGCCAAAAAGAGCAATTAAAAAACCAGCATTGACCTCTTTTAATACAGCTTGAAAGCCTTCTTGTTTCCAAGTGACAAAAAGCTTTGGCGTAATGCTGCGAATGCTGTTTAAAAGCGTGTCGTAAATGCCTGTAATAAAGGCAATGGTCCCGCCAGAAACGCCCGGCACAACATCTGCTGCGCCCATGGCGATCCCTTTAAGATAAGTAAAAAAGTAATTCATTAACATTTAATCCATTAAGAATTAGGTGAAGGATAATCCCAAAAGAAGGACAGGGTAACGCAAAACCCTTATTTTATCCTTAACCTTTTGTTAGATGCTATCTTTTTAATGAAAAAGCCGCTTTATGCTCGTCAGAGCAAGTCAGCACTTACATCATTTTAGTGATAAAGGATTCAATATTAAACACACTCGCCACAGCCATAATCACAACAATCGCTGCGCCAAGCAGAGTTAAAAATTTCGGGTGTTTGTAATCCCCAACAATGTCTTTGCGCTTTGTTGCAATCAGCATAGTCGCTAAAACGATAGGTAAGATAATGCTGTTGACAAGGCCCGCAAGCATCAAGAGTAAAATTGGCATATTCATCAACAAGGTGCCAATGCTGGTCACAAGAATAAAGCCAACACAAAACCCTTTTTCGTTGCGCTCAATCACAGGGAATAAGGTTTTAACTAGAGAAATCGCCATGTATGAATTACCGACCACAGAGGTGATCGAGGCGACAAAAAGGACTAATCCAAAAATGTAGTAGCCCAAATCCCCTGCGCCATGTTGAAAGGCATCGGCTGCTGGGTTTTTTGCGTTTAGGGTCACGCCAGTTGCGACAACACCTAAAATAGCAAAGAAAAGCAAGAAGCGAATTAAAACCGCAATGCTTATTCCCATCCAAGCGGCTTTATTAATGCTTGGCAGTTCTTGCTGTGATTGCAAGCCAATCCCGATTAAACGTTGCGCGCCAGTATAATATCCGCCAACAGCGCCGCCAACAATAGTTAGAGTAGGAAGCAGTAAACTTGAGAAATCTGAGGGCATGACCATAGCCGTTAAGGTTTCTTGCATCGGTGGCAGGCTGGTCAAGGCAACATAAGCAATTAAGATAATCATTAATAAGCCAAGGTAGCGCGCCATTTGATCCATGCGCGCCGAAGCGTTGTGAATCAAAAAAATCGCACTGCCTAAAACGCCAGTTGCCAGAGCCCCCCAAGTGGTTGGAAGATTGGTTAAGACTTGCAGACCAAGCGCTGAGCCGCTGACATTACCAAAGTTAAACGCGACGGCGCCAAGGGCAAGTAAAATCCCCACCACATAGCCAAGACCTGGTGCTACCTTGTTGGCGATATCTTGAATGCGCAAACCAGATACGCCCACAATGCGCCAAAGGTTCATGACAATCCCAAAAGTGATAAACATAGAGGCAAAAACAGGGAAAGCCATGTCGGTTTTATAAATCGTGGTAAAGACGCTCGTTTGGGTGATAAAGCCAGGACCAACAGAAGTCGTCGCCATTAAAAAGGCAACACTGAGCAAGGCTTTTAAGCGCCAGCTTGCAGATTTAGGTTCGGCTTGAGTAGGAGAAGTTTGGGTGGAGGCTAACGCCGCACTTTGGCTCATTTTTATTCCCTAAAAGTTTGTGACTCATAGAAAATAAAAAAACCAACTGACAGGATCAGCTGTAATGTGAAGCTTTCGTATTCAATTGCTTACGTGTTTGCGGCGTTTTGGCTAGCCGCGATTCTGGGAGCGTATATTAACGATTGCGCAAACGTTTGTCTAGGCTTTTTTAAAAAAAGGGAATAATCTTATCCCCTTCTTGATGAATGAGTTAACTGCACGCTTTAGTCTGAAATTGATTCACGCGATAGATACTCGGCTAAGTCGGCTTTCGAGAAAAAGCTCCATGCCATAAAGCGGCTGATCTTCTGACCTTGCGCCATTTCTACTACACGTACTTGTTTTGCGCCAAGTTTTTGCAAGTTTTGATGCAGCAAAGACACATTCTCTTTTTTCGAAATCAGGCTGGTGAACCAACCCACTTGCTGGGCAAAATCTTTACTTTCTTCTGCCATGGTATTTAGAAAGGCAATCTCACCGCCATCATAGCTTAGCTCTTGCTTGATGCCAGCAAAGTTTAAAACCAGCTCTTTATTTGGCTTAGCTTTTTTGCCTTTATTGAGGTTATTGAGCTTACGCTGACTGCCTGCAGCTGCCGCTTCAAGGGATTCATGAAACGGAGGGTTACACATGCTCACATCAAAGAAATCAGTCTTTTTGATGATGCCTGCAAAGATATTGCTTGGATTTTTTTGCAGTCTAAACTGAATTTTGTTTTTTAAATTCGAGTTGGTTTGAACAATAAATTTCGCCGATTTTATCGCAATCGCATTCATATCCGTGCCAACAAACTGCCAACCATAGCTTTGGCTGCCTAAAATTGGATAAATGCAGTTGGCGCCTGTGCCCACATCTAGAACTTGGATTTTTTGTGAAGCGGCGTCCATTTGCACTTTTGGTTGAGCGCTTTTATTGGTTTGGGTTGGCAGACGCACGGTTTGCGTTGGCGCGCCGCTTTGAGTTAATAACTCAGCAAGGTGATGAATATAATCTGCGCGTCCTGGGATCGGCGGGCATAAATAACCTTCAGGGATCTGCCAAAATTGCACCCCATAATAGGTGCGCAGCAAACCTTGGTTTAAGCACAAAACGGCTTTCGGATCATGAAAGTTAATTGATAATTCGCCACGCGGGGTCGTGACTAAAAACTCTTTTAGGGCTGGATTTTGCTTGGCTAACAGCTGCATGTCATAACGGCCTGAATGCGGGTTATTTGGATGCAAGCCATTTGCTTTTTTAGTTGGGATCATAGAAATGCTTTATGTGGTTTAAATAGAATTGTCGCCATCATAAAGCATTTTGAATTGATCCCCAAGAAAACTAATCTCTATCAATCGCAAATGCCGACCAAGCTTGGCGTGTTGGCATGACTTCTAAGCGGTTAATATTGATGTGATCAGGCAGGGTTGCAAGATAGAACATTTGCTCTGCAATGTCTTCAGCGGTAAGCGGCGTGGTGGTGCTATAAAGGTTATCCGATGCTTCTTGGTTGCCTTTGGTGCGCACTAAGGTGAACTCTGTTTCAGCGATGCCCGGCGCAATATCTGTCACGCGCACGCCTGTGCCGAGTAGATCACAGCGAAGGTTATAGCTAAATTGCTGCACAAATGCCTTGCTTGCGCCATATACATGGCTGCCCGGATACGGCCATTGACCCGCAATTGAGCCCACATTAATGATAGATGCGCCTGCGCCGACTTCAATTAAAGTTGGTAAGAGGGCATGGGTAACATTGACAAGACCAGTCACATTGGTGTCAATCATGGTGTGCCAGTCTTTTAAATCAACCTTTTGCGCAGGCTCTGGGGCAAGGGCAAGGCCTGCATTGTTCACCAAAGTTTTAATTGCTTTAAACTCGGCAGGGAGTTCGCTCACAGCTTTGGCAACTGCTTCATCATCACGCACGTCAAGCTCAATAATATGCACAGGCACATCTAAGCTTTCTTTGAGCTCAAGTAAGCGCTCAACGCGGCGACCAGATAAAACTAGTGACCAACCATCTTGTGCAAAACGTTTTGCAGCTGCGCGGCCAAACCCTGAGGTTGCGCCTGTGATGAATGCAATATTTGGCATTTGAAACTCCTTTTATTCTCATATATCAAAATATTAAATAAGTGTTTGGCTATGAAGAGTGCTTAGGTCTTGAAGCCAACAAATATATTTAAGTCTACCTACTATCTATAACTGACAAGCAAAAAACAACTTAAAATATAAAACTTTTTGAAAAATAAAAAATATCTAACATGAGCCTAGCTTAATCATAAGCGTCAAGGAAGCGATAGAGCCAGTTTTGAGGAAGCGATAGGCCAGAATGACAGGTTTAAAACTGGCTCAATGGTTTTAGAAAACTGTCCCTAACACTCGACTTTATTTCTCTTGCAAGATGAATCTAACAAATGAGTCATCGTCAGATTCACGCAACTGCAAGGAGCAATACAATGAGCGTAAATAATTTAGTTAATCCATTGAGTCAAGAAGAAGGTTTCGCAGCGGATGCATTGCGTAGTGCTGTTGACACAACCAACCAAGAAGTGATTGATTTAGATAAGCATGTGTTTCACTCATGGTCAGTGCAAGAAGCAAGTACGCCGATTGTGATCGCCGGCGCGCAAGGCTGTCGCTTATGGGATTATGAAGGCAAAGAGTATTTAGATTTTAGCAGCCAACTTGTAAATGTGAACATTGGCTATCAGCATCCAAAAGTGGTGAAAGCGCTTCAAGATCAAGCGCAAAGCTTAGTCACCATTGCGCCAGCGACGGCAAACTTAGCCCGTGGCCTTGCGGCGCAAAAAATCCTATCTCACGCACCAGATTGCTTTAAAAAGGTATTTTTCACCAATGCTGGCGCTGATGCGAATGAAAATGCAATTCGTATGGCAAGGCAGTTTACAGGCCGTGACAAGGTGCTATCTGCTTATCGCTCCTACCATGGCAATACAGGCTCTGCAATTGCGGCAACGGGTGATTTTCGCCGTATTCCAAATGAATATAGCCGTGGGCATGTGCATTTCTTCAATCCTTTCTTATATCGCACCGAGTTTAATGCGACAACAGAGGCTGAAGAATGCGAACGCGCACTGGCGCACCTAAAACGCACCATCGAATGTGAAGGCCCAAGCTCAATTGCAGCGATTATTTTAGAAAGTATTCCCGGCACAGCAGGTTTCTTACTGCCACCAGAGGGGTATCTACAAGGGGTGCGCGAACTTGCCACTGAACATGGCATCCAACTGATTTGTGATGAAGTCATGGTTGGCTTTGGCCGTACTGGGCGTTGGTTTGCGTTTGAGCACTTTAACATTACACCTGATTTGGTGACCTTTGCCAAAGGCGTGAACTCTGGCTATGTGCCAGCAGGTGGCGTGATGGTAAGTGCGCCTATTTGTGAGTACTTTAAATCCAATATGTTTATGGGCGGTTTGACTTATTCTGGGCACCCAATGGGAATGGCAGCTATTTGCGCAACCATAGATACTATGGAAGAAGAAGGCATTATCGATTACGCTGATAAGCTTGGCAATCAAGTGCTTGGCCCTGCGCTCAAAGCCTTGATGGAAACGCAACCACTTATTGGTGATTTACGCGGTAAAGGCATGTTCTGGGCGGTTGAGTTGGTGGAAGATCGCGAAACCAAAGCCCCACTGAGCAATGAGAAAATGGCGCAGCTAAAAGCTAGCTTAACTCAAAAAGGCTTGCTGACCTTTATCGTCAACAACCGCATTCATGTGACCCCACCTTTGGTGATCCGAACCGATGAGGTCGAAAAAGGGATAGCGATCATTAAAGAAGCGTTAGCGGAACTTTAAGCGAGCGCTTTACCCCATAGCTTTTGCCAGCGCCTTGATGCCATCTTCGATGTTATCGGGCGCTATTGCATGAAAACCTAAACGAAAGTAAGACTTAGGGACAGGCATTTGAATAGGGGGCTGGCTCTCTGGCGCTTGATAAAAGTGCGAATGTCCGGTTTCGATTAACACCCCATGTTGCGCTGCGCGTGAGGCTAAAAAGTGGCTGTCCATGCCATTGGGAGTTTGCAGCCATAAAGAATTGGTCAGCTCAGTTTTAGCCAGTAGGTGGCAATTTGGTAGATACAAATCCATCGCTTCACGCATCAAGGCCAAACGTTCACGGCTGTGGGTGCGAAAACGGCGCAAATAGGAGTCATAATAACCTTGGGCAATAAAGTGCGCGACTTCCATTTGGACGCGGCTTGGCACATGGCGATACATCAAACGGCGTAAGTTACGCAGCTCATAAATCAAGGCTTCAGAGGCCACAATATATCCAAGGCGCAACCCCGGCGCTAAAATCTTTGAAAAACTGCCCACATAAATCACACGCCCTTCTTTATCTTTTGCTTTAAGCGCAGGCTTTGGGAAAAACTCCAAATTATTTTCAGAGTCATAATCATCTTCGATAATGATTTTATCTTGGGTATTGGCAAGCTCTAACAGGGCGGCGCGGCGTGCATCACTCATGGTCACGCCAGTTGGCGCTTGATGACTTGGGGTGACATAAAAATAATCACATTCTGGCGTCGTCTCATTGGGCACTAACCCTTGGCTGTCGACCTGATGCGGCATAAGTTGCGCCCCACATAAACTAAACACATTGTGCGCTTCACGGTAACCCGGGTTTTCGATGCCAACTTTAGTGTTTTGATCCATAAGTAATAAAGATACTAATGAGAGGGCATTTTGCGAGCCGATGGTGATTAAAATCTCATCCTCACTGGCATGAATGCCACGCTGCGGCAAAACACGCATTTTTAACTGTTGGATCAGGGCATCGACATCTTTATCCACCTTGTCACACAGCCAGCTGTGATCTTTGGCATCGGCAATCACTTTGCGGCTAGATTCGCGCCATTGGGTTAACGGAAATTCGCCAATGGAAGGCTGTCCATAAATAAATGGATATTTATAATGACTCCAATAAGAAGGCTTTTGAATTTTCGGGTAAGCACTCGTAGAAAGTTTTAAACGCTTGTGCCAATTTGGTGCGTGAATATTCTCATCATTATTAGGGGTAATTATTGCGCTGCACGCATCTTGTGCAGTTGAATTATTTGAATCAGAAGCTTTAGGTTTATTTTCTAGTGACATTTCCTGTGGGGTTAATTCTTCATAACCGGGCGCTAAATAATAGCCACTGCGCGGCTTACTAATTAAATAACCTTCGTCTAATAATTTCTCATAAACAATTGAAATCGTGTTACGTGAGACTTTTAACTGGGTGGAAAGCTTACGACAAGAAGGCAGGGCTTTGTCCTGAGGAAAACTACCATTTAAGATACACTTTACTAAGTAAGCACGCACTTGATCTTGTAAGCTTTGGTTTTTGTTAAACTCAATAAAGCAGGTGTGATGGCTTGCCATGTTTACTCTCCCTAAAATAGTGCAACTTGCCCCAATATATGACGCTTAAAATATTTTAAACTATAAAATCAATATAAATGAAAAGATCATTGCAAGAATCATTCCATATTTAAAGGGCTAGTATCTTAATAAATATAAATGGCATAGATATTGCCTATATTTTTTAGAGTGAATAAAAGTTGATTAAATTAGCACTAAAAACTGACCCATAATAAAAAACAAACTGGCACTAACCTATTTGGTCAGAATATAGATATTTTAACATTACAAGATATACAGAATATAAATATCTGAACATGGAGATAGACATATGGATAGTACCTTTCATGGTGTGATTGCCTTTGCTTTTTTAGCCGCTATGCTCGTGCTTGGTAGTTTGGTGCGTAGTAAAGTCGCATTTCTTAAGCGTAACCTCATTCCATCGAGCCTGATTGGCGGGATCATCGGCTTTGCGCTGATTAACTGGAGTGGCGTTGTCCCTTTTACTTCAAAAGACTTCCTTGGAATTACTTTTCACTTTTTCACCTTGAGCTTTATGTCCCTGTGTTTATGTGGCGGTTTGCGTCGTAAAAAGCCAGTTGATGCGCCAAAGCAAGGGATCTTACAAGGTGGCATGTGGTTGACCGCAACTTGGACCTTTACTTTAGGTTTGCAAGCGATTGTTGGGATCACGGCGATTTGCGCCTATAACTTTTTTACCGACCAATCTTTAAGTTATTTCTTAGGCTCAATTGTCGCCCACGGTTTCACTCAAGGCCCAGGTCAAGCCTTAACTTATGGTGGTATTTGGGAGAGCCAATATGGCATCGTCAATGTGATGCAAGTAGGGGTCATTTATGCCTCGCTTGGCTTTATCGCCGCGTTTTTAGTCGGTGTGCCGATGGCGCGTCGCTACCTTGGTCTTGGCATGAACTCAAACCAAGATGCCAAAATGGATACAGATTATCTAAACGGTATGTATAAAGCTGAAAACTGCCCATCAAGTGGCAAGTTAGTGACGCACTCGGCCAACTTGGATTCGTTAGCCTATCATGTGGGCTTGCTTGGCGTGGCCTATGTGGTGACTTACCTTTGGCTGACTTGGATCCAAGGCGTGGTTGCAGGCGTGAGCATTGCTGGCGTCACCCTTGAAGTTTTATTTAGCTACAACTTATTCTTTTTACATGGACTTGTGGTCTGCCTGATTTTACGCAGCACCATGAACAAACTCGGTTATTGCAAAACAGTGGATGATGAAACCCTAAAACGCATAACCGGCTCGTCCGTCGATTTTATGGTCACAGGTACTATCATGAGTATCAAGCTCTCAGTGTTAAGTCTTTTATTAGTACCAATCCTCATTGTGGCCTTTTTTACAACTATCGTTACGTATTTCTCTTGTGTTCTGGTTGGGAAATTCAGTGGCGAACTTGGTCCTGAGCGCGCCGTCACTGCATTTGGCTGCTGCTGTGGATCAACAGGTACTGGCCTCTTGCTACTGCGCATGCTAGATACCAACTTCAATACCTTGGTTGCCAAAGAACTCGCATTCTTTAACGTTGCCATTATTATCACGACATTGCCGTTACTCATGATCTTCACGCCAATTGCGCCGTCTTTATCTTTAAGTTTCTACTTAACTGTGCTGGTGCTGCAAAGTTTATTTGCCTTAGCGATCATGCTTTTCTTAATGTTTAAACCTAAAAAAATAACCGCTTCGACGGCACAACAAGGAATGGATAGCCATGCTTAATACAACAAACGTTTCTCAAACAAAAAAAATCTTCAAAGCGAAAAAAATTATCACCATGAATCCATCCATGCCACAAGCGCAATACCTAGCCTGTGAAGATGGCAAGATTGTCAGCGTTGGGCCAAAAGAAGCGGTTGCGCACTTAATGGATGAGTATGAACTTGATACTAGCTATGAAAACAAAGTCTTAGTACCGGGTTTTGTCGAAGGACACGCCCATGCAATGGAAGGTGGCGTATGGAAATATACCTATTTAGGCTTTTTTGACCGCACCGCGCCCGATGGCAAATTATGGACTGGGGTGAAAAACCTGGCGCAAATTCAAGATCGTTTGCAAACGGCCTCGGCTGAATTAGCAGAAGGTGAAGTGCTGCTCGCTTGGGGGTTTGACCCGATTTATTTTGAAGGCCAGCGCATTTCACGTCATGATATTGACGCCGTGGTGAGCGATCGTAAAGTCGTGATTTTACATGCAAGTTTTCACGTTTTAACGGTAAACAGCTTAATGCTTGAAGCCTCTGGGCTAGATAAAGAAACCAGTATTGAAGGTGTATTGGTCGATGAAAACGGCGCAGCAACGGGTGAGCTGTTAGAAATGGCGACAATGAACCGTGTGTTAGAACTGCTGGATGATGATGTGTTTGATGCTTCAGCAGACCCAAGTGCACTATTTTTATATGCAAAATCAGCCGCGCGCGTTGGGGTGACCACAGCAACTGACTTATATAACCCGCTGACGCCGAAGGGGGTAGAAATCTTAAAAGAAGTCACGAGCTTACCAGAGTTTGGTTTACGTCTTATTCCGGCAATGAGCGCCTTGAGTTATCGCCCAGAAGAAGGGGTGGAGCGTTTATTAAGCCTAAAAGATGCGGGCAACGATAAACTCTTTTTTGGTACAGTCAAACTGATGACAGATGGCAGTATCCAAGGCTACACCGCGCGTTTAATGTATCCGGGGTATTTTCAAAAAGAAGGCGAAAGCGCGCAAAATGTCAAAGGCATTTGGAATGCGCCACCGGAAACTTTAACGGAAATGGTGCATGCGTATCACCAAGCGGGGATCAACTTGCATATTCATACCAATGGTGATGAAGCCACTCAGCTGATGATTGAAAGCATTGAATCTGCGCTCAGCATGGTGCCTTGGATGAACCATAGACATACTTTGCAGCATTGCCAGCTGGTCAATCACGCGCAAATTAAGCGTATTGCCAATGCTAATATTTGTATGAATATTTTTGCCAATCACCTGTATTATTGGGGCGATCAACACTTGCACGCCACGGTGGGTTATGAGCGCGCGCAACGTATGGAGCCGCTTCGCTCGGCATTAAATAAAGGGGTGATGGTTGCGATCCACTCGGATGCCCCAGTGACGCCATTAGATCCTATTTTCTCAATGAGTTGCGCAGTGAATAGGCTCACGCCAAATGGCGTACGTTTAGGCGAATATGAAAAAGTATCTGCGATGGAGGCTCTGGAAATGGTGACACTAGCGCCAGCCTATAGCCTGCACTTAGATCATCTTATCGGCAGCTTAGAATGTGGTAAATTCGCCGACTTTGCTGTCTTAGATGCGTGCCCATTAACGTGTGAAAGTGAAGAAATTAAAGATATTAAAGTGCTAGCCACGCACTTGGGCGGGGAGTGTGTGTATGCAGACAGCGGCGCATAAGCTGCCAATGCCAAAGCCTGTTTATGTGTTGACAGGCTTTTTGGGCGCGGGCAAAACCACTTATTTAAACCAACTGATTAAAAGCAACAAATTGGGCGCTAATTCGCTGGTGATTGTCAATGATTTTGGCTCAATTAACTTAGATTTCAGTTTGATTGAAGCCCAAGATCAGCAGGTGATTGAACTCTCGAACGGCTGCATTTGTTGCTCGATTCGTGGCAGCTTGGCAGATGAACTCACTCAACTCACCAAGCAGCCTTGGTTTGCGTCGGTGCAAGATGTTTACATCGAAACTAGTGGCATTGCCAAGCCCAAAACGATTATAGAAACGCTGCACCTTGCACGCGGCTTTACGCTCAGTGCGATCACCACCTTGGTTGATGTGTCACAAGTGGCGCGCTGGCGAGATGATCAAAGCATTGGTGATATCTGGCTTGCGCAAGTCCAAGCAGCGGATCTGGTGTTGGTGAATCGTGTTTCGAAGGAAATCCGAGACATGGATCGCAAAGCGATGAATTTTTTAAAATCACAAGTTAAGCAAACAGGGATTATAAGAAAATTAGAGGAATACACCTCTGACGATAATGTTTATCACTTGCATTCAGAGCAAAAAAACACTGCTTTATTTGTCCCACAAATAGAAGCTAATAACCAAGCGAAAATTATCCTCAAAACAGCCCACGCAGGGATATCATCTTTTACATTTCAAGATCTTACCTGTAACACAAAACAGACATTTGCTGAGCTGCTTAGCAAGCATCAAAATGAGTTACTTCGCCTTAAAGGCTATGTCTATGTAAAGTCGGAACAAAAAGCTTATTTAGTGCAACTTTCAGGGACGCGTCTAAGTTGGCAAAGCTTAACTCAAGCAAATTTAAAAACCTGTGTGGTGATAGCTAAGAAAAACCTATCCTTTGATATTTTCTACTCAGATATCAATAAATTAGTTAGTTTTTAAGCATTTTTATATATCTATCCGTGTGTTTTCTAGCCGATTTGACAACTCAAGTGTGTTCTCATAGAATTATTAGAGCTTATAATTGTCATACAATAATATCTACCCAGATATACAGGGTATGAGTTTACGCATGTCCTTTTGATATGATCAAGCTTGGGAATGCAATTTTCAAAAACGAGGAAATAAAAATGTCTAAAAAGGTAGCATTAATCACAGGCGCAACAGGCGGTATTGGCTTTCAAGTTGCTAAACGTCTAGGCCAAGACGGTTACACTGTTGTTCTTAACGGTATCGAAGATGATCAAGGCGCAGTACGTGTTGCTGAGCTTAAAGAGCTAGGTATTGAAGCTGAATACTATGGTTTTGACGTAACTGACGATGCAGTTGTCACTGAGCAAGTCACAGCAATCGGCGAAAAATACGGCAAACTAGATGTAGTTGTGAACAATGCTGGTGGCCTTGGTGGTCGTAGCTCAATGGAAGAAATGACAACTGATTTCTACCGTTTCGTGATGGCTCTTAACCTAGACAGCGCATTCTTCGTTTCTCGCGCTGCAATTCCATTCTTGAAAAAAGCAGAGTCTGCTTCAATCATCAACTTTACTTCTAACGCTGGTTGGAATGCTGGTGGCCCTGGCGCTGGTATTTACGGTGTTTCTAAAGGCGCTGTACACACTCTAACTCGCGCACTAGCGAAAGAACTTGCACCTGCTGGTATCCGTGTAAACGCTGTATCGCCTGGTACAATCGATACACCTTTCCACAAGCAAATCAAAGAAACTAAACCAGAAGTATTCGCTTCTTGGAAAAACAACATTCTTCTTGGCCGCCTAGGTCAACCTGAAGAAGTTGCTTCTGTAATTTCTTTCCTAGTAAGCGATGATGCATCATTCATCACTGCTGAAACTGTTCAAATCGGTGGTGGTCAAGCACTAGGTATCTAATCCTTGCTTGCGCGATAGATTGAAGAAATCGAATTGATTTGATAAAGCCGCTGCTTTCATTTGAAGGTGGCGGTTTTTTATTGGCGCTTTAACCCCACCCAACCTCCCCTTGGAAAGGGGAGGAGTAGTCTGAGTTTGTTTTGATACTTGTGGATTAAATTCCAGCTAGTAAAAACTCAATGCCCATCGCAAAACTAAGTCCCATCACCACAAATAAAGAATGTTTGAATGAGCTTTTCGCCCAAATGTTTTCTTTATCTTCTTGATTAAGATCAGTTTTATTGTCTTTTTTAGCCACTTGCGAATCAAAAGATGAAAATGTTGCTTTTAGCCAGCCAAAACAGACCAAGCTAGAAATAGCTAAATAAGAATAGCCTGCTTCGCCAAATAAGAATAAACCTAAAGCCACGAGGCTGAACACCACCACATAAGCCTGCATATGACTGCGGGCAACTTGAATGCCTTCTACAAGTGGCAGGACAGGGATATTGGCTTCTTGATAATCTTTGCGGCGGAACATGGCAATTGCATAAGAGTGGGGCATTTGCCAAAGGCTAAATAAGGCAAATAAAAGCGCTGCATTAATATCAATGTAGTTGGTGACGGCGATGTAGCCCGCAAGCGGCGGGATCGCGCCTGAAACGCTGCCAACTAAAGTGCCATAAACTGAGTTGCGTTTATACCACATGGTATAGAAAAAGACGTAAAACACGTAACCGAGTAAGACTACTACGGCGGTCATTGGGTTGACGTTATGATATAAGAGCCAAGTGCCAAGCAAGAGGCTTAGCATGACGAGTACAAATGTTACATCGATGTTGGCTTCACCTGTCACCAAAGGGCGGTTGGCGGTGCGCGCCATTTTAGCGTCGATGTCTTTATCAAAAATATTGTTAAACATGCAGCCAGAAGCAATGATCAGCGCCACGCCTGCAAGGGTGCAAAGGGTGAGCTCCCAAGTGATTGGGCTTGATTTGGCGGCAAGAAAAATTCCGGCAAGGGTTGAGATGAGATTACCGACAATAATCCCAGGTTTTGTTAAGCGAACATATGCCCCGATATTTAGTTTGCGAGGGGAGTGTATCACTGGCGTTTGCATATTGGCTTTATCCTTGTAAACCTGAAAGGTACTGCTTGTCGCTATACCAAAGATGCATTTGTTGTGCATGGATGGTGAAAGAAATCTGAAAGATAGTGCTTAAACCATGAGGTTATCGGTGTAAGCACTATCTTGATTTATACCCAAATAGAAAGGGTATACTCAAAATCATTGGAGATGCAGCAAGGCAACAAGATGATTCAAGCCTAGGAGCATATAAGAATATGTGACTAGGTTGAATCATAAAAGTTAACGAAGTTCTGCAACTTCAAGGATGAAGAGTATCGTTACATCATCATATTATGATTCATATTCCACATGATCCAAATCGACCCTGCGACAATAATGAAAACCACAATTGCGGTGAAAACAAGCGAAACCTTATTCCAACCTGTTTCTGGATCTTTATGGCGCATATGGAGGAAATATCCAAAATGCACCAAGACCTGGATCACCGCGCACACAACGACAAGAATGATACTTGCTTCACGCGTCAAAAATTCAAATGACGCTAAGAAGAAAGGGATCACTGTCAGGATGATCGAGAGCTTAAAGCCCTTGAGATAATCCTCTTTAAGTGCATTTACATCATGGGTTTGGTTTTGATCACTCATACTAGAACTCCCATTAAGTAAACAAAGGTGAACACACAAATCCAGATAATATCAAGGAAGTGCCAGAATAAACTTAGGCAAGACAAACGCATTTGCATGTTTGGCGTAAGACCTTGTTTTGATAGCTGAACATAGCAAGTTGCAAGCCAGATCAAACCAAAGGTCACGTGCAAGCCGTGGGTGGCAACAAGACCAAAGAAAGCAGATAAAAACGCGCTGCGATCTGGGCCAAAGCCTTCTTCAATTAATACATGAAACTCATAAATTTCCATGCAGATGAAGGCAAAGCCACACACAAAGGTAAGTCCTAAGTATTTTTTAACCCCTTCAAGGTTTTGCTGTTTGAAGGCAATCATGCCCATGCCAAAAGTTAAACTACTGGCAAGTAGGAACATGGTTTCCACAAACACGAACGGCAATTCAAAGATGTCCTTACCAGAAGGACCGCCAGCTGTGCCGTTAGCGAGGACTGCATAGGTTGCAAATAAACTTGCAAACAAAATACAGTCACTCATCAAGTAAATCCAAAACCCAAACTTCTTGTTTTCAGCAATTTCATGCATATGGTGTGCATGATGCGCATCATGATCATACGTATCAGCATGATCTGATGCTTGGTTTAGGTCTTGACTCATTGCTGCTTGATTATCCATGCTGAGCCTCCGCTTCATCTTGTTTTTGTTTGAGACTTTGTGCATATTCAGCACGTTTTGCATGATGCGCTGCTTCAATCGCTTCGATTTCTTCTACGCTGACGTAGTAATCAACATCTTCATCAAAGCTCTTCTTAATACAAAGCGCAACGATAGCCACAAAGCTTAGGCCTGCAAGCCACCAAATGTACCAAATCATCGCAAAGCCAAATGCTAAGGCAAATGCTGATAGATACATGCCCATTGGGGTATTTTTTGGCATATGAATCGGTTCATATTTCGGACGTGGTTTTTCACCATTAACGTCAAACTCACCGCTTTGTTTTTGATACCAATACGAATCTAACTCATCACCTTTTGGTAAGGTTGCAAAGTTATAAAACGGCGGTGGCGACGACGTTGACCATTCAAACGTACGTGCATCCCACGGGTCTCCAGTGTGGTCGCGCAATGCTTCACGGTTCTTGATACTAACGAAGAACTGGATGAATTGGCAAAGCACACCACATGCAATCACGAAAGTACCAAAGGCAGCTGTTGCGAGCAGTGGGAAGAACTCAGGGTCGATGTGCTGACTGATGCGGCGCGTCATACCCATAAATCCAAGTGCATAAAGCGGGATGAATGCAAGGCAGAAGCCGATGATCCAACACCAGAATGCGCGTTTACCCCAAGTTTCATCAAGTTTGAAACCTGTTGCTTTCGGGAACCAGTAAGTTAAACCTGCAAAGCAGCCAAACACTACACCACCGATGATCACGTTATGGAAGTGCGCAATCAAGAACAAGCTGTTGTGAAGCACAAAGTCTGCGCCCGGCACAGCCAGCAGTACCCCTGTCATCCCACCAATGGTGAAGGTGATAAGGAAACCGAATGTCCAAAGAATTGGGGTGCTAAACTCGATGCGACCGCGATACATGGTAAATAACCAGTTGAAGATTTTCACCCCGGTTGGAATGGAAATAATCATGGTGGCGATACCAAAGAATGCGTTGACGTTCGCGCCCGAACCCATGGTGAAGAAGTGATGCAGCCATACGACGAATGCCAAAATGGTGATCACAACTGTTGCCCAAACCAAAGAGGTATAACCAAAGAGCTTTTTACGGCTAAAGGTGGCAACAACTTCAGAGAAGATACCAAACACAGGCAAGACTAAGATATACACTTCTGGGTGACCCCAGGCCCAAATCAGGTTGACATACATCATCATGTTGCCGCCCATGTCATTGGTAAAGAAGTGCATGCCTAAGTAACGATCAAGCGTTAATAACGCGATGGTCACGGTCAAAATTGGGAACGAAATGATGATCAAAATGTTTGAACATAGTGACGCCCAAGTAAAGACTGGCATTTTCATCAGTGGCATGCTTGGGGTACGCATTTTTAAAATTGTTACCGCAAAGTTTACCCCTGAAAGGGTTGTCCCGACCCCGGATATCTGGAGTGCCCATATCCAGTAGTCGACCCCGACCCCGGGGCTATCTTGTATCCCTGAAAGTGGCGGGTATGCCAGCCAACCAGTACGCGCAAATTCACCCAAACCTAAAGATAGGTTGGTTAGAATGACGCCGACAACAAATAGCCAGAAGCTAAGGTTGTTCAAATACGGGAAAGCCACATCACGCGCACCAATTTGCAGTGGCACGATAATGTTCATCATACCTATGATAAGCGGCATCGCGACAAAGAAAATCATGATCACGCCGTGAGCGGTAAAGATTTGATCATAATGGTGTTGTGGCAGATAACCGGCTTCACCGGCAGATGACAGCAATTGCTGACTACGCATCATCACCGCATCGGCAAAGCCGCGGATAAGCATGACAAGCGCAACAGCGATATACATGAAACCAATTTTTTTATGGTCGACAGAGGTAAACCACTCCGTCCATAAATATTGCCATTTGCCCGCTTTGGTAATGGCAAATAGCAGCCCTGCACCAATCAATGCAATCGCCGTGAGGGTGATCACAATAATTGGCTCATGATAAGGGACAGATTCTAATGTTAAACGTCCAAACATAATCTATTCTTCCTTGCTTTCTAATGCTTGCGCATGCTCAGCATCGCCATGACTTTGATGTGCATCATGGGTTGTGCCATGCTCGGAATGCATTGCTTTGTCATCTGACATCGCTTTATCACCATGCGCCATTGGCTTTTCACCATGGGTCATAGCTTTACCTTCTGGCATTGCGCCGTGATGATTCAAAGAACCTTCAAACTGATGTACCACAGACATGAACAAGTCATCTGGAACACTTGAGAAGTAAGCCACAGGCTCGTTTTCACTCGGCTCGGCAAGCTTTTCATAATCGGCAAAGTTTTCGATTTTGCGAGGTTTAGACTTAGCTTCTTCAACCCACTTTTCAAAATCAGCTTGGGTATCAAAAGCGTGCGCCGTAAACTTCATTCCAGAGAACCCATCACCGCTATAACTTGATGAAATACCTTTATAATCACCCTCGTGGTTGGCAATTAAGTTTAGGCGAGTAACCATACCGGCCATCGCGTAAATTTGTGTGCCTAATTGAGGAATGAAGAAAGCATTCATGATGTTATCCGAGGTGATCTTAAATTCGATCGGAACATCTTTTGGAAACGCAACATAGTTGACTGTTGCGATCTTTTGCTCTGGATAGATGAAGAGCCATTTCCAATCAAGCGATACCACTTCGATTGTCATTGGCGGCGTTTCATGCACAAGCGGCTTGGACGGCTCAAGCTCATGCGTGGTGCGCCAAGTAATGGTTGCAAGAATTGCAATGATTACGATTGGCACAGCCCAAACGACGACTTCAATTTTTGTAGAGTGCGACCATTCAGGAGTATAGGTGGCATCTTTGTTCGACGCGCGATACTTATACCCAAAATAAATTGTCATTAAGATCACGGGGATCACGACAATTAACATTAATAACAAAGCGGTAATGATCAGCTCTTTTTGTTGCATCCCAACCGCACCTTTTGGATCAAGCAGTGCGCTCTCACATCCAGTAAGTAAGGCAATGGAAAAAAAGATTAATGCATTACGCCATGCTTTTTTCTTATTTAAAGCATCCATTCTCGTCTCAACTTATCGTTTAGATTAAATAGTCCTAGGAAGAAGGACCGAGTCTAATGTTGACGTGTTATTACTCTTTGGCTTCAAAAAACAGCCCTAAGACCGCCAATTGCGCCGCCAAGTGACGTTGTTTTTAATTGTGCAAGTGCATTCGCTCGCGATAATCACATTGCTCACAAAAGAATTGCCCAATCATGTTGCGTAACAAAATAAAAACAAAGACTTAAAGTTCTTTCTATAAACCTTACTTTTTGTAATTGTTTTGTTACATAATATTATTTTGCTTACATTTCTCCCTAAGGTCACGAAACAATCAGGGCTTTACATGGGAATCTTTCATAAATGTGATCAGTGTCACGTTTTAATGTAATGAGGTATCTGGGTTTATTGATTTAAAACAATGATTTTTTATCAATTCCTGATTGTGTGTATGGAGAGCTTACTGCTATAGTGAGTCTTCACGTTTAACAATGGAAAGGATCGAACATGAGCGTTTATCAATTTAATGTACGCAATACCCAAGGTGAATATGTTTCTCTCTCTGATTATCAAGGCAAGGTGCTTTTAATTGTTAACATTGCGACCAAATGTGGCCTCACGCCACAGCTCGAAGGTCTTGAAGCCTTATATCAAAAATACAAAGATCAAGGTCTTGAAATTCTTGGCTTTCCGTGCGATCAGTTCTTAAACCAAACGCCAGAAGATGACGCCGGTGTGGCAGAGTTTTGCCAGCTGAACTACGGCGTAACATTCACCAACTTTGCGAAAGTTGAGGTCAACGGCGACAATGCGATTGAACTATACAAATTCTTAAAATCTGAACAGCCAACTGATACGCAAAATGAAGGCACGAATCAGCTTGTTGAAAAACTGACTGAGCTTGGTCAAGTGTTTGAAGGCGGCGAAATTAAGTGGAACTTTACTAAGTTTTTGATTGGGCGAGATGGCAAGGTGCTAGAGCGTTTTTCACCAACTTATACAGCAGACGAGCTAGCGCCGAAAGTTGAAGCTGCGCTATAAGCTAAGTTCTTATTTTTAGAGCAAAACTGTAAATTTAAAGCACGATTTTGGATGAAACTTACGCAATATGTTGTTTTTCGTCCAATCGTGCTTTTTTGTATCGGTTGAATCCCTTGATTGTTTTAATTAAAGGTTCAAAGTTGTAACTTGATTTCAAATAATCATTTAATTTGCTTTATATTTTTGGTATAAGTTTTATATGTTGCTCACAAATGAAGCGACAAGGAATAAACACAACAATACGGATATTACTATGAAAACAACGTTTAAAGTCGCAGCTGTATGCGCGGCGCTTTTTGCAACTTCAAGTTTTGCAGACACCACCCTTCAAAATATTTCAAAATCAGGCGAGCTACGTGTTTGTTTTGATGCGGGCTATATGCCGTTTGAAATGAAAGCAAAAAATGGCGAATTTATCGGTTTTGATGTCGATTTAGGCAAAATGCTGGCAAAAGCCATTGATGTGAAATTTACGCCAGTCAACACCTCTTGGGATGGCATCATTCCTGCACTTTTAACTAATAAATGTGACGTGATCATGGGCGGCATGACAATTACCGCTAAACGTAACATGCAAGTGAACTTCACAGAACCTTATGTGGTGATCGGTCAAAGTATCTTACTGAGCGACAAGCTAAAAGATGAAGTGAAAAGCTACCGTGATTTGAACGATCCTAAGTACACCATTGCAACTAAAATCGGCACAACAGGTATCGTTGCGGCAGAAAAATTCCTACCAAAAGCAAAGCAAAATCAATTTGAAACCACAGCTGATGCTGCGCTTGAAGTTTCTGGCGGCAAAGCCGATGCATTTGTCTATGATTTGCCATTTAACGCTATCTATACTGCGCAACACGAAGGCAAAGTGGTTCACCTTGATACGCCATTTACCTTTGAACCACTAGGCTTTGCAGTGCGTCAAGGCGATCCTGACTTCCTAAACTTCCTGAACAACTACTTGAAACAAATTAAAGGCGACGGCACATACGATCGCATTTATGACAAGTGGTTTAAGTCAGCAACCTGGCTCGATAAAGTCCAATAATTCCGCTATTTGTTCCCAAACACTCGTCTAAGTTTAGGCGAGTGTTGTTATATCTGCTTTTCACCAAATTGCGTGATTTATGATTTTTAAAGAGAGTTTTTATGCAGCCTAAAGCCAATAAGCTGTTTTGGAATTTGGTCTATGTGGGCATTATCGCCGCTCTATTCGCATTGATTTACTTTTCTGCAGCACGAATTAATTATGAATGGAACTGGCAGCGCGTCGTTCCTTATATTATTGATACCCAACCTGAATCTATCTATGCGCCGCGTGATGGCGATGTGGTGTCCAATGCTGATGGACAATTAATTTTGACCGAGACGGCAACCGGTGAGACCTTAGTTGATCTGAGCCAATACAAGAATTTGCAGGTCGGCGATGGTGACATTGTTTTCGAAGGCGATGAAATCGCTCAGCGCAAGCAATGGAAACTTGGCAGTATCGGCGAAGGGGTGATCGTCACAATTAAACTGTCAATCATTTCGTTATTTTTTGCCGTCCTGGTCGGGATGATCCTCGCGCTCATGCGCCTTGCAGACAATATCGCGCTACGCAAATTAGCCATTAGCTATATCGAAGTGGTGCGTGGTACGCCGCTACTGGTGCAAATCTTCCTTGTTTATTTCTTTATCGGCACTGTGCTTGATTTAGAGCGCTTTACCGCAGGTGTGGTGGCATTGTCCATGTTCACCGCTTCTTATGTCGCAGAAATTATTCGCGCCGGTATTCAAGCCATTCCAAAAGGGCAGATGGAAGCCTCACGCTCGCTTGGGATGACCTATCCTCAAGCCATGCGCCATATTATTTTGCCGCAAGCATTTAAACGAGTACTACCACCGCTTGCAGGCCAATTTATTAACTTAATCAAAGACTCATCATTGGTTTCTGTGATTGCAATTACCGATTTAACCAAAGCGGGACGTGAAGTGGTGAGTAGTAGTTTTGCACCGTTTGAAGTTTGGATCACCGTCGCACTTTTATATTTAGTGCTCACCGGTACCTTATCTTGGGGCATTCAAGCATTAGAAAAGAGGTTAGCTGTCAGTGACTAATTCAACAACTCAAATCCCAGTCGCGCCAGGTGAACCTATGGTCATCGCGACGGATGTCAACAAAGTCTATCCAAACGGCTGTCATGCATTAAAAGATGTATCGGCAACGATCCACCGCGGTGAAGTGGTAGTGATTGTTGGCCCGTCGGGCTCAGGCAAGTCAACATTTTTGCGAGCGCTGAACCAACTGGAAGTAATTAACTCCGGCAGCGTGGTGATTGATGGCGTAGATATGTATGCTAAATCTACGAATATCAATACTTTGCGTGAACATGTAGGCATGGTTTTCCAAAGCTTTAATTTATTTCCGCACAAAAGCGCATTAGAGAATGTGATGCTTGCGCCTATGGTGGTGTCGAAACGCACCAAAGCGGATATCGAAGAAGAAGCGAAAGCCTTAATGGCGAAAGTTGGCCTCTCCGATCGCATGAGTAATTACCCAAACCATTTATCTGGTGGTCAGCAGCAACGTGTGGCGATTGCCCGCGCCTTGGCAATGAAACCGCATGTGATGCTGTTTGATGAGCCAACCTCTGCGCTGGATCCTGAAATGGTCGGCGAAGTGCTGGAAGTGATGAAAAGCTTAGCTGATGAAGGCATGACCATGGTCGTGGTGACGCATGAAATGGGTTTTGCCCGCGAAGTGGCCGACCGTGTACTATTTATGCAAGATGGCGAGCTACTGGTTGATGAGACGCCGGATAAATTTTTTGATAACCCTGAGCATCCTAGATTGCAGCAGTTTTTATCTATGTTGCTCTGATCCTTTATATATCTGACGTAGAGCGTCATGTATTTTGAGGATTAGCTTGTAATAAACATTATATTATTTAAGGACACAAGGATGATAAAAGAGAACACTTACTTTGATGGCAATGTAAAGTCATTAGGTTTTGCTCAACAGGATGGTGACAGCAGCGTTGGCGTAATGGCAAAAGGGGAATATACCTTTGGCACTGCAGCGCCAGAACGTATGACTGTGATCAAAGGTGCGCTGACAGTTAAACTGCCAAATAGCCAAGAATGGATCACCTATCGCTCAGGCGAATCTTTCAGTGTTGAAGGGGACGCTTCGTTTGATTTAAAAGTTGAACTTGATACAGCATATCTGTGCGAGTATCTATAAAGACTGTCGAGCTTTTGGTATAACTGATACGTTCAGCCAGTTAATATAAATGAAACCTAGCCAGACTTGTGCTAGGTTTTTTTGTGACTAAGATCGCAGACTTATTTGCTTCATCGCTTGCATTTAAAGTTCCCCCCAAGTTATTGATTATATTATGCGCAATTGAACTTTTTGCTGCATAAAAGGGCTTTTCTTTTTTCAAATTTATGGCAATATAGTAACTCGTTCCGATGAGGGACTGCATCTCAAAGCTCAACTTGAGCACATCTGATGCGTGCGTCGTATAATGGCTATTACCTCAGCCTTCCAAGCTGATGATGCGGGTTCGATTCCCGCCGCACGCTCCAAAGATTCTCTTGATATACCTTCAATTTAACTTATTAAAACTAAACGCTTTATTGCGTGTTTTTGCATGTCTGGCGTTTGGGTTTTTAGTGGCGGAAAGATTCACCGTGGCCAAACCGTGGCCATTTTGGTGGCCAACTTTTCCGGCTGGGATCTTTTGGGGCTAAATGTTTTTAAGTGAAGTAAGCGGATATAATCCTCAGCTCAAGATTAGTTTTTCTAATTAATTTGATTCGTCACCTTTTCTTTCTCTCTCGAATAAATCAGCCACTTCAATATCAAAATAATCACATAATGTATCAATGACGTCTAACTCAATTCGGGTAGCTGTTTCATTATATAGTCGAGTTATAGTACCTCTATTGATAGCTGTTTCTCGCGCAACATCGGCAATTTTTAGTTTTCTTTCACCCATAATTCGTGACAAGTGGCATTTCAAAATGTTCTTCTCCTGTAAAAAATGCCCCCCTGTAGGTTAAAATGACTTGCAATAGTTATTCATAGTGCTATATTTTAATCTACAGGAGAGCATTAAGCTCTTTTGAGAGATAATAAGTTCATTAGGAGATTGTATTATGGATAACACCTATTTGACAACCGCTGAGCTTGCACAACGCATTAAATATGACGAAAGAGTGATAAGAGAACAATTGAAAGATACGGTTTTATTTGAAGGCTTGCATTATATTCGTCCATTTGGTGGCAGAAAAATATTGTTCATTTGGGAAAGAGTTGAAGAAGAGATGCTTAATGGTATTTCAACTCAGTCACTTATAACCGGCTTGTAAGGAGATGGTATGGGGGTTCTAAATGTACGTCATAACAAGTTAGTATTACAGTTTCGATACAAAGGGCTCCGATGCAGGGAGCAAACTCAACTTGTGGACAATAAAGCAAATCGTAATCGATTGGAGCGTCTATTAAAACGTATTGAAGCTGAGATTGTATTAGATACATTCGATTATGCTCGTTACTTTCCAAATAGTTCAATGGCAAAGCGCTTTGAAAATATTGCACATCGAAAAGAATCTGCAAAAAGTTATTTTGAGGCACCAAATTCACCAAAATTTGAAGAGTTCGCAAGTGTTTGGCTTGAAGAGATGAAAATTGAATGGAGTAAAGGCCATTATATAGATGTAAAGGGAGTGTTAGATAAATATTTGTTGCCAGCTTTTGGTAGTAAAAAAATTAGCACTATTAATAAAGGTCAGATTTTGCAGTTTCGTTCCATACTTGCCAAAGTACCAGGAAGAAAAGGGATGTTGAGCCCATCTCGTATTAATCACATTATGACTCCATTGAGAGTGATTCTTAATGAAGCTGCTGATCGTTATGACTTTACTTCTCCTTGGAAAAATATAAAAGCTTTAAAAGTTGGTCGTACTGAGGTTGATCCATTTTCTTTAGAAGAAATTGATACTTTTTTGCAATTTGTACCAAAAGAATACCAAGCATATTATTTAACTCGTTTTTTTACAGGCCTTAGAACCGGCGAAATTGATGGTTTGATGTGGCGTGATATTGATTTTAACAATAAAACACTGACAGTTAATCAAAGTTATGTGCGTGGGGAAATTAAAGGTCTTAAAACGGCTGGATCTCATCGTGCCATTCGCTTAATTGATACGGTACTTGATGCTTTATATAAGCATAAACAGTTGTCTGACACCAAAAGTAGATTTGTTTTCACTAATGGAAAGGGCGGGCCATTAAATTATCAAATCGTTTCCAGAACAGTTTGGTACCCAACGCTTGAAAAAGCACAACTGCCTAAACGCAATCCATATCAAACGCGTCATACTTTTGCGACATTATTATTAGCGTCTGGTGAATCTCCAGAATGGATTGCAAATCAGATGGGGCATACGACAACAACAATGCTATTTCGCGTCTACTCTCGTTATGTACCAAACTTGACGAGAAAAGATGGCAGTGCGTTTGAGCGTTTTTTATCTGAGGAGGGTGTTGTATGAAATATTCATCCTTAGCAATTCACTGTACCAGTTTATGCTTTGATGTAATTGAAAGCATAAAATTCCAACAGTTGAGCCATAGTGATATTGATGCTTTTGAAGAAGATATTTATTTGTTAGTTCGTGAGCGAACAAAGTTATTTCCTGAGAAGCATCCAGAAGAGCGTGAGTTTGCCTTACTAGTCGCACATGGCATAGTTTGTGTATTGCATCAATGTTTAAGCAACCCCTTAGCTCGAGATTCAGCATGGATTCTACCAGCTATGGAGTCTCGAATTATATTGTCATTAAAGACTGTGCAGGCGTGACAATAACATAGATTATTATTTGCACTCTGTCATTAGTACAGAGTGTTTTTGTTTGCTCACAAAACCACCTGAAGATGATAGGTGTTCTGAGTAGAATTAGGTGTATTTATGTGAACTATGTCGAATTAAAAATAATTAATTTCAAGCACATTGTTCATAAATTGAAATTACGGTAGGCTGTGAATTAAACAGAAAATGCTGTGTAAAGAGCGTTAACTTTACCAATCATCAAATAGTGGAAATTTTATGGAACAGGGTAGTAAAAGTCACTTTATACAATTAAACAATGAGTTTTCTAAAATCATAGAGGCTTCTTTTTCATCTGAAAATTCTTCTAAAATTTCTGAATTGTTTCAATTTATAGATGACTTAAATGTATGGTATGAAATTTTAAAAAATAAAGAAGATACAACAATTCTTGTTAGTGCTATTAAAGAATACGAGTTCAGCTTTCAAGCTGCGTTAAATGGACAATATAGATATGCATTCACTGCTCAACGATATTTTTTAGAACAGGTTTGTCGGTATATCTACCTATCAACTAATGAACTCGAACTTAGGCATTGGAAGTTAGGACTTAAAGATATTTCTTGGGGCTCCCTTATTGATAAGGATAATGGCATTTTCTCAAAGACTTTTATCCGTGCATTCTACAATGAGGTAGAAGGTGAAGGAGTTCATATGATTACTCTTTCGTCAAAATTATATCGGGAAACTTCTGAATATATCCATGGTAATTTTAATAAGGTAGTTGATATGCCGGCTAAATTGAGTTTCGAACCCTTATTACTCAATAAGTGGTTGGAATTTGTTGAAACAAGTAAATTTATAACTGTATTTTTACTCACAATTCGATTTTCAAAAAATTTTAGCCGTACAGAGTTGGATGAAATTGAAGATAATGTTAGAGATGAACTTGGTGGAATAGAAGAATTCAATTTTCTATTCAATAGTTAGGAAGAACTATGTCAAATTTTAAGATACGTACAGAAACGATCAAACCGTCTAAAATTTTAGATTATTTTGTTGAAACAAAAGAAGATCGCAAAATTATAGAGCAATTAAAATCAGATACTCCAATTGTATTAGTAGGTAGTCGTGGTGTTGGAAAATCGTTCCTTCTAAGAGTTGCCGAAGCAGAGTTAAAAAAGGATATAGGTAATAGTAATATTGTACCGGTATATATATCTTTTACTGAAGGTTCAGTACTCCAGTTAGCTGATGAACATGATTTTTATCAATGGATGCTAGCAAAAATGTGTTCCGCTTTCCTAAGAAGTATAAAGAAACTTGGTATTTCAATGCCGGTATCACTATTGGGAGGGAAAACTGAAGATGAAGAAGAAACATATCTTACTAAATTGATTAGTGAATTTGAACAAACATGGAAGAATAACTCAAATGTAATTGACTCAGGAGATTTACCATCAATAGATGATTTTAAGGACGCCGTAGAAGATATATGTGAAGAAGCAGAAATCGAATCAGTTAACTTTTTTATTGATGAGGCTGCCCATATTTTACGACCGGCCCAACAGAGGCAGTTTTTTAATCTTTATAGAGATATAAATAGCCCTTACATTAATTGTAATGCTGCTATCTACCCTGGAGTAACTTCATTTGGCAATAATTTTCAACCTAGTCATGATGCTACATTTTTATATCTAGAGAGAGATGTTTCAAGTGTAGGGTATGTTGAATATATGAGGAGTATTGTTGAGAAGCAAGCTGACAGTATTCTTCTTGGAAAAATAGCCAAGAATATGGGGAATTTCTCTATATTAACTTATGCAGCAAATGGAAACCCTCGAGCTCTTTTAAAGACACTTACACAGGCTTCATCTATATCGTCTAGAGATGTAAATGCTACTATTAAATCTTTTTATAAAAGCTATATTTGGGAAGAACATACGCTGCTGTCAAATAAATACTCTGGGTTTACTGAATTCATTGATTGGGGGCGAGACTTTGTTGAGGATTATGTATTACCAGATACCAAAGAAAAAAATGACGCTTATATACCTGAAGGTAAAAAATCGACTCGCTTCTTTTGGATTAGTAGAGATGCACCTGAAGCAGTTAAAAAAGCTTTAAATCTTCTTTGTTATACCGGCATTATTTCATTGCATACAGAAGCCGTAAAGGCTACACAAAGCCGAGTAGGCACAAGGTACAGTGTAAATTTTGGCTGTTTGCTTTCTTTGGAAAATATACCTGTATCTACAGGTTTACCTATTGTTAAAAATACAACTATAAAAAGAATGACTGAGTATGGGGAAAGTCATGCCGCGTACGATAGCCTTAAGCCCACACTTACTGATTTTGACGACTCAGTAATAAATAGCGCATTGAATGAGCAGCTTTCAAAGTCAGTAGATTTTTTAGATCTACCTAACTGGTTGATAGAATCATTAAAAAGCATAAATTTGATTCAAATAAAGGACGTTCTCGATGCTACAGAGAGTCGAATTCAGCAAGCTTATTATGTGGGTAAAGTAAGATCTAGGTATATAAAAAATGAAGCTACTTCAGCAGTTTTTGAATATTTATCAGGTTAAAGTTAACAAGTTGCTTAAACGGAAAAATAACAGTTGGCCATCGCTTCGCGATTATAGCCAACCATTATTTTCCGTTTAGCAAGGCGTTGAGGCTGTAGGATTTCTCTATTTTTAGCTGTTTTTACCTGATTTTCTCGTAGTTTTTGCTGTCGATAATGTGCTAAATGCTGTGGTGTGACAATTGTCCTGATTGTGGTAACGCAAAATAGAGCGTGATAAGAAAGGATAAATGGCTATTTTGCCTTTGATAGGCATTTTTACCCGCTAATTTAGGTAATTTCGCAGCTTTTCTATGTTGTGGAGCATGCTAAACATCGCCCATTGGGCGTTTACTTTCTCTTTTCCTCTCATTGTGAAGCGGTTCATCTGTTTATTTACTGTGATATTACCAAAAGCAGGCTCAACGCAGCCAAGCCGTTTACTATATTGACGCCGTCCCTCTGGACTATCAATTTATCTTTCATTGCTTGCATATAATCAAATTGTAACCCTCCCCAAAAACTGGTCATTAGCAATTAGAGCTTTTCCGTTTACACTGAAACGCAAATCGTAAAAATCTTGAAGGAAGTCGAAGCAGGCCGAAAAGTCAACGAAGTCTGTCGTGAATATGGCATCTCTGATGCGACACAACTGGAAGTCCAAGTATGGTGGGATGGAAGCGTTAGATGTTAAACGGCTTAAAGAACTCGAGGATGAGAATCGGAGGCTCAAGCAAATGTTTGCCGACCTCAGTCTCGAGTACCGTATCGTTAAAGATATTCTGGAAAAAAAGCTGTAAGGCCAGTGGTTAAGCGCGAGCTTGTCGATTACGCTCGCAAACACTATCAGGTCAGTTTACGAATGGCCAGCCGCGCAGTTGGCATTAGTGACTCAGTCTATCGCAACCGATCAGATCCTCACCGAGATGATGAGGTCATCGCTAAGTTGCAGGAGGCAGCAGAGCGGTATCATGCGTACGGATTTGGCAAATTATTTAAAATACTTAGACGTTGGGGATATCGATGGAATCATAAACGAGTCTATCGAGTGTACTGTTCGCTCAAGTTAAACCTACAGCGCAAGGGTAAAAAGCGTCTACCGAAACGAGATCCAACGCCACCAGCGTGCCCATAGTCATTCAACAGTTGCTGGGCTATCGACTTCATGAGTGACGCATTGAACTGTGGTCGGCTCTTTCGTACGTTTAACGTCGTGGACGATTTTAACCGTGAAGTGTTGGCGATTGAAGTGGATTTAAATCTACCAGCACCACGCATTATAAGGGTGCTAGAGCGCATTATTTCCTGGCTAGGGTTCCCCAGTAAGCTTCACATGGATAATGGCCCAGAATTTATCTCGATCACTCTGGCTGAATGGCTGAAGAGAACACAGTGGAATTGGAGTTTATTCGCCCAGTCAAACCAACGGAGAACTCTTATATTGAGATATTTAACCGAACTTACCGGACAGAAATACTCAACATGTACGTGTTCAAAACACTGAGCGAAGTCCGAGATCCGACAGAAAAATGGATAAAGGAATACACCGATGAACGCCTCATGAGTCACTCGATGATTTGACTCCCTGGGAGTATTTAGCAAGGCATGAAAGCAGGAAAAACTCTAATTTAGAGTGCCACTAAAACAGGGAGGGATACAGATTCCCGCCGCACGCTCCAAAGCTTCTCTTGATATACCTTCAATTTAACTTATTAAAACTAAACGCTTTATTGCGTGTTTTTACATGTCTGGCGTTTGGGTTTTTAGTGGCGGAAAGATTCATCGTGGCCAAGCTAACTACTCACATCTATGTATCCCAAATGTACAAGTATGTTGCTAGCATGTTAATAAAAAGTTTTTCTTCAGATGCTAGCCATTGTCACCTTAAATGTTTAACACTAGAAAAGTGTAAGAGTAATTATTAAATACTGGCTTTTTGAATGGTGGATTATATAGCATATGACTTTTTCTGAAATGTTGACCACACTGGAGAGGAGAAGCCCTCTTAAAAGAGATCAGATAATAGAAAAGCTACAACTTAGTCATGAAAGCTTTGATATTCTTGATGAAATAAAATTTTGTCGTTGGTGTAATGGCACTAGCGTACCTGAGTTGTCGCAGCAAATTTTACTTTCAAAGTTTTTTGGCCTATCTATGGAAGAATTTTTTGAATTAATAGATGAAGCACCAATACCTAACAAAGAGCTGTCTACTTTTTCAAGAATTTTTGATGATCTCGATGAGAGTGACCATAGAGTAAAATGCTATTTTTCTGAGTCGGGTGATGAAGTCATATCATTGTCTTTATTAGAATCCTCTATACATAAAAAACAACTAAATAATTTTTATCGCCAGATGAATACATACTCTAATTTGATTACAAATTTTGATAGGTTTTGCCCTATAAAAAAATCGACGGTAATAACGATAGGTAATGAAAAAACTTTACTTTCGCATGTGTCATTTATTCAAGAACCAGGTTTTTTATCTCATGTAATTAATTTAGATATAAATGACGATGACGTTATGGTTAATGTTAGTTATTATTCTTGCCGCAAGTATTTCATCATACTTTTTGGTTGTATGCTTGCATATATTGCATTGAATAAAAGTGAAGTTAATAGAGTTTTTTTATTCTTTAGAGATAAACGATTTATAAAATATATGGAGTCATTAGGAGGTGAACTCGTCTTTGTTAATAAGGAAAGTGGAAACTTTAGTTTGATATATATAGAGAAGTTTGATTGGCTAAAATTTATATCAAATAATGCGATTTTTCATATTATAAAACAAAATTTTTTTATTGCTAAACGCCTAAATAAAGGTAAGGCTATGATGCTATCTGATCTTTAGCTTCATATATTTTCCTAAATAAATCTAAGTAATCTTTAAAAGTTGTGAAAAAGAGAATGCATTTTTATAAATCTAGTAGGAGCCTTTAAATGAAATAAATGGCGTTATCAGAATTGTCGTTGAAATTAATTGTTCAAGGAATTGAAACCAATGAGCAGTTTACTGCACCTATATTAATAATTTTTAGCTCAAGGTTTATATTTAATAAAAGGAGTTAATACATGACAGGTTTTTTAAAATTTATTCTGTATATTTCTATTTTATCATCATTGGTCGCTTGTAATCAGGATAGTAATAGTAGCCCAACAACATCATCTTCTAGAAGTCAAGGTATCGAATATGTTACAGCGTATTCTAAAGATAGTTATAGTTTTGCTGAAAAAGAAACAGGTAATCAATATCGTGTAGATTTAACCGATCAAGTCGAATTATCTTCAGAGACAAAGGTAAATATTAGTGAGCTTGATGTTTTATCATCAGATCCAGGGTGTAATATTTTAAGTCAAGATGACTATGGTTTCGTTGTGTCGACTGACGAAAATAAAGTTTGTGATTATGAGTATTTTGTTCAAGCAAGTGATTCGAACACAAAATTGTCAGGTAAAACATCGGGGGTTAGCCGTGTTGTGGTATCAGAGGATGTTAATGAATCAGAATTAACACCATTTGGAATGATTGCATATCAAGAGCAGCAGTTAGAAATTGATATTGCCAAAGAGTTAAAGAAAGTTGGTGATTTTACTAATATTGACGATTATGTATTGGATTCAGCTATTTTACCAACGAGCAGTAACGCACAAGTCGATATTGATGCAGATAACAATATTATAAAATATACACCTGCTGACGATTTCTTAGGTACAGAACCAATTTTATATAGTTTAAAGGATTCGGAAGGTAATGTTTTAGCTGGTCAGGTGATTGTCACTGTTACTGAAGAATCGAAATCAGGTATTGATATTGAAGATAGTATCATTATTCCGGATACAGCTAATGCGATGGAATCGATGACTATCGATCTTTCTCCCTATGTGAAAAATAGTTATGGCGACGACTGGCAATTAATTTATGTTAATACATTTAATGCGATGGTCAGTTTGACTGATTCAACGGATTTCCAAAATAAAAGCTTTGATTTTTTAGCTGATTGGCCTGGGGATTATTATGTGAATGCTGTGGTGACGGACCATCACGGTGGATATGACATCAGCCTAATTAAAATAGATGTTATTGACCCTAATTCGCAAGCAACATGGGACGATATTCCGTTAGATTTAAACATCTTCTTTGCGCCACTAACATTAAGTGAAGCGCAAAGCCAAGGTATCTCCGTTTCTGGTTCTAATTATGATTCAGTAGACTCAACCATTGCGACGTTTGATTATGCCGCTGCACAAAAATATTGCGCTCTAATTGGTCGTTTACCGACAGAAGATGAACTAGAAAATTTATATGCGAAAGCTAAGCCAGCTAATCAAGGTTGGCCTACTGACTTACCATTTTATACTAGTGACGTAAATAGAGTCGTTAATTTAGGCACTGGAGTAAGCGAATCAAGTTCATCTAAACCTTACTATGTTTCTTGTATAGGCGAAGGCGGCCTATCGATTCTTTCTTCAGAGTCATCATTAGGGCCAATTTTTGCCAACGGTGTGGATAAAGCTCACGTAATTGCGCAATTAACCTTTAACAATGTACCTTTACCGGATTATCCGTTAACGGTGTCTGTTGCCGATGATTCACAAGCTCAAATCGAAAATAGTACTTTAATTACCGATGATAACGGTAAGGTGGATTTTATCATTACCGATATTAAAGCGGAGAAAGTCGAAACACACGTTCGTTACAATAATGTTGACCGTCAAACGACGTTAAGTTTTGTTGGTGACCCTGCTACGGCTGATTTATCGCTTACTACAATGATAGATGATCAAGAAATCACCAAGGCAGATGATGTTGTCCAAGCAACATTATTAGATGCTTATGATAACCCGATTTCAGGTGAGAGTATTGACGTAGGTTCTGATGATGAAGGTATAACCGTTAAATTAAGCACCGACCAGTTAGTCACCGATGACAAGGGACAAGGCACTGTTAATATCAGTTGGATTGGTGAAGCTAGCGATGTGATGACGGCAAGTGTTTACGGCAATTATCTGCGACCTGATGAAGTGCAATTGACTGATACTACCGATGTGAATTTTACTCATAAATACGGAACAATGGGTGCTATTGAAACTGTTTTAAATGACCAACCTATGGTCGCGGGGGTAGACGAATTTAAAGTACGAGTCACAGATGATAATGGCGATCCAGTACCGGGTGTCGAGTTAGCCTCTTATGTCAATAATGCGTATATGCGAGTGATTGATTATACCGGCTCAGCAGTACCGGCACTAGGACATGCCATTATAAAAACCGATCAAGATGGTTGGGCTGAAGCGAAGGTGTTATCGATGCTTAATCAAGATGATGTGGATAGCGGCAATTTTGGAAGTAGTATGTCGGCAACCTTGAGTATTACATTGGATGATCAGAATAAAACCACTGAAGTTCGATTTAGTGGAGACCCTTACGTACAAGTCGTTTTGGATTCAAACATTAAATATGATGAAGTTGAAAGTAAATGTAATGAATATGGTTATAAAAAAGCAGAACCTAATCAACTCGAGGATTGGACTGTTGAACATTATGCAGAGTTAAAAGCCAAAGGTTGGCAAACAGATGAAATCCGATATCTGTGTCAGTCGTCTAAATTTGAAAGTTTCGGTTTAACCGGTGAATTACGTCGAACACCAAGTGCCGCAAATTGTTCTGCTGGAACTATTGCTACTTCATTTATTAGAGCCGATTCAGGATATCGCTTAAGTACATCCCTTTCAGCTTATAGTAAATTAATTATATGTGAGAAATGATTAATTTATAAAAATCAAAGTTTAATATGCTCAATTTACATTGGGCATATTTTTTAAACAAATAATTTTTGATCGCAACATATGTACGACTAAGGGCACTCATGTTGCTTTGACTTGAAGGTAAGTGTTAACACCATGGTATTTATCTTTTATGGATGACTTAGGTTTGCTTAACAGGATACAAGAGCTATATGTAAATTGGCTCATTTAAATTAAGGTTATATATCCATGCAATTAAAGAGGGATATTATCGGTAACTTAACTCGTTCTTGATTGTATATTTATAATTGTTACGTATAAATTCCAAACAGGTAATTAGCAACTAGGTGAAAACTTTTTCTTTTGGTGCTAACCTTTGGTCTGTGTAAAGTGTAACCTACGAAACCCAAATAATATGTAACAAATTGTAATCTTATGAATAATGGGAAGTTATAACTTATGATTTTTTCAGAAATTTTGACAAACTTGGAAGGGAAAAGCTCTCTTAAAAGGAAAGAAATAATAGCAAAGTTACAACTTAGTCATCAAAGTTTTGAGTTTTTAGATGATATAACATTTTGCCGTTGGAGCAATGGTATAAGCGTTCCTGGATTGTATAAACAAATTTTACTAGCGAAATTTTTTGGGCTGACTCTGGGGGAGTTCTTTGAATTAATTGATGATCCTCCGGTTCCCAAAAAAGAACAATCTGTTTTTACAAAAATTTTTGATGAGCTCGATGAGAGCTACCATAGGATTAGATATTACTGTTCGATGTCAGACGATGCAGTTGTTTCTATGTCTTTATTAAAAAACTCTATCCATACAGAGCAATTAAACAATTTTTATTGTCAGATGAAAACTTATTCGAAATTGATTAGTAATGATGAAAGTCTTTGTCCTATACAACAATCGACATTAATTACGATTGGTAATGAAAAAACTTTACTTTCACATGTATCATTCATCCAAGAGCCAGGTTTTTTATCTCATTTACTAGATATTAATGATGAGGATATTATGGTAAATGTAAGTTATTATTCTTGCCGAGAGTATTTTATCATACTGTTAGGTTGTATGTTATCACATATTTTGTTGAATAAAAATAATGCAAAGAGAGCTTACTTTGCATTTAGAGACCGAAGGTTTATAAAGTATATGGAAGTACTAGGTGGTGAACTCGTTTTCGTGAGCAAAGAAAATGGAAACTTTAGTCCGGTATATATCGCTAAGTTTGATTGGTTGCAGTTTATATCAAATAAAATGATATTTCATGTGATTAAAAAATGTATTGCTAATACTAAGCTATTGAATACAGAAGAATTTGTATTGGTATCTGATTTTTAGCTAATATTCATGTCTATTAGCTTTTCATTTATTTTTTATATATGGATAGCTAATATTTAGGCTCTGTAACAGTATAAAATATAGAATTAATGCTATATTGGGGCCTGCGCATGAGTAATTTTACATTTAGATTAGAAGAGATTAAGTCTATAAAGGATATAGGCTATTATGAGGTTTTATCTAAACCTCAGTGTATGAATAGCTTAAATTGTTCGATTGATGAATATTTTACTAACATTTCTATATCATCAACTTATTCATTATTACATGAAACTTTTGATTTTATTTCCAATAAAGATAACATAAAAGTCTCTATTAATATAAATAAAAATATGATTATTGATAGTGGTTTACGCGAACTTTTAAAATCCAAAACTTTAGACCTGATTTGTCATAAGAAAAATGAGATTATTTTTGAGATCAATGAATCTTGTTATGACTTAGTTGGTACACAAGAATATAAATTATTTTATAGAGATTTCAGCTCCTTAGGTGTTAAGTTTTGGCTGGATGATTTTGGGGCAGGTGGTGCAAACTTTGCCTCTCTAGATATAGGTTGTTTTGATGCAATCAAGATTGATAAAAAAGTATTCTGGATGTTATATGAATACAGCGGCGCTTTTTTAAGTGAAATGATTTCCTTTATAAAAATGTTCAGTCATTCTGTCATTATTGAAGGAATTGAAACCAATGATCAACTTGATTTTGCATATAATAATGGCTGTTTAGCTCAAGGTTTTTTATTTAATAAAAAGAGTTAATATATGAATTTATTTTTAAAAATAATTTTGTGTGTATCTATTTCTTTATCATTGGTTGCCTGTAACCAAGATAATACAAATAGTTCAGAAGCATCTTCTTCTGGAAATCAAGGCACAAAATACGTGACTGCATACTCTAAAGATAGTTACAGTTTTGCTGAAAAAGAAACGGGCAATCAATTTCGTGTAGATTTAACAGATCAAGTCGAGCTATCTTCAGATGCCAAAGTGAAGATTAGTGCGATTGACGTTTTATCTGCAGATCCTGGCTGCAATGTTTTAAGCCAAGATGACGATGGTTTCGTTGTTTCAACTGATGAAAATAAAGTTTGTGATTATGAGTATGCTATAGACTCAAATGATGAAAATACTAATTTAACAGGTAAAACATCGGGGATCAGTCGTGTTGTCGTATCAGAGGATGTTAATGACTCAGAATTAACACCCTTTGGCATGATCACCTATCAAGATCAGCAACTAGATATTGATATCTCTAAAGAGCTGAAGAAGGTTGGTGATCTGACTAATCTGGACGATTATGTGCTTGATTCAGCTGTTTTATCAACGAGCAGTAGCGCAGAAGTTCAGATTGATGCAGTTAATAACATTATCAATTATACGCCAGCTTCAGACTTTGTAGGTACTGAATCAATTTTATATAGCTTAAAGGATTCTGAAGGGGATGTTTTAGCAGGCCAAGTGATTGTCACTGTTGCTGTAGAGGCAAAATCAGGAATTGATATAGAAGATAATATTGTCATTCCAGATCCTGTTAATGCTACGGAATCAATGACTATTGATCTATCTCCTTATGTAACAAATAGCTACGGGGATGACTGGCAATTAATTTATGTGAATACATTTAATGCGATGGTGAACTTGACAGATGCAGAGGATCTCCAGAATAAAAGTTTTGATTTTTCAGCTGATTGGGCTGGTGATTATTATGTCAATGCAGTGGTCACAGATCATCATGGTGGATATGATGTTGCCCTAATTAAAATTATGGTTATCGATTCTACCGCGCAGGCTAATTGGGATAGTATTTTATATAAAATAAAAGTCTTTCATGCTCCTTTGACATTATCAGAGACACAATCTCAGGGTGTACCAGCTACTGGGAGTAATAATGATAGTGTGGGAGCTGTTGTTGCAGAATTTAATTTCAAGGATGCTGAAAATTCATGTTTGGCTGTTGGACGTTTGCCGACTAAAGATGAATTAACTAACTTTTTTAATGCTGAAAAACCTGCGCAACAAGGGTGGCCTGTTGATATTCCTTATTGGACTTCTACTGGTGATAAAGTAGTGAGTCTATCAGATGGTACTGCGTCAGATAGTAACGATAGTCTTTATTATGTTACTTGCTTAACTGAAGGTGGTTTGGAAATATTAACAGCAGAATCCAACTTAGGCCCAGTTATTGCTAATGGCAGTGATTCGGCAAAAGTTGTAGCACAACTTACTTATAATGGAACACCAATAGAGGACCAGCCAATAAGTGCTAGTGTTAACACTGAAAGCAATGCACAGTTAGATAATGAAACTGTCTATACAGACTCTGAGGGTAAGGCCGTCTTTAATATCACGGATGCAACAGCAGAAGATGTTGAAGTGAGCATTTCATATAATGGTGCTATTCGAAAAGCGACAATTCAGTTTACCGGAGATCCAGAAACGGCGAGTTTAACATTCGATGTCACGGTAGATGAGCAATTAACTGGCGGCGGTGTTGATGAAATTGAGGCTAAGGTTCTAGATGCCAGCGGAAACCCAGTAAGTGGGCAAAGCATTTCTTTCTCTGAAGAATATCAAGATGCAACAATAAGTGCTGATGATTCGACAAATACAGATGGGATTGCCACGGCTTTAGTTACTTATGATAACGCTGACCTAAAAAGTGATATATCTATACCTGTAAAGATTACATATAAAGAAGAGGAAGATTATGCGCATCTTACCTACATTGCAGGATCAGTTAGAAGCATTGAGCAAACAGCTTATGATGAGTCTACGGATAAAGTGACAATTAAAGCTAAAATTGCGAATGATGATTATGTGTTAAGCGGCTACCCTGTGGTATTTACAGCGCTAAGCTCAAATTGTACTGTCGACACTGAAGAGGTTATCTCGAATGATGAAGGCTTCGCAATCACAAAGGTTACGCCAAAAAATAATTCAACTGAGAGCTGTGAAGTACAAGCTGAATTTAATACTACGACCAAGTCTGTGACAGCAAGTTGGGATAGGTTTGATTTTGTTCAAATTGATCTTGGATCTAACCTTAACATAGTCGCTGAAGGGATACTGCCACAGGTTTACTGTAGAGATCATGGTTATGATGCAGTAACGAGTAACTATACTAATTTATATCCACCTTCATCTTGGAAATTTAATGATTCAGGAAGTGGTTATGGTGCAACATGGCTAAATAGTGGTGCTTGCGGATCCTCAAATGATCCTACATGTATGTCATTTTGGAATCATTATAGTGATGGCAAGGCTGTTTATGACAATAAACATATGACGAATAGTAGATATCTTGTCTGTAAGAAAAAATAAATATTAATATTAAAAGGGTATATTTATATACCCTTTATTTATTTTATATATTCCAAAAGCAATAGTGCGCATTTTTTAAATAATATTTGAATTAGCTTGGTCTTATTAAATTTTTTTTAATTTGCTAAGTTTTATGTGTGGAACTTTATAATAATAAGATGGTCGGGCAGGGTTGTTGTTCGTGACTTTACTTTTGAAATAAATATATTAATAACAGGGGAATTAGAATGAAAAAAAGCACGTTATCTATTTTTATGTTAGGTCTATTGGCATCAAATGCATTTGCTGCAGAGACAGGTCCAGCAGATGGTGATGTTGATACAACAAGCGCAGAAATTAATTGGGTTGCGCAAATTCCAACAGTAGTGCCAGGTGACTGGATCACTATGACAGGTCTAGCTGGTGGCGAGATCAAGCAGGGTGAGCTTCAAGTAAATAATGATGGTTCATTTCTATCTGACAAAATTGTCCTAGAGATTCATAACTACGACTCTGAGACAAGTCAGGTTGGCGAGCCACTTGCTTTAGGTCAAGGTGAGGCTGGAGATGTTGTTGCATCTAAGATTACTTATCAAATTGAACCTGTATCGTTTGCCTCTGAAAAAGGTATTGATCTAACAGGTGCAAATGCAGAGATTTTGGAGACTGACAGTATTATGCAACCAATTACACCAAATGCAGAATATCAGCCACTCACTGCTGCGCCTATGCCTTGGCAAACAGCTTGGATGGTGAAAAGTACAAGTGATGGCATGATTCCTACTGTCATTGCAGGTGATAAGATCACCGCAACAACTGTTGTCCGTGCAGACGTAGAATTTGCACAACTTTAATAATTTAATCGCCTATAGCTTTAGGTTTTTAGTTGGCTAATGGAAGGCCTAATTTAATAGAGAGAATTAAAATGAAAAAATCAATTTTAGCAGTAAGCCTTCTAGGTCTGTTTTCAGCAGGTGTATTTGCAGCAGTTGGTGATACAGGTCCAGCTGATGGTGATGTAGATACGACAAGTGCAGAAATTAATTGGGTTGCGCAAATTCCTACAGTAGTGCCAGGTGACTGGGTAACTATGACTGGTGCTGACAGCGGCGCAATTCGTGAAGGTGTGCTAACAGTAAATAACGATGGTAGCTTTGAGTCAGACGAAATTCCTCTAGAAGTACATGGTTATGATGCAACGACTCAGCAAGTTCTTCCTGGTGCTGCAATCGGTTCAACATTCCCAAATGGCGGCGATGCAGCAGTAAGTGCAATCACTTATCAAGTTGATTATGTTTCTTTTGCTTCTGAAAAAGGCATCGATATGACAGGCGCTGATGCTAAGATTACAGAAACAAGTGCAATCAACTCTGAAATCACTCCACGCGCAGAATATGAAGTAACTGATGGCGACGCTTGGAAAACAAGCTGGAAAATTGCAAGCCACACCGGCGGTGAGATTCCTACTGTAATTGCAGGTGATAAAATTACTGCTACGACCGTTGTGCGCGCAGATGTTGCATTTGCAGCACCAGCCACTCCAGCTAAGTAATAGTGAACATTTTCAACATTTCTTGAATGTTGATGCTTCCGAAATATAAGGATATAGATTGTCTCCAAGGACGGAGAGCGCTAGCTTTAAATATTTAATAATAAGACAAGTAATAATGATTTATCATTTTAAAACGTTGAGTTACTTATTAGTTTTTATTGTTACATTTTCAATTGCAAATGTTTCTTTTGCTTCAGATGCGATTACAAAAATCATTAATTTATCTGCATCAATTGAAAATGAAAGTTTTTATTCTTATACGATAAAAGAATTTAAATTTGAACAACCAAATCTTGAAGTCGCTGTAAATAAAAATACTGGTCAATTGATGCCAGTGACGACAAACCTTATTTTAAAAACTGATGTACCTTCTAACTTTCCAGCTGGATATGTCATTACTGCCAAAGAACTGAATAGCCATTGTGAACTTGCAGATGGTGAAGAAACGGCCAAAGATTTTGCACATTATATGTTAGCAGATACAGAGTTGGCAGTTTCAGAAACTATCGAATTTGATGATCTTGTACCTATGCAAGATGGACTCGGCATGAAAAAAAGTTTTACTATTAATTTTGATGATTTGGATGATGTCTCTTTAAAAGTTAACCGCTGTAAAGGAAATGCTGTTCTTGTGGCTGGCTTAGACTTTTAATATATCTAAATATCCCCTCCAGTTTTTATTTAGCAACTCCTGTTGTTTTTTTTTAGTTTTTGCTAATTTAAAAGATTGCAGGGTTATTATAATAACTTCATCTTTGACGTTTGGGTGCTTCTGTGTATTTTTTTTGTATAAATAGAAAGAACGCTATATTGGCATTCTTTATTTTTTTCACTAATGTTGCTTTTGCTACTAATGTGCCTGAAGAATTTAAGCATTTTTATATGTTTAAAAATAAACAGGTGAATTTTGTATTGCCAAATGAAATAGAAGAGTCAGTTGATGTTGAAGCAAATTTTCGCGAAATAAAAAAAGTTAATGAAACCAAGAAGCTAGAAGAGGCACTCTTGGAGTCAGGTATAAAGAAAGACAAAGTGCAAGAAGTCATGCGCAGTGTTATTGGTGAAAGCACGAATAACAATGTGGTTGTTAAGTATATATCAGATGAAAACACGGTAAAAATTCAGGTTCCTGCTTCATTCATGAGCGAGCAAGTTGGAGAAACTAATTTTACCAACTTAGCCCCAGATCAGAATGCATTAATTATGACCAATCGTGTTTATACGAGTGGTTATAATGGTAGTTATACAGGTAGCGTCAATACTGAAGCTACGCTAGGGCTAAATAAAAGCCATATTGATTTTAATGGTGACTTAACCGCAGGGTCTAATGATCTTGATTATAATGTTCAAACTTTAAACTACCAATATGATTTTAAAGGCTTTTCTGTTCAAGCTGGTTATTCTGAATATTCTTCATTGCAAGATAACGCAACAAGTTTGTTGGATTATAGCCAGGGTGTTGAACTTTACAGTGTGTCACTGTTTTCGAATGATAATCTCTTACTAAAAGATATTAAAAATGGCAAGCGTATATATTATGACATGAAAGCAGCTGGTACTGTTCAGCTAATTCGTGATGGTGTGACTATCTATAATGACTCTGTTGATAAAGGGCAACAGACTATAGATTTTAATCGATTACCAAAAGGCAATTATACAGCAGATTTAGTGCTGAAACCGAATGGCTATAGTAAAGAAGTTTACACGAAAAGAATAAATAACAACACATCACAAACTTCTGTGCGTGGCTATGATTATTCTGTCTCATTTAATCACGCCGATGCAGATCGTGGAGATAATCAATATACAACAGATTATTTGAATACGTCAGGTGTAATGTCTGTACTAGATGGTCGAATGCTCTTTGGTGGCACATTACAAGCAAGTGATGAAGATATTCATGTCGGTACTGGCTTGAAATATATCGAAGGTGATGTGACAGCCGGTATTTTTGCTAACTATCTTGGTGATGGCCACTTATTAAGTATAGGCGGTAATATTTATGGTGTTGGGTTCAATTATGAATCTTTAGATGTGAATAAAGATGATGTTAGTAATCTAACCGGTGCACGTTATGGGGACAATGATTATAGACAATCAACGATTTCATATTCGTTTAATCTCGGCCCTGGTAACTTGAGTCTTTATGCAAATAAATATTATGAAGAGAATAAAAGAGACGAATATTCAAAGAACATTGATACTTTAAATTACTCTGTGAATTACCATACAAGTTTATTCCTAAATATGGGCTTAGATGTAGGGTTCACATCGACGAAAGATTACTCGACGAAATCTAATGACGATAATGTTCTGACAGCAAACTTGACTGTTCCTTTAAATGACATTTTTGATTATTCAACAAGTTTAGAACATTCAAGTCTGACTGGTTATCGACTTGCGAATAATATTAATTATAGCGATGAAGTCTATGATAGTCCGGATATGAAGGTTGTGGGTGGAATAAATGCATCAGAGTACGTTGATGGAAATGACTCACAAACGTCTATTGGTGGTGACTTAGCTGCAAATGGTAAGTATTTTGATGCGCATGCTTTTGCGAATGTTTCAGATGATGAATACCGAAATATTTCAGCAGATATAGAGTCAACAACTGTTATTACACGAGACAAAGTTTATGCAACCTCAGAGCGCTCTCGATCATATTTAGTACTAAATAATGATACTGCTACTGACGATAGTCATGATTTAGGGTTGATAAACGTACAATCTTTATCAGGCCATAGTGATAGAAAGTCAATTAGTGATGATTATACAATGGTTGGATTAGATGATTACTCTAAGTATAAGTTTAATTTAGATACAGAGGTGAGTGGGTTTCACTCAAATACTAAATCGATTGGTTCTATGTACACTTATCCAGGAACGATTAAATCTGTCGATAATAAATTGAAGAAAGTAAAAACGTTTTTGACATATTTTGAAGACTTTAATAACTCACCTTTAAATGATGTTGACTGCATTGGTGATGGATGCGTTAGTGTGAGCCGAGTTGGTGATGGTGTTTACAGTGTATCTGTTCAAGAAGGTGAGAAATTTAAGTTAACTTCAAATAACGAAATGTGTCAATTTACTGAGGATAGCACTGATAAGAAATATGTTAGTCGATGCTTCCCAAGTGTTAAAGAAGAAGAAAATGGCATGCAGTTGGTTGTCGATGGCTTAGGTAACGGTGATGAGCAATATTATTACCTTGGTGTGATTGATGACGAAATATTATCAAGCATGGCTGTTAATTTAGATAGTTTAAATATTGATATACTTAAATATCAATTCGCAGGAAATGAGCATGTTTTTGCCAAAGTAAGTAAATCGAATAATGATAATCAAGTCGATTTGTTATTTAAAATGCAACAATATGCAAGCACTAATAGTGTTGATGAAAAATATTCAGAGGTATGGTAATGATTAGGTTTTTAGGTGTTTTATTTGCAATTTTCAGTATAAATGCTCATGCGATAGCTGTCAGCAGTCTGTTTGAGGCTGCGGACCCAAAATCGCATTCAGCAGAAGTCGTTATTGAAAATAATGATGGCAAAGATATGTTCATTAACTTAGAAATGGCTAAGGTTGAATATGTTAATGGAAAGAAAGTAGTTACTAAAGTTAATAAAGATACCTTAGAAAACTGGACTTTTTCTATTAGTCCTACACAGATGATTTTGGGTCCAGGTGAAAAAAGAACGATTAGAATGGTGAATAAATGCTCAGAAAATAAATGTGATGAGAATAAAGACCAAGTCTATGCTGTTGATATTACTCCTGTTCCATACTCTGAAGGAAACGTATCTTCTGTAGCCGTTGCATTTGGCTATAGAGTTTACTTTATGGATCCAGCTAAAAAAGTGAATTTAGATTATGCTCTTAAAAGAGTAGGAAAAGATAAATTTCAATTCACTAATAACAGCAATACTATGTTAAATGCAGTATTGAATGTATGCACCAAGAAGTTCACTAATGATTGTATTTATCAATATAAATTACTATCTGGTGCATCGAAGCAATTTAAACTTCCTGAATCTGTACAGGGTAAATCACATATTAAGTTTAATGTAATTAACGCAAATGAAGAGATCAATGAAGAAGTTTCTATTTAATTCATTTTTGACACTTCTATTTACTATCTCATTTGATTCTTATGCTTTGACACTCAATGCAGATATAGTTGGTGACCAAATTACTTGGAAAAATGCCAATGTAGTAGATGGAAATATTATACCAATAATATGGGAAAACAGTTCAGGGGTTAATGTTCATCCTGTTTATGCATGGAGACCAGCTTTTCAAAAAAGTAGTCAAAACACTCTTGTTTTCGAGTCATCACTTGGTGGCTCGGTAACAACTGAGTTTTCACATACAGGGGTAGAGTTTCGATACGGTGGCGCATTTGAGCTAAGTGATGAAACGACTTCCTATGCTAAGTGTAGCTATGAGGCATCACCTTCTGGCTACTATGCATTATCTGGGAATAGTTCATGTGCAGCGGAAAAGTTATTGAGTGCGCCAAATAAATATAAGCCGTTTGAATTTTACAGAAGTAGTATAAAGCTAGATTCATTGGTTGAAGACTTTAAGCAAAGTAATGCTCCTTCCGGCTTATACTATGCAAATGTTCAATTACCGTTGTCTTACATGGTTAAATATGGAACTGCCGAAAGTTATCAAACTGCTATGACTTCAGTAACGATAGCTATTAATTATACGCCATCATTTCTAGATTCAGTGTCTATTATTGGTGATGGAGATTTTGATATAGATTATGACACTAATAATCATACAGCGTCTGGTAGTACTAAATTTTTGGTTCGTGTTACTGGTCATATTGAACCAGGTCTAAAGATGACTTTTGAATCATTAGGGGATCCTGATTCATTTAATTTGGAACATTCAGAATCAGAAGATGTGATCCCATATAGCTTAAATTGCACTAAATGTGAAGATTCTATCGTTATTCTAAATGGTAAAAAAATTAGAGAACATTCAAATATACCATATGTAGGTGATAATATGAATTTTGATCTTGATTTCTATTTTAAAAATTTACCTGCGGGAGAAGTGGCTGAAGGAGAATATAAAGATGCAGTCAAGGTTTTATTCGAAATTGATCTATGATGTATTAATAGCAATTCCTGTTTTATTTAGTGCTAATGTTTTTGCTGCAGAATCACATTTTGCTGCAGGTTTTAATTCTGGGGTTTATTCAACTTCTTATGAAAATGAAGATGATATTCAGAATTCTTATATTCGTTTAGCCTTAGGTTATCATTATGATAAATTTAATGTTAATGGGCTTTTTACAAAATCGGATGAGAATAAAAATAAACCATACTTTTCTTTATCGAGTGGGTATGATTTTGATTTATCAAAAAATTACATCATACGACCAACATTAGGTGCAGACTTCTTAACAGAATCTGTTAAAGGTAATCTTGGTTTAGAACTGCATTATTTGATTACTAAAAATGCACATTTTGTAATTAGTAATAATTATAGACATGATCATGAAGGGAATGATTATTTCTTTGGGTTAGGTTTTGAGTATGATTTTCTTCATGAAGACGCTAGTGAGCAATCTAGTGAAGGAATGAGTCAACCAGCAGATGATGAAATTACTGAACCTGCAGGTTCTAAAGTTAATGAAGCTACTGATGGTAATTTACCTAAATCTAAAGCTGACGTTCAATCAATAAGTAACGAGCATTCATCGACTGCAACAGTTGATACTTTTACTTTTAAAGTTGTCGATGAGGACGGAAAGCATGATTGGCAGCAAGTGCAAGTTAGTGTTGGGAGCAAGTTTAAAGGACAGCTAGGTATTGTGAACAACTTGGCTGTATTTAAAGGACAATTGCCAGTGACTTCTGATGATGAACTTCAGTTTATGTTGATAGGTAAAGAACATAATCATTTAATTCAATCAAATAAAAAATCGTACCCAAGCAGTGCTGCTAATAAAGGGCACTCTTTTATTATTAATGTTAATGCTAATAATGATATCGTTATCTCAAATGGCTAAGATTTTATTTGTTTTTATAATTTATTCTATCACTTTAGTTTCTTGTGCTAATGCAGCAGAATATAAATTTATAAAATCTAATAATAAGAATTTTTTAGTTATGAATGGACGTGTTGCACACGATGAGTTAAATCGTTTTAAAGCTGCAATACGTTCATCAGGTAATAGTATTGATAGTTTATTAATTCAATCAAATGGCGGTAGTGTTGAGCAAGCAATGAAGATTGGTAGAGAGGTAAGACGTAAAGGTTTGGATGTTTATGTTGAAACTTATTGCTCTTCTTCTTGTTTGTTAATTTTTTCGTCTGGACATAATAGATTTTTATATCATGAAGCTTACTTAGGTATACACCAACCATTTAAACGTGTACAAGGGAAGGTAATTCCTGAACCAAAATTTGGTAAGACATATAATGAAATTGAAAAATACCTTTTAGTTTGTTTGAATGACAAGAAGAAGTCTGATGAATTACTTGATGAAACATTTTCTATCCCTAGCGATACTTTATATGAAATGAAATATAATGAAATAAATCAGTTTGTGACCTTATATAAAAAACCATTTTTTATTTAGGTATATAAGCACGAGGCTAATTTTTAAATTTCTTATTTTTCAACGGCATTGATGGAGGCTGTAACATATTCTGTGTAACTACCTCATGTATTAAAGGTGCTTTTCTAAGCGGTCTTCAAATTCAATTATAAATCTGCTCATTGCTTGACGCCAGTTTCGAATAGGCATTGTCCATTTCTTACTGGCTTCTTTTATCGCTAAGTAGCCCTAATTCAAGTAAAGTTTCCTCTTTGGTCGCTGAGCCGTAAGTTTTCTTTAGAGTTGACTCCTTGGAAATACATGGCTAAATCGAAAGTGCGAAACAACTCTAATTTAGAATATCACTGAAAAAGTGTGTTTACACAATTAAATGCTTTTAGCTGATGAACTTTTATATGTACAGAGAGTTTTTCGAGTCGAATTTTATTCGTTATATATTTTACTAGTCAATTGTATATATTGATGAAGGACTGCATAGATGATAACTCACATTTTCCAAACTCAATTTCGTCAGTTGCTCTATCATTGAATTAAGTCTTTGTATGCCTCACCATGACAAAAGTAAAAAACAAAAGGTAGACCAATAGATGAGATGAGTATTTGGTCATGTGGTTGTCTTTAATCATGGTTTCCTCATCCGGGCTAATCAATTCAAGTCGTACAGAGCCGTGCCCTGAGCGGCCTGTTTTTGTACCACTGACCTCATGGATAACTTTCAATCCACTATAAGCTTTTTTCCACTTTTCGAGCACAGTGCTTGATTGCATATACTGAGTCATCACACGCCAATGTGCCTTTGGAATAGCAAAAGCAAAGGCGTCTAAAAATAGCGATAACTCCTTCGGATTATTAAAATATATTCCGGATTGACTCACCGAGCAGTGGTGCAAACAGTAATTCATTTGATCAGTAAATTGATCTTTATACTTTGTGTAATGCTCTCTTAATTTGACATTAAATTTTCTTGCATATTCTTTCTCTTTTTTAGTTTTTAGCTGGCCAGGTGTCAAAGCATGCTCACGCGCAAAGCTAAACAGCCTACTTTGAGAAGGGTTAGATCTAGATTTTAAGGATTTAAGATAATTAACATTCTTCAACCAGTTATGTATGGTTTTCGCTTGTATTCGATACTTAAAAGCCAAAGTGTCAATCGCTTGTCCTTTTGATATAGAATCCAGTACTTGATAGCAAAGCTCAATGGATAATCTATTTGAGGCTTTTGGCAACAAACTTTTTGCTCGGTATAACGATTGATTTGTGTGCGGCGTTATTTCCTTCACATCAAGCTTATGAAGTAAGGGCTTAAAGGCATAAGCGAGGATCACGTTATGCTTGTGTTTTCGATACATTGCCCAATAATGATTATGTGAAAATAAACCTGCTTTAAATGCCGTTTCAGCGTCAATAGACTGTAAGTATGCTGGCTTTCTTACTGCTGCGAGCATGTCACTAAAGTGTAGGTAATGTTTAAAGGTCATTTCTGGTTCTTCATGGCCAGCAAAGGCTGCAATTTCCCAGTATCCCTTTATGGAAGAGTACTTAAATAGTAACTGACGAATCTCTTGATGCTGCTTTTCTTTATAAGGGTAAAAATTTGGCAGTGTGTCGTAAGGTGAGGGTAGTTCAAGCATTAGTTGTAAACGGCTGAGACATGAATGTCTGAGGTGATAAAAGACTAAATGATCAAGTCCTGAAGCAATTTTTAAAAAACTGCCCACATAATTAGAAGTGGCCGTCATATTAAAAGGGCTAGCATAATCTTCACCTAAGGTTAAAAAAGGTGCTGATTGGGATTTACATAGACTTCTTTTATGTTGAAGGTAAAGGTTGAATATATTTTTTTCTTCATCTAGTAATAGAGGTAAAACAGGAATTTTGCGTAAGCTACTGGCTGTTTTATTATTTCCAAAACCATTGGATCGAATTTCAATCCATACCTGAGCGCACTGACTGATATTTCTCATCTGAAGCTTATAAAGCTCAATCATTCTAAGCCCACAGCGATATGACAAGATACAGATAGTCTGCAGCGCCATTTTATCTATATTATTGATATCATTTAAGGTATTGATATGTTGAAGTAAAGCACGAAAGGTCATCTCGTCCACAACACCCGCATTGGTGTGCTTTTGGGTGGCATCGCAATGAAAAAATTCATCACCAAGTAAAGGGAAGCCTAAATAAGCATAGGCGAAGCCATGTAAATCTTTTAATCGAGCAGAAAAATGATATTTTGATTTTTCACTTTTATGCCTGTCTATTTGTTCTTGATAAATGTCTTGTAATTTTGCTGATGATATTGATGGGGTGATTTGGTACTCAGTGTTGATATAAATCCAATCTTTTATCAAGGTATTTTTGTAATTCTTCACCGTTGAAGGCTTACAGTTCGTGAGTTTATGTTTGAGCCACTCGATAAAGCAATATTGCCAATCTTCTAATTGGTATTTATCTGTAATATCAGATAGTGAATGATTGAGAGTTGTTGCACTAAGTTTGGTTCCAATTGTTTGTTGAAAAGGTTCTTTAATGACTGAGTAGAAATCGGATACGGCTATTTTTGCCACTGAGTCGCTACTGGCTTTGGGAATCAAAAGGTTTGGAAGATCCACTTGACTATGAAAATCATAAAATGAACTAGCCTCTGGTCGCGTGACGTGAGGTTGTATGATTTGCCTTAAATTATTTGTTGGCAGTGAATAAGAATGGGTTCGTCCGATTCGATACTCCAGTAAAGCTTGGCTGATCTGTGTATGTTGGTGTCTCTCATACCAAGTAATTGCGCAGCGGCAAAATGTTTTAAACTGACTCGGCAGACGTGTGGGATCAGGAAAATTTTCAATCAAACATTTATAAATAGCTTGTGTATGTGTTGGTGCTTCCCATAACTGCTTATCCGTTTTATACCACAAGTGAATTTGCGCTAGGGTGTGTAGTGAAAGATAGCACTGATACTCAGTCACTCTTTCACCATGATGCTCTGAATTAGTGTTAATTTTATCGTTCTCTAATAGAAGAGGGAGATAAATATAGCAACTGAATTTTGTAAGAGGCAGTGGCTTACCTTTGATGATGCCTTTATGAAAAGCTTGCACCACATCAAGATTCATTTGTCCCGATTCAAATATCAGTGATAGCATCAAACACTGGTAGCGATGTGCAGGATCAGACGTATCCGCGCTGAGATGCTTTTCTCTCCATTGACTATATTGGTCGAAAATATTCCAAGCGTTATTGAGCCACTTAGCGTCCCGTGTTTGCTTTGCCGGTTTATTGGTGACAATTGTAGCGGGAGGGGAGTAGGGCCAATTATATTGCTTTTTGTATCGTTGGAATAAGTACTCACCAGTCTTAAATGCCTGTCGAAAATCCTTCTGTTGACCAAATGTTTGTAACAAGTTGGTTTCAAAGGTGCGCCATCCTTGGATAAACATCTCTTCAGTTGATATTGATTCTGGGGTTGGAAAAGCTTGCGTAAACAGTTCGGTAGCCTTAGCTTTCACTTTATTTATGTGTTCAATACGCTTTATTTCACGTTCGGCTTCACCTGTCAGATTAGTCATTTTTCCCACCTAATAATGACGTTAAATGCTTTTGTAAAAGATCAGAAATAGAAATAAGCTCACTTGTATTTAGCTGGCTAAATTGTGAAAAAGCGAATTGGTTTGCATACATATGTCCTAACCAAGCTGCGCAAAGTTCTTCTGATATGCCTTGTGAATACAAGAACGATCTTAAATAGTGGCGTGTCCAATTCGGTTGGAAGGGGAGGATTGTATCAATTTGTACTGCGTAAGAGGATGGCGTTACAGCTTCAATGCTTCCTTTATTAATATAAAAACAAAAGGCTGAATCACCCTCTATTGCCGAGCGATAACGTTGACTTAAACTAATGTTCCTTGCAGCAAAATACTGCTCTGCCTCTATGCAATAGCGTAAGTAGTTTTGTAATTTATCTAAAGCTACGGGAGGCAATATCACAATTCGACCGCTATAAGTAGAATGGCGCTCCTTATCAGCAATGCGGTACTCTCCTGTAGCAAAGTGTATATCATGAATCGTGCCAAACCAGTCGTTGACAGGACGATAACCAGAAGCTAGCCCTAATATAATCTGTAGCTCAATGACACACATATTATGGTAGGTCTCAGAGAAATAAGAGGGTGAGGCATAAATGATAGGATAAAAATACTCATTGAGTTTATTAAACAATAATTTCAGCTTTTGCTCACTGATGAAAAATGGTGAGCCGATAGCTCCTTCTGCTTTGATAATATGGCGCTCGCGTAAATAATCTGATTGGCTGAGTTTATTTAGATGTTCACAATATGTAGTAAAGCTCTCTTGCAGCGTTTGAAGTTTTATCTGGGTGTAAAATCTAGCGGGTTCATTTTGAGGGTGATGGCCATTGATCAAGTCAATGATACAAATATCAACACCCTTATGGTTTAGTGTCTGCTTCATATATTGAGCAATGGATGACAAATTGATAGATAAATGATGTTTGGCTTTTATTTTGGCTAGTAGTTCTTTGATGTCATGATTTGTAAGTGATTTGAAATGAAAGCTTCTTAGGTGGCTCACCAAGTTTAAAGGTAAAGGTAATAAATAATCAGATTGTATATTTTTAGTTAAAAATTTTAGATCCTTATCTAGCTTTTTAACAGATGGTAATTTGAAATGTCTGATTAATCCAATGATATGCCGTGAGCCATCTAACCTTGCTGCTTTCCATTCTTGGATTTCGCTTAACGTATTACCGGTAAAGAGCATCAAAAGTAAAACAGTTGCCGCGTCAGAGTCCATGTTAGGAGTACTTGTGCTGCAAATTTTAATGCATTCTTTTAGGACACATGCAATATCAAAATCTAGTGTGTGATTGATATTACATGTTAGAAACATAGCATTTTTAGTAATGGTACTATTGATTGCCCGGGCTTGCATCGCATTTAGATGTCGACCACGTTTAATAAATTGCTTTGATGAGACGAGAGATAGTGAACGATCGGGTTGAGCATTATCTTCTGCATACCAAGCCACTTTATTTTTATGCTGTGTTGAAACCTCTATGATTTTTTCTGTATATTCATCATGAGAATCATCAAGCATCAGCGGTTTAGATTTTGTTAACTCCCTACCATTTTTAAACTCTCTTGATCGGAATCTTCGATGGATACCTGGTCGTTCTTCATAACTTGCTCGAATAGGATTTCGATAGTAAGTTAACTGTAGGTATTGTTGTTTATGAGACTCCGATAAGGATTCAATTTTTGAATTAAAATATTCGATGAGCGATGAAAAAGAATACCCGTCTAACTTCGGTAAGAGATCAATAAGTTGTTTTCTATGCCCCAGAGAATATTGTCTAATTTCATTGCAGAGCTTTTTAATTTGTTGAAGATGATCGCCATGAATATATAGTTGTGTGATCACTATTAAACTGAGAGACTTATACTGTTCAAACTTTAATTGATCATACGAAGATAAATTTATCGTTGAGGTAATGAAAGCTGCTATTTCGTGTTTAGTAATCAGCTTGCGAGCATGTAGGGTGTTATAAATATCTTCCAGTAAAATAGTACTTGGTGTTTTTTGACAATTATAAGCTTGCTCTAGAAGTAATGATATTTCATCAAATTCATTTTGAAATGACTCGGGAAGCAGCTCATATAGTCGTATAATTTCTGTTGCAATAATGCTTTTTTTATCATCTGTTCCGTAGAAAATTTCATCGTAAAACTCAGCTCTTTTTTCACTGATTGATTGTGATTTATTTTGAAGGTTATTCGTCATCAAACTGCTCCTTCAGTGTTGAAAATATATCTGGTTTTACGTGAGAAGGTTCTAATGTATTTCTCGTTTTCTTTTGCTTTTTTAAACCTGATACACTCATATGAGTTAGCTTTGAAAAAGTACTTTGAGTCAAATATTCAGTGTCATAAAATTTTTTCAAAATGAATGAAGGCACATGTAAATTCAAATCATGGCGAACTGATTCTAATGACTGATAATGAACAGATGAGTTTAATACCCGTAAGATACATTCCCACGAAAAGTTAGTAATTTCGTTATCTGTTAGATCATTATCTATGAGTATTATTGCATCATTTATATTGAGTGAAGTTAAAGTAAATCCGGAAAATTCAAATCCAGATATTAGGTGTAATTGCTCTGGGGAAGAGAGGGTAGCTCGATAGATTTGACTATGAGCAGTGCTCGCCATAGGAGTTAATCCAATAGCAAATTTATCGAATCTAAACTGAAATGAATGAAAAAATTTAAAGGCGTCTTCGGCCATCGGATGTATGCTGACGGATAAGTTTTTCTTCTTCATTTTTGATAATATGACTGGCATCTCACCCTTCTTTATTTAAGAAAAAAGTACCTAAAGTAGCTAGTAAGTCATTATGAAATAGTGACCACCTTGTTTAAAGAATGGTTTTAAATGTTGTAATATGCAAATTAAAAGCGCCACTTAACCGTATGTTTTAAATGGATTTGTGTGTGATATCACATTCTAACATCCAACTGGGTTTAACCCTTCCAAGCTGATGATGCGGGTTCGATTCCCGCCGCACGCTCCAAAGCTTTTCTAGCAAAAATTAAATTTATCTTATTGAAATATAACACTCTTTATTGAGTGGTAATACCTAAATTTCGGTAAGTATCAAATATGGTTTATTGACCAGTATAATATCTTGTTAAATTAGAGTAAGCAATAATTGCACTTCACATCGAAAAATATAATATATTCAGATTGTGATCAATATTAATGTCTTTATTGGTTTTTTGCGAGCATACAAATTATCGTATGGAGTAGATCTTGTTTATATATAAATAATATTGATGGTTTTATATTATATGTATACTTTATACTTAAGATGAAAAATACAATAAAAATCTTAATATAATGATTGATATTACATTTAATCCAAATTAAGTATAAAATCTAATATCCATGTATGTAAGAGAGCAAACAAAGATATACCATATAAAGGAATATATATGTTTATAAAGTATATTTATATAATATTTTTTTCAATAGCGTTAACATCTTGTGCAATGAAAGCTAAAACTGAACCTGAACATGTGCAAGACTTAGAGCACCTAGCAATCTTTCCAATAAATGACAGTAGTATATATGGTTATGATGAATATACAGAATTAATACTTGGATATAGTTATTATAATGATAAATTAGAGTACTCGAGAGTATCTTTATATCGTGTGAATGGTACAGATAATGAATTCAGAATAATTAAATATCGTGATAGACCGACTGGCAGTGGAAATGATATATCCATTGCACAGTCAATATACACCTATAAATTTACAGATTTAGGGATGGAGTTAATTGAACATAGAGCAACACAGACAAGTCTAATTGGCAGTTTTGACATTCCTATCCTTACAGTTTCGGATATTAAAAAAATATTGAGTGCCGCAAATTTGCTTAGAGCAAGTGATTGGGTCAAATTACAAAATAAATCAATGACACCTTTATATTCTAACAAGAATAAAATTGTTGGTTTTGTAAGTGTTGAGCACTTACAGGATACAGGTATCGGAACTTATCTGAATTTGCCTTCAAAAATGAACCACATACAAATATATATAAAAAATACGTGTCAAAATGTTCAATTATCTGAAGAAGTATATATTCAGATTAATGGAAAAAACTATTTTGCAATAATGGATTGTATTCAAAATGATTTAACATTAAGTCTTTTTGAATCAGCATCAAATAAACTTTCTGAATTAGATATAGAAGGTAGTACGGCTGTGCTTTTCTTTAATGATAAACGCTATACGTTCTCTCCTATTGGTTATAACAATGCAATCGCTAGGAGCCATTAGAATTAATAGGGGGATGTGGGCAGTCGGCTGTAATTTAAATAGGAAAATGCTGTGTAAAGAGCGTTATGGCGCAGAGAACCAATGTGATAGATAGCGAATCAACCTTTAAAATTAATATGTTAAAAGTTTATTTTTGTGTAATCTAATAGATTTTCTTCATGTCACGGTAGAAGTTTTCATGAGATCCTAGAGCCATCAATTCTAAGGTAACAGTACCGTCTTCATAGCTATAGCCCAATAATGTAAGTTGCTTTGCCATTTTGAACTTATATACACGCAGAAATGATAAGTCACCCTTTTTTTGCTCACCTAAATAAGGATCTTCTAAAAGAATTCGAATCACATTATCTAAATCAGCCTTTTGGTTTTTATGCAATTTCTTAACTGTTTTTTTGAAACTCGGTGTTTGCAAGATATTTATGATTTTAGTCAAACGAATAGGCCTCTAATTTACCGGCTTCTTTCTCAGCTTTTGCAATGATTGCTTGCTTTACAAACTCGTAAGGTAGATCAGGGTTATCCTCCATCATTTCCCCAATTTTAGCCCAATGTTCAATTTGTTTCGGTGTGGTGCGGTTTAATGCTTTCGCCATAATCGTGGCTTTATCAAATAAATCTTGATCAATACGTACGCTAGCAGTAGCCATAATAGCTCTCCTTGGTATAATAAAACTAGTTTAGATAATGTAGCATATCACCACAGGTGCTGCAAGTTGCACCATAACAATCGCTTCAAAACGGATTCGACCCGTGGCAGCCGTGGTTTCAGTTAGTTAAGTGGTTAAGGTGACAGCCTCGGCTTAGGTGTCGGGGCTCACCATTTAAGCGGAAGTTATGCCGCAGGGAACCAATGTGATAGATAACAAATTAACCTTTAAAATTAACATGTTAAAAGTTGATTTTTGTGTAATCTAATAGATTTTCTTCATGCCACGGTAGAAGTTTTCATGAGATCCTAGAGCCATCAATTCTAAGGTGACAGTACCGTCTTCATAGCTATCGCCCAATAATGTAAGTTGCTTTGCCATTTTGGACTTATATACACGCAGAAGTGATAAGTCACCCGTTTTTTTGAACTCGGTGTTTGCAAAATATTTATGATTTTAGTCAAACGAATAGGCCTCTAATTTACCTGCTTCTTTCTCAGTTTTCGTTATAACCGTGGCTTTATCAAATAAATCTTGATCAATACGTACGCTAGCAGTAGTCATAATAGCTCTCCTTAGTATAATAAAACTAGTTTCAATAAGTTAAGTGAATAAGGCGCAAGCGAATGCTTTGGTGTTGGGACTCACAGGTTAATGCGGCGTTAACTGCAGTCAACTATACAAGGAAGAGCAGTTGTTAGAAAAATACGAATCTGAGTTTGTACGTTTTATCCGCGCAGAGATGATCCAAGATCCGGCACACGATCTAAATCATGTGTTTAGGGTCGTGAAAACTGCGAGGGAACTCTGCCAAAAAGAACAAGCTGATCTGCTAGTCGTTTTGCCTGCGGCTTATTTGCATGATTGCTTCACCTTCCCCAAAAATCATCCAGAGCGAGCATCAAGCTCTGCGGTTGCGGCAGAAAAAGCAGAACAGTTCCTACGTTCTATCAATTACCCTCTTGAGAAGTTAAAAGCAATCAAACACGCGATCATAGCGCATAGCTTCAGCACAGGAATCAAGCCTACAACAATTGAAGCGCAAATTGTGCAAGATGCAGATAGATTAGATGCACTAGGAGCCATAGGTGTTTCACGATGCTTGCAGGTAAGTTCTAGCTTTGGTGCCAGCTTATACCACAGTGAAGATCCATATGCTAAACATCGTGGACTTGATGACAAATCATTTACATTAGATCACTTTCAAGTGAAGCTATTTAAATTGGCGGAGCAAATGCACACATCTTCTGCTAAGCAAGAAGCAGCAAGACGAGTTCAGTTTATGAAAAACTATATTCAACAGCTCGATTCTGAGATGTAAATTCAGCTAATAAATTGTTTAAGAGTGCTTCGCAATGCGTGGTATTTTACTATGCTTGGTTTAAGTGATTAAGGTGTCCGTCTTGACATGGGTGTCGGGGGGCACCGTTTAATCGACTCAAAAGTGGACTATTGAAGGTACTCGTGGTTGTGAGTTATTAAGTGAACTGGTTCGAAATCCAGAAGAGTATGAAGTCATCAAAAAACGCTATAGTGCTTTCTTTGAAACAGATCTCGATGAAATCTTAAATGAAATGGCACCTAGTGAAATTGTCATTGCTGGTGTAAATACTCATGCATGTGTGAGAGTGACTGCTATCGATGCATATCAACGCGATTATCGTTTGTTATTAGCCAAAGAATGTATCGATTCATATGATCAAGGTTGTCATGATGAATCATTTGGATACATGGTAAATAGTGGCATTGGCGTTCCGTTATCCAATACTGAGATCATCGATCGCTTGAAAAGCTAATAAATGAGTATCCTATTCGTGCTTGGTATTGTAACGGCAGAGAAAGAGTTGCATATTAGGTGACTCGCTTCCTCCGCATATCTAAATAAATCCCCACAAAAAGTAATTCAACTCATTGTTTATTAAAGAATTAGACTCAATTTTGATGCTTTTGTAACATAGTATGTATTCCATCTGTATGTATGATTTCCATTGATGTATAAGATTCGTGAATAGAAATAATTATCATCACCATTATCATTAGTGGTATTAAATCAATACATATAACTCACAATGGAATTATAACTATGGAATGTAAGCTATCAGTCACCGCGATGGCAATTATGGGAGCGATTGCATCGCCGGTTTCTTTTGCACAAAACGAGAAGTCTTCAGAGTCGGATACAACAGATAAAATTGTTGTGGTTGGCGAACTGACAAACTTTTCAGTCACAGATACCGAACTTGAATATTACCAAGCGCAAGATTTAGAAGATATTTTTAGAACGGATCCGTCCGTGACAGTTGGCGGCTCGATAGGTGTCGCACAGAAAGTTTATGTCAGAGGGCTTGAAGATACCTACTTAAATGTCACTGTCGATGGGGCGCCACAAACGAGCACACTTTTCCATCACATCGGCCGTTTATCTATCGATCCTGATTTACTTGAAACAGTAGAAGTTCAAGCGGGCGCAGGTGAAGCGACCAGTGGGTTTGGCACACTCGGCGGTGCGATTCGTTTTAAAACCAAAAGTGCGCATGACTTGCTCGATCCTGGTGAAAGTTTTGGCGGTAGCGTGAGTGCCAATTATTTCACCAATGAAGGCTATAAGACCAGTGCCAGTTTATACGGTGAAATAAATGAAAACTGGGGGATTTTTGGCTCATTTGTGACGGCTGAAAATAAAGATATGGAAGATGGTCATGGGCATAAAATTAACGGCTCATCGTCGGATAAAGATTTAGCTTTTATTAAACTTGATGGCTATTTAACACCTACCCAAACCTTATCTTTTAGTTACGAATATCGCACCGAAGAAGGTGATTTTGGACGCCGACCAAATTGGCCAGCACTTGAAGATGCGCCTTTATACCCGCTTGAAACCGAGCGCCATACAGTGACAGCCAACCATAGCTTAAGTGTAAATCAATATATCAATCTTGAAGACACCTTTTATTACACCCAAGCTGAAGTTACGCAAGATGCTGTCTATGGTAAATATAACGGAGAGGTGAGTACGTATGGGGTTGATGTGCGAAACACCAGTGAAGTTCAAAATCATGCCTTGACCTATGGCGTTGAATATCGCGCAGATGAAGCAAAAGCGCAGTCATTAGAATCAGGCGCAGCGCCAGCGGTGAAAGAGGAAGGTGATGTCTATGGGATTTATCTTCAAGATCATTGGCAAGCTCTGCCTAACCTATTACTCAGCTTTGGTACCCGTTATGATTATTATAAATTAGAGCAAGAATCAACGGGTGTGGATATCGACAGTGACGGTATCAGCTCAAATATTGGCTTTAATTACCAGATTATCGACGGGCTAAAATTAAATGCGGGCTATGCACAAGCGCTTCGTGGAAAGCAAGTCGGTGATACTTTTACCCTTGATTTGTATGGCATTGATCCTGATCTTAAAGAAGAAACTGCAGAAAATATTGAAGTCGGGCTTGAATACCAACAGCAAAATTTACGCGCTTCAGCAACTGTTTTTAAAAGCACAATTGATGATGTGATTGATGTTGAAGATCGCATTTATCAGAATGTTGGGAAGCTTGAAAGTGAAGGTTATGAATTACAAGCGACTTATTGGAATCAAGGGTTTACGGCTATGGCGAGCTTTAGTCATGTCGATTCTGAGCTAAATGGCCAAACATTAAATGGCTATGATCATGTTGGCCTTGGTATCTCGCGTGGGGACACTTTTGGACTTAACATGAGTTATGCGCTTAACCCAAGCCTTGAGTTTGGTTGGAACTATACCTATGTGGCTGATTTAGATAATGTTGAAGTGGAAAATCCTTATGTTGAGGAAGGATCAAGCATTGATAAACCAAGCTATCAAGTGCATGATGTTTTCATTCAATGGATGCCGCTAGATAACCAAGATTTACAACTGAACCTAGCTGTGACCAACTTGTTTGATGAGTATTATCGTGATCACTCAAGCATTGGCGACTTTACCAAATTCCCTGGCTTTGAAAGTGTATCTGGCGTTTATGCTGCCGGGCGTGATGTCCGTTTTGGGATAAAATATGACTTTTAATTAAATTATTTTGTATAAAAAGGCTCACTTTTGACTCAAAGGTGGGCCTTTAATATATGCTTTGAAAGCAATATAAAACCTCAGTTTCAAGAAAGTCTTAAACTATTGTTGACGTTAAACTTCTCTCCTAGTTTTTTGCCATAAACTTCTATGTATTTATAGGTATATTTTGAGCAGTAAATAGTTAACAGCCAGAATAGAACAATGCCAATATTATTCGCCATACTGCTGCCAAAATCCATATATTTAACCCCATCAATAAGTGGGTATAGCCTTGTTCCAAGTAGGTTATCCATCAGCGTAAAGAGTGCGCGTATATATAAAAGAAGAATCCCGTGGATCATATAAATTGAATAGGACAGAACACCTAACAATTGTAACCATTTCGTTTTTAATAATGCAGAAAAAAAACCGGATTCAAACGCGAAGCACAACACTACAATGAAGAAAGTGCATGAAGCAAAAATAGGTCGATAGTCACTTTTTGACTGAATGACTAGAATGACAGATAGAATCAAGGCGGATTCAATTAAGGTGGCAACTTTATAGGATGGTTTGATGTGTGATAGTTTTTGATATATCACATAAATCACGCTCCCACCAAAAAAGCATGAAAGCCCCCTTAAAATAGAGTTAGGCACGATTTCAAGGTTTAAGTAAATCAGGATAAATGAGGCAAATGAAAGAAGTAGCCAAGAAAGAATGCGATAAGATTTGAATGTCACTAAGGTGGCGAACAATAATGCATACATATAAAATTCAATACTAATGCTCCAAGACGAGCCATTAAAACTGACATTATTGAACATTGGGAACCAGGATTGGATCAATAATAAATTCGGTATAATTTCATGCACATCATATTTGGCTGTAAAGGGTTCTATGCCAAAATTGGTCCCAGTATAATGATTGACCGCCATATGTATAAACTGATAAAGGATAATACAAAGAAACATCGCCAAGTGCAGTGGGTACAACCTAAAGAAACGTGCTTTCATGTAGTGCGTAAAGCTTAAATTTTCTTTAAACCCGTAACCATGCGCCAACACAAAGCCACTTAAAACAAAAAAGAACTCAACAAAAAGAAAACTGCCTCTAGCAAAAGGATGGCCAGTAAATGAATCAAGCCAATTCATATGAAAAACGACAACAAATAGGGCACTGACTCCTCTTAACCCATCAAGCGCAGCAAATCTTTTCATTCGTGAAATCCGTAGGTTAAAAGTAAAATCATACCATATGATATTATCCTTTATTGTGTGACTTTTGAGAGGAGACTCACTTTATATGGTTTTTGTTATGCGAGCTTAAATTGGGTTAAATTAGGCTATTTTTGATATTCTACAAATAAGCTTTAAGTGGCTAAGTCGTGTTTAATATTGATTATAATTTTGGGAAGAATAGGGCTGTCATGAATATAGATAATCTAGTTTGGTCAGAATGGTTTGCATTAGATGGTGGCCCCGAAATATATAACCGTGTCCCCTTAAAACATGCGGGGCTTTATCGTATTCGAGCGATTGGAAAAATGGCCTAATTTATATAGGTCAAACAGGGAGGTGTTTAAGGGAGCGCTTAAGAGCATTGAAAAAAGGCGTTTATGCACAAGAGATGCCTTATAATGACCCACATACAGCCGCCCCGAATTTATGGATTTGGCGCAAAGAAGAAGCCTTTGAATACGAATTTTCATTTCTTATCACTGACCTTGCAACACCGCAAAGGCAGGGGTTGGAAGATTTTATGCTATGGCAGCACAGACAAAGCTTTGGTTTTTCAACCTTATGTAATTATGGACGATTTCATCAATTTTGGGTGAAACCAAGTAATAAGAAGCAAGGTCGAAAGGGGGCGCAATTACCCTTGAGTGAATTAAACCCTGCTGGCTTAACCACAAGCAAGGCGCTTCCTCATATTGGTAAAAGTAATGATCTTAATTGGATGGGGCTCGAATGGTCAAAGCCTCGTCTGTTGAACTTAATTAATATTAAGAAATTTCAAAATTCGCCAGCTGTGTATCGTATTTTTGATCACCAAAGCCAAGAGGTTATATACATAGGTGAGACTCAGAAATTGCAAGCTAGGCTAGCGCAACATGCTAAAAAAGATTGGGGCGGTTTAGCTTCAAAAGGCATGAGTCACGTATTTTTTTCAGTTTCACAAAGTATCGATTTATCACAGGCTCATTTGCGACATGAGATTGAAGTTGATTTAATCGGCGCTTACTTTAGTGAAAACAACCGCGTCCCCAGATTTCAATATGGACAAACAGATTAGCCTAGTGTGAAACAGCCCTTGAGCTTAATTTGTTAACAGCCTATGATGTTTGCCACCATTTTTTGTTAACTTTTTTGCAATAAGAGCATTATGTCAAAAATCGCTACATCACAACCCGTTATTTCGCATCATTCGCCCGTCTTAGGCGCAACTTGGATGTTAATCGCAGGCATTGCCTTTGCGTTAGTAAACAGCATCGCTCAATATGTGAGTATCAGCTTTTCGATTCCATCCACCACGGTGGCATTCTTACAATATGGCATTGCCTTGGTCGCGATTTTACCTTACCTCAAAACCCTTGGGATCCGCCGCTCTTTATATACGCAGCATTTTTGGTGGCATGCGTTTCGTGTATTTCTTTCCGTGATTGGGATTCAATTATGGTTTTTAGCGCTCGCATACCCTGTGCCGATTTGGCAGGGCATCGCACTATTAATGACATCGCCTTTGTTTGCCACTGTGGGTTCAGGTTTACTACTAAAAGAAAAGGTCGGTTGGGCAAGATGGTGCGCAACCTTAGCCGGCTTTATCGGCGCGATGATTATTCTAGCGCCTTGGTCAGATGCCTTTAGCTGGGCGACATTATTGCCCGTTGGCGCGGCTTTTTTCTGGGCTTGTTATTCTTTGATGGTGAAGAAAATGTCAGTCAATGATTCCCCATCGACAATGGTGGTGTATTTACTTGTGTTGTTGACGCCATTTAACTTGTTTTTAGCCTTTCCAACTTGGTCTACGCCTGTGGGCGTGAATGTTTGGCTGCTTTTGATTGCCGCGGGCGCTTTAACTGCCTTGGCGCAATGGGCGATTGCTAAAGCTTACGCAGTTGCGGATGCATCATTTGTGCAACCGTTTGATTTAGCTAAACTGCCGTTTAATGTGTTCTTAGGTTGGCTTGTCTTTGGTTGGGTCCCATCGGGTAATTTATGGGTAGGCGCAACCATTATGATTGCGTCTATTGTATTCATTACCCAATGGGAAAGGCGAGGGCGTTAGGCTCAAATGCTCCGGATTGGAATTAAAAAGACTCCCTCTCGATAAATGAGCAAGGGAGTTTAATTTGTTCGCTATGCTTTTGTTCTTCGATGAGATATTGCATGCCCCATTTACCCATTTCTAGATGCGGCAAGGCCATGGTTGATAAACCAGGTTTTAATGTATCGGGAATAGGTTTCATGTTATCAAAACTGCCTATGGCAATATCTTGTCCAACACGAATGCCTTTTTGTGACAGGTGAAAATAAACTTCCATTGCGAGTTGGTCTTTGCCGCATACAATTGCATCCGGCGGCTCAGGTAGGGCGAGTAATTCTTCGAGTACTTTGATTGTGATGAGTTTTTCTTTACCATTTTCTTCTATGACCGCATTTCTTGCATAGGCATCATCGACTTGAATTCCTGCGGCGTAATGCGCATCAAAATAACCGCGTTGACGCTCAGAGGCTGCAATAATACGGCGATTTAGGTTTAATAAAGCAATCCGTTTATAGCCTTTTTGCAACATTCGGTTTGTGAGTTCATAAGCGGCTAAGTAGTCATCTGGCACCACACTGGCAATATTTTGAGTCGGGCTAAAGCAGTTCACTAAGACTTTTGGCGTATGATGAAAATCAGTCGGTAGATTAACCGGTTTATGGTACATGCTGGCGTAGATAATCCCTTCTGCGCGAAATTGCAACAGTTGGTCGATGGCATGCTCGGTTGAGCCATCATCAGGCTTTATATTTAATACCATCAATAGTTTGTTATGCTGCCAAGCTACCTCTTGCGCCCCTTTGATGATCTCGATAGCAGCAGGCGTTGTCGAAACTTCATCGGCAATAAAGCCAATCACGCCTGATTTTGTGTTACGCATCATTCGCGCCGCACCATTTGGACGATAACCGAGTTCTGCAATTGCTTTTTCTATTTTTTTTCTAGTTTCAGGTCTGACATTATTCTCATTATTAATCACACGACTCACTGTCTTAAATGAGGTGCCAGCGCGTGCTGCGACTTGTTTAATTGTAACCATAACAACCTTATGCGAGAAAAAAGCGGCACGAAGTCACATGCCGCTGTCGGGATTATTTTAAAGATTTTCCATTTTCATCAAAGAGATGGATATTGTTTAGATTAGCAAAAATGTGGATAGGCACATAGTCTTTATTCTCATATACCCCTTCAAGTTCAACGGATACATTGTTGCCTTCAAGTTCAGTATATAAAAAACTGTGGCCGCCAAGATTTTCAACCACTTTAGGTATAACTTCAAGGTTTAAGCCTTCCCCTTGCCCAAGTTGGATATGTTCAGGTCGTACGCCGATGGTGACTTTATCGCCTTCATTTAATGGACGTTTCGTTGCTGGCAGCACCACTCGTGAGCACTCCCCAATATTAATGCTAACCTCTGTATCTGTCTGCTGCGCAACAACGCCAGGTAAGAAGTTCATCTTTGGTGAGCCAATAAAGCCTGCCACAAATAAGTTATCTGGATGCTGATATAATTCAAGTGGCGTACCGACTTGTTCAATACGTCCAGCATTGAGGACGACAATTTTGTCGGCTAAGGTCATGGCTTCTACTTGATCATGCGTGACATAGATCATGGTGGAATCTAACTCTTTATGGAGGCGAGCAATTTCGATGCGCATTTTAACGCGCAATTCGGCATCTAGGTTTGACAATGGCTCATCAAATAAAAATACTTCTGGATAGCGCACAATCGAGCGACCAATTGCCACCCGTTGGCGCTGCCCGCCAGATAACTCAGAAGGTTTACGGTCCAAAAGCTTTTCAAGGTGCAGGGATTTTGCCGCCTGCATCACTTTTTCATCGATGTCAGCTTTGCTCATCTTCGCAAGTTTCATGCTAAAGGCTATGTTTTCATACACTGTCATGTGCGGATACAGGGCATAAGATTGAAACACCATTGCAATGCCTCGATCAGAAGGTTGCAAGTCGTTGACGCGTTCGCCGCTAATCGAAATATCGCCGCTGGTGATCGACTCAAGGCCAGCTATCATTCTTAATAAAGTGGACTTACCGCAACCCGATGGCCCAACAAAAACTACAAATTCACCGTCTTGAATATCTAAACTGACGCCATGAATAGTTTGTGTATTGCCAAAGCTTTTCGTGACATTGGCTAATTTAACGCTTCCCATAATTTACCCCTTAGGCCAGTCTAACTGCTGGAGATTGAATTGTGTTTGGTTGACAAAAAGACAGTTGCGACAAATGACAATGCCCATCTAAACAAGTGACTTCAAAGCTGGACATGTTTTTGTCAAACGCCAAGTCTGTCAGGCAAAATTCACCATTTTGAAGCAGCAATTCACAAGAGCTATGGTCAATCAACGCGGTGAGTTGTAGTTGCTCCTGGGTTGGTAAGGTTAAGCTGGTTTGATGAGCAAACGTGTCTTCATAATTTGGTTCACCTTTGTCGGCCACAATGCGTGTTGTCGTGATGTGATAGCCTTCTTTTGAGCGCAAAATGGTATACACCAAACTCTGATTGCCAAATGGTCGTAATTCTATTTTTGTGTCGAAAGTCAGTTCAATCTGCGCAGATAACACCCCTGCAAGATGAGACGCTGTGATCGGGTGTGACTCACCTGCGCGAAGGCTTGTACTTTGCAAGGGGCAAGACAAGGTATCGAGCGACCACTCTTTTGGCAGGCGAGAAAGTAAACGTAGTCCATTGCTGGTTTCATCAAGGGTTAGCGTACGTGGTGCACTCATCGCGCCGCGCCAACTTTGGGTGGGAACTTCGTTGGCATATTGCCAATTATTCATCCAAGCAATGGCAACACGAGTGCCGTCGGTAACATCTGCCCAAGTTTGGGCGGCGTAATAATCGCGTCCGTAGTCGAGCCATAGCACTTGGTCTTTGTCGTGTTGATTGGTAAATTCAAAGCCATCAAAGTGTCCAATAAAGTATTGCGTGCCAGAGCCGCCCGCATAACTCCCACCTTGCACGCCAACAATTAATGCCCAGTAGGTTTTGTCACTGCCTTCGAGTTGGATTGGGAACAAGTCTGGGCACTCCCAAGGCAGGGCGTCATGAGCACCTTGATCTTCCCCAAAGAGGGATGTTTTTTCCCAATTTTTTAGATCCAAAGAGCGATAAAAGCCAATCGCTTGCCCTTCGGTTACAACCATAATCCAAGCCTTGCTTTGTGGATGCCAAATGACTTTGGGATCGCGAAAATCTTTTAAGCCGGGATTGGCTAAAATTGGATTTTGAGCCAGTTTTTCCCAAGCTAACCCGCCATCTTTGCTATATGCAAGGCTTTGCATTTGAATTCCATCTGTGCCATCGGTGGGCGCAATGCATGCGGTATAAAAGGCCATGATCCCCGGCTGGGTTGGATCATCAAATAAACCACTTGCATTGTGCCAGTCAATCACAGCACTACCTGAAAAACACATGCCAGTATCATCCGGCACAAGTGCTGGTGGCAGGTGTTGCCATCTGAGTAAATCCGCGCTGACAGCGTGCCCCCAGTGCATCGGGCCCCATTTGTTGCCATAAGGGTAATATTGATAAAAGAGGTGATATTCTTGGTTGATATATACCAATCCATTGGGATCATTCATCCAGCCAAAAGGCGGACTAAAGTGCATACTTGGGCGAAAAATGTCTGTTGATAATTGTTGCATCTTATAAACTCCTAAGATTAACCTTTAATACCTGCGCCCGCTAAACTTTGCACAAAGCGACGTTGGAAAATTAAGAAAACAGCTAAAACGGGTAAAGTGATGAGGGTTGCATAAGCCATGACTTCACCCCATGAAGTGGCATTACCAAAGAACTGTTGGATCCCAAGCATGATAGGGCGTACATCTTCACTTTGGGTCACCATGACAGGCCAGAGATAGGCATTCCAGTTGCCTAGAAATTGCAAAATTGCAACGGTGGCAAACACAGGTCCACTCATCGGCACTATGATGCGCCAGTAAATTTGAAAGGGTTTTGCACCATCAATCGCAGCAGCTTCATCAAAGTCTTTAGGAATATCTTTAAAAAATTGATAAAACAAAAAGATAGAGAAAGCATTAGCAAGCCCAGGAATAATTTGCACTTGATAGCTATTAAGCCAAGTGTTTTGCACCACAAACTCACCACCTTCAAAGCCAATCCATGGCAGTTCGGCCACTAAACTGAGCAAAGGGATCATAATGGCTTCTGCGGGGATAATTAAAAGTGAGATAATTAAGCTCAATACCAAGGTTTTGCCTCGCCACTCAAGGCGCGCTAATGAAAATGCAGCCATAGAGTTAATCAATAAGCCGACCGCGACACTAACACCTGTGATAAAAATAGAGTTCATAAAGAATTTGCCGATACGGCTTTTTTCAAACACAGCGGTATAGTTATCAAAGGATATATCCCCAACAGGTAATATCGCATTAAGGGAATATAAATCAGTAAATATTTGATTTTCCGGCTTAAAAGATGACGAAATCATAAATAGCAACGGAAATGCGAAAATATAAGCTAATACACACATTAAGGTGAAAGTGAGCATTTTTTTATAACCAGATTTTGGATCCACTGATTGCATCATTATTTGGCATCCTTTTTGTCGAAAATTCGTTTTTGCATCATTGCAATCGCAAGAATGATTAAGAAATAAATCACGCTTATGGTTGAGCCATAGGCCGTATCCATCTCTCTAAAGCCTTTTTGAACAAGGTGATACATCACAGTTGTAGTTGAGTCTTGTGGGCCACCATTGGTCATCACATCGACTTGGGTAAAGAGACCAAAGGCGGCGATAGTCGTGGAGATCACAATGAAAACCATGGTGTTTTTTAAGCTTGGCAAGGTGATGTAGCGAAATTTTTGCCATGCATTGGCACCATCTATATCCGCTGCTTCATATAAGTCTTTTGAAATTCCCTGCAAGCCAGCCAAAAAGATCAACATTTGCACGCCCGCGCCTTGCCATGAAGACATGATCACAATAGACGGCATCGCCCAGTCTTTGTCACCCAGCCAATCTATGGGCCCAACTGCGCCAAAGGTTAAAATTCGTAAGTACTCATTTATTAAACCTGAATCTTTGTGATACAAAAATGTCCAGACAATCGAGACCACGACCATAGAGGTCACCACAGGTGAGAAATAAACGGTACGGAAAAACTTAGTGCCTTTTAAGCCGCGATTGACCAAAAGCGCCAAGGCTAATGCTGTGCCCCCTTGAAGTGGGACAACCATCAGCGCAAACAGCAAGGTATTCCACAGGGATTTATAAAAGGTTGGATCTTTGGCTAAAATTACTAATTTTTTATGATCAGATAAGCCAAAACTAGTTAGCTCGTAATAGCCTTTTAGCTCTTTATGGGTTTTACGTGTCAGGGTACGTAGTCTTGGGTATTGAACCTCGCCTTGACGATTAAGTTTTGGCTTGCCCGCCTCATCAAGGGTCGGCTCGATGACTAGGTAATTAATACTTAGCAAGCGTTCATAATTGCTCAGGCCAACCATCTCAGTTGGGTGGGGAGACATCATGCGCTGATTGGTGAATGTCATCGTAATTGCCATCAAAAAAGGTACCACGATAAACATAAGTAAACCAAAAAGCGCAGGCGCGCCCATTAAAAGGCCGTAACGTTTTTGTTGCGTCTCATAGCTATGCTTCTTGACGGTTTTTTCAATAAATCTGCTATTCATGGTTTCAGTATTCATATCAACCCCTTACATATCAAAACCATAGCCTTGATTATCTAAGATATTTTGTTCGATCTTATCAACCGCCATATCTAATGCATCTTGCGGATCTTTGCCGTCGATAATGTCGCGCATTGCTTTATCAAATGAGTTTGAGATCACCGGATAGGCTGGTGTTGATGGGCGGTTTTTGGTGTAAAGGCTTGAATAGACGTAAAACATGTTCCACTTCCCGCCTTCTTTATATTGCTCCGATAAAGCGGCAGCCTCAGGTTTGGTTGGTACTAGGCTGGTTTTATCAACAAATGTAGCGATTTCTTCAGGCTGCATGATAAAGGATATAAACTCAGCCGCGCCTTCAGGGGTTGGGCAGGCTTTTGTGACAGCCCATTGCCAAGAACCACCGCCAATCACAGGTGAGTTGCCAAAATCAGGTGGGGGTAAAACAGCTAAGTCGTCGCCAAACGCTTGATCGTAACTTTCAGCCGACCAACTTCCCGTATAATGAATGGCCACACGTCCAGAGATAAAGCCTTTGTCGTTAGCAGGTTTCTTATCTATTAAATTATTATCGACTAGATGTTTAAACCAATCTGCAAATTCAATGGCTTGCTCGCCATTTAGAATATCTTCAGCCTCAACGTAACTTTCCCTATCAATGAGATCGCCCCCAAAGCTTTGTAACATCGGCCCCCAACCATAACTTGTCCATTCACCGCCCCATGCCGCATTGAGATCCAGTGGGTATTTAAAATCACCAGATGCTTTTAGTTTGGCAAGCGCTTCGTCAAATTCAGCCAGTGTCCAAGGGCTATCAACACTTGGGACACGGATATTGTATTTTTTTAAAATGGAATAGCGAGTGAACATGACAATGGTGACATCGAATTGTCCAAGCGAATATAAGTGATCTTTATAGGTTCCTTTTCCGCCTTCAATCACGGATGCATAGACAGATTTATCGAGTAGGTCATCCAATGGACGAATAAACCCAGACCAAGCGAAGTTTGATACGGTTGGCTGATCGATTGTCATGGCGCAAGGAAGCTGATTTGCCATTGCCGCCGCAGTTACCGACTCATTGTAGGCGCCTTCAGGAATCGACTCGACCACAACCTTCCATTTATCTTGAGATTGATTGAATCGCTTGACCATATCAGAGCTGGCCTGCATTTCAGTATCGCCGGTTTGATGACGCCAAATCTTAACTTCCGTTGGTGCTGCTAATACAAGTGTAGAAATAAACGAAAGCGGTAACGCTAAAACAGTAATTGATTTTTTCATAATTCCACCAAGTCAATGTTGTCATTTTATCTCTTCATCATTCTAAACATCAAAATAAGAATGAAATAGCTAAAAATGCACCAAAATAGGGTTTTAAAGCTTGATATGCGGCGATTATCATAAAATTATTGCACAATTATGGCGCATAGGTGATCTGCTTCACATTAATATCTTATGAGTGTTGAAATGACAATGTTGTCATTAAGAATGGAGGTATGGGGCCATTCAAAGCGCCTAACTATTCCATTGTGTCGTTGGAGGTTGGCGAGCTGCCAAAAGGAGAATGATTAAGCTTATCAATCCATATACAAATATAACTATATAAAAACTATAAGAAATATAAATTTACCAATGGTGAAACGAATGAATAATAAAATATTGCTGATGATCTCAATGGGTCTACTTCTCTCTGGAACGGTAAGTGCGAGTGAAGAGAAGTCGGAAAACGGCATGCGATTTGAGTATTTCTCAACCTATAAAGACATCTTGGATGAAGCGGAAACAAATATTGAAGAAGATAAGGTTCTGGATGAAGATCAGGACAAACTTGAAGATCCCATACTTGTGCAAACAAAGTCGACTTTTCATGGCAACTACATCACTAAGATTGAAACAGAAATTGAATACAATCAAGATGATGAAGCTGTCTGGTCGAAAGTCAAATATGTCTTGGGAGAAGGGACAATGCGACCACAATTATGGGGAAATTGGTTTTTGTTTTATCACTTTTCAAGAGAAGAATATTATGAGGGCAAGCCCTACAGTAAACGATTTAAACAAGGAGACATGGGCAACTCAATTATGGAGCTCCAACCGCATTATGTACAAGAAAAAGACTGGGGACACTGGGGGATAAATATAGGTATCGCGCATGAAAGTATTGCTGATGGGCTCTTTAAACCACGGATTCGTCCATTTGGCAGCTACAAACTAACCCAAAACATAGAACTCTTTACCTCTTGGTTATTTACCAGAGAAATGTTCTACAAAAAAGGCAGTCCAGATAACAACATTTTAGAAACTGATTCAGCTTTGATTTACCATTTTGATTCTGGAAATATTGCCTTAGGTTATTTTGCTAAATTCGGAAATAAAGTCGATGATGACGATGTACGTATTTATGATGATGGGAGTAGCCCAAATGAGTTTGCGACATTTTCAGAATTAATTTGGAAGCCAAGAGTTAACTACCGCTTTGACAACGGGTTTTCAATTACCTTTTTTGGTGAAATTGGTAAGTATGAAGAGAAAATCGATCACCTTGAGTCGGGCCAAACACTGAAAAAATACGAAGAAGATTTCACCAAATATGGTGTATTTATGGAATATCCGCTGTTAGATGATTTAACTTTATTTGGTGAAGCGAATTATCGTGAAGGGGAAATTACCGAGACGCATACTGGCCCCAAAAGTGCAGACAAACGCGACCGCACCCATGGCTTTGCTATGATTGGGGTTAATTATGCATTTTAAAGCGTTAGGCGCAGTTTAAGCGCTTTTACTCGTTCCCAATAAATCCACCAGTTTGATGGTTCCACAATTGGGCATAAATCCCATTTTTAGCCAGCAGTTCATGATGAGGGCCTTGTTCGACAATGCGGCCTTCATCTAACACAATTAATCTATCCATTTTGGCAATGGTTGATAAACGGTGCGCAATCGCGATGACGGTTTTACCTTGCATCAGAACTTCTAAATTGCTTTGAATGGCCGCTTCCACTTCAGAGTCGAGCGCTGATGTGGCTTCATCCATAATCAAAATTGGTGCGTTTTTAAGCAGTACGCGGGCAATGGCAATGCGTTGACGCTGGCCACCAGAGAGTTTCACGCCACGTTCACCGACTTGCACAGCATAACCAGTATTGCCCATTTCATCTTTTAACTCTTCAATAAAATCATTCGCTTGTGCCTGTTTTGCCGCGTGGATGACTTGTTCTTGAGTCGCATCTGGGTTGCCATATAAAATATTTTCACCAATGGATCTGTGCAGCAGTGAGGTGTCTTGGGTAATGAGGCCGATTTGATGGCGCAAAGACTCTTGGGTCACATGGGCAATGTTTTGCCCGTCAATGCAAATCTCTCCCGCTTGAATATCATGAAAGCGTAGCAGCAAGTTCACTAAGGTCGACTTCCCTGCGCCAGAGCGGCCGACAATCCCAACTTTTTCACCAGGTTTAAGATGTAAGTTAAGATCTTCAAAGACTGGCTTTTTATCCGTATAACGAAAATAAATCTTTTCGATATCAATCCCACCATCTTTAACTATCAAAGGCTTGGCATCGTCTATGTCGGTGATCTCAATATCATTTGAAATCGTCTTGATGCTATCAACCACAGTGCCGATGCTTTCAAATAAAGCGCGAACTTCCCACATCACAAGTTTTGACATGCCTTGTAATCGAATCGAGAGGCTTATCCCAATCGCAATCACGCCTATGGTGACTGACTCATTGAGCCACAATTGAATCGAAACCGCTGCGACTGAAAATAACAATAAGTAGTTGAGAATATCCACGCTATATAGGAGCACGGTGAGGGTGCGCATTTGGCGATAAATAGTGTTTAAAAATTGCTTCATGCCTGATTCGGCATAATCTTTTTCACGGGAGGCGTGAGAGAAGAGTTTCACTGTCGTGATATTGGTATAAGTATCAACAATGCGGCCAGTCATATTGGCCTGCGCATTGGCTTGCGCGGTGGAGATTTTTTTCAAACGCGGTAAAAAATAGCTTTGGACTAAGGTATAAATCAGCATCCAAACTAAAATCGGGATCACTAATATACGATCCGCTTGGCCAATCATCACTAACATCGAAATTAAATATACGATGACATAAACCGAAAGACTCAGCAGTTTAATCACGGTTTCACGCACGGCGTTGGCGCTTTGCATCACTTTGGTGGCAACACGACCCGCATGATCACGCTGGAAAAAACTAATACTTTGCTTGAGTAAATAGCGATGCACCAACCCTTATTCAGATAGCGATGGTAACTTATCTATCTATGCATTTGAAAATGCACGTGAAGATGATGTGATTTCTGCCGATACAGGCGTGAATCATGAGTTTTATACCGGGAGCGTTGGGCATACGTTGGTGCTGTCTGGTTCGGCGTACCGCGCAGAGCTTGGAAATGCGTATGAAATGACAGGGCGCACGGATGCAGGTTCGCTTTCAGATTACACCCAACTCGATAATAATTTGGAAGTTTTATATAGCGGCGGTGATTTAGATGATCCTGTCGTGACGCAAAAAGATAAGTATGCCAGCATTGCCTTGACCGATACCTTGTCTATGTTTGATGATCAGGTGAAATTTACCTTAGGCGGACGTTATCAGCGCATTGATATTACAAGCTATGATAATGATGGCAAAAATGGCACGCGCTATGCTAAAAATGAGTTCACGCCATTTACTGGGCTTATCTACCAACCATCTCTAGATTGGACGCTTTATGCAAACTACGCGGAAGCATTAGTGCCGGGTGATACCGCCTCTGATACCAATAATGGCTTGCCAGTAACCAATGCTAGGGAAGTCATGGATCCGCTGCGCTCAAAGCAATATGAAGTTGGCGCAAAATACGATAATGGTCAGTTTGGCGGCGTTGTGAGTCTGTTCCAGATCAGCAAGCCAAGCTATCGCTATACATCTGATAATACTTATACCGATAATGGTGAGCAGCGTAACCGCGGGATTGAGTTAACCGGTTTTGGTCAAGTCTATGATCAAGTTAAAGTGATCGGTGGCTTTGCCTTGATTGATGCGGAGCTTGTGAAAACGGAAGACGGTTTAGCGGATGGTAAAACAGCGATTGGTGTGCCAAAAGTGACGGCAAACCTAAACCTTGAGTGGGTAACCCCGTTTGTTGATGGCTTAACCCTTGAAGGGCGTAGTATCTACACGGACTCACAATATACAGATGAAGACAACGAGTATAAGATCCCATCTTGGGTACGTTTTGATTTAGGTGCGCGTTATGAAACTATGCTAGATCAAAGACCTTTAACTTTACGTGCGCGTGTTGAAAATGTGGCAGATAAAGATTATTGGGCATCATCTGGTGGTTATCCGGGCAGCAGCTATTTGATCCAAGGTTCACCACGAACTTTCATCATTTCAGCAAGTTATGATTTTTAATCAGGTGATTTAATACATTTGAATCATAAAGAGGTAGCAGTTTATGTCTACCTCTTTTTTTTAGGCTAGCTTGTCTTTAGTTGGATCCCATCGGGCCATTTATGGATAGGGGATTAGCGTTTGGTTCGCAATCGATAGTCGATTGAAAAACGCCCAGCGCCAGAAATTAGAAACATGACAAAGCAAGCAAGTATCAGAAGCTGGAATGACATTCCTTTAAACCCTTGATCTAAGTGGGCTGTAATGATTGCGATGATCATAATAATGATGCCATTTAGTGCTGCTAAGCGAGTAAGGAAACCTAACCCAATCAAGATGCCGCCGATAAGCTCTCCACATGCAGCTAAATAAGCCAGTAATAATGCAGGCTCTAAGCCTTTTGATGCAAAAAAGGCGACTGTAGCGTCAATTCCTGTGAGCTTTTGGTAACCATGATAAATGAAAATTATGGCTAACATCATTCTTACGACTAATTCAGATAAATCTGTTGAGCCACGCTTTAACATATAAAAGAACATTTTCTTCCTATCCATTTTAAGGTTCAAACTTAATGTTTCTGTCGCCAACATAGCAACAATTATATTAGATACTAGAGAACTATCTTGGATCATCAATTGTGACAAACTAATTCTCCTCTATATATCAGGCGCGTAAACTAGCATAGAAAAGCTTGGTTAATGAATAGCTTATAAGGGTGATTGTTGGTTTTTTGGGTTATATTTCATATAACTGGCTTGGCTGAAATTAAACTATCCATTTTGGCAATGCATGGTAAGCGGTGAGTATGGCATAGGATCACATCCCTGTGACACAAATCACGTTAATTTCCAGTTATACCCACCTATAAAGTATAAGAAAGTTTTGAAATTTTTACCATTTATCATACAATAAGATTAAACTGGCGTTTTACTTGTGAAAGGTAAGGGTACTTGCATGTTTTTTTGCAATCCACACAAGTTAGATCAGGATTAAATTTATAGATCACCAATAACGTTATTTATTGTATAAAGGAAATTACATGACCACCTCATCAGAAGCTCTTGATGCGATCCGCAAAATCAAGCTTGAAAATGACACTTCAGCGGGTAACCTTGTTGACTTAATGCCAATCGAAGTACAAAAACGTGACGTCGATTTATCTTTCTTAGATAACCTAGGCCACGCACGTCCTCGCTTACTTCTTCAATCAGAACAACTTGTTGAATTCAAAGAAAAAGTAAAAGAAGATGCTTCATATTGCATGTTTGATGCATTCTTGAAGAATTCGACTGAGAAATTCTTAGATACAGCACCTTACGACGAGCCAAAGCCATATCCTGAAGAAACAGTGGGCAAGGCATCATTGTGGCGTCCTTACTGGCGTCAAATGTATGTAGATTGCCAAATGGCGATGAACGCAACACGTAACCTAGCGATTGCTGGTGTTGTGCTTGATGATGCAGACATGATTGCCAAAGCAAAAGCATGGACACTAAAACTTGCAACTTATGATCCAGATGGCGTTACATCTCGTGGTTATAACGATGAAGCAGCGTTCCGCGTGATTGCAGCAATGGCTTGGGGTTATGACTGGCTAAACGAGCACTTCACAGACGAAGAGCGTGAAACAGTGAAAACTGCGCTTATCACGCGTCTTGATGAAATCATGCATCACCTAAAAGTGACAGTTGATTTACTTGCTAACCCACTTAACAGCCACGGCGTTCGTTCAATTTCATCTGCAGTGGTTCCAACTTGTATCGCGCTTTATCACGATCACCCGAAAGCTGGCGAATACCTAGCTTATTCAATGGAATACTACGCAGTACACTACCCACCATGGGGCGGTGAAGACGGCGGTTGGGCAGAAGGTCCGGATTACTGGAACACCCAAATGGCTTTCCTAGGTGAAGCATTCGACCTAATGAAGAGCTACACTGGCGTTAATCTATTTAACAAGACTTTCTATGAGAACACAGGTGATTTCCCGCTTTATTGCATGCCTGTTCACTCAAAACGCGCAAGTTTCTGTGACCAATCATCAATCGGTGATTACCCAGGTCTAAAACTAGCTTATAACATCAAGCACTATGCAGGCATCAACCAACGTCCTGAATATGTTTGGTATTACAACCAGTTAAAAGCTCGTGATACACAAGCGCACACTAAATTCTACAACTTCGGTTGGTGGGACTTTGGTTATGACGATCTTCGTTTCAACATTCTTTGGGATGCACCAGAAGAAAAGGCGCCATCAAATGAGCCGCTACTTAAAGTTTTCCCAATCACAGGTTGGGCAGCATTCCACAACAAGATGACTGAGCGTGAAGAGCATGTACATATGGTCTTCAAATGTAGCCCATTTGGTTCAATCAGCCACTCACACGGTGACCAAAACGCATTCACCTTGCATGCATTTGGTGAAACACTAGCGAGCATCACAGGTTACTACGGCGGTTTCGGTGTGGATATGCACACGAAATGGCGTCGTCAGACCTTCTCTAAAAACTTGCCTCTATTTGGCGGCAAAGGCCAATACGGCGAGAACAAAAATACAGGTTTTGCGGATCACCAAGATCGCTTCTGTATCGAAGCTGGCGGTAACATCTCAGATTTCGACACTGAATCAGATGTGAAATTTGTTGAAGGTGACGCGACTGCTTCTTATAAATACTTTGTGCCTGAGCTAGAGTCTTATAAGCGTAAAATCTGGTTTGTGAAAGGCCAAGTATTTGTGATTCAAGACAAAGCAACGCTAACTGAAGAGAAAGATCTGACTTGGCTAATGCACACCACATTTACCAATGAAGTAGCAGACAAAGCATTCACTATCCGTGGTGAAAAAGCGCATCTTGATGTGAGCTTTATCAATGCTGCGGCAGACAACATCACTTCAATTGAAAATGTTGAAGGCTTTGGCGAGGTTGATCCTGCTGAGTATGAAGGTCTTGAAATCCACCGTCACGTGGAAGTGTCATTTAAACCTTCAAAAGATCACAACATCCTAACGTTGCTTGTGCCAAACAAAAACACTGGCAAAGCGCTAGAAGTTTCTCATGAAGTCAAAGGCGACACGCTTGTATTGACTGTTGATGGCGAAACCGTTGAGATTGCTTTATAAGTTTTGCAGATAATCTAACATTAAGTTAATGTGAATTATCTTATATTGAAAACCCACAGTTTGAATTTTCAGGCTGTGGGTTTTTTGTAAGTTTTTGATATAGAATATAATATTTAAATGTGGAAAAAGGATCACTGATGTATAAAGATTTTAGCGCTGAGTTGCAATGGGCAGCCAAACATATGACACGTACGCATGCAGCCTTAGCGCAATTACCTGATTTAAGCCATGTGCGCTTAGCGTGTAACATGCACTTGGACTTAAAAATGGCGCCGCTTGTTGAAGGGCTTTTAAACAAGGGTGCACAGGTATTTTTAACCACATGTAATCCAACCACAGTCCAAGATGATGTGGTCAAATATCTCACTAGCAAAGGTGCAACGGCGCATGCATGGCGTGATATGAGCGATGAAGATTGGTCGAAATCTTTTGATTTAGCTTTGGATTGGCAGCCAACGCATCTATGTGAAATGGGCGCAGATCTGACGACGCGTTTACACGAATCAAACCGCGAGTTAAATATTATTGCAGGGCTTGAAGCAACAGGCTCTGGGATCAGCCGTTTAGGCGGCGTCACGCCAAATTATCCAATCTTCAACTGGGATGACTTACCGGTAAAAGAGGGTTTGCATAACCGCCATATGGTGGGCTTAACCGCGTGGCATACTTTTTTCCAAACCACGCATTTAACCTTGCATGAGAAAGTGGTTGTCGTGATTGGTTATGGTTTGGTTGGGCAAGGCGTTGCCGCTGCAGCCAAAGCTTATGGCGGACAAGTGCAAGTTGTTGAGCTTGATCCGGCGCGCGCGCTACAAGCGAAATATGACGGCTGGCCTGTGGTGGATTTAGACAAAGCGATGACGGATGCAGATGTGATTGCAACCGCAACTGGTGCGTATGATGTGGTTAGTAAGCGCCACCTTGACGCTGCCAAAGATGGCACCTTTGTATTAAATGTTGGTCATGTGGCAAAAGAGATTGATGTGCCATACCTCAAACAAACCGCCAGCCACAGCTTACCTATGCCGTATGTCGATGCTTACACTTGGAATGATAAAACCTTGTATCTGATGGCAGATGGTTCGATGCTAAACCTAACCGCAGGTTATGGCGATAGCCTCAATGCGTTTGATGTGACGCTCGCTGTGATGGCAAGTGGTATTGGGCATATTGTTGGCGAAGGCGCAAACAGTGACAATGGCTTGTATCTATTACCTGAGTCAGCTTGGAAGTCGGCGTTATAAGAACTCACTTCTTAGTTTAGCTAGAGAATATATCGTCATATAAACCTACAGTTTGAGTGATCAGGCTGTAGGTTTTTTATTATCTAACTCTAAATGAATTGAGAATATACTCTTTGAGTAAAGCAACGCTATTTCATCTTTAAAAATAAAGGCTATATCACAAGTTATATATAGAATTATGAAATAGAAATTAGATTATTTAACTAAGTTCAGGTTTTTATTTAAATGTAATTATTTTTATATTTTAACGCTAAGCCTATTTTGTAATTTCAACTAGATTTATGTATGAAGCATAAGCACGGAATGAATGAAGAAAAGGGTGAATATATGAAATATATATTATGTATTTTTATGTTTGTTATTTCTATGACTGTCAACGCAGATCCAGTTGTGTTTGGTTTAGAAATAGGCAAGACCACGGAGCAAGAGTTACTGCAAAAGTACCACAGTGCAAAGTATCAAGGTGTGAATCTATATACAGAAGGTAAACAGTATAAGGTATCGGCTCAAGGTATCCAGTTTAAAGGGCTACAAGAAATTAATGTATTTTTAGACCCAAGTGGAACCATAGTCGGCGTAATGGCTACTTTAAGTAAAGATAGATTTAATGACATCCACCATTCCCTTTCTAATAAATATACTTTAATTAAAGAAAACATTCCTTTTGTTGGGAATAAATCTGCCCATTATAAAGAAGGGGGAAGTGAGATTATTATTGAAGCGCCACATTTGAGTTTTGAATTAGACTTAATTTATTTTAAATCAGAGATGTGGCAAAAAATAAATGCAATGCAACGTGAAGAAGAAAGACAAAAGGCTTCAGCAGAGGCTTCAATGTTGTGATCAGATTATAGGAAGAGAGGATGAAAAATTTTACGGCATTTGTTTTTTGTATACTTATGATAGTCACATCTAATTCATTTGCGGCATTTGGTTTTAATAGCGTCAAGCAAGAAAGCATCTGTGCTTTTAGCGAGGCGAATCAGGCGAGTAGCAAATGCAAGGAGGGTGATGTTGCGTTATGGACGCCGAACACATTCGGAAATGAGCAGTTACCTTTGTATTATATTGCAGCATTTTGTGACTATGAAGCTCCGATTATGCATACAGTCGGAGGTGTCACTTGTATATTTACGAGAAAGCGTCAGCACCAATGGAGTGAATTTGGTATCACTACAGATCAATAATATAGGGCAACAAAAACAAAGCCCGTAACCTAATATAAAACGCATATCAGGTTATGGGCTAAGTATTAGAACAAGTTTGTAAGCCTTAGTAACTCATTTCAGCTTCTGTTTGTCCTGCCCCATCTGCGCCGATTTCAATTTTCTCAATCCGCACGGCAGAGACCTTAAACTCAGGGATCTTGGCATAAGGATCAAGCGCAGGGTTGGTTAAGCGGTTGGCTGGCGCCTCGACAAAGTGGAAGGGCACAGAAACCACACCTTCTTGGATACGTTTGGTGACAAAGGCTGCAATTTCAATTTCACCACGACGGCTAATTAATTTCAGCATTTCACCATTTTTCAGCCCAAGACGCTCGGCATCTTGCACACTTATCATTGCGCGCGCTTTGGCTAAGTTATCCAAACCTTGGGTTTTACGCGTCATACTGCCGGTGTGGAACTGCCCCAATAAGCGCCCAGTCGTCAGCGTGAGTGGGAACTCGTCATCTGGCAACTCAGCCGCATATTTAAAGCTGGTTGGAATAAAGCGTCCTTTACCACGCACTATGCCTTTTTGGTGCATCAGTCTGGTGCCGTCAGGGTTGGCTTCATTACATGGCCATTGTAAGCTGCCTTTAGATAGACGATCCCAAGTCATATACGCATATTGCGGCGTCACTTGGTTTATCTCAGCAGTAATATCTTGAATGCTTTGATAATTCCAACCGCCACCCATGGCATTAGCAATATCTTGGATGATGCGCCAATCTTCTCTTGCCAAACCCGGTGGTTTCACGGCAGGGTTTAAACGTTGCACGCGACGTTCAGTATTGGTGAAGTGGCCGGTTTTTTCTGCAAAAGAGAAAGCGGGCAACACCACATCTGCATACTGGGCGGTTTCAGTTAAGAAAATATCTTGCACCACTAAGAAATCCAGCGTTTCAAGGCCGTGGATCACATGAGTTTGATCCGGATCGCTGAGCACTGGGTTTTCACCCATCACAAATAGGCCACGAATGCTTTTTGCGCAAGCGCCATCAATGATCTCAGTTAAGGTTAAGCCTTTTTGATCAGAAAGATGTGGTGCATTCCAAGCTTTCACAAACTTCGCATGCACATCAGGGTTAACCACTTTTTGATAACCTGGGAAGTCGGATGGCAATGCGCCCATATCACACGCACCTTGCACATTGGACTGACCACGCAGTGGGTTGATGCCTGCGCCTTCAATGCCAATGTTGCCACATAAAAGCTGCAAGTTTGAAATCGACACAACATTATCATGCCCAGTGGTATGTTGGGTGATCCCCATTGCATAATAAACCCCTGTGCGTTTTGCTGTGCCTATCATTTCTGCCATTTTGGCAATATCTTGCTCAGGCACGCCAGTGACAAGGGCAACTTTATCAATCGCATACTCAGGTTTTAAGATTTCAGCACGCAGCGCGTCATAATCTTCCGTATTGGCTTTGATATAGGCATCGTCTTGCCAGTTATTGAGCAAGATTTGTTGCATAATGCCGTTTAGAAGCATCACATCTGTGCCCGGGCGCTGCTTCACATGAAGCTCGGCATGTTGGGTGATCTCAATCTGACGCGGATCGGCAACGACTAAACGTGCACCATGATGGCGAATCGCCTGCTTGATGTGTGAGGCAATGATTGGGTGCGCCGAAGTTGTGTCTGAGCCAATAATAAAGATCAGATCCGAATGGGCAATACTTGGAATATCATTGGTCATCGCGCCACTGCCAAGGGTGGCTTCAAGTCCGGTTACTGTGCTCGAGTGACAAAGACGCGCGCAGTGATCGACATTATTGGTGCCAAATTCACGGCGGATAAGCTTTTGGAAGACAAAATTATCTTCATTGGTGGTTTTAGCAGAGGAGAAACCTGCCAAGCTATCGCTACCAAATTCTTGTTTAATATGCGTAAATTTGTCTGCAATTAGCTGTATCGCTTCTTCCCAAGAGGCAGGCGTTAATTCGCCATTTTTGCGAATAAGCGGCGTCGTTAAACGCTCTTCGCTATTAATAAAGTCAAACCCAAAACGGCCTTTCACACACAGCATGCCTTGGTTGACGGGTGAATCTGCGCCTTGCACATACCGCACCTTGTTTGTGGTTTGATCAACAAAGAATTTCAGCTTACAACCAACCCCACAATAGGTACAAATGGTATCGACAGGAGTGAGCATCTCGATTCGACTTTCTGCTTTGTCGCGCGCATCGGTAAGTGCACCGGTCGGACATGCTTGAACGCACAAGCCACATTGGACGCAGTTTGAATCCCCCATTTGCTCACAGCCGTTGGCGCCAAAACCTGCGCGCATTTCAGGGCGTAGCATCGGGGTGCCATCGATATTTTTCAAAAAGCTCAACACGCCATGCACGCCCGACTCATTACAGGCTTGGACACATTGACCGCAACTGATACAGCGGTTAGCGTCAAAGGTAATAAACTCTGAGCTGGTATCAATCGCAAATTTTTGCTGCATCGACTTATCTAACGCATCATCAATGACGCCGTATTCGCTGCCATAATCACGCAGCTTACAATCGGTATTGGCTTGGCAACCGCACTCAAGGCAGCGCGCAGCTTCTCGCATGGCATCTGCATTATCAAAGCCAGTTTCGACTTCTTCAAAACTAAACTCACGTTGCTCTGTGGTAAGCTCAGGCATGATCACGCGGGCAACTTTTTGAATACTCTCAAATTGTTTTGGATCTATGTGTTTGACTGATTTTTCTTTTTTCGAGTCATATTTTGGCGCAGGAATATGATCCATAGTGCCAGCAAAGAACTTATCAATCGCTTGCGCTGCAATGCGTCCATCGGCAATGGCTTCAATCGCAGTCGCAGGGCCGCGACGAAAATCACCGATACTAAAGATGTTTTCACTGCCAGTATGCATGGTCTTTTCATCGACCTCGGAAGTGTTCCAGCGCGACAGCGGGATCTGCAAATCTTCGCCTTCTAAGAAGCTCAAATCCGGCTTTTGCGAAACCGCCGCAATCACAGTATCAAACTCTTGAATAATATATTCACCGGTCGGCTCAGGGCGGCGGCGACCAGAGGCATCCGCTTCACCCAGCTGCATTTTTTCAAGTTTCACTTGGCAAACGCGGCCATTGCTATCGGCAATATTTTCAACCGGATTAGTAAGCATTAAAAACTTCACACCTTCATGCTCAGCTTCATCAATTTCATATTCTTCAGCTGGCATTTCTGCGCGGGTGCGGCGATAAATAATAGTCGTTTCGGCGCCATCACGAACCGCTGTTCGCGCGCAGTCAATCGCCGTGTTACCGCCCCCAATGACGGCAACTTTTTTACCGGTCAAAAAGCGTTTATCCGTGACATAATCTTTCAGGTAATCAACACCTAAATAGCAGCCATCAAGCTCTGATCCTGTGTAGTTCATTTCTACCGCAAGCGAAGCGCCTACCGCAAGACATACGGCGTCATAGTTTTGGCTCAGCTCAGTTAAACTAAAGTCTTCACCTAGCTTTTTGTTGACTTCAATTTGCATGCCGTTGCGACACATCAATTCAACTTCTTTATCTAGAATATCTTTTGGCAAGCGGTACTCAGGAATGCCATAACGCAGCCAGCCGCCTGTTTTGGGCATGGCTTCAAAGACTTTTACTTCGTAGCCTTCATTTGAAAGATAATAACCACAAGTTAAACCACCCGGGCCACTGCCAATAATCGCAATGCGCTTGCCTTTGTCAGCCTTGCGCGGCGGCACATAGGATTCACTCGCTTTTAAATCTGCATCCGCAGCATGACGTTTGAGTTGGCGAATCGCAATGGACTCATCGACCACTGAGCGGCGACACTCTGCTTCACAAAATGCAGGGCACACACGACCAATTGATAATGGCATTGGCAAAGTGCGTTTGACGACTTCAATGGCTTTTTGGTGATCATTTTGCGAAATATGATACAGATACGATTGAATATCGACGTTAGCAGGGCAGGCGACTTTACATGGCGCTTCGCAATCTGCGTAGTGATCAGAAAGGATCTTTTGCAATGCTTGTTTACGATGCGCAGATAACTTTTCTGATTCTGTGACAACATTTAAGCCTTCTTGGACTTCAAGCTCACACGCGCGCGCTGTCCCGCCATCACTTAATTCGACGCGGCATAAATCACAAGCAATTTTTTCAGCTTGTGTATTGAGGCCACATAAAGAAGGGATTTCAATATGTTGTGATTTTGCAGCGTTTAAAAGGTTTTGCTCACCTTCGACGCTGTAGGTTTGACCATTTATGATGATATTCATGATATCTGCTCTCATTGCTTCATGCTCGGCATTGTACGTCGCACCCTTGGAAGCATGGCTCCAATCAGTGTGAGTCGCGGCTTATTATATTTATGTCAATCTATCAACTGATTATCATGCATCTAAAATAGCAAACTATGATCTCATACAATAAAAGGGAGGGTTTTAGGTTGGACCAGTCTAAGCCTTGGTAAAATATCGAGCGAGTTAACACTTTTATTGTTTGAATTATAATCAAAAGGTCAATTTGTAGGCAGTTCATATCAAATAATGGATGTGGAGCAATAAAATTTTCACTTTATATTTTAGTAATTTTGTATTACATTTGAATAAAGTAGATGGAAGATAAAACAAGGTTTCATAAATTATTTTCCTAAATTAATAGATTTATTCATAAATATGCTATGCGTCACATAAATTTACCTTTTTTATGCATCAAACATTGCGTAAAGCGTGAGGAATGTTTAGTATTCACAGTGTAAAAGCATATAATAATACAATAGGAGTTAAAGATATGTCTAAACCAGTCATCGGTTTTATTGGCCTTGGTCTTATGGGCGGCAACATGGTTGAAAACCTGCAAAAGCGCGGCTATGAACTGAATGTTATGGATCTTAACAAGGATGCTGTGGCTGCTTGTGTTGCACGTGGTGCAAAAGAAGCAACTAGCCCTAAAGAACTTGCAGCTGCAAGTGACATCGTAATGTTTTGCCTAACAACTTCTGAAGTTGTAGAAAAAATCGTTTACGGTGAAAACGGTATCCTAGAAGGCATTAAAGAAGGCGCAGTTGTAATCGACTTCGGTACTTCTATCCCAGCTTCAACTCGCAAAATCGGTGCTGACCTTGCAGCGAAAGGCGCAGGCATGATCGATGCTCCTCTTGGCCGTACTCCTGCACACGCTAAAGATGGTCTTCTAAACATCATGGCTGCTGGTGATATCGAAACATTCAACAAAGTTAAGCCTGTTCTTGACGAGCAAGGCGAGAATGTTTTCCACCTTGGTGAGCTAGGTGCTGGTCACACAACTAAACTTGTGAACAACTTCATGGGTATGACAACTGTATGTGCAATGTCTCAAGCATTCGCTGTTGCAGACCGCGCTGGTGTTGATCGTCAACAACTTTTCGAAATCATGTCTACTGGTCCTTCGAACTCTCCATTCATGCACTTCTGCAAAAACTACGCAGTTGACGGTGTGAGCGACCTTGGTTTCTCAATTGCTAACGCAAACAAAGACCTTGGCTACTTCCTAAAAATGGTTGAAGATCTAGGTACTCGTGCACAAATCGCTGAAGGTACTTCTGCTAACCTTCAAGCTGCATTTGATGAAGGTATGGGTAACGGTAACGTTCCTGAAATCTTCGATTATTTCCTAAAGCTAAACAAATAATCTAAGACTTCATCTTATTGAAGAATAAATAAAACCCGAGTGAGTGGATTCATGGTTCCACTGACTTGGGTTTTTTTGTATTATAAGAAAAATTTATTTACTCATCACTTTAAACTAAAAAGCACCAAGATATTGATTCAAATACCTTGATGCTGCTGATGTTTATTTGGATTGGGTATAATTATTAGTGCGACAAATCTAATTTATAGAAGCTAACTTGTGCATAATCGCCTACTTCAATACCTTCATTTTTACAACCTACAACACCAACATTACATTGATTATAAGCGCCTGCTTTAAAGAAAAAGAAATCATTTTTATACCCAGAATCATATGGATTTCCTAAGTATTTACCTTTTCCTAAATCAATTGCAAAATGGCGTGTCACTGGCGTTTTATCATCTAAATTCTTCGCAAAATCTAGATACATAATGTCGCCAGAAACCTGTACATTATAACTAAATTTTTCACCTAGCTTGATGCCATCGGTTGGCTCTGCTTGACCAAAGCGTATTTTAGCTTTACCAAATACATCATGCGTCACATCAAGGCGTTTATTATAATCATCACCTAAGGCATTGTTTTCATAGCTCCAGTACACAGAGCCATACTCTTGATCGGGTAGTTTACGATAAAATATTTTTAACGGTTCGTTGGTGCCAGCGTGGATTTGTCCAATCACAACGGCAAAAGAATCATTATGTCTATGATCACCACTTTCACTTACATGATCAACCGCTAAGGTTGCGCTCATCTTGCCACCAATAGCACCAAATGTGTCTGCTTCTGGATGAGATGCTAATACAAAATTATTTTTGGGTTTATTTTCATCAATCTTAGAATCTTTTGCAATTACAGATTCACCTGAAATCACCTCATGTAATTCTGCACGCGCATTTTTGGAATTTGGTGTCGTCATCGCCATGTTTGGTGCTTTAAAAACCATAGCACCAGTTTGTGGGTCGGTATAAAACCAATCTTTTTGCTGATAGCCTTTATTGAGTTGTTCAAGTGAAATTTCCATGACTTGGCCAGCACGCTCAGGTTTAGTATCTTCCATCGGCAAAACCATTTTCCAATGCGATAAATCGAAATTCTCAGAAGGGGCTTTTTGCGGGTCTAGATCAGCGTAAGCAAATGTCGAGCATAAGGTTGGGACAAGAAATAGCATTATATTTTTGTTTTTCATCTGTATCTCCTTATTTGTAGGGTTATCATTATCTTATCGTTTAAAAAATCATTGTGTTATAATATTTCTGTATAACAGTTATTTACTGAATTTTTAAAAATAAGGACGACCTTATCTCTTTGCTCACGTGTAGCCAAAGAGTCTATCTTCGGGGACGACCCCAACTAAACGAAGAAAAGGGTTATTCTATGCCATGGTTTATTCTCATCTTAGCTGGTCTCTCAGAAGTCATCTGGGCCCTCGGGCTCAAATATTCTGAAGGTTTCAGTAAACTTATTCCAAGTATGATCACACTGACAAGCTTAGTCGTAAGCTTTGTGCTACTTGGTATTGCACTGCGTCATCTGCCACTTGGCGTAGCGTACGGGATCTGGGTTGGAATCGGAGCAATTGGTACTGCAATTGGTGGGATTTATCTTTTTGGTGAGTCAGTCAGTTTGCTTAAAATGGCGAGCTTAGGGCTAGTTGTTCTTGGAATTGCAGGCTTGAAATTGAGTGCGTAACTGAGCGTTGCTAAGATATAAGAATGTATGGGCCAATCGTTTTCAAAAAAGATTGAATACTTATTACTTTATTTTAAAAATATAATAATATCATTACGTTAGCATCTCATCCCAATTGATCCATATCACAAAGATCTTTGAAATACGTTAACAAGCTTCTAAAAAAATTATAATCTAACTAAAAGTAATACAATATTAATAATTAGTAATCCAATAACTAAGGTAGATAAAAATGTCTAAATCTTTCCCTCGTTCAAAAAGCTTGAAATTGGCGACATTAGCCTTAACGCTAGGCGCTGCTACAAATGTTTATGCGGCGGATGCACCATCTGATAAGTATGATCTAAAAGGTTGGACTATCAGTGTGCCCGTTGATGAAGATGGCGATGGCAAATCAGATCAAATCAAAGAAAAAGAACTATCAAATGGTTATGTTCATCCTAATTTCTTCTACCTTTCAGATGATGGTGGGATGGTTTTCAATGCGCCAGTAAAAGGTCCAAAAACATCTAAAAATACAACTTACACGCGCTCTGAGTTACGTGAGATGATCCGTCGTGGGGATACGCAATTTAAAACCCAAGGCGTCAATGGTAACAACTGGGTATTCTCAAGTGCGCCAAAAGAAGCGCAAGAGAAAGCAGGCGGTGTAGACGGCACACTAGACGCAACACTTAAAGTTGAACACGTAACGACAACAGGTGAAAACTGGCAGGTAGGGCGCGTTATTATCGGCCAAATTCACGCCAATGATGATGAACCTGTGCGTCTTTATTATCGCAAACTGCCAAACCATGAACACGGTTCAATCTATTTTGCCCACGAACCGCGTGAAGGCCATGGTGATGAGCAATGGTATGATATGATCGGCTCAAGAACACCAGACTATTTCAGCCAAGATAAAGAAGGTGTCGAGCCAAAAGATGGTATCAAACTAGGCGAGAAATTTAGCTACCGTATTGATGTAAAAGGCGATGCACTAACAGTGAGCATTATGCGCCCAGGAAAGCCAGATGTGGTGAAAACCGTTGATATGTCAAAATCTGGCTATAACGATCCAGACCAATACATGTACTTCAAAGCAGGCGTATACAACCAAAACAAAACTGGCCGAGCGGATGATTTTGCTGAAGCGACGTTTTATAAGATTGATGTAAAACATAATTAATTATACTCTTCATATTTGAAGCTGCAGCGGCGTTAACTGCGCTGCTTCGCCCGAATCACATATTGATATATGCTCATCGGGTCTCATCGCTTGTTGCCTTGCTGCAACTTCAACTATTTTGAGTATATACACTTGATTTTGAAGCTGCAGCGGTGTTAACTGCGCTGCTTCGCCCGAATCACATATTGATATATGCTCATCGGGTCTCATCGCTTGTTGCCTTACTGCAACTTCAACTATTTTGAGTATATAGGCTTGATATTTGAAGCTGCAGCGGCGTTAACTGCGCTGCTTCGCCCGAATCGCATAGTGATATAAATAAAAATGCCCAGTGAGGTTCCCATACTATTTGGGGCTCACTGGGCATTTTTGATTTTAGTAGTTTTCGCTTATCTATTGAACGAAAAGGTCTTATAGACGTCCGCCAACACCAATGCTAGGGTTCACATAGACAGGACCAACTTTAAATGGTACGCCAATATCTAGACTTGCATAAGGTGAGCATGATGCAAGCATCAGCGCAGTCGCAGCGATTATTACAATACGTTTTAAATGTCTCATTTCTTAATCTCCTGTACCACAAAGCCTGCACCTGCTGGGTCGCGCACAACGGCCACTGTGCCATTACGAACGGCTTCGTTTGGCGCCATTAATACAATCCCACCGTTGGCGGTGACTTTTGCAACGGTTGCATTCACATCATCGACTTTAATGTAGTTGACCCAAGCGGTTGGAATGTCTTGATTTGCATTTTTGACAAAACCAACTGCTGGTGTGTCATTAACACTTAAATAAGCATAGTCGTTTTCGCCAATGGTTTGAGTTTCTTGCTTATATGCGCCAAGTTGTTGATAAAAAGACTGGCTTTGCGCAATATCTTGACTCCAGACTTCTTGCCAGATCCAGTTGCCCGCTGTTTTAGGCAGCGGCGCAGGATCGCCTGAAACTGTATCTAACACAGAGAATACCGCGCCTTGTGGATCTTGCAATACAGCAATCTCACCACGACTTTTGAGCTCAGTTTTTTCGATTAAAGTTGTGCCGCCTGCCGCTTCAGATTTCGCAACAGTGGCATCTAAGTCCGCGCTTGAGAGCACAGGCAACCAATAGTTTGTTGTACTGTTGCTTGGCATGGTCGCCAAACCAGCAATATAGTTACCTTGGTAGGTAATCAGGCTATAGTCGCTGTTAACTTCTTGATATTCCCAACCAAATACATTGGTATAGAAAGGTTTAACTTTCTCTGGCGCAGTGGTTGCAAGGTCACGCCAAATCACAGTGCCTTCTGCTTTCGCTTGTGTATCGGCAAGTGCTGGCAAGCTAATGGAGGATGGCATGCTGCTACACGCAGTTAAGAAAAGAGCCATGGAGCCAATAACAGGAAGGCTTGTCCTTGTGGAAGCGGAGATCTTCATTTGTTCGTCCTTTTTGTTTAAGTGAGTACATTTGCCTCAAGTTTACCAAGTCAAAGTACATGCAGACTGATTATCTCTTTAAACAAGTGGTTAACGCAATCTTTCGGCGGATTATTTTACAATAAAAAAGCTGAGCACACTTTGCACTCAGCTTTAATCAATCATTTGATAGGTGGTGAAGTGAATTTACTTCGCTTCAAGTATCTCACGCTTACGCTTTTTCTCAGCACTTGCCATCACAAACCAAGTGATGAAAGTAAACAAAGACACCACGAGTAAAATCAAGCTCGCAATCGCGTTGATTTCAGGTTTTACGCCCAATCGCACCGATGAGAAAATCTCCATTGGCAATGTGGTTGCACCTGGGCCTGAGACAAAACTTGCCAAGACCAAATCATCTAACGACAAAGCAAACGCCATCATAAAGCCTGCAAGTAAAGAGGGCGCTATCATCGGCAAAGTGATTTGGAAAAAGACTTTCCAAGGTTTCGCGCCTAAATCCATTGCCGCTTCTTCAATCGATAAATCCAACTCACGCAAGCGCGAGGAAACAATCACCGCCACATAGCTTGAGGTAAAAGTGGTGTGCGCAATCCAAATGGTGAGCATACCACGTTCAACCGGCCAGCCAATTTGTTGATTCATCGCAACAAAAATCAATAGCAGGGACAAACCTGTGATCACCTCTGGCATCACAAGCGGCGCATTGACCATACCGCCCAAAAATAAACGACCACGAAATTTACCAAAACGTGTTAGTACAATCGCGGCAAGCGTGCCTAGCGCTACTGCGGCAATGCCAGTATAAAAGGCAATTTCTAGTGAGCGCCCAACCGCCGACATTAACTGCTTGTTTTCAAATAGATGGCTGTACCACTTGGTTGAAAACCCGCCCCAAACCGTCACCAGTTTTGAAGCATTAAATGAATACACCACCATTAAGATCATTGGGATATAAATAAAACTCAAGCCTGCAAGCAGCATGATGTTAGCAAACCCAAAACGTTTCATTTCTATTTCATTCCTTTTGCTTGTTGGTGATTAAACCACAAGATTGGCAACATCAAAAGAATCAACATGATCACCGCAAGTGATGCCGCAACGGGCCAGTCACGGTTGTTGAAGAACTCTTGCCATAACACTTTCCCTATCATCAGGGTGTCTGGACCGCCCAATAATTCAGGGATCACAAACTCACCGACAGCAGGGATAAATATCAACATGCAACCGGTTAAAATTGCATTTTTTGATAAAGGCACTGTCACTTGCCAAAAGGCGCTGGTGTGTTTGCAGCCCAAATCTGACGCCGCTTCCAACAAACTATGATCTTGTTTGACCAAGTTGGCGTATAAAGGCATCACCATAAAAGGTAAATAGGAATAGACAATCCCGATATATACCGCCAAATCTGTATTTAGGATTTCAAGCGGCGTATCAATAATATGTAAATATAATAAAACACTATTTAAAATCCCGTTTGAGCCCAAAATACCCATCCAAGCATAAACGCGAATTAAAATCGCCGTCCAAGTTGGCATCATGATGAGCAATAAAACCACAGCTTGTTTTTGTTTATTTAAACGGCTGATGGCATACGCCATTGGGTAGCCAATCAGCAAACAAGCTAAGGTGCTAATTGCCGCCATCTTAATCGAACTTAAATAAGCCTGAATATATAAGGAATCATCTGCTAACAGTTGATAATTACTCATATCAAGCACAATTGAGAGTTGTGAATCCACCCAAGAAATAATTTCTGAATAAGGTGGAATCGCAATTTCAGCTTGAGCAAAGCTTATTTTTAACACTATCACAAAAGGCAATAAGAAAAACACAAACAGCCATAACATTGGAATGCCAATAATTAGACGTCTGCCAAAGTGGCAAGAAAACTTTTCCCAAATAGGGTTAAAGATCCCGACACTCTTTTTCTTGATAGTTAGGCTATTCATGCGTGAAGTACCACACCACTTACGTCTTCCCAATACACAAAGACCTCATCTTGCCAAGTTGGTCTTTTGCCTAAACGCTCTGAGTTTGCCATGAAGGCTTGCACAATCTTGCCTGAAGGCAGTTGTACATGGTACACAGAGTGCCCACCTAAATACGCAATATCAAACACATGGCCGACGCTCCAGTTGAAGTTTTGATGCTCCAAGTCTTGCGGTTTTTGCGTGCTCATTAATAGTTTTTCAGGGCGCAGCGCAAAGGTCACTTGCTTGTTTTCAGCTTGGGATGAGATCCCGTGGCCGACATAAATTGGACGCTCTAAATCTGCGCAAGCTATGGTTGCATACGCCAGTTCATCTTCCACCAACTCGCCTTCAAACAAGTTTACATTACCAATAAACTGACACACCAAGCGATTGACCGGTGTTTCATACACATCCATCGGGCTACCAATTTGCTCAATGCAGCCAAGGTTCATGATTGCCACACGTTGCGCCATGGTCATGGCTTCTTCTTGATCATGGGTGACCATCACGCAGGTCACGCCAACGCTTTCGATGATCTCAACGAGTTCTAACTGCATTTGACTGCGCAGTTTTTTATCCAAAGCGCCCATCGGCTCATCCAATAGCAAAAGCTTAGGACGCTTAGCTAATGAACGCGCCAGTGCCACACGTTGACGCTGCCCACCAGAGAGTTGGTGCGGCTTACGTTTTGCATATTGGCTCATGTGCACAAGGTTGAGCATCTCGCTGACGCGCACTTTAATTTCTGCTTTTGGCATGCGATCTTGTTTAAGGCCAAAGGCAATATTTTGCTCCACCGTTAAATGCGGGAATAACGCATACGACTGAAACATCATATTAATTGGGCGCTCATACGCCGGCATATCTGTAATATCGACACCATCTAAGAAAATACGACCCTCAGTTGGGCGTTCAAAGCCAGCAAGCATACGCAACAAGGTTGATTTGCCTGAGCCGGATCCGCCAAGTAGGGCAAAGATCTCGCCTTGGGTGATTTCAAGCGAGACATTATCGACCGCCAAGGTATCATCAAATTGCTTGCTGACTTTTTTTACTTCAACAAGGACTTTCTTAGGTTTAGATTGACGTTCAAGGGCTTTTTGGTAAGCGCTGGAGGTCATGACCATGAGGTGTATTCCCTTATTTATACTCTTCATATTTGAAACTGCAGCGGCGTTAACTGTTCTGCGTCACCCTAGTCACATATTCTTATATGCTCCTAGGGATTCCTCGCTTGTTGCCTTGCTGCAATTCCAACTATTTTGAGTATATTGTTGTTAAATCATTTATCGGTTTTAACCAAAACTATGTAACTAGGACTCTGATGCGTCGCTAACGCAGTGGCAGCGTCAAGACTGAAGAGTCTTATTTGTCAGTTTTAATCTTAGTCCATGCACGAGTCATCACGCGTTGAACTTTCATTGGCAAATCAGCAATCGCATAAATCTTGCCCATGGTTTCAGCATCTGGATAAATGCCTTTGTTTTGAGCAATTTGCGGGTCAACCAAATCATTTGCCGCTTGGTTGCCATTGGCTGCTGTTACTTCATTGGTGATTTCAGCAATCACTTCTGGCTGCATTAAATAGTTCAAGAATGCGTGCGCCGCTTTTGGATTGGCTGCATCTTGTGGGATCGCCATCATGTCAAAATAACTGCCTGCACCTTCTTTTGGGATCACATATTGAATATGCACACCATTGTTTGCTTCTTGCGCGCGCGCCTGTGCAATGAACACATCATTTGAATAGCCAATCGCCACACAAGTATCGCCATTCGCTAAATCAGAAATATATTTAGATGAATGGAAATAACGAATATTCGGGCGAATTGATAAAAACAAATCTTGCGCCTTCTGAATATCCGCAGCATTTTGGCTTGCGGTATCCAGTTTTAAATAATTTAAAGCAATCGGTAGCACTTCTGTTGGTGAATCTAAGAAAGATACGCCACAGCTTTTTAATTTCTCAATGTTTTCAGGTTTAAAGACTAGATCCCATGAGTCAATCGGTGCATCTTCACCTAACACTGCTTTGACTTTATCGATATTTAGACCAATACCAATTGAACCCCATAAATATGGCATTGAATATTGGTTGTCAGTATCACTAACAGATAAAGTATTTAAAAGTTTTGGCTCTAAATTCTTCCAGTTCGGTAATTCATCTTTATTTAACTTTTGAAACACACCTGCACGAATTTGTTTCGCTAAAAATTGATTAGAAGGCACAACAATATCGTAGCCAGAGTGACCGGCTAATAATTTAGCTTCTAATACTTCGTTGCTATCAAATACATCGTAAACAACTTTAATACCGGTTTGTTTTTCGAAATTAGCAATAGTTTGCTCACCGATATAATTACTCCAGTTATAAACGTGAAGGGTATTCTCGTCCGCGTTTGCGAATGTTGGGACGAATAAAGTCGCTGCAACAGATGCTGCAACAAGAGAAATCACTTTCTTTGACATTTGGTTTGCCTTAAATATAAATCCCAGCTTTTGTGATGATTACAAAAATATAAGCGGGAAATGTTTATGCACACCAACCTAGCTTAGCGCCAGTATCTTCCTTCTAGACTCTGCCTTTTGGGGTTGAACTGATTTGGGTCAGGTTGAACTTTGATTTACAAAATAAATAAAATTCATCGACTTTCACTTGAATCTATCAAAGGTTAACTTGATTCAAGTTTTTGATTTGCAATGATATTTAATGAAATAAAAATACCACTGGTACTTTCTGCGAGAACAAATGCATCGTAGCATTTTTTTCATTTACGTCTAACAAAATAAATTTATAACAAAGATAAGAGAAATTTATCAAACACTGTTTTATATGTGCAGGGCTACAAAAAAAGCCCCTAACTTTATATGGCTAGAGGCTGTGAAGGTGAGTATATTGGAATGCACTTTACATGCATTTCGCCGCAAGAACTTGTTTCACCGCATCTTCTTTGACGCTTGTGGGGCCATCGATAAGAAGATCAGCACTGCGAAGATAATCACCCGAAACACGACAAAAATCATTGTCATCAATACGTTTGTAAAATTGTGGTTTGCAGCTAGTTTGATCGCAATACATTGAAGATTCAATCGCTACAACATTTTGATTAAGTGGATAAAACGCGATGTCATCACCACTATAGAAATTCAGTTTACCCTTATCTATATAGGTGTACTGAACCATTTCGTAATCACGTATAAATGTTTTATCGATCTCACTGAGAGTGGTAGAGTTCGTACTTGCATTGGTTGGACAGAGACTAAAACCTAATAAAGCTCTTGGGTTGAGACATAAGTCATCGCCATTGGTGTCTGCGGTATCAACACTATTGGTACAGGCAACAAGACCAAGTGTGAGCAGCAGAGCGAGACTTTTGATGCAAAATCGTACTTGGGTAGAAGCTAAACTTTTCATAACTCACCTCTTTTTCTGATTTATTCAATTTCATTATACCTGCTAGGTGGGTGAAATTTGTGATCACCATCACATCCATTGGTGAGTAAAATAGGACACACAAAATCACTAAAATAGTGTCGATTTGCAGTATAAAAAACAGACAGGTAAGGCTTTTGAGATGGGGCCATCACGCGAGAGAAAGATCAACCTCTAGTACGAAGAACCAGAGGCTTAAACATGAAAATGACGAAGTGTTACATACACTGCGCCGCAAGTACTTGTTTGATGGCATCTTCTTTAATCGATGTGCTCCCCTCTATGACGAGATCGGCTGAACGGATAAATTCACCCGGAACACGGCAGAAGTTCGTCTCATCAATACGTTTATAAAACTGTGGGGTGCAAGAGGTTTCATCACAATAAAGGGAAGATTCAATCGCGACGACATTTTTGTTGAGCGGATAAAATTTAATATCCTCACCACTGTAATATTTCAACACGCGATGATCCATAAAGGTATATTGCGCCATTTCGTAGTCACGAATAAATTGCTTATCGTGCTCACTAAGGTTGCTTGCGCTCGTATCAACATGCGCTGAGCAAGCGGTTAATAAAAGGGCGAAAATTAGTGTGAAAACCTTGGTTAGTTGTTTCATATATCACCTCATATTTTTATAACCTAGGTTCGATTATACCCAGTTGTAGGTAAGTAGGTCACAGATATTGTCTTATATATCAAGACAATTACCCCAAAAAGCAGAGAATTGTTAACTTGGGATCTAAACCCTATTACAATAATATATAAGTCAAAAACCTTGTGAGGAGTGGGACAAATCTGTTACCCTAAATAGGTAATAATTAACAATAAATAAAGGTTTGTTTTGAATAATCCTATTGCTTCACTTGTTGTTTGCTGTTTAGAACCATCCGAGCGCCAAATCATCCGCGTTCACGAGAAAACGTTTACCTCTCAAACTGATTTTGACAATGTCTGGGAAAAGATCCCCAACCACGAAACTGTTGGTGAATGGTTTGTTGATGCGTTTGATTCCAATGGTGGCATTTTGTCCTCCAAAAATATCCAATATCGTGAGGCGATGCAGCTCCTTTCACGCAAAATGTGATAAAATTTTTGCAATCTTAATGACTTGGAAAGCCTATGCGTCAAAGTCTTACCCTACGGGCCCCACAATTAACAGATAAAGCTGCATTTTTGAGCTTTTACCAAAATTACTTGGAAAATGACCCTGAAAATGTCAGCTTTCATACCCAAGGCTTTGAAGACTTTGACAAACATATCCAATTGATCCAATTTTTAAGCCGAGGGGAACACCTCCCCAAACATGCGGTTCCTACCACCCAACTCTGGGCGTTTAATGCTGCCGGCGAAATGGTCGGAAGTCTAAGTATTCGTCATCATATCAATAACTTGTATCTTGAGAACGAAGCAGGGCACATCGGCTATGATGTCGCGCCTAAGTTTCGGGGGCATGGTTATGCTAAGATTATGCTCAAGCTCGCTCGTCTTGAGATGAAAAAGATTGGTTTAGAAAAAGTCCTGATCACCTGCCAAGATAATAATATCGCCTCAAAAAAAGTCATTTTAGATAGTGGGGGGATTTATAGTCATACCATCATGGGGCGTGTCTGCCCTTATCCTATCTCGCATTACTGGTTAAATCTTTAGATATCCGCTATTGATCTCAAAACTTTAAAATAAAAGAATAATACTTGCAGCTAAATTTTATTTAATGTTAGTCTTAAGCCAATTAGTCGGGGTGCCTAGATGATTATGGAAAATCTAGCGCTGAGATCGCTATTTGCGGACCCGTAGAACCTGATCCAGTTAAGACTGGCGTAGGAAACTAATAGCTAATAGTTTGCAACAATGGGGTGGTTTCACCATCTCACTTTGCATCTCGAGCTTGTTTCTTATGCCCTATAGGAAGAATCATGCAAGCTCAAAATCAAGCCTCTAGTTTCGACAACTCTTCTCACATTACGCCGAATGTTTTAACCATTGCCGGATCGGACTCTGGCGGCGGCGCAGGCATTCAAGCCGATATCAAAGCGATGAGCGCAACCGGCAGTTATGCGGCCTCGGTGATCACCGCATTAACGGCGCAAAATACCCAAGGCGTCAGCGGCATTTTATCGATTGAGCCTGAATTTGTGGCGAGCCAATTAGACGCTGTGTTTACGGACTTAAATATCGCAGCGGTAAAAATTGGCATGCTCAGTGATAGCAAAATCATTGAAGTTGTGGCGCAAAAGCTAAAACAATACCAACCTAAATTTGTGGTGCTTGATCCTGTCATGGTGGCAACCAGTGGTGATATGCTACTTGAGCAAAATGCTGTCACAAGTTTGATTGAGCATCTTTTGCCGCTTGCAGATTTGATCACCCCAAACCTACCAGAAGCGGCGGCGTTAACTGCGCCAAATCAAGATATTGATATCCCAACTAGCAAACAAGCGATGCGCGATCTCGTCGCTCAACTTCGTCAATTGCCTGCCAAAGCTTGCCTATTAAAAGGTGGTCACTTAGCCCGTGATGCGCAAGGCACAGATCTTCTCATTACCCCAAATCAAGTTGTTGAACTGTCTACGGCGCGAATTGAAACTGAAAATACGCACGGTACGGGCTGCTCGCTGTCATCTGCGATTGCATCTTATTTGGCTCAAGGGCTAAGTTTGCAAGATGCAATTGTTGCGGGCAAAGGCTTTTTGACCCAGGCGCTGCGTTATGCAGATGAGCTTGACGTGGGCAAAGGGCATGGGCCTGTGCATCATTTTTATGCGCAAAAGCACAGCCAAGAAAGCGATCCAAGCGCTTTGATTGATATTCAAATCTTAGATCTATAACGAGGCAGGCAAATGGATACGACAGGCCATGTCCCAACAATTCGTTTTTGCAATGCATCGCTGCGTTATACCGATGCCACAGCGCCAGTGTTTGAGAAGGTCAATCTTGAGTTCCCAGCAGGTAAATGGAGCGTCTTAGTTGGGCGTAGTGGTTGCGGTAAAACGTCACTGCTGCGTTATTTGGCTGGACTTTTAGATGACAGCCAAATCCATTGGCAAGGGCAAACTTTTATTGATGCCAATCAAGTTCAGCAGCCAAATCTCGCGCTGGCTTATATGGCGCAGCAAGACTTACTATTGCCTTGGCTGAATGTGATGGATAATTTGTGTTTAATGGCAAAGTTCACGCCAGTTGATAAAGCAAATTTTGAGAAGAAGGCTTTGGATTTACTTGAAAAAGTAGGCTTAAAAGATGCTGCAAAGCTTTATCCAAATCAGCTTTCTGGTGGCATGCGTCAGCGAATCGCTTTGGCACGTACCTTGATCCAAGATAAACCTGTGGTTTTAATGGATGAGCCGTTTTCAGCCCTTGATGCGGTGACGCGTTTTGAGTTGCAAAACCTTGCAGCAGAGTTATTAAAAGATAAAACCGTGGTGCTTATCACGCACGATCCGCAAGAAGCTTATCGCCTGGGGCACAAGATTTATCTGATGCAAGGCAGCCCAGCTAATTTAATTGAGTTAGAGGTGAAAGACAGCCCGATGCCACGAGTGATGGATGGCGATTTAGCACGCTTTACTCAAACCATGTTGGAGGAGCTTGGTGTATGAGCCATTTACCACAGAGCGATTCACAACAGAGCCATTCAGGCCAAGGCATTGACAGTAAATTAGCTGAAGCGAGTCAAACCTATTCACTTTTAGGCAAGGCAAAATCTTTGTCATCAAGCAATTATGCGCGCCTTTTGGTCACAGTGGTGCTACTACTTGGCACTTGGCAAGGTGTGGTGATGCTGTTTGACTTGCCATCCTTTATTCTGCCAGAGCCCAAAGCTGTGCTCGAGCGTTTATGGCTACGCCAAGATGTTTTGCTTAAACACACTTGGGTGACGGTGCAAGAGATCTTTTGGGGATTAGGGCTTGGGCTTCTCATGGGGCTGTTATTTGCTCTGATGATGCTGATGTTTAACCCTGTGCGCCGCTGGCTGCTGCCGATTTTGATTGTTAGCCAAGCGATCCCAACCTTTGCGATTGCGCCAATTTTGATGATCTGGCTTGGTTATGGCATCGCGTCGAAGATTTTAATGACGGGTTTGATGATTTTCTTCCCTGTCACCATGTGCTGTTATGACGGTTTACGCCAGACGCCAAATGGGTATTTAGATTTAGCCAAAACTATGGGCGCAACCAAGATGAAACGCTTGTGGCATATTCGCCTGCCTGCTGCCATGCCAACACTTGCTTCGGGCGTGCGTGTGGCGGTTGTGATGGCGCCAATTGGCGCAGTTGTCGGCGAATGGGTGGGCTCAAGTGCAGGGCTTGGCTATTTAATGCTCCAAGCCAATGCGCGCATGATGATAGATGAAATGTTTGCTGCGTTAATTATTTTGGCATGCATGTCTATGGGTTTATATGTCTTGACTGACAAGTTATTAAAACGCCTTGTATTTTGGGCGAATAAATAAAAATATATCATTGAAAAGGAATAAAAAATGAAATTAGCGTCACTGAAAAAACTCTCACACAGCATGTTTGCTTTGGGCTGTTTGGCATTAAGCTTGAATGCGCAAGCAGAAGATAAAACCAAGTTAACCTTAATGCTGGATTGGTTTGTGAACCCAAATCATGGTCCAATTGTACTGGCGCAAGAGAAGGGCTATTTTGCAGAAGCAGGTCTTGAAGTTGAAATCCAAGAGCCGGCTGATCCAAGTGTGCCAACCAAAATGGTGGCGGCAGGTCGCGCTGATTTAGCTGTGTCTTATCAACCAAGTTTAACCATTGATGTGGCGGCAGGTTTACCTGTTGTGCGCAGTGGCACGCTTATTTCAACCCCTTTAAATGAACTCTTAACGCTAAAATCAAGCGGCATTGACTCACTGGATAAGCTTAAAGGTAAAACCATTGGCGTATCCGTTGCTGGCAACGAAGAAGGCACGATTGGCAATATGCTGCAAAGCGCAGGGCTTAAATTCTCTGATGTGAAGATTGTGAATGTCGGTTGGGCGTTGTCTTCTTCGCTTGCATCTGAAAAGGTTGATGCTGTCTGGGGCGCAATGCGTAACTTTGAGTCAAATCAACTTGAACTTGAAGGCAAGCCGGTGAATGAATTCTTCCCAGAAGAGCATGGCGTACCAACTTATGATGAACTTGTGTTTGTAGCCAACAGCAAAACCTTTGATCCAAAAGTGATCCAAGCCTTTAACCATGCGGTGGAACGTGCAACCTTATATATTGTGAATCATCCAGATGATGCGTGGAAAGAGTTTATTCAATACTCACCAGATACGCTGAATACTAAGCTTAATGAAATGGCATGGGCAGATACACTAAACCGTTTTGCATTGCGTCCGCAAGCATCGGATCCTATCGCATATCAAAACTTTGCTGATTTTATGTTTGAAACTGGTTTGCTTAAAAAAGAAGTCAAAGCAGAAGATATTTTAGCTAAATTTTAATCCTCAAGCTTTGAGATAAAAATAAACCATACGCTTTCCTGAAATTTGGGGAGCGTATTTATTTATATTTTGCCTAAATGAGGGTAAAGGAAAACATATGACTCTGAATGATTTAATCCAATCTTGCCAAAGTGACTGGGATGCATACACCCAGCATGAATTTGTCGCTCAACTTGCCGATGGCAGCTTAGATCAAAAAGCCTATCAGCATTATTTAATTCAAGATTACTTATTTCTAAAGCAATATGCCCGTGCTTATGCGTTGGCGATTTATAAAGCCGATACCCTTGAAGACATGCGCGCTGCATTGCCAAGTGTTGCTTTGTTGCTCGATCATGAAATGGCGCATCATGTGGAAGTTTGCAAAAGCTTTGGCGTGGAAGGTGATCTTGAAGCCATGGATGAAGATTTTGGCACAGTGGCGTATACGCGTTTTGTACTTGATGCTGGCATGGCTGGGGATTTACTCGATCTTTATACTGCGCTTGCGCCGTGCGCGATTGGTTACACCGAAATTGGTCAGCGCCTTGGCAAAATGAGCGCATCTGAGCTTGAACAAACCCCATATGCTTCGTGGATCAATATGTATGCCAGTGAGGAGTTTCAAGAGGGCGGCGAAAAAACAGAGGCATTTTTAAATGCTAAGCTAGCAGAGGTTGACTTAGCGAGTCCACGTGGTAAAAAGTTATGTCAGATTTTTAAAACCGCCACCCGTATGGAAATTGCGTTTTGGCAACAAGGCTTAAATGCTGCAACTGCCTAATTTAAATAGTGCAAATAAAAAAAGAATTAAGGATTTTTTATGACATTGCCACGCTTTGATGAAATTTCAGAGTTGATCCAAGATGCTCTTTCTGAGCTTAAACAGCAAAAGCCGTTAGTCGTAAATATTACCAACTATGTGGTGATGAATAATACCGCGAATGCGCTGCTTGCTATCGGTGCATCGCCGATTATGGCGCATAGCCGTGAAGAAATGTCAGAAATGATGCAAATCGCCAGTGCACTAGTGCTTAATATCGGCACTTTAGATAGCATGTGGATCCCAAGAATGCGCTATGCGATTGAGCAAGCAAATAAAAACAGAGTCCCTGTCATTCTTGATCCTGTTGGCTGTGGCGCCACTCGTTTGCGCACGCGCATCTCACGTGAGTTTGCGGACTTAGCCGATAATCTGATTATTCGCGGTAACGCTTCAGAGATTATTGCGCTAGCCGGCTCACACGGGCAAATTAAAGGTGTGGATGCACGCGATAGCATAGACAAAGCATTATTTGATGCTCGTGAGCTAGCCAAGCGTTTTAATGCGCAAGTGGTTGTCTCTGGCGATCATGATTTAATCGTGTGTAAATATGGCGATTTATATCTTAAAAATGGTCATCCTATGATGGCGCAAGTCACTGGCATGGGCTGTACGCATACAGCGCTTACTGCTGCGTTTGCAGGGATAGGCGAAGTCTCTGGTATAGTCGCGACAGCAGTACTTGGCGTGGTCGGTCAACTTGCTGAGCAAAAATCGCAAGGGCCGGGTAGCTTACAAGTCAACCTGTTAGACACTTTATACCAAATCACAGCCGAAGATGTGCTTGAACATCTTGACTATGAGGTGATTGCTTAATGGAAGCGAGAAACTAATGGCGCTTTTTTCACATCCTATTTATCTTGTCACCGATGATGGACAAGATTTGGAAACCTTGGTTAAAGTCGTTAAAGGCGCTGCGCAAGCGGGTGTTGGCATGGTGCAAATTCGTGAAAAGCATGGCGACGTACGCGAGTTTATTGCCAGAGCCAATGCAGTGAAGCCTATCTTAAAAGCCGCTAATATTCCGCTTATCATTAATGACAGGTTGGATGTCGCTTTGGCTGTGGACGCCGATGGGTTGCACTTAGGCCAGTCGGATATGCCTGCTGATATTGCGCGTAAGCTTTTAGGCGCTGATAAAATCTTAGGTTTGTCGGTTGAAAGCATGGATGAGCTGATTGAGGCGCAAGATCTTGATTTGGATTATCTTGGCGTGAGCGCAATTTTTGCCACGCCCACTAAGACCAATACCAAGAGGCATTGGGGGCTAGATGGCTTGCGTGACGCTGTCACAAAAAGTCGTTTGCCTTTGGTCGCAATCGGTGGCATTCATGCTGACAACATCCAAGCTATCGCTGACACCAAAGTTGATAGTATTGCTCTGGTTTCAGCGATTTGTCATGCGGATGATCCGAAACAAGCTGTGCTTGAATTAACTGCCGCGATAGGTTGAAAAGCTAAATGATGAGCACAAGAGTGGCACATGATAGTGCTCATCTTCATTGGCAATCGCAAAGCGGATCACTATATCATCTAAAAAAGGGAAATCTTTCGCGCTAATACTACGCTTATGATCTTGAAACGAGTTAAAATAGCTCGCAGTATGGAACACAAGTTGATATTTGCCTCGTTGAAATGCTTCCCCTTCAAGCATTGGCGCATCGGTGCGTCCATCATCATTGCTGGTGCAAGAGTGGATCAGCTCATACTTGTCATCTTGCAATGCAAAAAGCTCAATTAAAATCCCATTCCCCGGCTTACCATGTGCTGTATCTAAGATATGTGTGGTGAGTTTTCCCATCTTGACCTCCTGTCGATTTTGATATTGAAACTTGAGTATGAAATTTCAATATAACAAACTTTTTGTTCAATTGTATACAAGGTTGAGTGACGATTTTAGTGGTGAAGATACATTAAAAAGCCCCAATCAATGAGCATCAATGCTACCGATTGGGGCTTAATTGTTTATGCGGCAAACTTTTGTTTCTTAAGCATTCGTTAATCAAGCATGGGGCATTCAAGCGATAAGCGCTTCAATGGACTACAACTTGGCTAAATCCACATCTTGGTTTGCTTTAGATTGAGCCGCTTGAGATTGCTTAATGCGCTCGAGGAGTTGCGCTTTATTGGCATCACTCATTGGCTCACCTTTGGCATATACATCATGCATCACAGCATCAAGGGCTTGTTGAATATTAGCTTTTTGCGCATCGGTAAGGCTTTGTTTCGCAATAAAGTTTTTCACCCACAGGCTAACGGAAGTGCCATTATTACGGCTTAGCGCAGTCACAAGGGCTTGAAGATCAGAGTCTGGCGCAACTTGCTCCACTGGTTGCACATTTGTCGCTTGCTTTAACTTGCGTTTTTGCGCGAAATACATACCTGTCATCCAAATAAACAATGCGCCAAATAGGGCTGTCGTCCAAGGCCAAATGCCAGCATTGTGAATTGAATTTGACGCATCTTGCGGGGCAAGATTATCCGCAGTTTGACTATTCTCAGTTTGACTTGGCGCCGCTTGAGTTTGGTCAGGCTGCGCAGGTTCGTTTAGGTTTTGATTAGCTTGACTTGGCTGCTCAGGTGACACTGGCGCAGGCTGAGTTTGCGCAGCGTTTGCCTGCTCATCTTGCGCCGGCGCATTTGGATCTGGCGCAATGTTTAGCTCAATCCCATCCACTTGCGCCATTTGTTTACTTTGAGAGTGCGTATCCCACCAAGGGATCTCAACATCTGGCAGGCTGACTTTACCCGCGCTTCTTGGCATCACCACTTGTTTGAGAGTCATCATGGTGTAACCCTTGGCATCACGATCAAACTTAGGTTTTTCGTCATACACACGCACCCCTTGCGGGTAGTAAATCGCAAGACTTGGGAACTTATCAGCGTTTAAATCTTTCACTCGCAGGCGAATGGTACGTGTAATCGGTGTGCCGACTTTAGCTTCTAACACGCCTTTGCTGCTATCTAGTGGCTTGCCTTGGCTATCCGTCCAAGTTTGCATCAGGCTCAGTGAGCTGGTTGGCAGCCAAGCGCCTTGATAATCCGATGGTTTGCCATGTACCGTCAGTTTAATCGGATCTGCCGCAATATCGACGGGCACCATACGTTGGCGACCTTGGTTATCTCGCTGAATAATCGTGGTTTTTAGTCTAATTGGAGCAATTTCAATATCACCAGACGCATTCGGGCTGACTTGATAATCTTGCGTCACCATTATGGTGTCGATGCCATCAATCACAGTGCGCAGTTGGTTTTGCTGACCAATCGCCTTGATGTCCACATCATCACTTTGCGGCGCCGTTAAATCTGGATCTTGCAAGCTATATGGGTTGGTTTTAATAAACAGCTTGGTCGTCAGTTTGGCGGTTTCACCTAAATAAAGCTCAGTTTTATCAATGCTACTTTCAACTTCAACTAAATCTTTGACATCCGGCAGCGGGGCGCCTTGAGTCACGTTTAGCGTAATTGGCTGAGTTTTCACGCCATTGATATCTAAGCTTGGGATCACCACTTGGCCTGTCTTGTTGGTGGTTAGCGTCATGTTCCATTCACTTTGACGCGTGACAGTGCCATTAATGCTGTAACGGCTGTTGCCAAATTGTAGGCGACCATAAGTAAAGTCTTTGTCTAGCGGGCTGAGATCTAAGTCTTCACGCGAGGCAAGATCATCCAATGAGACGCGAAAACGAAAAATTTCCCCGGATTCGACCGTAGTGCTGCCAACCGATGCCGTTGCCGTGGCAGCTTGAGCTTGCAGGCTAAAAAGGGCTAGCATCAAGCTGAAAATTAAACCGAATAGATGATGACGTATTTTGAATATTTGCTGCATATTCACTCGCTTATATTTATTATCTTGCATAGGGATCACCATGATTGTGCTGGCGCCTCCACTTGACCTTTTTGACGCGCTTCTAAAAGCATCTGAGCTTCTAACAATTGACGCGCATTATCTGGAATTTGATTTAACTTTTGCAACTCAGGGCTAAGCTCCACACTGCTGCTTTTGCGCTGACCTTGGCTTGGCGTTGCCGCTTGTGCTTGGTTGTCGCTTTCTTGCATCGCTTTATCTTCAGCCTTGGTGCTGCCCGTCATATTGCCGGCTTGCTTACCTTTTTCACCATCACTTTGCTCTTGGCCTTGGGCATCCACTTGTTGCTGACCATTTTGCTGTGGTGAATCTTGCTGCTGAGCGTTTTGATTTTGCGCCTGTTGATCTTGCTGTTCATTCTTCGCTTGGCTTTGCTTAGCACCTCGTTGTGACTGATTGTCCTGACTTTGCTTATCTTGGTTATTCGCTTGATCTTGGCTATTACTTCCAGATTGGTTTTGCCCACTCTGGCCATTTTGGTTTTGCGCTTTATCTTGCTGACTATTTTGGCTTTGCTGGCCATTTTGCTGGTTTTGCTCAGCGTTTTGGTTCTCTGAGTTTTTATCTTGGCTGTTTTGATTATCCTGATTTGAATTATTTTGTTGATTTTGCTGCTGCTCAAGCGCCTTGTTGACCACATCTAAATTATGCTGCGCATCTTGATTTTGTGGCTCATCTTGCAAGAGCTTTTCATATTCAGTTTTAGCATCTTCCAGTTGACCTGATTGCGCTAGCGCATTGGCGCGGTTATAGCGAGATTTAGCATCCTCTAAGCCTTGTAGTGCGTCGATAGCGCCTTGATAATCACCGGCTTGATAACTGGCTGCGCCTTGCCAAGCTTTTGAATCAAATTTGTCTTTTGCCGCCTGATAATCTTGATTTTGAAAGTCTTGATAGGCGCGCTCGGCTTTATTTTTAAACGCTGAGTCAATAAAGCTTTGCAGCGCGCTCGGCGCTTGCGCCGTTTCTTCGGCTGCCATAACAGGTTTGGCTGTATACAAAGGCAAGCTAAGTAAGGCTAGGAAGCTAAAGATATAACCTTTGCGAAAACCAAAACAGGCGAGCACGAGTAAAATAGGCAGCAGCCAATAGCCTTGGTTTTGATAGGTTTCAAATTGCTTATCCTTATCTTGGTTTGCTTTTAAATGATCGCCTACTTGGTTAAGTTGTCTATCTAAACGATGAATATCTGCGTCATTGGTGGTGAGCGGGGTATACACACCAGAGTGCAATTGCGCGGCTTGCTCCAAGTTGTCGATATTTGTTTTAGCAATGACGGGCGCGCCGCCAGGGTTAGAGGCTGTGGCTTGCAATAACATGCTGCCATCTGCGCTGCGCACAGGACCGCCTTCTTTGGTGCCGACAGACATGGTCGACAACTGCCATTGGTTGCCATCAAGAAGCTGATTAATGTTTTCAAGTTCGGCATCACTTAAATCATCTGCAATCAGTAGCAGTTGGCCTTGGTTTTTGCCGGCTTGTTTTAGCATGTTAATTGCCGCTTCAACCCCTTTGGCTGCATCTGCGCCTTGGCCTTTATAGGGCATAATCGCAGGATCTAGGTTTGGCACAAGGTTTGCCAAAGTTTTGCTGTCTTGGGTTAATGGGCTAATCGTATAGGCGATGCGATCATAGGCGATTAAACCTGTCACACCTTCTTTAAAGCTTGGCAATAAATCCAAGACTTTTAAGCGCATTTGCACCAAGCGACTCGGTTGTAAGTCATCTGCATAGACAGAGCGACTCATGTCCATGATCAAAACGCGAGATTGGCCTGTATTAAAGCTTGGCACCGATTGCTTATGAAAACTTGGGCTTGCCAATGCCAGCAAGGCAATGCTCCACGCAAGGTATAAAAGCGTGAGCCATTTGCTTGATTTAGTTTGTTCATGCCCAAGCGCTTGCGCTAAATGCGGCGCAAGCAGTTGGGTTTGTTTTTTCTTGGTTTTTAACAATAACCCAACGAGCGCAAGGATCACAAAGCCCCACAGCCAATTTGGGTGTAAAAATCGAAACTCAGACAAAGGGGCAAGTAACTCAGCCATTTCGTCTCCTTAAAATCACAATCAGAAGTGATAAAAATAAAGCCAATGCGAGTGGGTAAATAAACCATTCACTCTGAGGGCGCCAGCTAATGGTGTCGTTGGCAATCGGCTGTAATTGATTAATCGTGTCGTAAATCTCTTCAAGCTCAGACTTATCGCGCGCGCGAAAATATTTGCCACCCGTCATTTCTGCAATCTGGGTGAGGGTGTCTGTATCGAGATCTTTTGCAGTATCCACCACTCGGCTGCCTAAAAGGCCACGTACTTCCATTTTGCCAGCGGCAATCCCAATTGTGTAAATGATAACATCATTTTTTTGCGCAATTTTTGCCGCTTCAAGGGGCTCAATCACGCCTGCGGTATTACTCCCATCACTTAAAAGCACGATCACCCGCTGCTGCGCGTCACTTTCGATAAAGGTTTTACTGGCGATGCCAAGCCCTTCACCAATCGCGGTTTGGCTGCCTATCATATTCAGTTGGGCGCGGTTTAACTGCTGGCGAACGGTTTCACGGTCGAGCGTCAATGGGGTTTGCAAATAAGCGTGATCGGCAAATAAAACCAAGCCTAAGCGATCCCCTTGGCGCGCATCAATAAACTCATTCAGTACTTGCTTGACGGCGCTTAATCTGTCAATAAAACCATCTTGGGTTTGGATATCTTCTTGCGCCATCGAGCCAGATAAATCCACCACTAGCATCATGTCACGATGCTCAGGTTGGTATTCGATTGGGTCGCCATACCAAACCGGGCGGGCAGCAGCGATGACAAGGCATAGCCAAGCGATAACAGTTAAGATTTTTAATAGCTTATTTGACTGAGCTTGCACACTTTGGGTTTGTGGCAAGTGCGGCAAGATAATCGCTTGTTTTGGCTGCTTGGCGGGTAGCACATGATAAAACAGCCAAGGCAAAGGCAGGGCACACAGCATCCACCACCAAGTGAATTCAAACATCTTGGCCTCCTGTTCGGGTCTGCTTTGCATTATTACTTTTTACTTGGCGCTGGTGTTTAATCAGTTGCGGCGCAGCTTGCTTGACCCAAGTTTGGCATTGGTGTTGAAAGACTTTTAGCTCAGCGTCTGCCACGGCTTGGCCTTGATATAAGGCTTTGTCCCAATCGCTTTGGTTCTGGCTAAAGCTTGGGCTGACATTTGCATGCTTATCTAAAAACTGCGTCCAAGCTTGGCCGGTTAAACCTGCCACTTGCTCGCGCGGATAATAGCTTAAACAAAAGCGTTTCAAAATCGCTTGCAGCGCATCGGGGGTGTGCGCAGTGCTCAGCTCATTTAAGGCTAAGTTTTTGAGTTTATTCTTGTTTCGTTTTTGCTTGAGGGCATAAATAATTGCCACGACAGCAAGCATGGTCAGGGCAATTAAACACCACCAGCCCCATGCAAGCGGCCATGCACTCGGCGCATCAGGCAAGTGCAGCGGGGCAAGATCAAGCGTCATTGAAGGCGTTTTGGGATCAGCCATGATCAGTTTCCTGTGAAGATGAATGAGAAAGATAAGGCTTAGCGATTTCTTGCAGCAAGGGATTGGCAGCGCTTAAAGTGCGATACGGGATCCCCATTTGCATTGCTAAACTTTCAATCATTTTTTGATGCTTAAACCAATGTTGATTCAAACTCTCGCGCACGCTTTTTTTACCAAAGTTTAGCCATGAGGTGTGTTTGCCATCACTGACATACTCTTGGCCACGAAAACGGGTTTGACCTTGCTCAAGCGGATCATAAAAGTGCACAAACTGCATTCGGTTATGCATTCTTAATTGATTTAAAAGCCCTTTATTCTCATTACTAAGCTCTTGAAAGTCTGTCAAAAAGACCAAGTCACTGCCTTTTGGAGACAGGCGCGCTATGGTGTCTAAGATTTGCTTTAGGCTATACGCTTCAGCTTGCATATCTATACTTGAGGAAGTGAGTTGGGCATCCAAGGCTGCGTCATTGGCTTTAATAATGGCGTGCGCCAAATGCAACGCACCTTGCGCGCGCGCAGTGGGACGCACCTCAATCAAGTCAAGGCCGTTGTTGATCACAGCGCCGACTCTGTCTTTTTGCGCGACAGATAGCCAAGCAATTAAACTGGCTAAGTGCGCCGCTTGGACAGATTTAAACAATAACTGGCTGCCAAAACGCATACTTGGAGTTAAATCAAGATAGATGATTGTGCTTTGCTCGCGCTCTTCGGTAAAAAGCTTGGTATGAGGCTCACCAGTACGCGCCGTCACGCGCCAATCAATTGAGCGCACATCGTCGCCCGCTTGATATTGACGCACTTCAGCAAAGTCCATGCCGCGGCCTAAACGCTTACTTTGATGCTCACCATGGAGTTGCGACCAGAGGCTTTTTTTCGGCGCAAGCCAAGCATGAGCATGATTTTTATAATAAATAAGCTCATCAAGACACAAACGAACTCCACTGGCATGCGGCGGCATGATAGGGGAATTGTCGTGACTCATGCGCTACCTACCACACTCAGTAAGGTATCGACGACTTGATTTGCGCTAATGCCTTCTGCTGCCGCAGAATAAGTGCGTAGGATGCGATGACGCAGCACAGGATAAGCCATGGTTTGGACATCTTCTGGGCTTACAAAATCACGCCCAGATAACCAAGCGTGGGCACGCGCTGCGCGATCAAGCGCAATCGTTGCGCGAGGACTCACGCCCATGCTGATCCAATTGGCAAGCTCATGGCTGTATTCACTCGGGTTACGGGTGGCAATCACCAAGCGAATAATATATTGCTCAATGCTTTCTGCCATTTGAATGCTGAGCACTTCTTGGCGCGCAGCAAAAATTTGTGCTTGGCTGATGGTAATAGGAGTTGGTTTGGCTAGACCTTGGGCTTCACCACGGTTTAAACGCAAAATCTCAAGTTCACTTTGATGGTCGGGATAATCGACTTCAAGGTGAAGTAAGAAGCGATCAAGTTGGGCTTCAGGCAGAGGGTAAGTCCCTTCTTGCTCAATTGGGTTTTGGGTTGCCATCACTAAGAATAGCTCAGGCAGTTGGTAGGAGCTTTTGCCAACCGTAATTTGTTTCTCGGCCATTGCCTCAAGCATCGCAGCTTGCACTTTCGCCGGGGCGCGGTTGATTTCATCGGCTAACAACAATGAGTTAAAAATTGGGCCTTGTTGGAACCTAAACTCACCGGTTTGCGCTTGATACACATCACTGCCGGTTAAATCGGCTGGGAGCAAATCTGGGGTAAATTGCACGCGGTGAAAATCTGCGGTGATGGAATCGGCTAAGACTTTGACGGCGCGGGTTTTGGCAAGCCCAGGAGGGCCTTCGACTAAGATATGACCATCGGCTAAAAGCGCAACTAATAGCTGTTTGACTAATTCAGTTTGGCCTATTACTTGACTGTTTAAATAAGCTTGTAGCTCTGCAAAGACCTTGGCTTGCATGGAGGTTTCCTTTTTTATTCTCATTAGTAGGGATTTAAATGATCTTTGCGTCATACAAAAATCATCTAAATCCAGAAGTCACTAAATTATACTGACTCTAAGAAATCAAAAAAGTTCGCAAAATGAAATAATTAAACCTTAAATTTTGCTTCACGCAGACGGTTCAGCGCAGCCATCACATCCAGTGTACGTGGCTTCGCTAAATCACCATTTTTTGGCATCAGGCTATGCCAGTTGTCATCTAAGAGGGCGTCAATTGCTTTAGCTGGTTGCTTCATCCATGCAGCTTTGGGATCAAGACCTGCTTGTTGCGAGAGTAAGAACCAAAGCCAACCAATGGCGTTAAGTTCGTTGCTCGACTCAAGCTGCTCAAGCGCACTGACATCGACATGCTCTTTGCCAAAACGTAGCGTTTGAGTACCTTTGCCTTGAATGCGGAATTTGCCTTCAGCTAAAATTTGCTGCAAGCACGTGGCTTGGAAGCTGCGAGGCTTAAAGTTTTGATATTTTTCAATCTGCTCAGATTGACGCACATTTGGCAAATCTTGGCTGACTTGCTTCGCTTTGTCTGTCACATCCAAAGGCTGATAATCGTGCATTTGAATCACGCACGTGGCAACATCTAAATAATCACCTGAGCCGCCCATAACAATCACACTTGAGACGCCAAAGTCTTGATACAGCTCTTCGATGCGATCAATTAGTGGCGTAATTGGCTCATCGGTTTGGCTGACCAAGGCTTGCATGCGCTGATCGCGGATCATAAAGTTGGTGGCGGAGGTGTCTTCATCAATAAGTAGTGAATTTGCGCCAGATTCAAGGGCTTCTTGCAACCACGCAGCTTGCGATGTTGAGCCTGAAGCATCCAAAGTCGAGAAATCAGTTGTGGATTTACCCATAGGCAAGTTATTGATAAAGTTTGATAAATTCAGATGATGGACACAGCGGCCATCTTCAGCGCGAATTTTTACCGCTTGCGGATCCGTCACCACATATTCACGACCATCATTGGGGATATGATCATAAATGCCGCGCTCAATAGCAGTTAAAAGGGTTGATTTACCATGGAAACCGCCACCGACAATCAAGTTGATGCCACGGCGTACACCCATGCCGGTAATTGGACCAGAATGTGGCGTGTTGAGCGTGATAGCAAGTGTCTCTGGCGCTTGAAAGGCTTGCGCGTCTTTCATTGGCAGATCGCTGGTGCCCGATGCGCGTGGCAAAATACTGCCATTGGCTACAAAGGCAAGTAAATCATGCTCGGCTAATTGGCTGCGCAATGCAACTTGGTCTTCAATCACTTGGCAGTGTTGTTTAAGCGCGTCTAAGTCAAGTTCACGTGCCAGAGTCGCTTTTCTTATCATCTTAGGTAAGTGGAAAGTGATAAGGTTAATCGCGCGTTTTGCTAGAATTTGACGTCCTTCAGCAGGCAAATTGATGCGAAATCTTAACTCAATGCCTTCGTCATCAAAGATAACCGCAGTGCTATCAAGAACGCTTTGACCATTAAAAGCAATATCAACATCGTTGTCTTGCTTGGCAAAGTGGGCAAAACTGCGCGCAATAAAATCACGTGCGGCGCGTTGATAATCTAAAGACTCTTCTTTTAGCCATGTCAGCTCAGTTAAAGACCAAGCACGACGGGCACGAAAACGTGATGCGCTGGCATAAGGGTCAGGCTGGATATGATCGATAAAAAGCATAAAATCGGTAAAATCATATTCACCTTTGATTTGCTGATAAGCGCGGTAGTTTTGTTTTTCGATTTTTTTCAGTTTGTCGATCAGTATTTCCATAGGGGTCTCTAGGTTTTGTAAATCAGAAGAAAGGTATTATACGCAAGTTTAACCACAAAAAAAGAGCTAAGATGGCGCCTGATAAGCAGGGGATCTTAGCTCTTATGATTCGTCATATTTGAAGCAGGGGCTGTGCGTTGTGCTGAAATCTAGGATTATTTATTACGTGTAGTAAATACAGTCCACTTTTCAATCACATTGGTATTTTGGCCCACCACACTTGCGGTCACGCGGCGACTTAAGCGCATCGACTCTTCGTGATCTTCAGCGGCAACTGGGTCGCTGTCACCATAACCGATACTACGAATACGATTAGCATCAATGCCTGATTCGATTAACGCTTGGCGAACATTATCGGCGCGCGTTTTGGCAAGATATTCATTGTGCGCACGAGAGCCAACAGGACTTGCATAGCCGTGAAGCTCAATCGAGGTATCAGGGTACGCATCCAAGAAAGCTTTAACCGTATCAAACTGTGAATAATAAGTGCTTGGGATCACAGTTGAATCATTGGCAAACAAGACATGCACATCTTGTGAATTGTCACGGTGTACATAATCTGGGCAGCCATCGTTATCAATCACAGCGGTTTGCGGCGTGGCTTCACAGCGATCGCGCGCAGCAATCACGCCGTCGCCATCATAATCGGCAAGATTTTTACCTTGCTTGGCAACAGGTGGCTCATCCACGCTTAGTAACGAACAGCCAGACAAGCTACCAAGTAAAGATGCAATCACTAGCGGTTTTAGCATTGCTTTTTTGTTTATCATTAACATAGGTTGTTATTCCTAAACTTATTCTTTAAAAGAGGATTCGTTATTTTGCTTGTTTCCATTCATCAGGAATTTCAACTCGCATCTCTTCTAAAATCATCCCTGTTGCATTGAGTACGCGGTAGCGGGCAACGATGCCATCATAAAGCGCTGCAAGGTAGTTTTTGCGCGATTCAAATAATTCGTTTTCGGTGTTAAGCAAGTCAAGCAAGGTACGCTGACCAATTTTAAATTGCTTTTCATAAGCGATAACAGTACGCGCTGATGAATCCACATGTTTTTGCAAGTAGCCAAGTTGGTCGCGGTTAAGCTCTAAAGCGCTCCAAGCAAGACGGGTACTTTCTTTGAGCATGCGGTGTGAGCGGTCACGAATATCTTTTGATTTATTTAGCTGGTACGCGGCGCGGCGAGCACTGGCTGCATCACTACCACCATTAAACAGGTTGTAGCGCATGTTGAGCATGACTGAGGTTTGATCTTTCTTACCATCAGAAAAATCAACTTCATCGCCCCATTCTTGGCTTGCTTCGATATCAAATGTTGGTAAAAATTCACCTTCCGCTTGCTTATATTGGTACTTTGCAGCGTCGATATCATTACTTGCTATATATAAAACAGGATTGTTTTTAAAGGCTTTCGCAAGGGCATCATCTAGTGACTTAGGTAGGTATCTGCGATCAACTTCAGGGTCGCGTAAATCTTCAGGGTATTGACCAACAAGACGAACATATTCGGTGATTTTATCTTCAAGATTACTTTGGGCAGATAAAAGGTTGGTGTTGGCGCGTGCTAAACGGCCATCAACTTGAGATAAATCAGCCGTTGAGCCAATGCCTGCATCGGCACGTTTTTTGATATCTTCGTAGATTTTTTGGTGAACTTCATAGTTAGACTTTGACAGGGCTAACACTTCTTGCGCTTCAAGCACACCAACATACGCTTCGACAACAGAAAGGGCTTGATCTTGGGCATCCGATAGGAGTTGATAACGTAAAGATTCAGTTTCTTTTTTATTACGCTGAATATCGTTATACGTAATCGAACCATCCCAAATTAACTGGCGAATTGTTACTTCAGCGGTTTTCGCGTCAAAATCTTCGTCAGTTTCGTTATCTTCTTGATAGCCAATGCCTGCGGTGACATCAACATCCGGCAGATAATCACCACGTGATGCATTGGTTAACTCGTGCGCGCTCATAAAGTCGTTATACGCACTGCGAATATCTGGATTGGTTGCTAGTGTTTGTGCGACAGCTTGTTCGAGAGATTGTGCGAACACAGGGAAGCAACTTACACAGGCTCCAACCGCTAGGGTCAATGTTTTTATTTTTAATCTCATTTGGACTCACTCTAATGACTGTGCGCTTTAGTTTTTTTAAGATTATCAGATATTAAAAGAGATAACAGCTGTTTAACAAAGATTAATGTTACTTCTTTTTAGATAGTTAATCGAGATCTGATTTCTTACATGCATGAGATAAATAAAACTAAAGGCAACTGGGTTATCCTTAACATTGTCGATTGTAACCTAAATTTTTGAAAATGCATTCATAATTTTTTATTCGCAAATAAAATGCGGACCTTCAAATAAACGTTAAAATTGACATAAAACTAGCCAAGCTTGGCTTGCATTTCATTCAAAATGTGACTTAGAATGGATGTAATTAAATTAATTGTAGCGTTAATGTTAAGAAAAATAATTAATTATTTGCCGTATGATTGATAGTTATATTGTAAATAACCACCCACATTGATGCGCTATGTATGCATATAAAATATGATAATACTTAAATAATAACCAACAAAAATTAAAAAAATTTAAGTGTTTTAAGCTATTGAAAGGACTTATTTATGGCTTTATCTCCTTCATCGACTTTGGTGATGCCATTGGAGCATGCGAATGTTTCAGGGCGTGCGTTGATTTTAGACCCTCCAAAGAATACGAATGCTTCTTCCGAATCTTCTACCTCCCCAGTTCTCATCCTCGATGCTCGCTCCCAACTTTCTTTTGACCCTGCACTTGTTAGTCAGGGGCAAACTGCGACTTTTATTAACGATAGTGGGCTTCCAGTTTGTTACTTTTATGAAGATGGACAATGGATTGAGCGTGCGCTTAATACTAATTTTCATGTGTTGTTTCATAATTCTCAAATTCCATCTGGCCTGATTGTTTCAAAATTAAGTCTTGCGCAGTTTTATGAGTTAATGGACTACCTAAAAGATGGGTTGGATGTTAGCTTTTATTTGCAGAATGTTCTGGCATTGGAATATGCACCAGATGAACTTGTCGATCCTGAGCAAGTGGATGAAAGCGAAGTGGTGAGCGAGTCGACATTTGAGCATTCGGCAATTATTCGTCCATCGATTGTTGCAGCTGACGGTGATGCAATCTTAGCCGAAGCCGGCTTTGAAACGGCTTATCGCACTGATCGCCCTCAATATGAGGATGAAGATCCTGCAATTATTCCAGCTGATGGTGGCATCTCGCTTGCGCTTTCGCTGCGTGAGGGCGACCTTGATCCGACGCCTGAATTAAGCACCAAAGCCCAAAATATTGAAGGGCCGGCCTACCCACAACAAATTTCTCAAAACGCTGTCCTAAAATCAGGCACCATGCCTCTTGACCCGGATAGTTTTGAAATTACACCGGCAACACTGGATAGCTTTTTACTCGATTTAAGCCAGCGTTTAACTTTGGCTGGGCAAAGCTTAACTTTTGAGTATGACAAAGAAACGCAACAAGTGATTGGCCGTTTAGGCGATGACGTCATCCTAGATATTCAACTTGTTTTTACCTCTCTAAGCCAAGGTGATTTAGGGATTGAGGTGATAACTAATCTGTATGCGCCACTTGATCATCTTGAATCTGACCAAATTTTAATTAACTTTTCTTTAATTGGTAGTGATAAAGGCGGTCATGAGATCCGCTCACCAATAAATGTTGAAGTCGAAATCTTAGATGGCTTAGATCCAAGTTTTGGCGCTGATTTTGGCGTTAATATTGATGAAACCAACCAGCGTGACAGCATTCAAAATGGCCATATAGAAACCGATCTTGGAAGTGATGATTGGCAAAGCCTAAACTTTTTACAAGACCAACCTGCACTTGAAACCATCACCAGTGGTGGCCAAGCGACACAATATGCCGTTGATGGCAATAAGATCTTGGTTTCTAATTTAGATGGCGACCCTGTTCTGAGCATTGAAATTGGTGTGGATGGACAATACCAAGTCATTTTATATGCATCGGTCGATCAACAAGAAGATGATGTTTTATCCTTAGCGCTGAATGTGATTGCGACCGATTATGACGCAGATACTGGCCAAGGCATTATTCACATCGATATTTTGGACGGCGCCGACTCCACTGGCGTAGATATCCCGGATGAAAATAGCCGTGATGCAGATAATTTATTGATCCTTTCAGAAGGTGATTTACAAAACCCAAGTCCAACGAATTATTACCCAAAGAATTTATATCAAAACACCTTAGTAGAAGCGGGTAGTGATCCGTTAATTGGTGATTCTTTGCATATGGCTGCAGATGATTTAGCCAAGTTAACGCAAGAGTTGTCTGAATTAACTTCAAATGGCGATCCTATCACTTGGCAACTCACAGAGATAACCAATGGGCTGTTTGTTCTGCTTGGTGAAGTTGATGGCGAGCGCATTTTTAGAATCGATGCTTCTTCCACCGAAAATGGTAATGGCAACCTGACCGTTGGTGTTCAAATCACTCAATTTGGACCGATCGATCACCTTGATAGTGTCGGTGAATACGTCAATGTGCAGGATGATACGGTGCGTATTAATCTGCCCTTATTGGTGACAGATACCGATGGCGATGACGCGACGGTCAATATTGTTGTGGAAATTCTAGATGGGCAAGATCCGAGCTTTGGCGAAGATACTGGCGTTAGTTTCCAAGAAACAGATGGTAAGACAGTTAAAGACGGGCAAATTGAATTTGATAAAGGCTCGGATGAAGTCGAGAAAATTACTTTTAGCGCCGAGCAAAACTTGCCAAGCCCTCTGAGCTCAAACGGTGAGACTGTCACCTATGTGATTTCAGACGATGGCACTCGCATTACCTTCAGTGCTGAAGGTGAAACAGTGATGACGGTAGAAATCCGAGTGGATGGTAGTTACACCGTCACTCAAGTGCGTCCGTTTGATCAAAGCAATGCAGAAGATAATCTAATTTTTGATTTAGCCGTTGAAGCGCTTGATGCGGATGATGATCCCGCTTTCGGTCAAATTCAGATTGAAATTATTGATGGTGTCGATTCACCAGAAATTGTGATCCCGCCACTTACTCCTGATGGCACGCCAGATCCAGATGCTGAAAATGTGATAGTGATCGAAGAGGGTGATCTACAAGATCCTGCAAACGGTGCGAGTTACCCACAAAAAGGTAACACAGTCACGCTGATTGAGTCGCCAAGTGATGATCTTGTTCAAACAAGCTTGCGGATTGATCCTGACGCACTTAAAGCGCTTGAAGATGAGTTAAAAACATTGACCACCAATAATAATGGTGAGCCGATTCAATTTACGATCTCTCACATGTCTGATGGCTCGATTTTAATTGTCTCGGATGTGAAAGGGGCTGAGGACTTACCTCTGCTCGAGATTACACTTACACCGCAGCTTCAAAGTAATGGGGATGTACTTTTAACCACCAACGTCTCACAAGCCGGTCCACTCGATCACAACACTGATTTTGTTGATGGTACTTATGTGTCAGTTAATGGCGAAGGTGATGACAATATCCAAATTGATTTGCCACTTTTAATCTCAGACACAGATGGCGATGACACCTCCGTTGGCATTCAGGTTAACCTTGAAGACGGTCAAGATCCAAGCTTTGGTACGGATAAAGGTGCCTACCTTGTTGATTCGGTCAATGAGCAAAGCGTGACCAGCAGCATTGAGTTTGATAATGGCTCAGATGTGGTCAAAGAAATTGTTTTTGATGCCGAGCAGCCAAGCCTTGCCGATTTAACTTCAAACGGTGAAGCCACTACATATGAAGTTGTTGGCAATATAGCCACAGTGACAACTGCAAGTGGCGCGAAGCTGATGGAAATTGAGATTAGCCCAAATGGTGAATATACAGTTACCACTTATGGCAGTATCGATCAAGACAATGGCTTATATGAGTATTTAACTCTTGGCGTGTCAGGCACTGATGCTGATGATGATGTCGCAACGGGTAATATTCATGTTTTATTAGTTGATGACCAGTCTACAATCGTTGTTGAGGATGATTTAACGCTAGTTGAAGGGGATTTAGAAGCACCTGCTGATGGCAATGCATACCCTAAATCGACCACTAGCCAAATCGCGATGTCACCAAGTAGTGATGCACTCAATGCTGAAAGTTTTGGCATGATAATGGCCGAAAGAATCTCTTTGATCAATCAGTTAAATAAACTGACGACCAATGATGGTGAAGCGATTACCTTCACTTATGTTGATAATGGTACAAGCTTACAGTTTCTAGGGATGGCAGCTTCCGGCGAAGTGGCACTTGAAGTTAATTTTACGGCTGAGCAAGTCGGTGCTGGTGTCATCATTAATTCAGAAGTGTTTGAATATTTGCCGATCGATCATGATGCATTAACTGATACCAATGTGAATATCAGCGGTGATGATTTGGTGATTGATTTTCCATTGCATATCTATGATGGCGATGGGTTCTTAACCGGTGATAAGCAAGATATCAATATTTCACTAACTATAAGTGATGGTCAAAATCCAAGCTTTGGCGTCGAAGATGATAATGGGATTGCAACCGGTGGTGTGAGCATTGTCGAGTCGGATGATGCGCAAACGGCGACAGGTTATATCGATTTTGATAAAGGCTCGGATAATGTTAAACAAATTACTTTTGATGCTCTTCAACCTAGCCTCAAAGGTTTAACTTCAAATGATGATAAAACGACTTATGTCTTTAGCCAAAAAACTGTCGATGGAGAGATTGTAAATGTTGTCACCCTTTATCTAGCAGATGACGAAGGTGTTGCGATCGAAACGGCGCCAGTGCTAACTATTAGCATAGATAAAGATGGTAATTACACCGTCACGCAAGACAGACCGCTTGATCAAAGCAATGAAGATGGCGATGTGATTAAGCTTGAACTTGGCATTTCTGCTACCGACGCCGATGGTGATGTTGCCACAGGTGATATTCATATCAATATTCTTGACGGTGACAATTCACCTGAGATTGTGATCCCACCATTGAACCCAGATGGCAGCATTGATGCTAACGCTGATAATGTTATTGTCATTGAAGAAGGTGATTTAGAAAACCCAGCGACGGGTAATGCCTATCCAAAAGAAGGCAGCACATCGACAACAATTGAATCCCCAAGTGATGATTTAGTGGCAAGCACGCTGCGCATTGACCCAGATGCACTGGCAGGGCTGCAAGCTGAATTAAGCACATTAACTTCAAACAAGGCAGCGATTGAGTTTACTATCACCAAAGATGACGATGGCTCAATTTCAATTGTTTCTGATTTAACCGGCGCAGATGGTTCACCACTACTTGAAATCACCTTCACGCCAGAGCTGCAAGACAATGGGGACGTGATCGTCACCACGAATGTATCCCAAGGTGGTCCGCTTGATCATTTAGACACCTTTACCGATGGCACCTATGTGTCGGTGAATGGCGAGGGTGATGACAATATCCAGATTGATTTACCGCTGTTAATCACAGATACAGATGATGATGACATCTCAGTGGGCATTCAAGTGAATCTTGTTGATGGCCAAGAGCCAAGCTTTGGCAAAGAAACTGACAATGGTATTGCAAGCGGTGGCGTCAGCATGACCGAAAGCGATGGCACGCAAAACGCCACCGGTTATATTGACTTAGATACAGGCTCAGATGAAATCAATGAAATCGTCTTTGATTCCGAGCAGCTTAGCCTTGAAAATCTCACATCCAATGGTCTTGAAACCGATTATACAGTGACGCAAAGCACCACTGAAGATGGCGAACTCATCAATACGGTGACCTTATATCAAGTGGGTGAAGACGGTGAGCTTGATTTTGACGCGCCAGTACTAACCATTAGTATCGATAAAGATGGCAATTACACCGTCACCCAAGACAGACCGCTGGATCAAAACAATGAAGATGGCGATGTGATTAAGCTTGAGCTCGGCATTTCTGCTACCGACGCCGATGGTGATGTTGCCACAGGTGATATTCATATCAATATCGTTGACGGCGCAGATCCAGTCATTGTTGACGATACTGAAATGGTTGTAACCATTACGGAAGGTGACTTAAGTGACGTTGAGGAAAATGGTGATAATACTTACCCAAGCACAGGCTCAATTGAGACCAATCTAGTCTCCCCAATGGATGATTTGGATGCGTCATCACTTCATTTTAATGATCAAGTGAAAGAAGACTTAAAAGATGAGCTTGAAACCTTAACCTCAAATGGTCAAGCGATAGTCTTTACCATTGAGACAGATGAAGAGACCGGCATCACAACCATAGTTTCAGACTTAAAAGGTGAAGATGGCTCACCAGTATTGAGCATTACCTTTACGCCAGTTGTCGATGAAAATGGTGATTTAACCCTAACCACAGCTGTGTCCCAAGGTGGGCCGCTGGATCATGCGCAGGGCGAAAACTATGCCGATGGCACTTATGTATCCATAAATGGCGAAGGCAATGACAATATTCAGATCGATTTGCCACTGTTAATCAGTGATACAGATGGTGATGAGACCCAAATTAATATTCAAGTTAATTTGCAAGATGGCGCCGACCCAGTGTTTGGCACTGAAGCCGATAATGGTATTGCAAGCGGTGGCGTCAGCATGACGGAAACGGATGGGACGCAAACCGCAACGGGTGCGATTGAGCTGGATAAAAACGCTGATGAGATCAATGAAATCGTCTTTGATGCCAAGCAACCTAGCCTTGAAAATCTCACTTCAAACGGTTTGCAAACTGATTATACGGTCATCCAAAGCATAGTTGATGGCGCGATCATTAATACGATCACCTTATATCAGACAGATGATGAGGGTACGCTCGATTTCGAGTCGCCAGTGCTAACTATTAGCATAGATAAAGACGGTAATTACAGCGTTACCCAAGACAGACCGCTAGATCAAAGCAATGATGATGGGGATGTGCTTGAACTTGTGCTTGGCATTTCTGCAACAGACGCAGACGATGATGTCGCGACAGGCAATATTCATATCAATATTCTTGATGGCACCAACCCAACCCCAATTGAGCCGCCAGAGCTAAAGCCTGATGGCAGCATTGATGCCGATGCGCAAAATGTCGTGGTGGTTGAAGAAGCTGATTTATCTGATCTAAATGCTGATGGCGAAAATACTTACCCAGCGACAAACAAAACTGTCACCACCCTTGAGTCACCAACGGATGATTTGGTTGCTGCATCACTTCATTTTGATGCTGAAGTTCTGTCTGCTCTTAAAACAGAGCTTGAAACCTTAACCTCAAATGGTCAACCGATTGAATTTACCATTGAGACAGATACTGTTACTGGCATCATAAGCATTGTTTCTGACTTAAAAGGTGAAGATGGCTCGCCTGTGTTGAGCATTACCTTTAGTCCAGTTGTCGATGAAAATGGTGATTTAACCTTGACCACACTTGTGTCGCAAGGCGGCCCTCTGGATCATGAGAAAGGCGAAGGCTATGCCGATGGCACTTATGTGTCGATAAATGGTGAAGGTGATGACAATATCCAAATCGATTTGCCGCTATTAATCCGTGATACGGATAAAGATGAAACTCAAATTAATATCCAAGTTAACCTGCAAGATGGCGCTGACCCAGTGTTTGGCGAAGATACAGGCACGACGATTACTGAAAGCGCAGAGCTTGCAGATGAGGCAGGGATTAAGAACTCTGGCGATATTCCACTAGATACCAATAGTGATGAAATTGTTGAATATGCGTTTAGTGACACTCAAACAAACTTATCTGCATTAATTGATGGTGAAACTGGCCTCAAATCAAATGGTCGTGCACTGAGCTATGAATTGGCAGATGATGATGCGAGTGTGTTGAATATCTTTGCTGAAGATGGCACTTTAGTCATGACTGTCGTGCTTAACCTTGCAGATGGCACATATGATGCAACACTCTTTGAGCCGCTTGATCATGTCGATGCTAATGAAGACTTGATTAATTTCATCTTTGATATAAGCGCAACCGATGCGGATGGGGATATTGCACAAGGTCAGATCAAAGTCATCATTGAAGACTCAGTTGCAGATTCAGTGACAGATTCAGTAACTGTGACCGAAGGCGATTTAGATGATAGATTCGAGAGTAATTTCACTGATAATAACTCTGAGCTTTACCCACAAACGAATAAAACATCTGTCGTTGTTTATCAACAAGGTGATGCATTAGACAGCACTACGCTACGTATTGATCCCGATAAAATTGGTGATTTGAATGCTTCGAGCAACTTAATCGAATCGAATGGCGAAAAGGTTACCTTTGTCGTCAATGATGCGTCGGATACCACCAAAGCTTTGGGTGGCTTTACTGTCACAGGTAGTTGTGAGTCGCACGATCCGCTGATTCAAATTACCTTTACTCCAAGCTATGACACTGATGGTAACTTATTGATCAGTACAACAGTTGTGCTTTATGGTCCAATCGATCATATCGATACCGGCAGTAATTCGGATCTGATTTATATTGTAGATGATCAGCTATTTATCAACTTCCCAATTTTAGTTGATGACTACGATGGTGATCCGATTAGTGTGGATGTTGAAACAGTTATTACTGATGGGTTTAACCCAGAATTTGGTGCAACTGAACCTGTCATATTGGAGTATGTGGACGGATTAGAAGTAGCGGATGCGTCAGGCAGTATTGAGCTAAACGCCAACAGTGATGAAATAAAAGAAATTCGTATTGTTCCAGAGCAAAGTCAGCTTGATGCGATCACTCACGGTGGGCGAGAGACAGAGGTTGCCGTCAACGAAGCGCAAGACACACTGACCATTTATGGTACGGATGCGGATGGGAATCAAATCACTATTATGGTAGTGACCTTGCATCAAGATGGTACCTTTGATGTCAATCAATACGAATCACTTGACCAACCTGATGGTATTTTAACGATTGATATTAATCTTGAAATTGAAGATGTGGATACAGACGTTAATACCGGCGTGATCACTATTCAATCTCAAGATGGTGAAAATGCCGAAGGTGGTAACCTTGTTGATTTAGAAGTCACAGAAGGGGATCTTGATGTCAATGGCACTGGCACAAGCACATATCCAGTTTCAGACAGCGCGAGCTTCCACGTTGCGCCTGGTACAGATGATTTAAACCCAGATACAGTCGAAATCGATCAAACTTTAAATGAAGCCTTACTTGCCGAACTTGAATCCCAATTAACGACGCAAAATGGACAGTCGATTGAATTTACTTACGATGAAGCAAGCAAAACATATATCGGCACAAGTAACGGCGAAAAGGTGCTGGAGTTTGGTTTTAGCGCCATTCAATCAGAAATAGAAGACGGTGGAAGTGTTGCTGGGGTAGATATTACAGTTTCATTTACCCAATATTTACCGCTTGATCATGATAAATTTGATGATTCTGGCTTTGTTATCTTTGATGGTGATCAAATTACCTTAAATGTGCCAATTCAGGTCTCAGACTCTGATGGCCAGCCACTTGATGAGCCTGTCACCATCGAGATTAAGATGAATGATGGGGTTGATCCAAGCATCAAAAGTCCGACAACGACTACGGTGGATGAAAGTGCAATCGACTCTGGTGGCGACAATCACCAAGGTTCAAACCCGAACTCAGATGCACAAACGGCTACCGGTCAAGTGATCATTGATACAGGCAGTGATCACATCGACAGCTTCACCGTGAATATTGACTACTTTAATGAATATTATTCAGATCCTGATTCTGGCATTGGCCTTTTAACCTCAAATGGCGAGCAAATTAGCTTAAGCTATGATGAATCGAGCAATACTTACTTTGGGAAAACTGCGTCTGACGACAATGTCTTTAGCTTTAGTATTGATCCGACTGGCGACTTTACGTTCACGCTCCTTGGCGCGATTGATCATGCCATCGATACAGATTTAGACAAAGAGCTCACCATCTATTTGCCAGTGTTTGCCGTCGATGATGATGGCGATGTCACCAACAATGTGAATGTACCAATCAAGATTGTGGATGATGTGCCAACAGCTGAGGCGATTACGCTTGAAGTTGAAGAAGGGGAAATTACCGATCTTGGTGACGTACTGATCAACCGTAATGAGGGCGCAGATGATGCGAAAGTGACCTCAATTGTTGTGGATGGCGTTGAGATCTTATTAGCTGATTTACCGACCGAGACAATCGATGGCAAAATCTACCATGTGTATAACGTCGAAAGTGAGCAAGCTTTTGATTTAGATGGTAACCCTGTTGATCTAGGTGTGTTGTATATCAATGATGAAGGCAATGTGCGCTTTGCTGCAACAGATAACCTTGATCACACGGATGGCGTGATCTCTGAAACTATCGATTTTATTGTCACCGACGGCGACGGCGATACGGATCAAAGTACAATTACGCTCAGCGTGTCTGATCAAGATCCAAAAATTATTGCCGAGACGGCAAACGGCATCGAGCAAGACGGTTCACAAGGTAACGCATTTGATAACCTAGACGGGACCGATCACTCGGATATCGGGATCGAAATTTCGATGACGATTGATGTTGGTGATAAAGATCAAAATGAAGCGATTTCAGAAGTTATTTTAACCTTGCCAACGCCTGCAAACGGTATCTTTGTCGATGCAAATGGTGATCCACTACCAACTGATGGTAATACGGTTACGCTTACCTCGGATTATTTTGTTGATAATGGCGACAGCACATACAGCCTTGAAGGTGTGTATTTTGTGCCAAATGATGACTTCTCTACCAATGAAGCTGATATTAGCATTGGCGTGGAAGCGGTTGTCAGCTCAGACAGTGGCGATAAAACATCGAGCGGCAGCTTTAATATTAGCGTAGCTGGGGTTGCTGATATTCCAGTATGGGATGAAGATGCAACGGTTAACCATTACACGGTTGATGAAGATAGCAACAATGTCGATCTTGAAATTAGCGCAGTGCTCAATGATGAGGACGGCTCCGAAGCGCTTGTTTATTATATTAAATTTAGCGAAGAAGATGGTGTTGATTACAGCGACTTTGGTCAGCTAGTGCTATCTGGCGGCAAACTTGGCGCGCCGGATGCAAATGGCTATTACCAAGTTTCAGCAGATGATATTCACTCGCTGCAAGTGAACCCAAATGATAACTATAGTGGCGACATTAAGTTAGAAGTCTACGCCGAAAGCCAAGAATCAAGCCCTTATGTACCGGGTAAAGAGACGGCGCAAACTGATGATTCACAGTTAATTGTGATTAACGTTAACCCTGTGGCTGATGCTGTGCGCTTGGTGACTGAGGCGCTTAAATCAAACGAAGACACAGATATTGATCTCTCAAGTATCGTCCATGTGACGCCTCGAGATGATAACGATGATGGCTCAGAAGAATATTTCGTTCTTTTCTCTGATTTGCCAGATGGCGCGTCGATTGAGTTGAATGGCGTGACACTTACACCAGATGAGAATGGCGTGTACGAAATTTCACTGAATGATCTCGGCAATGCTCAGCTTATCCCGCCATTAGATAGTAACGTTGATTTTTCAATCAATGTAGAAATTGCGGTGGAAGATACGGCAAGCCTTACCGATGAAAACGGCAATGTTTCAAGCACCACAGATCGTCAAATCGTTTCTTCTGGTGAAATCAACGTCAACCTGATTGGGGATGCGGATGCACCTATAGTGATTGAAGGTGATGAATTATCTAAATGGGATATTTACAGACCAGGCGTTGATGAAAACGGCGAGCTTCTTGATACGCCTACAGCCAGCATCACGATCACAGAAGATACAGGGGCTGTGATTGACTTTAGCTTTATTTCTGGGGAAGAAGGCTTATTTGGAGACAGTGAAGAATATCGCTCTGAGAGCCTAGCCTTTGGCATTACAGGTATTCCTGAAGGCGTGACGTTCGAAGACGCAGATGGAAATCCAATTGAGTCAACCTTAGTCACCAGTAATCCAAATATCTACCGCATCGATGTCAACCAACTGGAAGGGATCAAGATTATTCCGCCAGAAAACAGCTCAGCGGACTTTAGTTTACCTGTGCGCGTGACGGTGACCGAAGATGATGGTGACCAGGAAGTTTATGACTTTGAAATAAATGTGACGGTTGAGCCTGATGTAGATATGACAGACTTTAGCCTTGATTCCACAGGGTATGAAGATGAGTTAGTTGAACTAAATTGGAACCCAGTGCCAGGGCCAGATGACAGTGAATTTGTCGCAGGGCTGCAAGTGGAAATTCCAGAAGGTTACAGCTTAGTGATTGGCGGTGAAGATGGTGAAGTGATCACAGGTGATGGCGGTGATTACACCTTAACTGAGGATCAACTCGCTGATGCAATCTCCGGCGGCTTATACCTGCAAGCGCCTGAAAACTCGGATACAGATGTCACCATTAATACGAAGGTGACGATTCATGATAAAGAAGAAGATGATGACACAGCTGCAACCTCTTATGTAACAGGGACATTAAATGTCACCTTAACTTCAGTTGTGGAAGACGTCGATGCGGATAACTATTTAGACATCCAAACCAATGGCGAGTCTGTTGATGTGATTACATCTGAAGATGGTCGCACTGTTGATTTGATGACGAACACCAGTGATAACGCCAATGGTATTGTTTGGGTTAATGATGATACGTCCAGTGATGAGCTTGTCACTCAAGTCGTGATCCGTTTTGATACCCTTTATGATGAGAACGGTGATGTAATTTCTGATGATAGTAACTACCTAGATAGATTCTTTATCAGCAATGCAACCGATAATGGCGATGGTTCTTGGACGATTAGCTCTGCAAACATAGATAAGATTCATATTGTCGCGCCTCCTGGTTTTTCTGGCACAGTTGGGATCACAGTCGAGACTTCTGTGCAAGATGGTGGTGACGATGATTTAGCACCAAATGAGCCAAGTGAAGTTGTGGTGCGTGAAGACACGGTTAAAATTCACTTCAATGATACATCTGGTACTAATCCAGAGGATGCAGAACAACCAGGTGATATTCATTTGGGAGATATCGCACTTGATGGTGATGAAGATGGTGTCATTAGTATTAGTGACATGATTAATGAAGAAGTCACAATTGGCCCTGAAGATAGTGAGGGGGACCAGTTCTCATTGGTGATTTCTGATGAGAGTTTACCTGAAGGCGCTGACATCGAGGGCATGGAATACAACCCGGCAACCGGCGAATGGGTAGCGATTGTTGAAGTCAATGATGATGGTTCCTTCTCCTTCCCTGAGATCACTTTGATTTTGCCGCCTGATTACGCGGGTGATTTTGAGTTAGACGTTGAGTATGTCAATACGGATACTGGTAGTGGTATCTCGAACTCTGTAACAGGGACAATTCCTGTCCATGTAGATCCTGTTGTCGATGAGCCTGACTTCTCATTCACGATTGAAGAAACAACAGGTTTGGATGAAAACCAACAGCCAACCGATGGTGAGGACACACCAGTATCAGGCCAAGGATTAGAAGATGGCATCATTCATCTGAACCTAAATGCATCATCAGGGGATACGAATAATGGCGGCATCGATGATGGCGGCTTTGAAGATTTTGATGGCGATATTACACTAACGCTAAATGATCCAGATGCTGGTGAGTTTGTTGATGCGGAGGGTAACTCGTTAGGTGACAGCATCACGATTAGCCCAGAAGATCGTAATGATATTTACTTCAAACCGGCTGACGATTTCAGCGGTGATGTCAGCGTGAATATCACAGGTGGTTCGAAAGATACGGCGAATGTTAATGGAGATCCGGTTGTTGCTGAGGGCTCATTTGATGTCAACCTAAGCTTCACGGTTGAAGCGGTCAATGATGATCTTGAATACCAACAAGATGGTAAAGTTGTCGATGAAATCGAATTTACCGGTGAAGAAGGCGGCGAAGTTTCGTTTACGGGCTTAACCGGCTCACTTCAAGACTCTGATGGCTCTGAGACAATAGTATCCGTAACGCTTACCGATGTGCCGGTTGGCTTTGTCATCGAAGGCGCAGATAACTTAGGTAATGGCATTTGGTCGGTAGACATAAGTGCAGATGAAACCTTTGATTTATCAAATGTAACCGTTAAGCCGCCAGAAGATTTTAGTGGTGATGTGACCTTTACATTAAGCGTCTTAACCCAAGAAGATTCATTGTCTGATCCGGTTTCAAAAGATATTCCAGTAACGATTCATATCGAACCTGCTGGGGATAAAGTCAACGCAAATGTGGTGACAGATGCCACTGGTGATGAGAATGCGGATATTGAACTCATCATCAACGCGCATAACTTGGATGATGCGAACTCAACCAATCTTGAAACGGAAAACCCACCGGAGCAAATTCAAGTTGTGATCTCAAATGTGCCAGATGGCGCAACGATTTCATTCCCTGATGGCGTTGAAGGCAGCGTGACAGACAATGGTGATGGCACTTGGACCGTGGTAAGCGAGGGCTCAGATTTAGATAAAATCATCTTCAATCCTGGGGATAATAACTCGGCAAACTGGAATGGCGAGCTTGAGCTTGAAATTCGCGGCAGTGATAATGGCGTCTTGTCTGATGATGTGACCAATGAAACCATTAATGTGGATGTCAACCCAATCAATGACGCGCCAGTTAACAATGTCGACAATGTCAGCGTGAGCGATGATACCATCACAGGTTTGTCGGTGTCAGATGTCGATGCGGCAGATTATGATGGCGATTACACGGTTGTGCTGAGTGTTGAAAATGGCGTGATTAATGCACCGGATAGCGCAGGGGTGAGCATTAGTGGCAATGGCAGCAATGAAGTGACCTTAACTGGTGATCTTGATAGCATTAATGCACTGCTTGATGCGGGTCTTGGGTATACGGCAGATGAGGGCGCAACATCTGATACCTTAACCATCACCACGACAGATAATGCAGGCGCGGACTCTGCGCAAGATAGTGACGACGTTGCGCTCAATAATCTGAGCCGCTCTGCGCCGCAAGCTGCTACGCTGATGTCTGATTCTTTGTCATATAACAGCACGCAAAATAGTCGCAGCATGCGTCAGTTTATGCAACTTGATGCCGCGAATACAAGCGTGATCACCGCGGCAAGTTTACTCTTGTCAGGTGCAGCTGTGGCGCAAGAGTTACCTGAGTCTAAAGCGCATTATGAACAAGATGCGGTGGCGGTTGCACAAGTGTCGCAAGTGGGTGATGACGTTAGTCAAAATGAGGCTCAAACATTAACTCAAGGCATTGATACAGATGCAAATAGTGCCCCTCAGACACAAACCTTTGAAAGTCAGGTAGCGGTTGAGGAGATTGACAATTTAGACGCGCAAATCAATAGCGATGACACTATCTTGTCAACGTCTGCAAATGTATATGACACGCAAAAATTAATTGAAGCGCAGCAACATACCAAGATGACAACTGAGCACTTCACGCAACATCAAGAACTTGAACATGATGACGTGAATTATCAAGCAAGATTTGATAGCTTTATCGAAGAGCTCAGCATTACTTTTGGTCAGGAAGACGAAGCGATTCAGTGGGTGATTCACAATCCCGAATTAACCTCTGATTGGCTTGCACACTGCACAAGTCAAGATGAATTTACGCAAAACTTTAATGATTTCTCAACTTGGTACCAAGAAACGCAGCAAACGGATGTACTGGGTGCATTTACTCAATATTCAAATAATCTACATTTATCAACGCATTTAGATTCGGGTGATAATATTTATGTCGATCAAGATGATATGAGTGCATGGCTACCAGATGAGAGCATTGATATCTCTATCACGCATTTGTTAGAAGAGAAGTATGATCAAGATTTAGATAAATTGACAGACTTTAAATTTGACTTTATGCAAGAAGAGGAAGAAAGCGTGGATTCATTATTAGCAAATGTTGCAACGCTTCAAACAGAAAATAACGCGCCTGAGATTAGTTATCAAACGCAAACGCAACAAAAAGAGTCAATGTTAGACTCACATGATATACATGTTCAGCAAGCTGTTTTGGATATTCATATTCCTAATTATGATATTTAAGCTTGGTTTATTTTGTGTATGAATAACTAAAACCAAATATTACATAGCGTTACATCGAAATGGGTACCTTGTCAGCAGGGTGCCCATTTTTGTATCTAATAATCAATGAAAAATTAATGTTAAAATTATTGAATCACGTATAATGGCTCTTAGGTTTAATTATTCAGTTTTAATGTATTTAGCCTTCTTTGACATTTAAACTTAGTGCGCAAGTGCACCAAATTAATAAAAATATCACTATACTGAATATATTATATATAACCTTTGAAACTGTATGATTTGTTAAAGTTAAGTATTTCATTAGTTTAGTGGTACAAATTCGCCTTCTATTACCTTCTTAGGTAAGCATTCCTGAAAGTTGTATCCTACATAAATTAGTAAAATTCCATTGTTGAAGTAAATGTGACCAAGTTGAGTTGTCTATGAAAAATCCAAATGAAGCGCCGACGCCAAGCGTTGTTGAAGTCCAAGTTGAAAGTGGTGTAGCTTTTATCGCCCAAGCTGATAAAGCTATCATTGCTGTCAAAGCCGCTTATCAAATGTCAACGGATGACGTATTACTGATAAACCCAGAAAGCCAAGTGTCTGTCAAAGCAGGGGAGCAAGTACAGGCAATTGATCAAAACGGAAACTGCGTTCAATGCGTTGTTATCAGTCAAAACGGTGAACTCAAAGCTGTGCCACTTGGTCAGCAGGTCCAATTAAATCCTGATCAAGCAGAGCAAACAAGCTTTAATCAAGACTTAGTCGCAGCACTTCAACAGCAAATTTTAGCAGGCGAAGATCCAACCAAGATTTTTGAGGCCAGTGCAGCAGGCGTTGCTGAAGATGGGAATAACCCATTTGCTGGTCTTAACTTAGATCCAAGCGATCTTGCTCAGATTGAACAAATTCAACAAGCCATTTTAGCAGGTGAAGATCCGACGCAAGTTGCGCCTGAAGCCGCAGCAGGTATCGCTGCAGCTGGTTCATCGAATAACTTATTCGTTACCATTGATTATGATGGCGATGCAACGCTTGCACAAGCTGGCTTTGAAACCGCTTATCAGACGGATCGTCCTGAAGAGGATGACGAAACAGTTATTATCCGTGCACGTGGTGGTGAAGCGCTTGAAATGGATATCGTTGAAGGCGATTTTGATGCAAGCAATGGTTATCCAGTTGAAAACTCACAAACAGTAGAAATTGAATCAGGCACCTTGCCACTTGATCCAGAAAGCTTCTATATCCCTGATGAAGCCTTAACCTCTTTGCTTGATGAGCTAAATAATGAAGTGACTTCTTCTGGGCGTCCGGTTGAATTCACGTATGATGAAACGACAAGCACCATCATAGGTATGCAAGATGGTGAAACGGTCGTCACGATTGATCTTGATTTCGTAGAAGGCGATCAAGGCAATATTAATCTTATCGTTACCACAACAATGGAAAAACCACTGGATCACATTCAAGGTGGTGACAATACAGGCATGGTGACGAATGTTGGAGATGAAATCCACATTAACTTCCCTGTTTCTGGTAGCGATATTGGTGGCAATGACATCAATGACCCAATCAACATTGGCGTCGGTATTTTTGATGGTGCGAATCCTGAATTTGGTGATGATACAGGTGTTTCAATTAATGAAACCGATAATCAAGGTCAAACCATTGAAGGTCAACTTGATATTGATTTGGGGAGTGATGACCTTGAAACTTTGGTTTTCAATGAGAATCAACCTGATCTTGCCGCGATTACCAGTAATGGTCAAGCAACTGAATATCAAATCGATGGCAATTTAGCAACCGTAACGGACCATAATGGCGATACAATTCTAACCATTGAAATCAATGTTGATGGATCGTATGCCGTCACGGTTACTGGCCCTGTTGATCAAGATGCAGATGATATTTTAAATCTAGAGTTAGGTGTTAACGGCACTGACTTTGATGGAGATAACACCACAGGATCGATCCATATTGATATTGCCGATGGTGAAAATTCACCTGGTATTGATGTACCTGACGGTTCTGATCCGGATGCAGGTAACATTGTAAATATCACTGAAGGGGATACCGAAGACCCTGCCGCAGGTAATGCATACCCAGTAAGTGGCTCTAACTCTGTCTTAGTCGACTCGCCAAGCGATGATTTAGTCGAAAACTCATTGCATGTTGATGATGCCGCTTTGACGCAACTTGAATCAGAGTTAGATAGCTTAACCTCCAACGGCCAAGCGATTGACTTTACGATTACGCAAAATAGCGATGGCACAATTAACATTAGTGGTCAACTTGCTGACGGCACACCTGCGCTTGAAATAAACTTCACGCCAAGTGTTGATGCTAATGGTGACATGACTGTGACCACTGATGTGTTGCAAAGTCAGCCTTTAGATCATCTCGATGAATCAGGTTCATACATCACTATTGCCGATGATGGCATCCAAATAAACTTACCTTTAGTTGTGACCGATACAGATGGTGATGACTCAAGCGTTAATATGCAAGTTAACATTGCCGATGGTCAAGATCCAAGCTTTGGTGAGGATTCTGGGGTTGTGTTCACTGAAACTGACCAAGAGCAAAGTGAAACCGGTCAGATTGATTTTGACCATGGCAGTGACGCGGTCAACCATATCGTGTTTGATGACAATCAGCCAAGCCTAGAGGGTATTACTTCAAACGGCCAAAAAACCGAATATATCGTAGATGGTGATACCATCATGTTGGTGACAGTTGATGGGCAAGAGCCGGTTTTGACGGTGAACATTGATAATCAAGGTCAATATGAAGTCGTCTTAGATGGCGCGATTGATCAAGATGCGAGTGATCTAACTGACATTAACCTTGGCGTATCGGGCACTGATGCCGACGGCGATACCGCTGAAGGCTCGATCAATATTCAAATCAATGACGGCAAAGTCAGTGAAGGTGGTCGCGATGAAGTGACGATTACCGAAGGTGACACCGAAGATCCAGCGGCAGGCAATGGTTATCCTGTGCATGGCAACAGCTCCACCCTGATTGACTCGCCAAGTGATGATCTCGTCGAAGACTCGCTTCACTTTGATCCGGACGTGAAAGCCCAACTTGTCTCTGAGCTAGACGGCTTAAAATCAAACGGTCAAGCGATTGATTTCACCATCACAGAAAATAGCGATGGCAGCATTGATATTTCAGGTGTCTTGCCTGGCGGCACACCCGCGCTTGATATTCGATTTACGCCAAGCGTGGATGCCAATGGTGACATGACGATCACCACGGATGTGACCCAAAGTGCGCCTATCGATCATATCGATGGCGGCGGCAATTTTATCACCATCGCTGAAGATCAGGTGCAAATCAATGTGCCGATGATCGTTACCGATACGGATGGTGACAACTCAAATGTCAACATTACGATCAACATTGAAGATGGCCAAGATCCAAGCTTTGGTGAGGATTCAGGGGTTGTGTTCACTGAAACTGACCAAGAGCAAAGTGAAACCGGTCAGATTGATTTTGATCACGGCAGTGACGCGGTCAACCATATCGTGTTTGATGACAATCAACCAAGTCTTGAAGGCATTACTTCAAACGGCCAAAAAACTGAATATATCGTAGATGGTGATACCATCATGTTGGTGACCGTGGATGGGCAAGAGCCGGTTCTGACGGTGAACATTGATAATCAAGGTCAATATGAAGTGGTCTTAGATGGCGCGATTGACCAAGATGCGAGTGATCTAACGGATATTAACCTTGGCGTATCGGGCACTGATGCCGATGGCGATATCGCTGAAGGTTCGATCAATATTCAAATCAATGACGGCAAAGTCAGTGAAGGTGGTCGCGATGAAGTGACGATTACCGAAGGTGACACCGAAGAGCCAGCGGCAGGCAATGGTTATCCGGTGCATGGCAACAGCTCCACCCTGATTGACTCGCCAAGTGATAACTTGGTGGAAGACTCGCTTCACTTTGATCCGGACGTGAAAGCCCAACTTGTATCTGAGCTAGACGGCTTAAAATCAAACGGTCAAGCAATTGATTTCACCATCACAGAAAATAGCGATGGCAGCATTGATATTTCAGGTGTCTTGCCTGGTGGCACACCGGCGCTTGATATTCGATTTACGCCAAGCGTGGATGCCAATGGTGACATGACCATCACCACGGATGTGACCCAAAGTGCGCCAATCGATCATATCGATGGCGGCGGCAATTTTATTACCATCGCTGATGATCAGGTGCAAATTAATGTACCTATGATTGTTACAGATACAGACGATGATAATTCCAATGTGAATATCACGATCAACATTGAAGATGGCCAAAACCCAAGCTTTGGTGAGGATTCTGGGGTTGTGTTCACTGAAACCGACCAAGAGCAAAGTGAAACCGGTCAGATTGATTTTGATCACGGCAGTGACGCGGTCAACCATATCGTGTTTGATGACAATCAGCCAAGCCTAGAGGGTATTACTTCAAACGGCCAAAAAACTGAATATATCGTAGATGGCGATACTATCATGTTGGTGACCGTGGATGGGCAAGAGCCGGTTCTGACGGTCAACATTGATAATCAAGGTCAGTATGAAGTCGTCTTAGATGGCGCGATTGACCAAGATGCGAGTGATCTAACCGACATTAACCTTGGCGTATCGGGTACTGATGCCGATGGGGACACAGCAAACGGCTCAATCAATATTCAAATCAATGATGGTGAAGTGAGCCCAGGGGGTCGTGATGAAGTGACGATTACCGAAGGCGACACCGAAGATCCTGCTGCGGGCAATGGTTATCCAGTGCACGGCAACAGCTCAATTGTGATTGACTCGCCAAGTGATGATCTCGTCGAAGACTCGCTTCACTTCGATCCGGACGTGAAAGCCCAACTTGTATCTGAGCTAGACGGCTTAAAATCAAACGGTCAAGCGATTGATTTCACCATCACAGAAAATAGCGATGGCAGCATTGATATTTCAGGTGTCTTGCCTGGCGGCACACCGGCGCTTGATATTCGATTTACGCCAAGCGTGGATGTCAATGGTGACATGACCATCACCACGGATGTGACCCAAAGTGCGCCAATCGATCATATCGATGGCGGCGGCAATTTTATTACCATCGCAGATGATCAGGTGCAAATTAATGTACCTATGATTGTTACAGATACAGACGATGATAATTCCAATGTGAATATCACGATCAACATTGAAGATGGCCAAAACCCAAGTTTTGGTGAGGATTCTGGGGTTGTGTTCACTGAAACTGACCAAGAGCAAAGTGAAACCGGTCAGATTGATTTTGACCATGGCAGTGACGCGGTCAACCATATCGTGTTTGATGACAATCAGCCAAGCCTAGAGGGTATTACTTCAAACGGCCAAAAAACCGAATATATCGTAGATGGCGATACCATCATGTTGGTGACAGTTGATGGGCAAGAGCCGGTTTTGACGGTGAACATTGATAATCAAGGTCAATATGAAGTCGTCTTAGATGGCGCGATTGATCAAGATGCGAGTGATCTAACTGACATTAACCTTGGCGTATCGGGCACTGATGCCGACGGCGATACCGCTGAAGGCTCGATCAATATTCAAATCAATGACGGCAAAGTCAGTGAAGGTGGTCGCGATGAAGTGACGATTACCGAAGGTGACACCGAAGAGCCAGCGGCAGGCAATGGTTATCCGGTGCATGGCAACAGCTCCACCCTGATTGACTCGCCAAGTGATAACTTGGTGGAAGACTCGCTTCACTTTGATCCGGACGTGAAAGCCCAACTTGTATCTGAGCTAGACGGCTTAAAATCAAACGGTCAAGCAATTGATTTCACCATCACAGAAAATAGCGATGGCAGCATTGATATTTCAGGTGTCTTGCCTGGCGGCACACCCGCGCTTGATATTCGATTTACGCCAAGCGTGGATGCCAATGGTGACATGACCATCACCACGGATGTGACCCAAAGTGCGCCAATCGATCATATCGATGGCAACGGCAATTTTATCACCATCGCTGAAGATCAAGTGCAAATCAATGTGCCGATGATCGTTACCGATACCGATGGTGATAACTCAAATGTCAACATTACGATCAACATTGAAGATGGGCAAAACCCAAGCTTTGGTGAGGATTCTGGGGTTGTGTTCACTGAAACCGACCAAGAGCAAAGCGAAACTGGTCAGATTGATTTTGATCACGGCAGTGACGCGGTCAACCATATCGTGTTTGATGACAATCAGCCAAGCCTTGACGGCATTACTTCAAACGGCCAAAAAACCGAATATATCGTAGATGGTGATACCATCATGTTGGTGACCGTGGATGGGCAAGAGCCGGTTCTGACGGTCAACATTGATAATCAAGGTCAATATGAAGTGGTCTTAGATGGCGCGATTGACCAAGATGCGAGTGATCTAACGGATATTAACCTTGGCGTATCGGGTACTGATGCCGATGGGGACACAGCAAACGGCTCAATCAATATTCAAATCAATGATGGTGCGGTTTCACCTGGCATTGACGTACCTGACGGATCAGACCCAGATGCAGGCAATGTGGTAAACATTACGGAAGGCGATACTGAAGATCCTGCGGCAGGTAATGCATACCCAGTGGAAGGCTCAAACTCTGTCGTTGTGGACTCACCAAGTGATGATTTGGTCGAGAATTCACTGCATATCGATGATGCGGCCCTCACGCAATTGAAGTCTGACTTAGATCAGCTGACGTCAAACGATCAAGAAATTGATTTTACCATCACGCAAAATACTGAAACGGGTGAGATCAACATTGTTGGTCACTTAGTCAATGACGATGGCAGCCAAGGTGATGAAGCCTTGGCGATTACGTTCACCCCAAGTGTGAATGCCAATGGTGACATGACGGTGACCACAGACGTGTTGCAAAGCTTGCCAATCGATCATGACAGTGCCGACGGAACCTTCATTACGGTTGCCGGGGATAATGTTCAAATTAACTTGCCATTGGTGGTCACAGACACAGATGGTGATGACAGTTCGGTTAATATCCAAGTCAACATTGCCGATGGACAAGATCCAAGCTTTGGTGAAGACAACGGCGTGACATTCACGGAAACCGATGGATCACAATCAGCCCAAAGTTCGATTGATTTTGACCACGGCAGTGATGAAGTCAATGAGATTGTGTTTGATGCAAATCAGCCAAGCCTAGAAGACATCACCTCAAACGGTGAAGCGACTGAGTATGTGGTCAATGGCTCAGAAATTATCCTGCAAACGGTATCGGGCGACCCTGTGCTGACTGTGACCATTGATAACCAAGGCAACTATCAAGTTACTTTAGATGGTGCGATTGACCAAGATGCAAGTGATCTAACGGATATTAACCTTGGCGTATCGGGCACTGATGCTGACGGCGATACCGCTGAAGGCTCGATCAATATTCAAATCAATGACGGCAAAGTCAGTGAAGGTGGTCGCGATGAAGTGACGATTACCGAAGGCGACACCGAAGATCCTGCTGCGGGCAATGGTTATCCTGTGCATGGCAACAGCTCCACCCTGATTGATTCGCCAAGTGATGATCTAGTCGAAGACTCGCTCCATTTTGATCCGGACGTGAAAGCCCAACTTGTCTCTGAGCTAGACGGCTTAGAATCAAACGGTCAAGCGATTGATTTCACCATCACAGAAAATAGCGATGGCAGCATTGATATTTCAGGTGTCTTGCCTGGCGGCACACCGGCGCTTGATATTCGATTTACGCCAAGCGTGGATGCCAATGGTGACATGACCATCACCACGGATGTGACCCAAAGTGCGCCTATCGATCATATCGATGGCGGCGGCAATTTTATCACCATCGCTGAAGATCAGGTGCAAATCAATGTGCCGATGATCGTTACCGATACGGATGGTGACAACTCAAACGTTAACATCACCATCAACATCGAAGATGGCCAAGATCCAAGCTTTGGTGAGGATTCAGGGGTTGAGTTCACTGAAACTGACCAAGAGCAAAGTGAAACCGGTCAGATTGATTTTGATCACGGCAGTGACGCGGTCAACCATATCGTGTTTGATGACAATCAGCCAAGTCTTGACGGCATTACTTCAAACGGCCAAAAAACCGAATATATCGTAGATGGTGATACCATCATGTTGGTGACCGTGGATGGGCAAGAGCCGGTTCTGACGGTCAACATTGATAATCAAGGTCAATATGAAGTGGTCTTAGATGGCGCGATTGACCAAGATGCGAGTGATCTAACGGATATTAACTTAGGTGTATCAGGTACAGACGCTGATGGCGATACCGCTGAAGGCTCGATCAATATTCAAATCAACGATGGTGCGGTTTCACCTGGCATTGACGTACCTGACGGCTCAGATCCAGATGCAGGTAATGTGGTAAACATTACGGAAGGCGATACTGAAGATCCTGCGGCAGGTAATGCATACCCAGTGGAAGGCTCAAACTCTGTCGTTGTGGACTCACCAAGTGATGATTTGGTCGAGAATTCACTGCATATCGATGATGCGGCCCTCACGCAATTGAAGTCTGACTTAGATCAGCTGACGTCAAACGATCAAGAAATTGATTTTACCATCACGCAAAATACTGAAACGGGTGAGATCAACATTGTTGGTCACTTAGTCAATGACGATGGCAGCCAAGGTGATGAAGCCTTGGCGATTACGTTCACCCCAAGTGTGAATGCCAATGGTGACATGACGGTGACCACAGACGTGTTGCAAAGCTTGCCAATCGATCATGACAGTGCCGACGGAACCTTCATTACGGTTGCCGGGGATAATGTTCAAATTAACTTGCCATTGGTGGTCACAGACACAGATGGTGATGACAGTTCGGTTAATATCCAAGTCAACATTGCCGATGGACAAGATCCAAGCTTTGGTGAAGACAACGGCGTGACATTCACGGAAACCGATGGATCACAATCAGCCCAAAGTTCGATTGATTTTGACCACGGCAGTGATGAAGTCAATGAGATTGTGTTTGATGCAAATCAGCCAAGCTTAGAAGGCATTACCTCAAACGGTGAGAAAACTGTCTATGTTTACGGCACAGATGAAGATGGTAATCAGTTAAATAATGTTCTGATCCTTCAAACGGTATCGGGCGACCCTGTGCTGACTGTGACCATTGATAACCAAGGCAACTATCAAGTTACTTTAGATGGTGCGATTGACCAAGATGCAAGTGATCTAACGGATATTAACCTTGGCGTATCGGGCACTGATGCTGACGGCGATACCGCTGAAGGCTCGATCAATATTCAAATCAATGACGGCAAAGTCAGTGAAGGTGGTCGCGATGAAGTGACGATTACCGAAGGCGACACCGAAGATCCTGCTGCGGGCAATGGTTATCCTGTGCATGGCAACAGCTCAACTGTGATTGATTCGCCAAGTGATAACTTGGTCGAAGACTCGCTTCACTTTGATGCGGACGTGAAAGCCCAACTTGAATCTGAGCTAGACGGCTTAAAATCAAACGGTCAAGCGATTGATTTCACCATCACAGAAAATAGCGATGGCAGCATTGCTATTTCAGGTGTCTTGCCTGGCGGCACACCGGCGCTTGATATTCGATTTACGCCAAGCGTGGATGCCAATGGTGACATGACTATCACCACGGATGTGACTCAAAGTGCGCCAATTGATCATATCGATGGCGGCGGCAATTTTATCACCATCGCTGAAGATCAGGTGCAAATTAATGTACCTATGATTGTTACAGATACAGACGATGATAATTCCAATGTGAATATCACCATCAACATCGAAGATGGCCAAAACCCAAGCTTTGGTGAGGATTCAGGGGTTGAGTTCACTGAAACCGACCAAGAGCAAAGCGAAACCGGTCAGATTGATTTTGACCATGGCAGTGACTCGGTCAACCATATCGTGTTTGATGACAATCAGCCAAGCCTAGAGGGTATTACTTCAAACGGCCAAAAAACTGAATATATCGTAGATGGTGATACCATCATGTTGGTGACCGTGGATGGGCAAGAGCCGGTTCTGACGGTGAACATTGATAATCAAGGTCAGTATGAAGTGGTCTTAGATGGCGCGATTGACCAAGATGCGAGTGATCTAACCGACATTAACCTTGGCGTATCGGGCACTGATGCCGACGGCGATACCGCTGAAGGCTCGATCAATATCCAAATCAACGATGGTGCGGTTTCACCTGGCATTGACGTACCTGACGGCTCAGACCCAGGTGCAGGTAATGTGGTAAACATTACGGAAGGCGATACTGAAGATCCTGCGGCAGGTAATGCATACCCAGTGGAAGGCTCAAACTCTGTCGTTGTGGACTCACCAAGTGATGATTTGGTCGAGAATTCACTGCATATCGATGATGCGGCCCTCACGCAATTGAAGTCTGACTTAGATCAGCTGACGTCAAACGATCAAGAAATTGATTTTACCATCACGCAAAATACTGAAACGGGTGAGATCAACATTGTTGGTCACTTAGTCAATGACGATGGCAGCCAAGGTGATGAAGCCTTGTCGATTACGTTCACCCCAAGTGTGAATGCCAATGGTGACATGACGGTGACCACAGACGTGTTGCAAAGCTTGCCAATCGATCATGACAGTGCGGACGGAACCTTCATTACGGTTGCCGAGGATAATGTTCAAATTAACTTGCCATTGGTGGTCACAGACACAGATGGTGATGACAGTTCGGTTAATATCCAAGTCAACATTGCCGATGGACAAGATCCAAGCTTTGGTGAAGACAACGGCGTGACATTCACGGAAACCGATGGATCACAATCAGCCCAAAGTTCGATTGACTTTGACCACGGCAGTGATGAAGTCAATGAGATTGTGTTTGATGCAAATCAGCCAAGCCTAGAAGACATTACCTCAAACGGTGAGAAAACTGTCTATGTTTACGGCACAGATGAAGATGGTAATCAGTTAAATAATGTTCTGATCCTGCAAACGGTATCGGGCGACCCTGTGCTGACTGTGACCATTGATAACCAAGGCAACTATCAAGTTACTTTAGATGGTGCGATTGACCAAGATGCAAGTGATCTAACGGATATTAACCTTGGCGTATCGGGCACTGATGCTGACGGCGATACCGCTGAAGGCTCAATCAATATTCAAATCAATGACGGCAAAGTCAGTGAAGGTGGTCGCGATGAAGTGACGATTACCGAAGGTGACACCGAAGATCCAGCGGCGGATAATAGTTATCCTGTGCATGGCAACAGCTCAACCGTGATTGACTCGCCAAGTGATAACTTGGTCGAAGACTCGCTTCACTTTGATCCGGATGTGAAAGCCCAACTTGTCTCTGAGCTAGACGGCTTAAAATCAAATGGTCAAGCGATTGATTTCACCATCACAGAAAATAGCGATGGTAGCATTGTGATTTCAGGTGTCTTGCCTGGCGGCACGCCGGCGCTTGATATTCGATTTACGCCAAGCGTGGATGCCAATGGTGACATGACCATCACCACGGATGTTACCCAAAGTGCGCCAATCGATCATATCGATGGCGGCGGCAATTTTATCACCATCGCTGAAGATCAGGTGCAAATTAATGTACCTATGATTGTTACAGATACAGACGATGATAATTCCAATGTGAATATCACGATCAACATCGAAGATGGCCAAAACCCAAGCTTTGGTGAGGATTCAGGGGTTGTGTTCACTGAAACTGACCAAGAGCAAAGTGAAACCGGTCAGATTGATTTTGATCACGGAAGTGACGCGGTCAACCATATCGTGTTTGATGACAATCAGCCAAGCCTAGAGGGTATTACTTCAAACGGCCAAAAAACCGAATATATCGTAGATGGCGATACCATCATGTTGGTGACCGTGGATGGGCAAGAGCCGGTTCTGACGGTCAACATTGATAATCAAGGTCAGTATGAAGTCGTCTTAGATGGCGCGATTGACCAAGATGCGAGTGATCTAACGGATATTAACCTTGGCGTATCAGGTACTGATGCCGATGGGGACACAGCAAACGGCTCAATCAACATCCAAATTACAGATGGTGCAAATCCGAGTAATGTTTCCGATTCTGTAGGCATTGTTGAAGGTGATTTACAAGACAATGCCGACGATGAGTGGAGCGGTTACCCAGCCTCAAATTCAAGCTCTGTTGTCGTAGCGTCACCAAGTGATGACATGGATGATGAATCATTGACCATGTCTTCGGCTGATCGCGCCGCTTTAATGGATGAACTTAACGGTCTCACCTCAGATGATCAAGAGATAGTGTTCACCATCACCCCAGAAGATGACGAGCCAAGCGATGGCTCTTTAACTGTTGTGGGTCACTTAGTCAATGCGGATGGCTCACAAGGCGATGAAGTGCTTGAAATAAGCTTTACATCTAAGCTGAATGACAATGGTGACTTAGAGGTTACTACTAATGTCAATCAAAGCCTGCCAATTGACCATGATAGTGCGGAAAATGGCCAATACATCAGCATCAGCGAAGATGGTAACAACTTAAGTATCGATCTGCCGTTAGTTGTGACGGATACAGATGGTGATCCAAGTGATGTGGATATCACGGTAAATATTGCCGATGGTCAAAATCCAAGTTTTGGTGATGATGATGGCGTGAAAATTACTGAGTCTGATGAGCCTCAAACGATTGACAGCCATATCGATTTCGATCAAGGCAGTGATACGGTACACGAAATTACCTTTAGTCACCCTGAAAGTGATTTAGCTGGTATTACTTCGAATGGCGAGCAAACCACTGTCATCAATAACGGTACAAGCGTTATTCTACAAACGGAAGGTGGTGAGCCGGTATTAACTATTACCATGGTGGCTGATGAAAATGGTGTCTATAACGGTGATTATACAGTTACTCAGCACCTGCCAATTGACCAAGGTGATGATGATTTAACTAACATTAATCTTGGCGTGACGGCGACAGATGCCGACGGCGATACCGCTGAAGGTTCGATCAATATTCAAATCACAGACACAGATACAGCAGATATTGATGATTCGCTGACCATTACTGAAGGGGATACAGAAAACCCTGAAAAAGGCAATGAATACCCAGTCTCTGGTACTAATGAAACTCATCTTGATTCATCAAGTAATGATTTGGTTGAAAGTTCATTGCACATTGATGAAGCAGCAGTTAAGCAATTAGAAACTGAGCTAGATGGCTTAACCTCTAATGGACAAGATATTGATTTTGATATTAGTCAAAATGCAGATGGCAGCATTAATATCGTAGGTCACCTTGTTGAAGGCGAAGATGCAAATGGCGATCCTATCTTAGGCGATGAAGCGCTTGCGATTAACTTCACGCCAAGTGTCGATGCCAACGGTAACCTCACTGTCACCACAAATGTAGAACAGAGTGTGCCGCTTGATCACATCAATGAATCTGGCTCTTATGTCACCATTGCGAATGATGGCATTCAAGTTAACTTGCCACTCGTCGTGACAGATACCGAAGGTGATGAAACATCCGTTAACATCAGTGTGAATATCATTGATGGTCAAAACCCAACCTTTGGCGAAGACTCAGGTGTAAACTTCACCGAAACTGATGACGGCCCGCAAACAGATACCGGTACAATTGATTTTGATCACGGCAGTGATGAAGTCAATGAGATTGTGTTCGATAGCAATCAACCAAGCCTTGAAAATCTGACGTCAAATGGTGAAAACACAGAATATGTCTACGGTAAAGATGACGATGGCAATCAACTGGATAACGTACTGATCCTGCAAACCGAATCAGGCGACCCAGTGTTAACCGTTACCATTGATAATCAAGGTAATTACACCGTTACCCAATCTCGACCACTTGATCAAGATGCTGATGATGTCACCAACTTAGAGCTTGGTGTATCAGGCACAGATGCGGATGGGGATTCAGATACAGGCACCATTCACATCAATATCACTGATGGCGTAGATAGCACAGGCACAGGTGACGCAGATAGCACAGGTGCTACCGATGAAGTCACCATTACTGAAGGTGATTTACAAGATCCTGCTGAAGGTAACGGATATCCTGTATCAGGCTCAAGCTCGGTAACTGTTGTACACGGCACGGATGATCTCGACCCGACGACACTTCGTCCGAATGAAGAGAAAATGGATGATTTGAGCATAGTTGAAAACCTTACTTCTCACGGTGAGAAGATAGATTTTAACTTTGTGCCTGAAATTGTTGATGGTGAGCCGACAGGTGCATGGCATATTACCGGTAGTACAGGTGAATACAGTCCTCTGATTGAGTTTACTTTTACGCCAACAGTGACTGCTGATGGCGATGTAATCGTCGAAACAAGTGTTACTCAAAATGGTCCAATCGATGAAATTGAAGGCTTTGAAGGTAATGATTTAGTTTCTATTGTTGATGATGTGCTTTCTATTGAATTCCCATTTGTTGTCTCGGATACTGATGGCGATGATGTAGCTGTTGATATTACTGTCAATATTACAGATGGTGAAAATCCAGAGTTTGGCACAGATAATGGCGGCGTTCATCTTGTTGAAACGGATGAAGAACAAAGAGTTGAAGGTGAAATTGAGTTTGACCAAGGTAGTGACCATGTCGACAGCATCAAATTCGATAAGGAGCAGCCTACTTTTGATAACGTTACTTCAAACGGTGAAGCGACTGAGGTAATCGTTGATGATTCTGGCTCAATCTTGACCTTAATGTCAAAGCCAACGGATGGTAGCGATCCTGAAGTAGTTATGACGGTAACTATCGAAAAAGATGGTAGTTACACTGTCACACAAGAGCGTGCTATTGACCAAGATAGTGATGAGGATGGCGATGATAATAACTCAAGCTTTACCTTAAATGTATCAGCAACTGACTCCGATGGTGACTCAGATACAGGTGAAATTCACATCAGCATTAGCGATGGTGAAGTTAGCGAAGGCGGCCGTGGCGAAGTCACAATCACAGAAGGTGATACCGAAGATCCAGAAGCTGGTAATGAGTATCCAGTAAAAGGTAGCAGCACAACTGTCATCGATTCACCGAGTGATGACTTGGTGGAAAATTCATTGCATCTTGATTCACAAATCAAAGGTCAACTTGAATCTGAGTTAGACGGCTTAAAATCAAACGGCCAGGCGATTGATTTCACCATTACAGAAAATGCCGATGGCAGTATTGTGATCTCTGGTGTACTCGAAGATGATAGCCCAGCGCTTGATATCGTGTTTACGCCAAGTGTCGGTGACAATGGTGACATGACCATCACTACAGATGTGACCCAACATGCGCCAATCGATCACATCGATAACACTGATGGTAACTACATTACAATCGCTGAAGATCAAGTGCAAATCAATGTCCCAATGATTGTCACAGATACAGATGGTGATGATTCTAACGTGAATATCACGATCAACATTGAAGATGGTCAAGATCCAAGTTTTGGTGATGATTCAGGTGTTTACATCACTGAAGAAGACGGTCAAGTAACCGATTCTGGTAATATTGTCTTTGACCACGGCAGTGATGAAGTGAATCAGGTTCTGTTTGATAAAGAACAGCCTGCACTAGATGGACTGACTTCAAACGGCGAGGCCACAACCTATACAGTCAATGGTGATACAGTGACCTTGACTACAGTTGATGGTGACTCTGTGATGACAGTAACCATTGATAACCAAGGTGGTTACAACGTCACATTGGATCGTCCACTGGATCAAGATGCTTCTGATGACTTGACTAAAATTGACCTTGGCGTCTCAGGCACTGACGCTGATGGCGATACGGCCACAGGTTCAATTCATATTGAAATCAAAGATGGTGAAACTCAAGATGTCACAGATGATCTCATTATTACTGAAGGTGACTTAGAAAATGCCGAAGAAGGCAATGCTTATCCAGTAAAAGGTGACAGCTCGACCACACTAGAACACACAGGTAATGATTTAGAATTTGATAGCTTTAGACCAGATCCTGCGGCAGTTGATTCATTAGCTCTGTTAAACGACCTGACTTCAAACGGCGAGCCAGTAAGCTTTGTTCAAACTCAAGCGGATGATGGCACAGTGACCTTAACCGGTAGCCTTGCTGATGGCAGCACCTTAATTGAGTTCACCTTTACGCCAGAGCTTACTGAAGACGGCGACATCAAAGTGACGACATATGTGGAGCAAAATGGACCACTTGATCACCTTGATGGCTTTGAAGGCAATGATTATGTCAGCGTAGATGGTGATGAGATTAATATCAGCTTCCCATTCTTGGTGACAGATACAGATGGCGATGACAACTCAATCACAGTTAATGTAGATATCAAAGATGGTGAAAACCCAGCCTTTGGCACAGACACTGGCGCAGTGGTAGATGATCTTGATGAAGGGGACTCTGCTGCATATGGTGAAGGGCATATTGATTTAATCACCAACAGTGATGCGATTGATCACATCCGTATCACAGAAGATCAGCCGCAGCTTGATAGTTTAACATCCAATGGTTATCCAACCACTTGGTCGCTTGATGCTGACACTAACACGATTAACGTGGTAGATGAAAATGGCGAACCTGTATTGGATATTCACCTCGATCAAAACGGTGATTACCAAGTAACCCAATATCAATCTATCGACCAAGATGATGATGAGCAAATTCAAATCAATGTCCAAGTCGTTGATGATGATGGCGATGTGACTGACGGTCAGCTTAACATTACGACCAATGATGGTCTTGATGGCTCAGGCGCCGTTGGGGATGAGATTTTAGAAATTACGGAAGGGGATTTAACTCCTGAAGCTGGCGAGACAAATCCAGATGGAAGTTCTGAAGTTGGTTATCCTGTTGAAGCTGACGGTAGCGTTGTCTTTGAAGCCGGCGCAGATCGTCTAGACCCAGATACAGTTACTATTGATCCAACTGATATGACTAGCCTGATTGATGAACTTAACGCTGAAATTAAAACCGCAGGCGGTGAAGATGTTAGCTTTAGCTTTAATCAATCAACAGGTGTGCTGAGTGGCGTTGATAAAAATGGTAACCCTGTCTTAACCTTTACAATGGATGCGACGCAGAATGCAAATGGAACGGATGTTGATGTAAGTTTCACTATTGAGCAATTCCAACCTATTGATCATCAAGGTGGTAATAATTCTGGTTTTGTTCAAACTGATGGTGACCAAATAAGTATTAATGTCCCAGTACAGATCCAAGATACAGATGGCGACTATGTCGATACTGCTTCGAATGTCACAGTGATTATTAATGATGGCGCTGATCTCGTAATTGAAAGTGCGGACAGTGTTGTTGTGAGTGAATCTGATATTGATAACGGCGGCGAAAATCACCAAGGTAGTAATCCTAAAGGTGATGGTGAAACCGCAACTGGTCAAATCCATGTGGATACAGGTAGTGACGCGGTTAATCATTATGAAGTGGATGTAGACGCCTTTAATGATGCCAACCAAGGCACATTAACCTCAGATGGTGAGCAAGTTGTCTTAGAATTTGATGAATCAACAGGTCAATACTTAGGTATGGCGGATGGTTCACAAATTTTCACGCTTGATTTTAATGTCGAGACGGGTGAATACACCTTTACCTTAACCGGCAACCTTGATCACGACAAAGATGCTGGCAATGATGAATCCTTAACCATCAATATCCCAGTCTTTGGTGTGGATGATGATGGCGATGCAAGTAACACAGTCGACATCCCTATTACCATTAATGATGACGTGCCAAGCGCAAAAGACATCATCTTAACTATGGTTGAAGGTGACGCAACGTCGGATGATATTCAAGATATCTTGATTAACCGTGGCGAAGGCGCGGATGATGCGAAAGTCACCTCGATTACAATTGATGGTGATGAGTATCCATTAGCCGATGGTGAAAAAGTCAAAGGCCCAGATAATCGCACTTATTATTCATTTGAAGTCGTAGATCAAGACACTAACCAAACAATGGGTAATGTCTTTATCAATGATGAAGGCCGTGTTTATTTTGAATCAAACCCTGATTTAGACCATACAGATGGACCAATCAGCGAAGATATCACATTTACTATCACAGATGGTGATGGTGATACGGATACCAGTACGGTTACCGTTACAGTTGAAGACCAAGGACCAAGTCTCACGGTAGATAGCAGCTCAGGTCAAGAAGAAGACGGTCGCGATCCAAATGATTACGATAATATTGATTCGCCGCGTGATGGTATTGAAATCAATATGAGCGTTGACATTGGCGATATGGACCAAGCTGAAAATATTGGTAGTGCGACGATTACGCCGCCTGCTGATATGCATGGCTCATTTGTTTATACCGATGAAAATGGCAATCAAACCGAGCTAAGCCTTGATGGCGATGGCAACTTAGTTATCCCAGAAGATGCTTTTGTCTTAAATGACGATGGCCATACTTATGATTTAAGTGGGATCACTTTTGTTCCAGATGAAGATTTCTCAACCATAAACGGGGATCTCGAATTTGGCGTCAACATCGAAGTTGTTAACGATAAAGGCGAGAGCACAGATCTGAACGGCAACTTCAATATCACAATCGATGGGATTGCAGATACGCCAACATGGGATCTTGATAACAGCGACTTGCATTATGAAGTCGACGAAGACAGCGGCAATGCGCATATCAATGTAGAAGTTGATCTGCAAGATACAGATGGCTCTGAAGATCTCTACTACTTTGTCAAAATCACCGAAGGTGAAGGTGAGCTCGTTGCAAACGGTATGGAAGGACCAGATGAAAATGGTTATTACAAAATTTCAGCCGATTCAATCGATTCACTGCAAGTTGATCCTGCAGATAACTTTAGTGGTGATATCAAGCTCGATATCTTTGCCCAAAGTCAGGAAAATGGCTCATTTGTCGATGGCCATGAAACCGCTGATTCTGAGCATCAAGAAATTATCGTGAATGTTATGCCAGATAGTGATGAAGTGGATATTCGCACCCAGTATATTGTTGGCGATGAAGATGAATTTATTCACTTAGCAAATACAGTCACTTTGACGCCAAAAGACGACAACTCTGATGGCTCAGAAAGCTATTATGTCGTGCTTTCTAATATTCCAGACGGCGCAAGTGTGTGGCTCAATGGTGAAGAGGTGTCAGCGGATAAAAATGGCGAATATATTTTCAGTTATGATGATTTTGATAACGTCGATATCTTGCCACCAGAGGATAGCAACACCGACTTTACCTTTAGTGTAGAAGGCATGGTCGTTGATGATGCAGAAATCACTGATGAAAATGGCAACCTGGTTGGCGTGCAAGATGTGGATCGTTTTGATAAACAAGATGTTGATGTTGACTTAGTTGGTGTTGTCGATGAGCCTGAGTTTACCTTTGATGACTCTGATTGGGGCTTTAGTGAAGATGGCAAAACTATTGAGACGACGATTACCGAAGACACGAGCGCAGCATTAGACTTCTTAGTTAGTTCTGGTGAAGTTACAGGTGATGGCTCAGAAAGCCTTGGTTTTGCGATTACCGGTATTCCAGAAGGAATGACGTTTACCGGCCCTGATGGCTCGCCAATTTTTGGCACCTTGACCGGCTATACCGAAGCAGGTAAGCCAATTTATGAAGTATCACTAAAATCCTTAGCGGGTGTGACCATTACGCCACCAGAGAATAGTGATGCGGATATTGAGTTACCAATTCGTATCACCGTAACCGAAGATGATGGCGCAACCAAAAACTTCGATTATAACCTAGTTATTCACGTTGAGCCTGAGGTTGATGCAGGTGATTTCTCATTAAACTCAGAAGGTTATGAAGATGAATGGGTACAACTTAACTGGGATCCAAAACATCCATTAGAAGATCCACAGAACCCACTTGAGGATGGTGAAAGCGTTGCATCGCTATTTACTGATCAGAGTGAAGAAGTCACAGGTTTAACTATTAATGGTTTACCTGAAGGCTATGAGCTTAAAGTGGGTGATGAAATCATCCCAGGTGATGGCAACCCAATTACTTTAACGGATGCGCAGCTTGATGCAGCCAAAGAGTCAGGTATCTACGTTAAAGCTCCGGAAGATAGTGATGAAGATTTACACTTAACCACAGATGTGACCGTAACAGATACCGATATCGATTCAGATGTTATCGATGAAAAAGTGATTACTGGTGAGCTTGATGTCAACATCATTTCGAAAGTTGAAGAAGATGGCCAGCTCATTGTTCAAGATTCAGATGGTAATGAATTAGAATACGTTACTAGTGATGAAAATGGTGTGATTCACCTAACCACTAACGATACAGTGACTGATGAAGGTGATGAAACGGCTGGTATCATCTGGAATAACAGTGATGACTCTAGTGAAGAAAAAGTTGTTAAAATTGTCATTACTTTCGACCAAGACAGTGTGATGAGCTCAGATGGCACCATGTTCCCAGATTATGACGGAGATGGCACGCCAGATGGTTTCTATATTCCAGGCGCAATCAACAATGGTGATGGCAGTTGGACATTAACAGGTGATCTCGATGACATCCGTATCATTGCGCCAGAAGGTTTTGATAGCCAAGTTGACATCTCGGTTAACGCAAGAGTTGTTGATCTCGGTGATGGCACTGAACACGATGTGAGCAATCCGTATTGGACAGATGATGACATCACACTAGATTTCTCAAATAACACCATGTCAGATGGTAACCTTGCTGGTGAAATCGAAGTTGATGACAGCTACATCATTACTGGCACGGAAGATCAAGCGGTTGATTTTGGTCAGCAGATCCAAGATAACGTGCTACATGTTGGAACCGATACTGATGGTATTTCAAGTGAAGGCGATATCTTTACTTTAGTTGTGGATGCAAGCGACTTACCAGCAGGCGCAACCATTGATGGTATGAACTTTAACTTCGATACCGGTGAGTATGTCTTAGCGGTGGAAGTTGATGAAAATGGTAATGTTGATTTATCAAATGTTTATCTAAACTTACCAGAAGACTTTGCGGGTGACTTTAACGTTGATATTACGTATGTAGTGACTGACCCAGATAGTGGTGATGCAAACAGCGTGACGGAAAACATCTCTATTCAGGTGAATCCTGATGCAGATGATAGTGATCTAGAAGATGAGCACCCAGAAGTTGAAGTCATTGTGAATGGCACTCACGGCCTAGATGATGATCACCAACCAACCGATGGCGAAGATGAGCATTATGATGGCATCGCTTATGAAGATGGACGCGTATCACTTGATTTGAGCATCATGTTAGCGGATAACGATGACAGTCAAACAGAAGGTCAAGAAAATATTGACCAAGTCACTGTTAGCGTAGATCCAAGTCAAGGTTATTTCGTTGACGCAGATGGTAATTTAGTTAGTGAATTGGTGCTTGGCCCTGATGAGTTATCGGATGTTCAGTTCCAACCTAGCCCAGATTACAGTGGTCAGGTTGACTTGAATGTGAAGACAGATATCACAGACACAGCAATCTTTGATCAAACTTCAGGCGAAACCGTGACAGATTCTGGCTCGTATGAAACAACGGTTAGCTTTGAAGTCACAGCTGTGAATGATGATCTTGACTATGATGGGGCAGATGAAACCTTCGTCGGCTCTGAAGGTCAAGGCGTGAGCCTAGATGGCTTAACTGGTAGTTTGCAAGATATGGATGGCTCTGAAAGCATCACAGGTATTGCTCTGTCAGATGTGCCAGATGGCTTTACGATTCAAGGCGCAACCAACGTCGGTAACGGTGTGTGGGCTATTTCAGGCTATAATGGCGCAGAAGACTTTGATTTATCTAATGTTAAAGTCATTCCGCCAAAAGATTTTAGTGGTGACTTTAGCTTAACTTTAACCGTTTATACGAAAGAGGATTCATTAGATAACTCAGTCGCGAAAGAAATTGAACTTGATTTCCATATAGATCCTGTCGGTGACAAGGTGAGCACCAATATCGATACAACCGCTAGCGGTGACGAAAATAGTGTGATTGACCTTACCATTGGTGCGAGCAGTTATGATAATGTTGACGGCTATAAAGGTAATGCGGACAATGTGTCTGAATATGGCGCAGAGCAAATTCAAGTCAAAATTAGTGGCGTGCCAGATGGCGCAGAAATAAGCTTACCAGATGGCGTAGAAGGCAGCGTTGTTGATAACGGTGACGGCACTTGGACGGTGATCAGTGAAGGCTCTTCATTGGATACGATTCAATTCCACCCAGGTGATAACAACAGTGACAACTGGGACGGCGAGCTTGATATTTCGATTCAAGGTCTTGATAACGGTGTATCGTCTGATTATGTCGTAGAAAATACGATTAATGTTGATGTCACGCCAATCAATGATGGCCCTGAAAACATTATCAGCGAAGACAATATCGTTACCGATGAAAATGGCAGCGTGATTATTGACTCACTGCAAATTTCCGATATCGATGCGGGTGAAAATCCGAACGAGAAATTCACGGTTGATTTGAGTGTTGCACACGGCAGCTTGTCGATTCCTGATGGTGTCGATACATCTAACGTGACCATTACTCAAAATGATGATAACTCTATCAGAATTGAAGGTGATCTCGACGCGGTGAATGATCTGCTAAGTGGTGGGGTGGAATATACACCTGATCCAGATTACAGCGGTGAAGATAGCCTAACCATGACCACCAATGATAATGGTAACAATGGTGAAGGCGGCGCAATGACAGATACTGATGTTATTGATATTACCGTCAATGAAGTGCCAGATCCGGAGGAAGAAGAAACGGCAAATGCGCCTGTCTCTGAAGCAAGCATGGATATGAGCGCAGCGAGCATCTCAATGCAGCGCATGAGCATGAATCAGCAGCAAGCACAAGCGCAGCAAAGTGCAAGTATTATGCCGTTGGCGGCCTTACTTCTTGCCGCGGGTGTGGCAGCTGATGAAACTACGATTGAGTTGTCGAATCTTGATGGCGCGCAACTTGTGGATCAAAACCAAGATCCAATCGGTAGTGTGACGGATTCAGGTAGTGTCGTGCTCAGCGCAGATCAAGTTGCCGATGCATATGTGGCAGATATGTCAGAGATGAGCAATGTTCAAGTAACAACTAAATCTGTAACAGGCCAAGTTGTTGAAAGTAAAGCAGTGAGCATGTCTGACGCGGCAGGCTTTAGCACCACAGGTGTTGAGCGTGATGTCAGCGCGCAGATGAACCAAGCGAATAGCTCTGCTGCGGATGACAAGGTTGCACCGCAAGAGATTGAGGCGGAGCAAGCTCATGATGCAGCGCAAGGTTTGGCGGATGTACTAGGCATGGATGTGGATGATTTCAATCACTTCCTAGCAGCCAACCCTGAGGTTGCGGCGCAAGTGGCAGCACTTGAGGGGGAAACCAACCCACAAGCTATGCTTCAAGGCTTTACGCAAATTCTTGAGCAGCATGCAGAAGTTACTGATGCACAAGATGCTCAGCAGTTTGGCAATGAGCTAGCGGATACAGATAGCACGGCGGATGCTGAGCTGGATGCGAAACCTGATCAAGCGGATAACGCGGCGCAAGATGATGTCCAAGATCAGCAAGACGCTGAACAAGACATGACGGATTTTGCTGACTTTGACGCGCAGGATGAGCTAGCAGATGAGCAAGATGCATTGGATACAGAGGATGGCGATGTAACCTTTGCTCAAATGTCCGCAGGTGATGCAGCTTATGACACCTTAGATCTAGACTGGGATAGCTTGGCACAACAAGCCAATGCACAAGGTTCTAATGGCGAGAGCACATCTGAGCCATTGGCAAATATCGGCAGTGAAATGTTAGATATGCTAGATACTGAAACCAAAGAAGAGAGCATGGATAGACTCTTTGAAGGCAATAAAGTACTAGGTGAAGGTGAAGATGGTAAAGCGGCAGATGTCGGTAAAGCTGGCGCGACAACCACTGAAGATCTTGAGCAAAGTAAAGGTGAAGAAGCAAATATCTCAGGCATGGGTATGGATATATCTGATGCTGGGGATACAAGTTCGGCGAATGATATGATTAATCATATCTTTGATCAGAATAACTTCCATAATCCACATGGCTAAGCTAATAAACGTGTGCTTTGTAGATAAGAAGTGAAGATAAACAAAACCCAATGCAGCAATGTGTTGGGTTTTTTGCTTTATAGCTTTTTAGTGACTCTTTTCAATAACTAAATACCCCTATAAAAATAAATAAAACTAATCTTTGTTATAGTATAACAATTTAAAATGTTATATTATCACACCCCTAATTGTTACATTATAACACCACTTAGGGAAGATGATGACAGAGCTAACCTACGCAGCAGTGCAGCGAAAGAAAAATTTAATTCGGCTTGCCATTTTAGTAAGCCTTACCTTGCTTAGTCTGCTGGTGATTAAACTTGCCAACCAAGAACAAAGCCAAGCCACACCTGACAATACATTACGCATTAGTGGACCGTGGGAATTCACAAGTTTAGATCCTTCTAAACAAGGCTATATCTACACACGCATGCAATTGACTGAAACCTTGTTAAATGTTGACGAGAAAGGTCAGCTTACCCCAGGGCTTGCCCAGCATTGGCAGGTCAGTGAGGATGGCAAAACATGGCGCTTTGAATTAAGAGACAATGTTTTGTTTCATGACGGCGCACGCCTTGGCGCAGATGCAGTGGTCAATAGCCTACAGATTGCACAAAAGACCCATGGCGTGTTGCAACAAGCGCCCATTACTGAAATTAAGTCTCTGATTGCAAAAGAAGACTCAACTGAGAAGCAAATAATTGAAATTGAGCTTTCTAAGCCTTTTTCGTCACTTGGCGCTTTATTAGCGAACTATTCTACTGCCATTTTATCCCCTGCATCTTATGACGCAGCAGGTCAAGTAATTCACCTTTATGGCACAGGCGCTTATCAACTTGAGCGTTTTGAACCGCCACATAAGCTATTAGTAAAAGCCAACGCCGATTATTGGGGACAAAAACCAAGTATTGCTTATGCCAGTTATTTAACTGGACACCGCGCAGAAAGCCGAATTCTACAAGCGCGCTCAGGCGATGCGGACATCAGCTTTACGTTAGATCCAAGTATGGTCAGCCATATCAAGCCAAGCGATCCGATACAAGTAGAAGCCTTTGATACCCCAAGAACCTTGATTGTGAAATTAAACAGTGCGCATCAATTTTTAGAGCCAAAGGCGCGCCTTGCATTAAGTTTAGGTCTGGATCGCCAAGCGATTGCCGATACCGTGATGTCAGGTGTGGGCAAAGCGACATCGCAACTTTTACCCGACTCAATGCAAGACTGGCATCTAGGCGCGGATAAGCTAGACGCGTCACAAACGCTTGGCGCAAACACTGCCAAAGCGAAAACAATACTCAAAGATTTGGGCTGGCAGCTCGGAACTGATGGCGTTTTAGTGCGTGATGGTCAGCGTTTTAAGATCACCATGATGACTTATGCCGATCGACCAGAATTAACCCTCGTTGCCACTGCGGTTCAAGCCCAATGGCGCAAACTTGGAGTGGACTTAAAAGTCGATGTAACCAACTCAAGTATGATCCCAGCAGGGCATCAAGATCACTCATTAGAAGCCGCTTTAATTGCGCGTAACTATGGGGTAATTGCGGATCCTCTACCAATGCTTAGTGGTGATTTTTCAAATACTGGTGGTGATTGGGGCGCAATGAACTGGCAGATGCCTGATGTGGATGAGGCGTTTGCAAGGTTTAATCAACAAGGCATGACAAATGCTGCGAAACGCGATCTGAGCCAAAAAATCATGCGTTTGATATATCAAGAAAAATCAGTCATTCCAATTGCTTTTTATCAAGATTTCATTGCGATTAATAACAGGGTGAAAGGCTTTAAATTTGACCCGTATTCACGTAGTTATTTCATTAATCAAATGCGTTTAGCGCCACGCGCTGGAGCCGTCTCAACCCATGATGAAAGCGCTCATCATGAAGGGCATTCGCATTCACATCAAAACGGTGATCATCAGCATCAAAAAGGAGAGACCCACTAATGTGGTTATTTTTAAGAAAGCGCCTGTTGCAATTACTACTTGTGGTTTGGGGCGTCGGCACACTAACTTTTATCATGATGCGCAGCATTCCAGGGGATATGGCATATCGCATTGCTGCAAGTCGTTATGGACAAGATAACGTCAGCGCTGCTGCCGCTGAGATGATCCGAGCAGAGCTTAATTTAGATCAAAGCTGGTGGGCGAGTTATAGCCAATGGTTTGTCGATTTGCTGCATTTAAATTTAGGTAAATCCTTAGTCAGCGGCTTACCAGTGATTGATGTGGTAGAGCACCAATTAGTGCATTCATTTTTGCTTGCCGTTTGCGCCATTTTCTTATCGATTTGCATCGCACTGCCACTTGGCATTTGGGTGGCGAAAAAAGGCGGGATTGTAGAGCAAATTGTGCTTTGGATTTCAACCGGTATCCGCGCTGTGCCTGTGTTTATGCTTGGCCTTGTGCTGGTGCTAATCTTTGCGATGCATTGGCAAATATTCCCGGTTGCAGGGTTTGGCTCATGGGAGTATTTGGTCTTACCAAGTGTGGCATTGGCGCTCAGTTTAGCGGCTGTCTCCAACCGTGTGGTGACTCAAAGCACGCGCCGTGTGTTGGCTGCGCCATTTTATCAGTTCTCACAAATCAAAGGCTTATCTGAAAAAGAAACCTTCTATCATCATGGCATGCGTAATATTGCCGTGCCAGTGGTCGCCTTTATTGGTATTCAGTTAGTGAGCATTATTGAAGGCATAGTGATGATTGAATCACTCTTCTCATGGCCGGGAATTGGTCATGGTTTGGCGCATGCAATTTTTGCCCGCGATATTCCTGTGATCCAAGGCAGCGCCTTAATCATGGGCGCCTTATTTGTGGTGCTCAACACCATAGTTGATGTGATTTGTTACTGGATTGACCCGCGTGGCGGGGAGGAAAAATAATGTCTGCTTTTTCTCAATTTATTAAATCGTTTAATGGGCGTCAAAAATTTGGCGCTGCCTTACTGATCAGCCTTTTTGTATCAGCAAGCTTGGTGACGGTACTCTCAAGTCATGATCTCAATGCGCAAGATCTCAGCCATAAACTCATGCCAGCAAGCAGCGAACATTGGTTTGGCACGGATCAATTTGGGCGTGACATGTTGGTGCGAGTGGCAAGCGCCATTCAACTCTCATTTATGCTTGGGATCATGTGCATGCTAACTGCTTCTAGCATTGGCGTATGTTTTGGCGTTCTCGCTGCATGGAAAGGTGGACGCCTTGAGCAAGGCTTTGAAATCATGGTCAATATCTTGCTTGCCTTACCTGGCCTCGTGTTGGTGTTACTTCTTGCAGCGATTGTTCCGGGCTCTTTTGTGATGCTTTATGTGGCCATCGCATTAGTGCAATGGGTTGAATATTATAAAGTTTCACGCGCGATGACGCGACCAATTCTGCAAAGCCCAGAAGTGCAAGTGTCTAAAATGATGGGCTTTGGATCTTGGTATATTTTTAAACGCCATATCTGGCCAAAACTATCCGGCTCAATTTTCACCATGGCAGCCTTTGGTGGCGGGAATGCAATTCTTACCATGGCATCCCTTGGCTTTGTCTATGTGGGGATCCAACCACCCCTTGCAGAACTTGGTTTGATGAGTGTGGAACTCTTCCCTTATTACAGTCAGGCGCCGTGGGCACTGTTTCAGCCGTTAATCGCCGTTGCACTTTTAGTGCTTGGTTTTCATCTACTTGCAGGAAAAAAAGATGAGCTTGTTGATTGAAGTTAAAAATCTATCTATTTATCACGGACAGACATGCTTGCTTGAACCTGTCTCGTTTACGCTTTCCGCTGCCACGCCACTTACTATTTTAGGTGAAACTGGCGCAGGCAAAAGTATTTTACTCCAAGCCATTATGGGAATGTTGCCTGAGAATCTAAGCCAAAAAGGCGAGGTACATATTTTTGGACAAAATCGCAAAGTTTCTGAGCGTCGCACGCTTTGGGGTAAAGACATGGTCTTGCTCCCTCAAGAGCCGTGGCGCGCATTGGATCCATTAATGCCAGCATTTGAGCAAGTCTCCCTTGTGCATGAAAAAGTACGCGGCTTAGATGGCCAAGAAGCATTTGATAATGCAATAGCAGATTTAGATAGAGTTGGCTTAAAGCAAAGCGCAGCTAAGCGAGTGGGGCAACTGTCTGGCGGGATGGCGCAACGATTGTCCGTGAGCTGCGCCTTAGCTGGTGGCGCGCAAATTTTGCTTGCTGATGAGCCGACGAAAGGCTTAGATGTGAGTCGCCGCAATGAAGTGGTGACGCTTTTGCAGCGAATGACCCAAGCCGGCGGACTCATCACCATTACCCATGATATAGAAGTCGCAGAGAAGCTTGGTGGTGAGCTAATTGTCTTGCGTGAAGGCAAGGTCGTGGAGCAAGGCGTAATGGCGGATATTTTAGCCAAACCAGACTCAGATTATACCGAGTTATTAATTCAATCGAGCCCTGAGCATTGGCAAGCTTACCCTAAGCAAAGCCAGTTTAAGCGCGCTGTGCTTGAGGCGAAAAACTTAAGCATCGGTCGTGAGAATCCGCTTGCGAGTGGGATTAATTTTAAAATCCACCAAGGCGAAGTCATCGGTGTGGTTGGTGATAGTGGTTGTGGTAAAAGTACTCTAGGCGATACCTTATTGGGACTTTTACCAAAAATCGATGGTGAAATCACGCAACTGGCAGAGGATGCTAAAGCTTATCAATGGCAAAAGCTGTTTCAAGATCCACCTTCAGGCTTATCTAGTTCTGTGCCGCTGCAAGTGCTATTAGATGATTTAATTAAGCTGCATAAACTCGATGCAAGTAAAGTCATGCCTTTGATGAAGCGGCTAAAACTTGCACCTGAATTACTTGCAAAAACAAGCAGCCAAGTCTCGGGTGGGCAATTGCAACGCTTTGCAATTTTACGCGCCTTGATGCTTGAGCCTGTGTTTTTATTTGCCGATGAGCCAACTTCACGCCTTGATCCTTTGGTTGCCAAAGAAATCACTGAGCTTTTAGTTGAACTTGCCAAGGAAAAGGGCTGCGCACTCTTTATCGTTAGTCATGATCCGGCTTTGATTGAGAAGTGTTGTGATAATGTGATCCACTTATAAAATCAATTCCTATCTTATTTTGATCTGTCAAATCACTTAAAATTAAGTACATAGATTAAATCTATGGCACAATAAGTGTAGGCAGATCAACAGGATCAATAAGATAGGATTACTATGCGCATTCTTCACACCTCAGACTGGCACCTTGGACAAAACTTTTATACCAAATCTCGCGAAGCCGAGCATCAAGCCTTAATTGATTGGCTCGTGGCGCAAATTGAGCCGCAGCAAATTGATGCCGTGATCTTAGCGGGAGATGTGTTTGATACAGGCGCGCCATCCAGTTATGCGCGTCGTTTGTATAATGATTTGATTAAAAAGGTGAATCAAAAAGATTGTCAGTTGATTATTATTGCTGGCAATCATGACTCGGTTGGTGTGCTTGAAGAGTCCAAAGACTTGCTTGAAAGCCTGAATACGCAAGTGGTTGCGCGCGCCGATGGCGATTTAGCAAAAGCTGTGATTGAGGTGAAAAACAATCAAGGTGATTGCGTTGGTTTTGTCTGCGCGACGCCTTTCTTACGTCCGCGCGATTTACTTAAAAGCCAAGTCGGTGAATCTGCGATTCAAAAACAACAAGCCATAAATGAAGCAATCGCTGAGCATTATTTTGCCTTGCATCAAATTGCGGAGCAAAAACGCGCAGCGCATTTTGAACAGACTCAGCAATGGCTACCCATAGTCGCAACAGGGCATTTAACTGCAATGGGGGTGAAAACCTCAGAATCGGTTCGTGATATTTATATTGGGAATTTAGATGGTTTTGATGCAAAAGGCTTTCCTGATGCCGATTACATTGCACTTGGTCATATTCATCGTCCACAAATTGTTGCTAAACAAGACCATATCCGTTATTGCGGCGCGCCGATTGTGCTGAGCTTTGATGAAGCGAATAAATCTAAACAAGCTTTATGTATTGAGTTTGCGCCACTAAGTCAAAAACAGCGACATACTCCTCAAATTAACAGTTTAAGTATTCCAAGCTTTCAGCCGATTGCAGCGCTTAAAACATCCCTAAGCAGTTTAAAACATGATGCAGCTGAGTTAGTTGAGCAAATGCAGCTAACGCCTGAGCAAATCTTATGGCTCAAAATTGAAATTGAATTTCAAGGTTATCTTACGGACATTGCGGCAAAAGTTGCGGATGAGCTTGCAGACTTACCTGCTTACGCATTGCAAATTGTACGGATCAAAGAAAAAACTGAGAAAAGCCTGACGCAAGTTCAAAAGCAAAGTTTAAGTGAGCTCAATGTGACAGATGTCTTTGCTAAACGTCTTCAAGCTGAGAATTTTTCACCAGATGAGGCGCAGAAAAAAGAGCGCCTCATGAATGCATTTTTAAATATCTATCACCAAGTCAGTGCAGGGCTAGATGAAGACGATTCAGGCAATGCGCAAACCACAGCAACACACAGTCAACTACCGCCACAAGCAGAGGATAAAGCATGAAGATTTTAAGTGTACGATTTAGAAATTTAAATGCTTTAGCTGGTGAGTGGAAAATTGACTTTACGGCATCACCATTTGCTGAAAATGGCTTGTTTGCGATCACAGGTGACACAGGCGCAGGCAAAACAACAATTCTCGATGCGATTTGTTTGGCACTGTATCATCGCACGCCTCGTCTGGGTGATATTACGGCTAATAATAATGAAATTATGAGTCGCGGTAAGGCGGATTGCTTGGCAGAAGTGGAGTTTCAAGTCAAAGACAAAGCCTATCGCGCTTTTTGGAGTATGCGCCGCTCACGTGGCAAGGTGGAGGGGAATCTTCAAGCTGCTGTGGTTGAATTAGCCCAAGCCGACGGAAAGATTTTGGCTACCAAAATTACGGATAAAGTCAAACTCACGCAAGACATTACCGGCTTAGACTTTGATCGTTTCACCAAGTCTATGATGCTCTCGCAAGGGCAGTTTGCCGCCTTTTTAAATGCGAAAGAAAACGAGCGTGCCGAGTTATTAGAAGAGCTTACAGGGACTGAGATCTATGGTCAGATTTCGATGGCAGTGCATGAGGCGTACACAGCGCAAAAAAATGAATTAGCACAATTAGAAATACGAGCAAAAGATATTCAATTATTAACTGAAGAGGAGAAAAAAGCCTTATTGGATGAGCAGACCGAGCTTCAACATGCTATTGCAGCATCCAAAAAGAGCCTAACTCACCTACAAACAGAACTTAATTGGCTCGAAGGGTATCAAACCCATCAATCAGAATTATCTAAGGCGCTAACAGGGCATCAGCAAGCCCTACAAAATCAATTAAATGCCAAGAGTGAATTAGACAAACTTGCTCACGCGGCGCCGGCGCAAAAGATTTTTCCTGTTTATCAAAGTATGCAGCATGCCGAGCGTCAGCAAAATGAAGTTTTAACCAAACTTAACCAAGCCAAAACACAGAGCCAAACCCTTGAAGATGCGCTAAATCAGCAGCTAGCGCTTGAAAAAAATGCAAAAGAAGCCTTGGATGGACAAAAGAAGCACCAACAAGTCCAAGATGAACTGATTGAAACCAAAGTTCGCCCGCTTGATCTTGAGATTGAAAAGCAAAGCTATAACCAACAAATGCTAAGTGAGCAGCTTAATCAGCAGACTCACCAGTTGCAGCAACTTGGGCAAAAATTGCAAACAGAGCAAGCCGCTTACTCTCAACATCAAAGTCAAAAAGCTCAAGCAGATGCCTACCTTGCGCAGCATACCAAAGATCAAGATATCTCTGCCAAGCTGCATTTATGGCAAAGCCAAGTTCAAGCGCTCACCCGTCTTCAAAATGAATCTCAGCAGCAAAACCAAGAAATAGCCCAAGCCAAGCAGCAGCAACAAAAAGCAGCAGAGCAGCTAACCCAGGCGCAAGCGGCTCAGCAAACCTTTTTAACTCAACAGCAGGTTTTGGAGCAAAAGTTAGAGCGCTTAAAACAAACTTATGCGCAAAAAACGCAAGCAGGTGAAAAGGCAGATGTTTTATATCAGCATCGACAAAGTTTGTCGGAGTGCGTTAATGTTTTATCTAAGTTAGCAAGTGTAATCAAAGATGCACAACGCCATGAGCAAGACACCCAAGTTGTGCAAACTAAGCTTGGTCAATTGGTGCATTCACACACACAAAGCCAGCAAGCTCTGAAACAGTTACGCAATGATTATCAAACACAAAAGAAGCTTTGCGAAACCCTTGAGAAACTGATTTCGGCAGAGCAGAACTTAGCTGTTTATCGCCAAAGCTTAGAACAAGGTTCACCTTGCCCATTGTGCGGCGCAACAGAGCACCCGATTCTCGCGCATACTTTGCCTGATCTTGAGCAAAGCACCTTAGATTATCAAAACGCAATCAAGGAATTAGAGCGCTTAGAAGGGGAAGGTTCAAAAGTGCGTCTTGAATGCGACAGGCTTAGCCAAAGTCAAGCCTTGCTTAAACAAGAGCAGGAAAAACTGATAAATCAAGGGGTTCAACTTCAAAGCGACTGGCGTCAAACTCGTGATGCTTTATTAGCTGTGGACGCTAGTTTAACGCAAAGCTACCAATTAAACGGCGTAGTCTTAGCGCAAGATTTACCTAAAGATACGGCGCAAATTGAAGGGTTACAACAGGCGGCGAATGATAACCTTGAGGCCATTCAGCAATCGATTAATGAGCTTGCAAAACTTGAGCAAGAACTAAAGGATGCACAACAAGAATATACTCAAGACTTACAAAAAAGTGCTGAATTGAATCAAAAGCTTGAGCTGGCAAAACAACATCAACTATTGGCGCAGCAGCGGATGGATAATCTGTTGCAAGGCTTTGAGGACATCCAAAGTAAGTTTAAACAGTCAGTAGATGAGCTAAAATCGGAGCACTTTACAGGCCTTGGACAAAGCTGGGAGCAAGATTTGGCGCCCTTACATAGTCAAATTGCGGAGTTGGCTGCGCGTTCAAAACGCTATCAAGAAAATCAAAGTCAAGCCGAGCAGTTGACGCAAGCATTATCGAGCCTTAAGAAGCAAATTGAAGAATTAACGGCGCAGCATGGCGAATTTGAAAGTGCATTAAAAGCATTGCAAGCTAAGTTTGCTCAAGGCACGCAAGACTTACAAGCATGCCAAGCGAAGCGGGCAGAGATCTTCGCTGATCTTAGTATTATGGATGCGCAAGAGCAAATGCGCGCACAGGTGGCAAGTTTTGAGCAGGCTTACCAAGCTCAGCAAACGCAAACGCAAGCCTTATCAGGGCAGTTGAAGCAGCAGCAAGGACAAGTTGATAGCTTGACTATGCAACAGACTGATGCACAAAAACACCTCGCACAAATGCAAGCAAACTGGCAATCCGCGATAAGCTCTAGTCCCTTTGAAACGTTAGAGGCGTTTTTAGCAGCCTGTTTAGATGAGGCAGAGTTTGAACGTTTGCAACAATTATCTCAATCACTGACAAGTCAAATCGATAAGGCGAGTGCGCAACTGCAATATTGTCAAGAACAGTTCAAGGCACATCAAGCTAAAGCGCCAGCTGATTGGCTAGACTTTGCTTTAAATGCGGATACACAAGTGCTAAGCGAGCATATCGATAGTATCAAACAGATGATTAATGAAAGTCAGTCTAAACAAAACGAACATAGCCAAGCCCTTGGGAAAGTGATTGAAAAACTTGATGCGGATGCGCAAAGTGCACAATCTCAAGCTGCGCTGCGTGGGCAAATACTGACGGCGCAACAAAGCTTTGATGATGTGGCGCATTTACATGATCTGATTGGCTCGAAAAAAGGTGATAAATTTAGAAAGTTTGCTCAAGGTTTGACCCTAGATCATTTGATTTATCTTGCTAATCAGCAGCTTGCTAGCTTACATAACAGGTATCAACTGCAGCGTAAACGACCCAATCAAGACCCATCGACTGATGAAGCAGATTTTGCGCAAGGGCTTGAATTATGGGTACAAGATACTTGGCAAGGGGATGTTTGTCGTGATACAAAAACCTTATCCGGTGGTGAAAGTTTCCTCGTTTCACTGGCGTTAGCATTAGCCTTATCTGATTTGGTGAGTCACAAAACCAGCATTGAATCTTTATTCTTAGATGAAGGCTTTGGCACGCTGGATGCTCAAACGTTAGATTTAGCGCTCGATACTTTAGACACCCTTAATGCTCAGGGCAAAATGGTGGGTGTGATCAGCCACGTTGAAGCAATGAAAGAGCGTATTGGGGTGCAGATTAAGGTGAATAAGCAATCTGGTGGAATGAGTCGTTTGGAGCCGCAATTTAGTTATCAAGCGGCTGATTAAGGATTAATTATATTTATTATTATTGAGTATTGAAAAGGGAATTTTATGCAAACAATAAATCTGGTAGAGGGCGAGCAAATCACAGCCGTGACGCCAAGTAAAATCATTTGCGTTGGGCGTAATTACTTGGCTCATATCCAAGAGCTAAATAATCCGGTCCCAGACGAAATGGTTTTGTTTCATAAGCCTAATTCATCATTAACGAATACCTTATATGCACGTGATAGCGACAGCGTCAGCGGACAAGGTGAAACTTTGCATTATGAAGGAGAGATTTGCTTCTTGATTGAAAGTAATGCATTGGTAGGCGTTGGGTTTGGTCTTGATTTAACTAAGCGCAGTTTGCAATCAAAGCTAAAAACAGCAGGGTTACCATGGGAGCGAGCAAAAGCCTTTCGACATAGTGCGGTGATGAGTAAGTTTGTGAAGATAGAGACCAACCACTGGCAAGATCTTTCTTTAGAGCTTGTGATTAATAGCATGCGAACTCAATTAGGTGAAGTCGCACAAATGATATATAAACCGGATGTGATCCTCGAAGAAGTGCAAAAGTATCTTGATCTTGAAGATGGCGATATTTTAATGACAGGCACGCCAAGTGGGGTCGGTGAAGTGCATTCAGGTGATTTATTCACTGCTCGAATTAAGCGCGGTGATGAGGTGTTACTTGAAACTTGCTGGAAAGCCCAAGCAAGTATTCCAAGATAAAACGCCAGCACCAGTGTGGCTCGGTAGATGTTTACTCGTGTAAAAATAAATTCCAAAATTGATTTTGATAACATATTTATTACATGTTTTTGAGATTGGAATAAAACATTATTTCTTGGTATTTAATTGGTTAAATATAACGCATAATCATATTTTAACCACTTATCTCTCTGCTTAATGGGTGAGTACTTAGGCATTAGAAAATCTAATCCAAAGCTTAAATTTAAGTCATTTTTTAAACTCTATCTGTTTGATTATTATGCAAAGGAATTTAGTGATGAGCGGAGTTTTCTCATCATACCTAACCTAGATATACCCAAAATAGAAGGGTATGAATAGGAATATGCATTAACCTAGCTGATACGGAATCGCTTTGGTTGATATTATTAAAGAGATATAAATCAAATGACACAAGCAACGATTGCCATTGAATCACATTCGAAAAAAACTTACCCAGTAAGCATCAAAGGATTGATTGTGCACCTTGTTGACGTTTTATTTGGTAAAAAGTCGTCATCAGTAGCCGTCAACTATGATGCGAACTTACTTTCAAACCACATGCGCCGAGATTTAGGCCTTTAATCTATCCTTGAAAGTGTAAAGAAATTATTACAGATAAAAAATCGGTCCTAGTGGCCGATTTTTTTTGTTTAGACTGAAATTTTTTATATCTTCCCAAACACCAAGATCGCCAAAGACAATGGCGCAGATATGTCTTATTTCGGAATTTTATACGGATTTAATTTTAAACTTTAGCTATTTCTATATATATGTGACCTAGGGTATGTTAAAAACTGGGATTTTTAACTACCGTTTTTGGGTTTACATATTTCATTCTTATGTTATTAATATTTCAAGGCTGCGCAAAATCGGGGCGGCCTGCTTTGAAGTGGTGTAAGGTTGCACCAAAGCTAACGTAAGAAGGAATTGACTATGGCGCCTCCACCAAGTGCTGCACAGGCAGCAGATCCCCAATCTCAAAATTCAGGTTTTGATGTTTCAAATATCAAACTAACTGGTCAACCTATTGCTTTTAATCTCGCTGCACGCCTGCGTGCACTAGGTCCTGGGATCATGGTTGCATCGGCAGCTGTCGGTGGCTCTCACTTAGTTTCATCAACTCAAGCTGGCGCTTTATATGGCTGGCAACTTGTGGCGTTAATTCTATTAGTGAACCTTTTCAAATACCCATTTTTTAAAGCTGGGGTGCAATATACCCTAGGCACCAATCAAAGTTTAGTGCAAGGCTATGCCCAGATGGGTAAAGGTTATTTGTGGTTATTTAGCATCCTTAATTTCGTTTCTGCCTTTGTTAACATCGCAGCATTACTTATGTTTAGTGCGAGTTTACTTGGCTATTTCTTACCTTTTGAAGCAAGTTTACCTGTTCTATCTGTGGCAATTTTAGCTGTTTGTTTAGGTATTTTGTTTGCAGGTCAGGTCAAAGCATTAAGCACCTTATCTAAAGTTATTATGAGTGTTTTGGTGATTACTACTTTAACTGCTGTCGCCATTGCCGCCTCAAACGGCGCTGTCGCACCAGCAGACTATCAAAGCCCTTCACCTTGGACCATGGCATCACTTGGCTTTATTGTGATGATGATGGGCTGGATGCCGGCACCAATTGAGATCTCTTGTTTCAACTCACTTTGGTTAAAACAACAAGCACAAAACCAACAAGTGACAGCTAAAGGCGCATTGTTTGATTTCAATGTTGGCTTTATTGGTACGGCGTTACTTGCAATCGTCTTTGTTTCATTAGGTGCATTGGTTCTAAATGGCAACGGTGAAACCTTGCAAACCTCAGGGATTGGCTTTTCCCATCAATTAGTAAGCATGTATACAGCTGCGATCGGTGAATGGTCACGTTACTTAATTGCGATGATTGCGTTCTTCTGCATCTTTGGCAGCACGATTACATGCATTGATGGTTATTCACGTACGCTTGAAGAGTGTCGCAAGTTTGCATTTGAAAAAACACAAGAGTCACAAAAGTCAAATAGCGGCAAAGCGTTAAACATCTGGATGCTGTTTATTTGCTCCTTATCATTATCTATGGTGTTATTCTTTACCTCATCTTTAATGGCAATGCTTTCATTTGCAATGATTCTAGCATTTATGACAACACCGATTTTTGCGGTCTTAAACTATCGCTTGGTAACTAAAAATGATTTGCCTGAAGGTTTAAAATTTAGCACTAAAATGAAAGCATTGTCTTGGATTGGTTTTGTCTATCTGTTTGGTTTCTTAGCATTATTTATTGCTTGGAAATGGTTCCTATAATGAATAATTGAACCTTAAATCATCCATCCTAGATTTATCAAACGCCTCAAGTGGACGCTCTACTTGAGGCGTTTTTGTGTCGGCCAGTGTGCCTTGACTCTACTCACAAAAGATAGGCTTTTATTTTTTATTTAACCTAATCAACTTGTGGTCGTGCACTGGACTTGGCATACTGATGCTTTATCAAACACGGAGTTAGATATGCCTTGGACAATCAATAAATTAGCGCTTGCGCTTGAGACTCACCCTGAGTGGTCATCTCATGAACAAGATGACGCTTTAATCATTACCAACCCAGAAGGTTTAAGTGCTTATTTAGCCGTTTCAGGTCAGCAGATTTTAATCGAAAGCTTGCTGTTTCGCGCCGCTCAAGTGAAAGATCCGGCCAAGCTTAATGCGCTGATCTTACGCACTCACCACCTCTTTCCGCTCACCGCAATTGCGATTAATGAAATCGATGGCGAAGACTATTATGTTGCCTTTGGCGCACTGGCTACAGAGTCTAAGCTTGAGAATATTGGACTTGAAGTTGAGCTGTTATTCTCCAATATCGAAGCATTTTTAGAAGCATATCAAGAACATTTGAATTTGGAGGCAGAATGAGTATTTGGAATAAATTATTTAGCGCAGTCAAAGGTGGCGTAAATGAAGCTGCGGAATCTGTTGCAGACAGTCAAGCGATTCGTATCCTTGAGCAAGAGATCCGAGAGGCAAATAATGAACTGCGTAAATCTGATCAAGCACTTGTCTCAATTGTTGCCAAACATAAGCTAAGCAAACAAAAGATTGCCGGTATTCAAGCCAGTGTCGACGAATATGAAAACTATGCACGCCAAGCAATGGAAAAGGGTGATCAAACTTTAGCGCTTGAATGTGCGCAAAAAGTTGCTGAGCTTCGTTCTCAGATTGAGCAAGAAGAAGTGTACGCCAATCAATTTGCGCAATCACAAACACAACTTCAAGCCAATATCGCCAAATCAAAGCAACAATTACGCCAGTTAACCCAACAGGTTGATATTGTGAAAGCCAATGAAGCGGTGCAAAAAGCGCAATCAAATATCTCAAGCGCAAACACGGGCTCAAATGCGAAAATGCAAACGGCGGCGCAATCACTGGAGCGAATTAAACAGCGTCAAGCACAAAAAACAGCTGAATTTGAAGCCGCGAGTGAACTGGCACAAATGGAAAATGGTGATGCGCTTGATGCGAAACTTGCGCAAGCTGGGATCACTGGTAGCAATACTGATGCGCAATCAGAGCTTGAGCGCATTTTAGGTAAAAAATAAGCGAATAAAAGGGCACAAGTATGTTTGGTTGGTTTAAAAAAGAGAAAAAGCCTCAAGTCCAAACCCCTGAGGTACTTGGTTTTCGACTCGGTGGCGCCTTTGAGTTAAGTGAGTTGAAACTTAAGCTGATTGAGAGCGACGCCATGTTTGAAGGGGCAAGTAGCCAGCAGCTGATCCAAGCGGTTGGGGTTGTTAAGTTAGATCAAACCTCACGTCTTGTGCGCTATTACACAGATGATGATGCCTTTATTCAAATCTTGCAGCACGGAGCAACGGATGCCGATGTTGCAGAGGTCAAGTTGGTTTATTTTTATGAAACCAAACCGATAGACACGGATAGCGCATGGCAGCAAACCTTAGCTGATTTAGTCAAAGATAAATGGCTGCTGGATGATATTGAGTATCAAAAATTCTGGGAAAATGAAAAACCAGTAGCGATGCAAGAAATGACTTATCGTGAAGATAAACTCGCGACGAGCACAGATCAATTTGTGATGGTATATAGCCGTGAGATTGGCATTGATAATAGCGAAGCTTTGTTTGCCGTAGCAGAAGAAAGACGTGCAGGCCAAGGCTTTGAGCGCTGTTTGGTGCTTAGCACAGCCATTGATCTTAATGCTGGTGACTTTTCGATTATCGGTTAATTCATCTGTGGCATGAAAAATAATGTTGCAGTTACTCAAGTATTCAAAACCATAACAACATCATAAAAAGGATCGTGTATGGGCGCGTTAGCAGGACTTGGAGCATTTGCTCTGTATTTTATTATCTCATTGGCATTCCTACTTATTTTTAAGTTCGTATATCTAAAAGTCACGCCATATGATGAAATAAAGCTTATCCGGGAAGAACAAAATATGGCGGCAGCCGTTGCGCTTTCGGGATCGTTAATCGGCTATTGTTTAGCCATTGCGAGTGCGGCAAGTAATTCGGTGAGCATTCTTGATTTTACGATCTGGAGTGTCGTGGCATTAGCGGCTCAAATCATCGCATACTTATTAGTGCGTTTTGTGATTATGCCGAAAATTGTTGAGCGTATTGAAAATAATGAACTCCCAGCGGGTGTGTTACTTGGCGCAACTTCTGTCTGTGTGGGGTTACTAAATGCCGCATGTATGACTTATTAGGAGGGGTAGATGAAACGTAGTCAAACTATCTCTTTAAAACGCATGCGTAAAACTAAGCGTCCGTTTGCGTTTAAGTTTTTATCTGTCTCTGTCTTAGCCGGTTTAGTCTCAGCTTGTGGTGGTAATCAGGGCGATCCAGATACAGGTGTCATCTATCAAGGCGTTGATGATTGCGTGGCAGACGGGCAAGAAGAAGCGCAGTGTGAAGCCGCTTATCAAACTGCACTGGCGGAGGCCGAAGAACTAGCGCCTAAATTTGGCACGCTTGAAGAGTGTCAATTTGAATTTGGCCCTGAAATGTGTCAAGAGTCGCGCAGTGGCAACTGGTTCACGCCATTTATGGCAGGCTATTTACTCTCTAACGCACTCGATCGTTCTGGCAATTATTATTCGCGTCCAATGTACTCAAGGCGTTATGGTCAGTCTGATAATTATTGGATTTCAGGTTCAGGCAAGGTTTATAAAAGCCAAGGGAAAACATACCAAACTCGCACGCCGGGTACAGTGCAAAAAAGCTCAACAGCCCAGTCTAAACCTAAGGTCAGCACGATTTCACGTGGTGGTTTTGGCTCATCAGTTTCCGCTAAATCTAGCTGGGGAAGTTCCAAGCGCTCAACTGGATTCTCGTCTTCACGCCGCAGTTCATGGGGTGGCTAAATGTTTCGTGTGAGCACTAAACCAAGGCCAAACTGGCAAGCGAAAGCCAAGGAGTTTGGCTTTGGTTTTCATACCATGTATGGCGAACCCTATTGGGATGAGTCGGCTTACTATCAATTTACGCTTGAGCAAATTGAGCGTGATCTTGAAGAGCCTAGTGAAGAAATTCATCAAATGTGCCTTGAAGTTGTGGCAAAAGTGGTACGTGATGAATCACTCATGCGTCGCTTTCAAATTCCTGAAAATATGTGGGATTTTGTGGCGAACTCGTGGCGCGAGCAAGAACCCTCGCTCTATTCTCGCCTTGATTTAGCTTATTCCGGCAATGGCCCAGCGAAGCTTTTAGAAAATAACGCGGATACGCCAACTTCGCTTTTTGAAACGGGTTTTTGGCAATGGCTTTGGCTGGAAGATAAAGTTGATAGAGGGGATATCCCAAGACAAGCAGATCAATTTAACTTATTACAAGATCGCTTAATTCAACGCTTTCATCAAATTGCTCAGAAAAACCCGCATAAAGTGCTACATTTTAGTTGTTGCATGGATACCGAAGAAGATCGCGGCACGGTTCAATATATGCAAGATTGCGCTGCAGAAGCGGGCATTGAAACCAAGTTTGTCTTTATCGAAGATATAGGGCTAAGTAGCGATCAGCAATTTACTGATCTTGATGATCAAGCGATTGATTGGATGTTTAAACTCTACCCTTGGGAGTTTATGTTTCGCGAAGAATTTGCGCAGCACTTAGCTCACGCCAAAGGGTATACAGACAAACTTAGTTGGCTTGAACCTGCATGGAAGTCCTTAATTAGTAATAAAGCTATCTTGCCGCTTTTATGGCAAATGTTTCCCAATCATCCTAATTTACTCGCATCTTACTTTAGTGATGATAAAGCTGCTCAATCATTGCAAAGCTATGTTAAAAAACCGATTTTTGCACGTGAGGGCGCTAATGTTTCTATGTATAAAAATGATCAGCCAATCGCACAAAGTGACGGTCCATATGGTGACGAAGGCTTTATTATTCAAGACTTGTGCCTATTGCCTAAGTTTGAAAACAATCATACTTTAATCGGTAGTTGGCTGATTAATGATAAAGCGGCAGGGATCTCGATTCGTGAAGATAGCGGGCTGATCACACAAGATCTATCCCGCTATTTGCCACATATTATTTTATAACAAGGAAATAAAGGACACGCGATGGCACTTTGGTATGTACTGCAACGTTGGGCGAAAAAAAATCTCAGTGCATTAACTTGGCAAAACTTCTTAATATTAATCGCTTTATATTGCCTTTTAGCTTGGCTACTTTTAAGTTGTGCTGGCGAAACTGAGTTAACGCAACCTTGGAGTACATTTTTTTACTTTCTAATCGTTACAGCTTCCACCGTCGGTTATGGCGACTTATCCCCTTCGACAACATTTGGGCATTGGGTCGTTAGCTTGTTTGTGATCCCCGGCGGAGTCAGTTTATTTGCTATGTTGTTGGGGCGAATGGCGCAATTTTTTGTCACATCTTGGCGCAAAGCCGTCACAGGGAGAAAATACTTAAAAATGGAAAATCATATTCTTGTTATTGGCTGGCATGAGCAGCGCACGTTGAGTTTACTGCATATGTTATTGCATGAAGAAGAGGGTCGTCGCCCGATAGTCTTGTGCACCAAAGCAGATATTGAGAACCCACTGCCGGGGAAAATTGACTTTGTGCGTGTCACCAATTACACCTGTGAACACACAATGCCACGCGCCAACATTGAAAAAGCCAGTTGTTTTGTGGTGGATACACTCGCTGATGACATTACCTTAACTGCGGCGCTGTTTGTCGCCAACCTCAATCCTAAAGCCGATCTCATTGCCTATTTTGAAGATACGAGCCTGAGCCGTTTACTTAAACTGCACTGCCCAAAAGCCGAATGTGTGCCATCGGTTTCGGTTGAATTATTGGCTAAATCTGCGGTTGATCCGGGCTCAAGTAAATTGCATCAGGAGCTTATTCGTGCGGATAAAGGCATGACCCAATATGCTGCTATTTACCCTAAAAAAGCGGCAAAAATTAAAGTTTCAGATGTCTTTTTGTATTTAAAAGAGCAACATGATGCTATTCTTATCGCCCTTGATCATGGCGCAGGGATTGAGCTTAATCCAAGTCTTGATGCCTATATTCAACCCGGAAGCAAAGTCTTTTATATTGCAGATGAAAGGGTGGATGATCTATCATGGCCAGAGGTCAACAATGATAATCCAAGTTTGGATGAGAAGGATAGCGAGTAAATGATTTTTGATAAATACCAAGGTTTTATTTTTGATATGGATGGCACCTTGATTGATACCATGCCGTCACATGTAGCTGCTTGGCAAGAAACGGCACGTTTGTTTGATTTTCCATTTGATGGTGCTTGGCTGGCAAGTATGGGCGGAATGCCATCGATCAGAATCATTGCTGAGATTAATAAAAAATACCAACTCTCGCTTGACCCAAAAACGGTTGTACAAAACAAAATCACAGAATATAGCAAACGTATTCAAGAAGGGGACTTGATCCCTTGCACCCTTGAATTGGCTAAAAAATATCAAGGGCAAAAGAAAATGGCGGTCGGCACAGGAAGTAACCGTACCAATGCGGATATTTTACTTCAACACCATAACATTGCACCTTTGTTTGATAGTGTGATCACAGCAGATGATGTGAACGAACATAAACCAAATCCAGATACATTCTTAAAAGCTGCCGAAGAAATAGGTGTGGCGCCACAAGAATGTGTTGTGTTTGAAGATACCTTGATTGGCGCAAAAGCGGCACAAGCTGCTGGAATGGATTGTTATTTGGTCCAAGATGGCGAACTTGTGCGCTATGAAGGGGAACCATTCGCGTAAAGCGCTATGCCTCAATTGATAGTAATTCAACATCAAAGATTAACGTCGAGCCTGGTGGTATGCTGCCTGCTCGGCGATTCCCATAGGCTAAGTTTTCAGGAATAAAAAAGCGATATTTACTCCCCACAGGCATCATTTGCAAACCTTCTTGCCAACCTTTGATCACTTGATTAAGACGAAAATTTAGCGGCTCACCACGTTTATATGAGCTGTCAAAGACGCTACCATTGATTAAGCTGCCTTGATAATGCACTTCCACTTTTGTTTTAACTGATTCTGGCTTGCTTGCTGATTCGTCTTCAGGCGCTTTCAAGCAAATATATTGAAGTCCCGATGCTGTAGTCTGAACGCCGTCTTGTTTGGCATTTTGAGCCAAAAACTCAAGCCCTTGCTGACGGTGCACTTCTGCTTCTTGGCTTGCATTTTTGACTCGATAGACGGCAATTAAACCGAACACAATAATAATGGCTATAAATACAGCTTCCATCGTACTTTCCTTTTTAAATACCTTAGTGTCTTGATTTTACAATATAAAAAAAGCAGAGATGTAATTATCCCTGCTTTTTGTGAGTAGTATTGTACTTTAATAAACTTGCGCTCTTATCACCAATCTTGAGGAGAGGGGCTGAGCGGTTGATTAATGATCTAAGTATAAGTAGTTTTGCCAGCTCTTCATACGTAATAGAACTTTACGCATCACTGAAACGTGCTCGAAAGAGTCGGAATAAACGGCAACATTGGCATTTGTACCTTGAGGTAAATTGTACTCAGAGATATCATCTTTAATTCGAATCAGCACAAGCACTTGGCCAACATTGTGCAGGCCAGCTGCAGTATATAAACGGCCTTGTGCTTGGACTTGGCTCTCACCAATCGTTGGCAACACACTTTCAACCTCACCTTGGAAAGTCTTCCCCGGAATCGCTTTAAAAATTAATTCTGCTTCAAAGCCTTTCTTTAAACGTTGGGAAGAGTTTTGACGAAACGCTGCTACATATAATTGCTCATCTTCTTTGTTGACGTAAGTCATCAGTGGGCTAAGTGGTAGTGGCACTGCCATCATGCCTTCACGCAAGGCAATTTGGGTCGCATAGCCATCTGTTGGCGCGCGAACAATCGTCTGCTCAAGGTTAAATTCAGCCTTTTCAAGTAGCGCTCGGGCATTGGCAACGATAGTGCTTTCGCCATTCACTTCTGACTCTGCGGCGAGACGCGCACTTTCTTCTTGTGCTTTGGCAGCAGCAAGTGCAGCTTCGGCGCTACGATAATATTGCTGACGGTTATCTGCATCATTTTTGGTAAACGCGCCACGTTTGTAACCTTGTGCATAGCGTTGGAATTCACGGTACGTACGGTCACGCTCCGCTTGGGCTTTAATTGTATTCGCCTGCGCATTTTTATAATTTGCGACTAGGGTTAAAGCTTGTTGCTTAGCTTGCTCTAGCGCTGCTTTTTGGCTATCGACAGCCGCTTGGAAAGGTGTTGGATCAAGCTTAAATAAAATATCGCCTTGCTTCATTTGCTGGTTTGGCTTGGCATCGACTTCAATCACTCGTCCGCGAACACCAGGAACAATCGGCGTGGTTAACACAAACTGACCACCTTCACTGGTATAAGGGTGGTTATAGTTCATCGTTAGTACAAGGCCACCAACAATCACAATCCCGCCGAGTACAGCCGTTGGTACAGTCCACTTATTTAGCGGAATATTGAAAATTTTAAAAATCGCAATACAAAAACCTGCGTAGGTTAAAATGATTAGTAAATCCATTTTGCTTAAGACTCCTGCATTGGTTTGTCTGTTTGTTGCGTTGGGGTAGGCTGCGGCGCTGCATTGGATGTCGACGCTTTCAGAGCTTGATTTTCTGCGCTTAATTGATCTACTTTTTCAACCAGCTTTTCAACTTGCTGACTTAATGTGAATACTTCGTGATGCAAAGTATCTTGTTCATTATGAAGATGTTTTTGTTCTTCTTCGACTTGCTTAAAACCCCAGCCTCTATCTTCACGCCATAAGGTTGCCCAAATCCATAAAAACGGCCAAAGTACGTGCAAAGTAAATAAGCTTACCCAGCCTGCATAATGAATCGCATCTTGATGAGGGTGATTACGTTTTTTAGCCATTTCATAAGGGATGTCATGAATGGCAATGATGCCGTAAAAAACCGACACGCTAACAAAAATTAGAATGCCGAGTGCAAAGTAATCTAAAAACATATTTATCCTTGTTTAATCACTCTAGAAAGTTAATCATATGATAACTTAAATTTTGAAAAATGGCTTTTAAAATGTATGAGAATTGTAAGCAATATGTAAGATAACTAGATGTTAAGGAAGGGAATATATTGATTTTGCTCGAAAAAAACAAAAAAGGCTTAAATCTAAACATTTAAGCCTTGTTATGCGAATGATTTGCTATTTGTACACTTATTAGTTTGGCTTGCTAATTTGTTGCAGTTTCCTGTACGGGTGCTTGATAAGCCTTTGTTCCCCAAAGTGGCACAGTGGATAAACTATGTTTATAGCTGCCTGAGGTCTCTTTTGTCGAATAAGACAAATAAAGTAAGGTTTGGTTCTTTTGATCAAAGATACGGCGGATTTTCATTGTCTTAAAGAAGATACTTTTTGATTTCTTAAACACAATCTCACCAGAATCAGAGGTATCGACATTGGCAAGCATCTCAGGTGTAATTTCACCGGTTTGACGACACGAAATAGAGCTATCACTTGGGTCTGCCAATGATAAATCGGCTTCAATAGACGCGATATGACAGGTGACACCCGGGACTTCTGGGTCAACCAAGGTATTGATTTTCACATCTTTAGTTGTAAACATCCCTAATGAAACATCACCGACTTCATTATCACTACAAGCACTTAAGCTTAAAGTAAGTACAGAAAGTAAAGCCACGCGTTTGAACATAAATTATCCTTATTCAACATCAATATTTTAATATCAATACATTAGCATATTTGCTTGAATAAAAAACCTGTAAACTCATGGATATCCTGCTAGGATGAGTAAATACATTTTACTTCAGGAAGTTAATTCGCATGCAAGAAGCGTCAAATTCACCACAAACCCCTTCACAACCATCATCTCACAAGCTGCTAGAGGCAAAGAACCAATGGCTGCAAAGCCTGGTTGATGTGCGTTATCCTACCCCAGAAAGCCAAGCTGGTGCCAAGCTCTACTTGCAACGCCAGCAAGATAATCAAGTGCTTGAATTAGATAAATCGATACCAGTTGATAATTCCAATCCTTGGGGAGAACGTGTTGATGCGTTTTATTTGGTGGATTTTCACCGTTTGACTGTGTATTTTGCGCAGCTGCATGCGAGCCAATGGGAAGCGGCGCAGCAAGCAGTGATTCTAGAGTTTTTAGCCCAGATTATTCTCGATTCGGAACATGAAATTTATTTAGGATTTCACGGTGATACGCCAGTGGTGGGCTTTATTGTTTCTAAAGTTGACGATGGGGTGTTATTTAGTGATTTTGCAATTGAGCAAAGCGACCAAGCTGAAGATAAGCAAGCGAGCGTCAATGCCCTGATTCTTAGTTTTTTAACTACAGATTGTGTAAAAAAATCACAGTGGGATCTGCTGGACGCAAAATGTTATGTAGAAATTAGTACTAGATAGCTCGCATTTTAAATGCAATATATACAAAAATTTTATGGTTTTATGATCTAGGCAATATTTGATAATTAAGTTAGTGATCTAAATAACATTTAGCTTCTTTATTCACCTGAATAAAAAAGGAAAGTGATAAGATTTCGTTACTTAACTAAGGTCTTCTTTTTCATAAATCTACATAAAAGGCATTGATATTATGAATATCGCCAAACCTAAATGTATTATTTTTGACTGTGATGCTATATTACGCCATATCGAGTCTATTTATTGCCAGTCATTGAATCATGTTGTAAAAAAACAAGGCATTAATTATAGTTTAGGCGCTTTTTATCGCGATTTTCATGGGCTTCCAACGATTGATATTTTAAATCGTTTATTTTTAGAGTCGAAAATCGCTAAAACTCAAATTCCAATCTATAACGCAGCTATCGAAGTTCAAATGTTAGCGGCACTTGAAGAAACCTTGTTACCCAAAGAAAGCTTCCATCAAATATTCTCCCAGTTATGTGCCGCCGGTTTTTCACTCGGCGTGAGTTGCAATCAACCGAGCGCCAAACTCAAGCAATTAATCCGTATTTTAGAACTTGATGCTTATTTTGAAGATAGGGTTTACAGTGCGCATGATATTGGCTGTTGGAAGCCCGAGCCAGATTTATTTCTCTATGCCGCGATGCAGCAGGGGATTGCGCATGATGAAATCTTATTTATTTATGACACGATAAATGCACAAGAAGCCATCAGAAAGTCTGGTTTGCAGGGGATTTTTATTCCGCAATTTGAAAACACACCAACGCATCTGTATGAAATTATTCGTGCGAATATTGATCATGGCGCCGAAAATAGTTGTTTAGTTGCACTTAAAAATGAGCTTAAGCGATCCGCTCAAGATGAGCACAGCAAAACGCTGCATTGGTTGATGCAACTTTGGTTATTACCTCAGCGTTTAGTTTTTAAAAACAAGCACTTTAATAATGTCACTTATTCAAAATTAGGTAGTCAATAGCAGGTATGTCCGAAACAATGAAACGTCATACTAGGTAATACCAAACCCTTGTATGAAGCTTTCATTTATTTGGAATATGTTGAGATGGTGTTGATTTATTGAAGTGTAAAGCTTGCCGATTCTATACTCGTAAAGGGATGAGATGGGATCACTGGGTAGTTTACAAGATATACAGGCCCACAGTTGATACATAAAAGTAGCTCTCCACTTTCAGAAAGCATGAACTCTTCACTTTTACAGACAGGGCATGCGTCATATTCAGCCATATTAGGCTCGCAGCTTGTTGATTCATCTGTCTCTAAGTCATAATCAAAACGTGTGGTGGTTTTTCTTTTCATTGATTTTCCTATTGCTGTGTCTATTAAAATTATTGTTACTCTGCTCCTTGCTGTATGCCTAACCTTCTCTTCTTGATAGGTTATTTTGTTGAATACTTCCTTCCACTTATTTATAAATTAGCATGCAAAATTAAATGAATGTTCAAAATTAAGTTAGTTTTTGCTCAAACAAGTAAAAGAAACCATTTTGATATTGATGCTATGTGAAATATTTTAACAAAAATCCAAAATATTACATGTGGTTATTATCTCTTAAGTAAAATATTGAGAAGCAAATCAAAAAAGATGAAGTAAACTTTCAGTTTTGTCTGTTTACTTCATTTGATACAGCATACTGTCTCAGATATAAGAATGAATCCATATAGCCCAAAAGTCTAATTTTTGCGCATAACTTCGGATGCAGTTAACATAATTTATACAAAAAATGCAAAATTCATATATATATCTTGAAAATATTTCTCATTTAACTACGCCTAGCTACCTGAACTGGTTTGACGGCTTTTTCTTTCTTTGCCTGGCTGCATGTCTTTGGTATGATTCGAGTTCGATTCTAAAATAAAGTTCCCCTGTATGAGCAATTTCCAATCTTTTGGCCTATGTGCACCACTCCTTACTCGCCTTCAAAGCTGTGGTTTTATTTCACCAACACCGATTCAAGGTTTAGCTATTGGCGATGTCCTCGCTGGGCATGATATTTTAGCTGCTGCGCAAACCGGTACAGGAAAAACCGCCGCTTTTGGCTTGCCAATTTTGGATATGATTTTAAGTCAAAAGCCTGGGCTTGAATCGAGTACCAAACTGACAAGTTTAATCCTTACACCAACCCGTGAACTGGCTCAGCAAGTCTTTGATGAGCTATCTAATTATGCACCGGATGAGGTCAAACTTGGCGTAGCGTATGGTGGGGTGAGTATTAGTCAGCAGCAAAAAATGTTAAGGCAAGGCGTCGATATCCTAGTGGCAACGCCAGGCCGTTTGCTCGATCATATGTTTACAGGGCTAGTGGATTTAAGTGCGTTACAGTATTTTGTGCTTGATGAGGCGGATCGCATGCTTGATATGGGCTTTATGCCGGATTTGCAGCGTATCATGCGTCGAATGAATCAAGCGCGTCAAACGCTTTTGTTTTCTGCAACCTTTAGCCCTGAAGTAAAAAAAATTGCTCAAAAGCTACTGACGGATCCAAAAGTGATTCAGGTTGGGGGTGAAAATGAAGCGGCTAAAACTGTCACTCAGATGTTGCACCCAGTGAATAAAAGTAAGAAGGCGCAAGCTCTGGCGTATTTAATCGGTTCTAAAAATTATCAACAAGCCTTGGTCTTTGTGAAAACCAAGCAGGGCGCTGATGAACTGGCAAAATCGCTTAAAAAAGATGGTTTAAAGGCCAGTGCAATTCATGGTGATAAAAGCCAAGGTGCAAGGCAAAAAGCGTTAGATGACTTTAAATCAGGTACTTTACGTGTCCTCGTCGCGACGGATGTGGCCGCGCGTGGGATTGACATTAGCCAACTGCCTGTTGTTATCAATTATGAATTACCATTTAAAGCAGAAGATTATGTTCACCGTATTGGGCGAACTGGGCGCGCAGGCGAGTCCGGTATGGCCATTTCTTTGATGGCGCCACAAGAAGAGTATTTACTTGAAGCGATTGAACGTTTACTCGATATTCGTATTCCGCAATCATGGTTAGAAGGCTTTGAGCCAAACTTTGAAGAAAAAGAAAGTCAAAGTTTTGATGCCAACCAGCCGCAAAAGCGTCGTGGGCGCAGCTACGAAAAGCGTAAATTAAAAGCTAAGCTGAAAATCCACGCGCAACGTGGTAAAAAATCGAATTAAGCTTTAGTGAAAACAAAGTGCAAAGCGGGGCTGCTCATGATGGGGTGGCCCCTTTTTTTGTTTAGTTTAAGCCAGGCCTTTTTCAACGGCTTGGCAAAGATCATTAAGATTGCTTGGTGCATCGATAAAGTCTACAGGGACTTTCAGTTGCAAGGCTAAGGTTTGACTAAATAGCGTCCAATGTTGCAGTAAGCGTTGTTGGTGGATGGCTTCTTCGCTTGCTTGTGTCTGGGCTAAATCTTTCATTCCATTAATCATTGGCATGATAGGCGCAAGCGTTGCAGCGCTATGTGAATAAATCAAAGCCTGCCAACGTAAGGTATCTAATGTTAACGAGGACTCTGGGTTTTCTTCCAAGTAAGCTTGTACGGTATTTTTTAAGGTAAGGTTTACTTCTGTCTTTGAGTCTAAGAAATAATTAACCATTTGCTTTTCTTGGCGTACAGCGTCAGCTAAAAATTTATTGGCACGGGGATCGGTTAATGTGCGCGCAAGAATACGCGTCATCATCTTATAAAGGACGACGTTTGGTGGCAGATCATTTGGTAAACTGGCGTGGATTTTATCAAAGTAATTTTGAAAGTGGCGAGCTATCCCATCGCTGATTTGCTGCCAAATTTGCTCTTTGCTACCAAAGTGATAGCGCAAAAGACTATGCGAAACACCGGCTTTTTCACTGATTTTACGCAGTGAAACTTTTTTATAACCATATTCACAAAATAAATCAGCAGCGCTGACGAGGATATGACGTCGTGTCGCTTCGGCTTCTTTGGCGCTGCGGCGGCCTTGTTTTTTCTCTTGCATGTCTTTTCTTACCTTATGAACTCCGGCATATGATAGCAATAAATTATCCAAGTTGCGACTTGAGCTAAAATAAGCAGAGGTTTTGTAAAATAGTTTCGCTTATGATAAAGCTTTACCACTCGTCAATATGACAGATTCAAAGGATAAAGTAATGGCACATGATAAACCTATGCAAGATGAAATCGAAACACTTGAATCCAGCTTAGTCTATCAAAATAAATGGATGCAAGTGTACGAAGATAAAATTAGACGTCAAAGCGGCGCTGAGGGGATTTATGGTGTCGTACGCAAACCAGATTTTGCGTTGATATTACCCATTTGTCATGGTCATGTGTATTTAGTCGAGCAATTTCGATACCCAGTAGGAAAACGCTTTGCAGAATGTCCACAAGGGGCTTGGGAGTCTAATCCTGAAGCGGATCACTTGTTATTAGCAATGGGTGAACTTGAAGAAGAAACTGGGCTGATTGCGCATAAAATGACATATGTTGGGGCGCAATATTTAGCATATGGCTTTTGCGATCAAAAATATCATATCTATCTTGCAAGTGAGTTTACCCAAGGCACGCGCGCGCTTGATCCTGAAGAAGAAGGATTAACTTGCAAGCGAGTATCGGTGACAGAATTTGAGCGAATGATTTGCGAGGGCGAAATTATGGACGCTTCAACGATAAATGCCTATGGGCTTGCCAAGTTAAAAGGCTTGCTTCCATAGGCATTGGCTATGATTTTATGCGTGTGTCGTCAGAATTATGCGACTGCCTTGCTTTGCACTTGATGACGACGCAGTGCAATGTAAGTGAACGCTGTGACTAAGGTACCGGCTGCAATGGCAAACAAATACATCAAAGGCACATTGATGGCATTTGGAATAAAGAGCACAAACAGGCCGCCGTGTGGTGCTAGGAGTTTGGCGCCAAAGAGCATAGATAATGCGCCGGTTAACGCGCCGCCAAGCACGCAAGAAGGGATCACGCGCATTGGATCTTTTGCAGCAAATGGGATTGCGCCTTCTGAGATAAAGCAAAGACCAAGCACTGTCGCGGCTTTGCCAGCTTCAACTTCAGTTTTCTCAAAGTACTTTTTCGCTAGAATTGTTGCCAGACCAATTCCAAGTGGTGGCACCATACCTGCGGCCATCACAGCTGCCATTGGCGCATAGGTTTGTGAGCTTAATAGCCCCACACCAAAGGTATAAGCAGCTTTGTTGATTGGCCCACCTAAGTCAAAGCACATCATGCCGCCCAAAATCACACCTAACAAAATAGCATTGGCTTGACCCATGTTATTTAAAAAGTCAGTCAGTGCATTCATGATCCCAGCAACAGGGGAGCCAACGATATAAATCATCACAAGGCCAGTGAAAAGGCTCGCCACTAATGGGATAATTAAAATAGGCTTAAGTGACTCAAGCGATTGCGGTAATTTAAGTTTTTGGGCAATAAATTGCGCTGCATAACCTGCGATAAAGCCTGCTAAAATACCACCTAAAAAGCCTGCGCCAGTTGAACTTGCCAACATCCCGCCGATAAGGCCAGGTGCAAGCCCAGGTCTATCTGCAATCGAAAAAGCAATAAAGCCAGCAAGAACAGGGATCATTAAGGCAAATGCACTGCCGCCACCTATCGTCATTAAGGCTGCTGCAAGAGTGCCTTCTTCTTCAAAGGCTTTGATCCCAAAAACAAATGACAATGCAATACACAAACCGCCAGCGACCACAAGTGGCAACATGTGTGACACGCCTGTCATCAAGTGTTTATATACGCCTTTCTTTTCTTGATCTTGCGCGTTTTCTTTGGCATCGGTTTCAAAGGTTTTGGCTTCAGCAAACGCTTTGTTGATCTCTTGCTCGGTTTTCTTCAGCGCTAAACCTGTGCTGGTTTTATACAGTTTTTTACCTTGAAAACGTGCCAGTGGTACATCAATATCTGCTGCAATAATCACGAGATCTGCCGCTTCAATATCTTCACTGCTTAACGGGTTACCTGCGCCCACAGAGCCGCGTGTTTCGACTTTAATTTCATATCCAAGTTCAGCCGCTTTATCTTCTAGGGCTTCGGCTGCCATAAAGGTATGCGCAACCCCTGTAGGGCAGGCTGTGATCGCCACAATCTTTTTCGCCCCAGCTTGGCTGATTGTGCTTGGCGTGGCTTTTGGAAGATCATCTTGAGATAAAAGCACTGCATTTTGGTTTGCTTCTTCAAGGACTTGAGTTGGGCTTGCAAAGCAATCGCTGATACTAATGCGTTTGATCTTTTTACCGACAAAGCGGCTGAGATCTAACTCAATATCTGACGCAATCAGGATCACCTCAGCTTGGGCAATGGCTTCTGGATCGAGTGTTGTCACCGGTGCGACACTCGAATGGCTTTCAATCATGACATCTAGGTTTAATTTTGCGGCGGCTTTTTTTAATAAACCCGCTGCAATTAAACTATTTGCAATGCCACTTGGGCATGCTGTGATAACGGCAATACTCATAGGGAGATCCTTATCTTTGATATTCGTTATTGAGTGACGTCTGTCTTTTTAATTATGTTGACGTCTGACACTTGTGACATTGTCACATTGTATTGATTTAAGTTTTATTTATTCTTGCGAAAAATGAACTTGGTGTTGCAAATTTTCAACTTCAGTTAAATCGGCTACACCCACACCCACTTGTGTAACAGCCAAAGCTGAAAGAGCGGTAGCAAAACTGATTTGCGACTGCATTGACCAATCTTGCATGCTAGCAAAGCATAAGCCTGCGACTAAGGTATCCCCCGCGCCGACTGTGCTGTTAACCTTCATTGTTGGCGGCTGAGCTTTAAAAAATTGCCCATCTTTAAGCCATAAAACGCCATCTGCACCAAGAGAGATCACCACATTGTCGATGCCTTTTTGGGCAAGGTGTTGCGCGGCATGTTTCATTTCATCTGCGCTTAAGCTGTCTTTCCCTTCAAACTCGGCAAGCTCTTCATCATTTGGCTTGATAAGCCAAGGACCTGCTTCTATGCCAGCTTTTAATGCGGCTTTGCTACTATCAAAAAAGACTTTCTTGCCTTTGCTGCTCAGCATTTCTATCCACTTTGCACAACACTCAGGAGAAATACCTTGTGGCAAACTTCCCGCGATCACAAAGATCTCATGAGTCTGGGTTAATTCGTCAAGTTTGGTTTCAAAGGCTTGAATCGCATCAAAATCAACCAATACGCCAGGAAAGTTGATATCGCTCACTTGACCTGAACTTTCAACAAGTTTGACATTAATACGAGTGTTACCAGGCACGCGAATAAATGCATCCTCAGCGCCCATTTGCTTGAAATAGTCAACAAAACTGCCTTGATTGTCTTGGCCTAAAAAGCCTGTTACCGTGACGTCAACACCTAAATCGGTCAGCACCTTGGCGACATTCACGCCTTTGCCAGCGGCGTGTAAATCCCCTGAATGGGCAATGCTCACGCTACCTTGGTTGAGGCTTTCAAGCTGGCCTGTTAGATCAAGCGCTGGGTTTAAGGTAATTGTGACAACTTTCTGATTTTGCTTGATTTGATTGGTCATCATTAAGACTCTCCTAAACCAGATTCAATCGCCTCGCCAATGCCTTGCAGGGCCTTTGCTGCATCTGTGCCTTCTGCAACAAACTCAAGCTGGTGACCATGCTTGACGCCCATCGCAATGACTTTCATCAGGCTTTTGGCATTGACAAATTTTTGGTCGCCATCCAAGTTGCGCACCATAATTTTAGATTCGAATTTTTTCGCGCTGGCAACCAACATTGCGCCAGGGCGAGCATGTAGACCATGGGCATTTTTAATTTTAAAGACAGCTTGGTTATCATTGCTATTTGTTTGAGTTGGCGCTTCATCTTCAGCGCTAAGGCCTAATAATTTAGCAAGATTTGCCGCATCGGCTTCAACTAAGGTATGTAATTCTTGCTTAAAGCTCAGCTCAGTCAGGGTTTCAACCAAGTTGGCATGCGCATGGTTACACGCAGCTAAAGTGATCAGCATCTTCACTGGTGCATCATTACGCGTCAGAGGGCTTTGGCTCGACACAATCGAAACGCCGGTTTGTGTGACCCCTTGGTTAGAGGCAGATAACCAAACCCCTTGACCTAAGTGACTTGGCTGCTTGCTGACAATATCGCCAACAAAGCTGCTATCCACCCAAGACTTTTGCTTAAGTAGGCCAGCGCCAACTGCGCGAAGCTGCAGATCATCACTCGCAGGAAAGCCAAGGCTAATTAAATCTGAGGTTAATTCAATACTGGTTTGGGTTTTGCCCATTAAGAGATCTAAAATGTCTTGCTGACTCGATGCGTTTTTTAGCAGGTTTTCAATCCCATCAGCGCTTAATACTTTAGTCAGCTGCTTTAAAATCGAAAGGTGCTCGTCGGATTTTGCCGCAATGCCGATGGCAACATACACTGTGCCATTGCCCCAATCGACACCTTGAGGGAAGTGGTGCACGCTCACGCCGGTTTTTTCAACGAGTGCTTTTGTCTCTAGCGTGCCATGAGGAATCGCAATACCATTGCCCAAAAATGTGGAAGACTGTGCTTCTCGGGCAAGCAAACCGTCAACGTAGGCTGATTGAACCAAGCCTTTATTCGCTAGACTTGCAGCTATATCGACAATCGCATTGTGTTTATCCGCGGCGACTTGATTAAGTAAAATATCATCTAAGGTTAGGCTAAGCATTGGATCACCTTTGTTGTTACCTTGGATACTTGAAACTTGCGCTTCAACTATCGGTTATAGTTACTGGAAATAGCTTGCTGTATCGATTCAGCAAGTTTAGCAAAAAAAGTTCAGCAAACATTATGTCTAAATCTTATTCTTATCTTTTGAGCGAAAAAAACATCTCTGCTGAACACTAAGTTTAGCTCAAATATTTAGATTGACTATTTTGCTGAATCGTTTCACTATCTATACTGGAACGATTCAGCAGAAAATGCAAGTTTAAATTTAAATTAGATTTCAAAAATAAGGGTATGCCATGACATTAGAAGAAATAGCGAAACTTGCAGGGGTATCTAAAACCACCGCAAGTTATGTCATTAACGGCAAGGCGACGAAATATCGTATTAGCCAAAAAACCCAGCAAAAAGTGATGGCAGTGGTCGATGCACATAATTACCGCCCTGATCATGCCGCGTCTGCTTTACGCGCTGGCAGCAGTCATTCATTTGGTTTGGTGATCCCTGATATCGAAAATGCGAGTTATGCACGACTTGCCAAACTCTTGGAGCAGAACTCTCGCATCGCCGGTTATCAGCTTTTAATCGGTAGCTCAGATGATGAGGCGCAAACAGAAAAAGATATTGTTCACGCGCTATTAAGCCGACGTATTGATGCTTTATTTGTTGCCAGCTGTTTGATTGATGCCAATGATTTTTATCTCAAGATTCAACAATCTGGAACGCCAGTGATTGCGCTGGATAGACCGCTTGATGATGAGCATTTTGCATGTGTGATAAGCGAAGACTTTAGCGGGGCCTATGATTTAACCCGGTCCCTTGCTGAGCGTGACGATGTTCAATCACTTGGGCTTATTGGTGCTAAGCCGGACTTAAATGTTTCCAAAGAAAGACAACTCGGATTTGAAGCCATCGCCAAAGCATTAAGCAAAACCACTCGAATTGTGTATGCCGAACACTTTCAGGCGCAAGATGCGCATAAGTTGGTGAAGCAGTGGATCGCAAATAAGCAGCTGCCGGATGCCATTGTCACCACATCTTATACCTTAATGGAAGGGGTGTTGGATGCGTTATTTGAGCATGGGGAGTTTCATACCCAAGTCGCGCTCGCAACTTTTGGTGATAATCGAATGTTGGATTTTCTCCCCGTGAAAGTAAATGCCTTGCCGCAACAGTTTGAAATTATCGCTGATAGTGCGCTAGCGTTGGCGCTAAATGCAATCGGTAAGCGTTATCAATCTGGCATTGAATTGGTGCCACGCCGTTTGCATTTACGTGCCAAGACGCAAAAGAAATAGATTTAGCCCAGTGCAAGGTTTGTGGTATCATGCGCCTCACTCGACGCTTGAGGTTTATTTTGTGATAATTTTGGGCGTGTATTTTAATTGATATAATCTTTTTGGAGTTATCGCTTGCAATTTAAAGACTTAGGTTTAGACAATCGCCTTTTAAAAAACCTTACCCATTTTAATTTCTCGAAAGCCACTGAAATTCAGTCGAAGGCTATTCCAACGGCTATCGCGGGTAAGGATCTTCTCGCATCATCAAAAACTGGCTCAGGCAAAACATTAGCATTTGTTTTACCTATGCTGCATAAGGCGCTTAAAACAAAAGCTTTTTCCGCAAGAGATCCGCGTGGTGTGATTTTAGCACCGACTCGTGAGCTCGCTCGTCAAGTGTATGGTGAGTTAAAAGGTATGCTGGGTGGTCTGTCTTATACAGGTGCTCTGATTGTTGGTGGTGAGAACTTTAACGACCAAGTCAAAGCCCTACGTAAATACCCTCGTTTTATCGTTGCAACCCCTGGGCGTTTAGCGGATCACTTGGATCATAAATCACTCTTTTTAGATGGTGTTGAAACCCTAATTTTAGATGAAGCAGACCGCATGCTAGATTTAGGTTTTGCGGCAGAACTGCGTCGTATTCACCTTGCAGCCAAGCACCGTAAACGTCAAACTTTGATGTTTTCAGCAACCTTAGATCACGACCAAGTTGATGAAATTGCTTCAGAAATGCTAAGTGATCCTAAGCGTATTGCGATTGGTGGAATTAACGAAAGACACCAAGATATCGAGCAATCATTCTACCTTTGTGACCACTTAGATCATAAAGAAGCTATTTTACACCGTTTGCTTGAAGAAGCAGATTATCAGCAGGTGATGATTTTTACTGCGACACGTCAAGATACCGAACGTTTGACGCAAGTATTAAATAAGCAAAATCTGAAAGCGGTAGCACTTAGCGGCAGTTTAAATCAAACCCAGCGTAACAGCATCATGAGCCAGTTTGAACGTCGCGTGCATAAGATTTTGGTGACAACAGATATTGCATCGCGCGGATTAGATATTCAATCTGTGACACACGTGATTAACTTTGATATGCCAAAACACACCGAAGAATATGTCCACCGTGTTGGTCGTACTGGGCGTGCCGGCAATCAAGGCAAGGCAATGTCTTTGGTCGGTCCAAAAGATTGGCAGAGCTTTAAGCGTATTGAAAACTACTTAGAACAAGACTTAAACTTCTCTGTGCTAGAAGGGCTAAAAGGTAAGTTTAAAGGCTTAGCGGCGCGTAAACCAAAACGCGTGCAAAATGCGCAAGCGCAAAAAGCCAAAGCGCAAAAAGCCAAAGCAGCAAGAAAACCAATCAAGCGTGATAAAAGCTTCTATAATCACCAAGATGTGGGTGATATGGTCTTTATGCCAAAGAAAAAGAAACCTGTTGCGCAGCCGATTGAACGTCCTGACGGATCTGAATCTGGCTTAGAGCAAAATAGCTCAGACCAAGCTGATAGCTAAAATTTTGGCTGGCCGTGAAGACGAGACTCAGTCATAATTTAAAGCATTAAAAAGTTGAACACATAAAAAAGCTAAGCCATGAAATATCAGGCTTAGCTTTTTTTATGTCTGAAATTGACGTTAATCTTTGCCTAGAGGCTTAGTTTAAGATTTCACGAATGAATCGTTGCTTGGTTTCAGCGTCTGCTTTTTGATACCAGTAATGCAGCATTTCTTCTTCAGTATTTTTATATTGGCCTGAAGTTGCTGGCGCTGCTTGGCGGACGACTGGCGCACTGCTTGCCGCGCTTGCTGAAACTGCAGCAGCGGTTGTTGCACTTGCTGCAACTACAGGAACTGCTGCGCTGCTAGTATTCACAACAGGTGCTGGCGCTGCTGGTGCTTGTTGAACTTGAGCAAAACGTACAGCTGCTGCGCCACCTTTTTGGTTGTATTCGTTGATTTCATCAACATAGTTACGACCAAGTTGGAAGCCATCTTTTAGCAACTTATCTTGTTGCATATCAATTGCTGTCCCGTCTTTGGTTACGAGTTTCCAGTCAGGGTTTTTATCAAATTCACGTGCTTCACGCTCGTTACGGTATTTTGGAAACTCAAAGCCTAGCTCAGTTTGACTTGCGTTGAAGCGTGCCACGACTGTGTCTGTATCCACTTGAACCAGATCGTTACCCGCATGAATAATTGGATTGTAGTTGAAGACAATTTGGTTGGTGCCATCAGGAAGCGTAACTGCTTTTTCGCTGCCTAAAAACTTATCCATTGAACTTATTTCAGGTTTTTGACCGTTTACAGCTTTGATATCGACATTGGCTGGGATAGTTAGTACTACTTCAGCAAAGCTAGATGTGCTAAGTGCAAGAAGCACACTTGCGCCAAGAAGTTTAAGCGCTTTATGTTTAGAAGAGAGCATTGTTATGTCCTTTAGTCATGCTTTAACAAAGGGCCGAATCTCAGCCCTTTAGCTTATGGTTGTGCATATTTGCTTGCCATAAGAGATATTATTATTTTTGCGCAGCAGTGTTATTTTTTAACAGGTGTTTGCTGTTGCTTGTCTGCTTCTGTAAGTTCACGAATTTTACGGCTAATTTCACGACGTTCTTTTGAAATTTCAGCACCTTTGATGATGTGATCATCAACACGATCTTCGTAATCAGCTTTCATGTTCTTGATGATTTGGATGATTTCTTCTTGTGACATGTTTGGATGGATGTAATCCAGAAGATTCTCAAGAAGGTCAACACGTTTGCGGTTGTCACGAACTTTTTTCTCATTATCAAGCAGTTCACGTTTTAGTTTATTTTTTTTGCGTGCTTGGTTTACGATTTCAAATACATTTGCCATCTGATTTTATCCTTACTTAAGTAAAAGTGACTGTCTAAATTAAACCACAACCTTAGCGATCATAACAGGGTAAAAAGAGGGTGATTGGTACTTTTTTTACATATTTTGCTAGTTTGGATTTATTTTAACCTTGCCAGCAGCGCAAGGGTGTGACATTTTGTTGAAATCAGCTTACAAAACAAGATTTAAGGAACTAAAATGATAGAACTGAATGCTATTCAAGCGCGTATTATTGGCTGTTTACTCGAAAAAGAAACCACCACGCCGGATCATTACCCATTAACCTTAAATAGTTTAACCTCTGCTTCTAATCAGAAAAGTAATCGCGATCCAGTGATGGCTTTGTCTGAAGCCGAAGTTATGGATGGCGCGCAAAGTCTGATTGATGCGCGTCTTATCAGTGATGAAAGTGGCTTTAATTCACGCGTCTCAAAATTTAGACATAGATTTTGTAATACCGAGTTTGGCAACTTACAGTTTAGTGAGCAAGAACGCGCGATTATTTGTGTCTTGTTACTACGCGGCGCGCAAACACCTGGTGAAATTCGCACGCGAACCAATCGCTTGTGTGAGTTTAATGATGTCAAAGAAGTGGAAGCTAGCTTAGAGCATTTAGCAAGTCTGGATGCACCATTAGTAGTCAAACTTGCCAAGGAGCCGGGTAAACGCGAGTCGCGTTATCAACACTTATTTAGCGGAGAAGTGAGTGAGGCTGAGCTTGCACAAGTTTCTGCGGCGACACCGATAGTAACAGATTCGGCTTTACTTGAGCGTATCGAAGCCCTTGAAGCGCAAGTACAAGTTTTAACCGCAAGGCTTGATCAGTTAAGTAATGATTAAGCAAAACGAGACAAATGTATGGCAAGTCTATTTCGTACGTTGTCGTAACAATGCACTATATTGTGGGATCACTAATAATATAACGCGCCGGTTTGCCCAGCATCAGGCAGGGACAGGCGCAAAATATTTAAAAGGAAAAGGCCCACTTCGTTTGGTCTGGTCTTATCCTGTCGCGGATAAATCAACAGCCTTAAAACTTGAATATAAAATAAAGCAATTGCCAAAAACCAAAAAAGAAGCTATTTGCAAAGGGGATAAGGTATTCCTTGAAACTTTGATAGCATCACAGGGTTTAAAGTGACAAGAATCACAGCAAAGGGATAACATTGCATCTGTGCTCGCGTTTTATCTTTTATGTGCTGGCACAATCTAGGCGGAAGCATAGACTGGTTTTGTTTAAATGATAAAGGATCAACTAAATGTTAAATGAGCTTAATTTTCCATTCGAAGGAAAAGTGCACGGCACTGCGATCACTGAAGATTTAAAAGCCTACTTCAAAGCACAACGTCAATTATTAGGGCGTTATCTGATCCCAAACTTGAGTTATCTTGACCCGCGAGCTTTGCCTGTTGATGGCATTCAAGTCAATGATGTGGAATATATTGAAGAAAATAAATACCGCATTCATTATCAATATGATTGGGCTGCATTTGGCGGTTGTGTCGGCTTAGATGAAAACGGCACGGATACTAATAAGGTGAGTTTTAAGCTAATGGATGATGGTTCATTTGAGTTTGACCTGACCGCACTAGGTCGCAATGGCGAAGGCTTAGGTGAAATCGATTAGTCATTCAGCTTTGATTAATAACACTTAGTTAATACAAAATCCGTTAGTCTGAAATACATAAAGCCACACGAATTTAATCTCGTGTGGCTTTTTATATCCATTCAGTTAACGTAAGCGAGTGTAAGTTTTTACCCCATAACTAATTGTAATAAAAGATAAAAATACAATCATACTGCCCACCCAGGTGACACTTTCGAGACCGGCTGATTTTATCGTTAAGCTGCCAATTAAAGCCCCAGCACCAATCCCTAAGTTGATGATCCCAGAGAAAAGCGACATCAGCATATCTGCTGCATTTTGATCTAAAGCGAGTAATTTAACTTGCATACAAGGGCCGACAATCATCAAAGCGGCGCTCCAGACGATCAAAATAACATATAAACTCGTACTAGATTGAGCTAAAAGTGGTAATAAGCAAATGCTAAGCGCTACCAAAGCAACTTGGCTTAGTAGTAATTGTGTCGCGTATTTATCACCGAGTTTACTGAATACAATACTACCTAAAATTCCAGCACTGCCAAAGACTAGCAATAGCCAGGTAATGTGGCCGCTTTCAAATCCAAGTAAGTCTTTGAAGTAAGGTTCAATATAGCTATATGCTGTGTAATGGCCTGCAAAAATTAGGAAGATAAACAAATAACAAATTTTGATTTCGTTTTGCTTCATTAATAGAGGCAAAGTCTTAATTGAGCCTTTAAATAGGCTTGGTAATTGAGGAAATAGGACAAAAATTGCAATCCCAATAAACAAAGCTGCAATGCCGATCACGGCAAAGGTTGCACGCCAACCTAAATAGTTATCAATGATACGTCCAAGTGGCACGCCAAGAACCATGGCAAGGGAAGTACCTGACGCTAAGCAGCTTAATGCTAAAGCTTTTTTATCTGGCGGCGCTAGGCGAATCGCAATCGAAACTGTGATCGACCAAAAGATCGCATGTGACAGGGCGATTCCAATTCGGCTTAAAAGTAAAATCTCAAAGCTTGGCGCCACAACGGTTAGAATATGACAGCCCACAAACACAGCAAAGCTAATCAATAACAGTCTTTTGCGTTCAATATTTTTTGTCATTAGCATCATAGGTAGCGACATGCCGGCGACGACCCATGCATAGACTGTCATCATCCAACCTGCATCCGCCGCTGACATATCAAAATCTTGCGCAATATGAGTAAGCAGGCCAACCGGTACAAATTCAGTCGTATTAAAAATAAATGCGGCTAAACCTAGTGTGAAAATACTTAAAAACTGGCGCGAACGCGACATCGGGGTGATAGGCATAAAGGTTCCAATAACAACAAGATATCCTTTCACTGTATTGAAAGTTAGAGGATAGAAGAAAAATTGCGCAGATTTTAGCATGAATGACTAAAAATAATAGAGAAAATATACAAAAAGTGTTGATTGACGCACTATTTTTATGGTGATGAAGATGTTTTCAAATGATTAAGATTTACAGTGTAAATTTTGTTAAAATACATGTATTCATTATTACTTTTAATTTTATTGCTATGTCGAAAAATTTATCCTATTTACAAGGTTACCCAGAGCAGGTTTTAAATCAGGTTAATCAATTGATTTCACAAGATAAACTTAAAATATATCTTGATAAAAAATATCCAAAAATGCATCAGCTAACAACAGATAAAGCTTTGTATCAATATACATTAGATATTAAAAATCAATATCTTAAAAAGTCCCAGCCTTTATCTAAAGTGATTTATGACAAGAAAATCCATGTTGTGAATCATGCACTTGGTTTACATAGTTTTGTGTCACGTAATCATGGTGGCAAGCTTAAAGCGAAGAATGAAATACGGATCTCGCACTTGTTTCAACGTGCCCCCGAGCCATTATTAAAAATGTTAGTGGTGCATGAACTCGCGCATTTAAAAGAAAAGGAGCACAACAAGGCGTTTTATCAACTTTGTTGTCATATGTTGCCGGACTATCATCAACTTGAGTTTGATGCCAGACTATATTTAACTTGGCTTGAAAGTGAGAGTAACTAAGAAAAAACGCTGAGCATAAATCTTGCCCAGCGTTTGGAAAGTAGCTAGATGCCTAGTATTGAATTTGGTGCCTAGTATTGAATTTGGCGTCTAGTATTGAACGTGAATGAGCATTTAACTACGAATGATCATTTGCTCACGTTCAGGCCCCACAGAAACCATAGTAACAGGCACGCCCATTAAGTCTTCTATTCGCGTGACATAATCTTGCGCAGCCTGTGGCAAGTCTTCAAAACGGCGGCAAGTGGTAATATCTTCGCTCCAACCTTGCATACTTTCATAAATAGGGCTTAACGCCGCAGTTTGTGGCCAAATTGGGTTTTCTGTATGTTCACCCGAATAACCTACGCAGATTTTAAGATCTTGCATGCCTGATAAGCAGTCAATCTTGGTCAATGCAATTTCAGTCGCAGCTTGCAATTCAATGCCATTACGAGTTGCCACGACATCAAAATACCCCATATCACGCGGACGACCTGTCACTGCGCCAAACTCATTGGCACTTTCACGGAAACTGTCTTGCTCTTCCATCGCAGTAACAAGCGTGCCTGTGCCAACTGATGAGCTAAAAGCTTTGGTCACAGCAACAATACGCTCTGGACGCAGCGCAGGTAAACCGCTACCAATGCCTGCATAGGCGGCAGTAACATTGGATGAGGTTGTGTATGGGTATTCGCCATAAACGAGATCGCGACCAGCGCCAAGTTGGGCTTCAAATAGTAAGTTTGCTTCTTTGGCTTGTAGCGCTTTAAGCGGTTGGGTGACGTTACAAATAAATGGACGCCAAGCGGCAGTGACTTCTAATAACCAATCAGCCATTTCTGCTGCACTTTGAGAGAAATCACAGCTTGGATATAAAGCTTTAAGTTGTGGCATCTTCCAATCAAGCATAAATTGAAGACGCTCTTTTAACACTTCAGGTTGATTCAACCAACCCACTAAAATTCCTTTTTTCATCACGCGATCGCCATATGCTGGGGCGATCCCTTGACGTGTCGAACCATATGCGCCGTCACCTAAACGCTGCTCTTCTAACGTATCTTCAAGGGCATGCAAAGGTAAACACAGTGTCGCGCGATCGGAAATCGCAAGTTTGACTTCAATGCCAGCCGCTTGCACTTCTTTAATTTCTTCACTTAATGCAGCAGGGCTTATCACCATACCTGGGCCTAACACAGCTAAGCAATTTGGATTAAAAATACCGCTTGGAAGTTGATGCAACTTAAAGGTTCCATGATCGTTAACCACGGTATGACCTGCATTATTTCCTCCTTGAAAACGAATGCTCGCAGAAGCTTGCTCTGCTAAAAAATCAACGATGCGGCCTTTGCCTTCATCACCCCAGTTTGCACCCACAACAACAATAGACGGCATAATGTATTCTCCTAATTGGTTAAGTAATTATCCTATGCCTGTTTTTGTAATATGAGAAATTAATTATAATTATTGTCTTGATAAGAATTTCGTATAGGATGGTTTTAACTATCGAAAAGGGAGCAGACGATGTTAGAAATGAGTTGGTTAAAAACCTTTGTCACCTTGGCGCAATGCAAGCATTTTGGTAAGGCGGCAACCGCGCTGCATATGACTCAACCTAATGTCAGTTTGCACTTAAAGCAATTAGAGCAAGCCACATGTGTCAAACTCATTGAACGAAGCCCATTTCACCTGACGCAAGCCGGGCAGCGCTTGCTTGAAAGCAGCCAACGTACGCTTTTGGAAATGCAAATTTGCCAAGCAGATCTCAATGCCTTTAATAGCCAAAATCGAGGCACCTTAACCATTGCAGCAAGTGATATTATCTCTCGTTTATTGCTGATCCAACCCTTCCAACTGTTCAAAACCGAATTTCCAGGCATAGATTTTACCTTACTCAATACAACTTCTTCACAAGCCTCTGAATTGGTTAAAAATGCAGAAGCTGATTTAGGTTTTGTGATCGCTCAAAAGCAAAGTCAGCCACTGCATTTTACTGAATTACAACAAGTTAAATGGTGCGCCGTAGGACATAATTTGGCGGCTTGGCAAGAAGAAGCGAAGCAAGTCTTGAAGGGGGATGTACAAGAAGCAAAGCCACAACCAAATCATTCTCGTCGCCATGAGCCTACGCTTATTTTACTTGGGCATGATACGCGTACTCGGGACTTAATCGATGAGGCGCTGCCTTCATTGAATTTACCTAAGTATAGAATCATGGAAGTTGGCAGTGTCGATGCTCAAATAGACTGGGCAGAAGCAGGTTTTGGGGTTGCGGTTGTGCCTGAATTTGCATTGTTGACTAAATCAAATCTCACCTCAACTGTGACGCCCTTGGTTGAGTTTCCTAGCACAAGTTTAGGTTATGTCGTGCGTCAAAATCAGATTTTATCAAAAGCAATCAAGCAATTATTAGCTTGGGTGAGGGATGAGATTAAGTGTCATTATTAAATGTTTTTATGTTTATTCTATGTCATGATATGTGTGAAATATAAGCACGGAAGAATAAACATGGAAGAATAAACACTATGGACTTTATTTTACAACTTTGGGGCGGCAGCTTTTATCTTATCAATAAGCTATTGTTTGCTGTATCTGAAAGTCAGCAAGCTGATTTAAAAAAGAAATTAAAACTCATTGGTTGGGCGATTTATATTTTAGGCGTGCCAGCTTGGGTGATTATTCTCGTCTCACACCAAAATTGGATTGCAGCTTCTATTGAAGCCGGTGGCATCCCAGCTATGCTTTTGGGGCTTTATAACACCTACTATAACCATCAAAAACCGCACCGAATCTTTAATAAAATCGTTGCCTTATCGACTTATGGGTCACTTTTATTTGGCCTATTCTATAGTATGTATCTTCACGCTGGGATCACCTCAATCAGCCAAGTTTTAGAGATTGGCGTCATGCTTGGCTTCTTGCTTGGAAGCTTTTATATGGCAAAAAATAGCCCAAATGGTTGGCTATTCTTTATGCTGATGAACCTGAGTATGGCGAGTCTAATGTTCTTACAAGATAAACCTATTTTAATGGCGCAGCAGTTATTATCCTTTAGCTTTGTCTTGTACGGTTTTTGCAAATCTAATAAAACTTCAAAGAATGTTCATTTAGAAGGGAATTAAGTGAAAAACCTTATTCAAATACTGTTCGTTATTTTAGCTGTATTGTCTGTCGCAGGGTATGAGTTCTATTTATACCTTGAACGGACCAAAGATGTTGCTGATTATTCGTTTTCGATTGGCAGTTATGTTATTTCTTTGACGGCATTGTTGGTTGCACTGCGAACTTATATGTCGATTGATAGTGTTAACAACATCAGTAAGATGGATGGAAATATTCTTGAAAATGAAGGGTATAGTATTTCATTACCAGAGCTTGTCAGCCGTTATGATCAAACAAAAGCTTTGTCATTGCAAGATGCTGTGATGCGTGATATTGAATTGAAATTAAAAACTAAATCAGGCACAGCGTCAGAGTTTGCCGATACGCTGCAATATATGATCGATTTGATTATTGTCTTTCCTGCTGTCTTTAAATCCAAAGAATCTGATTCGAATCAATACCATAAAAGAATGCAAAAAGTACTGGAGTTACTTGATCGTAAAGTAAAAAAGTATGACTCGCTGAATAAAGGCAGTTTGATTCAAATTCATGAAGCATCGAAGCTGTTTAAAGCTATTGTCAAGTATCAGCAAGTGATTGTGAATGAAGAGGTGAATGTGCATTCGGATCTCTTGCATATACGTGGTGGGATCTTAAAAAATAATGTCACGCAAACTATCTATCATAACTACCTTGGCTTGTATTACCACAAAAAGGCAATGCATGAAATTTTAATGATTCTAGATTTAAAGCGTGTTGATTTTTATTCAAAAGACGGCGTAATGGTGTTAGATACGCTCAAATCAGGTTATTATCATTTAAATGATATTCTGTCGTTTTTAGATAAATCCAAACAACATTATAACAAAGCTTTGGCTATTTCATCAGAAGACATCGTTTGGCCTGGTTTTATTTATTTTAATTTAGCTAGAACAAATTTTTTAATCGCTTATATTAGCAACCAAGAAAATAGCTACATGGATGATATACATAATGCTATTGCGTCACGCATGAACCAATGTAAAGTGATCGAGGAAGTTTTAGGTGGCAAAATCGATACACAATTGGCTGAGTTCTTCAGGTTTCAAGAAGAAAAAGCGCGCTTGTTTAAAGTTAAAATGGCGCAAGCTGTTGGTGCGAACGACACCTCCAAACTATCTTACAGAGGGAAAGTT